>CAZIJN010000028.1:0-49124 GCA_964539635.1 uncultured Desulfobacterales bacterium | reverse complement strand
CTTATCATCTTAAAAGTGATATCTCTTCTTCTGTGCGGCTGGTCATAGTAGATTGTTAAAGCCTCTATTTTATCCTTGTTCTGCTCAAAATACTCTTTCATCTCTTTAATCAAGCTGAGTGCGTTCTCTTTTGAATCTTGCTGCCACTCTGATTTTATTATTTCATCAAGATTTTCATGGTCAACTGTCTGCTCTTTTTCCCGTCTGATGGTATCAAGAAGTTCTACAATTTCACCAGTAAAAAGGTTTCCAACTTCAACGCAAAGCTCTGATTGTGCATCTTCTCTTATTTTGTCAGTAACTTTTACGCCTGATTTTTCAGCCAACTCAACAGCTTTAATTTCAACATTATCTGCATCAATAGCATTTAAAAGGCTTTTTGTAATCTCTTTTAAAGGTCTGCCGGCAGCATCTTGAATCTTCTCATGCTCTTTTTGTGTCAACTGTCTGTCCATTCTTGCCAATCGTCCGGCTAAAGAGGAGATTGAATCTTCATCACCTGCACCCATCATAATTCCCATCATCAAATCTTTAATAGGCACTGACGGCTTTGTTATTAAGGGCTGGCTTGCAGTTTTAAGAGATGTTGTTACTCCGACTGCATCAACAATCACATAATGGGTTTTGGCATATCGTGCTGATGGTGTTACCCGTTTAAGATCATCAAACCCGAGGGTGCGGGTTCCCCGTCCTTTCATCTGCTCAAAATAGTTGCGGCTTTTGACATCACGCATGAATAAAAGGCACTCAAGAGGCTTAACATCAGTTCCAGTTGCAATCATATCAACAGTTACGGCAATTCGAGGATAGAATTCATTACGAAAATTTGAAAGCAAGGAGTCAGGGTCTTCTCCTTTTTGGATAAGGCAGCCATCTTTATCAACAACATCTCGTGAAACCTTATATGTGATCTTTTTACAAAATTCGTTTCTTTCTGCAAACTCTTCTCTGACAGTTCGGATAATGTCGTCAGCATGGCTGTCATTTTTTGCAAAGATAAGGGTTTTAGGAATCTCTTTTCTATCTGGAAAGATGGTTGGAAGTTTATCTTTAAATTGACGGATAACAGTGCGTATCTGATCAGGATTGACAACATCTCTATCAAGCTGTCTGTTTGTATATTCCTCATCTTGATCCTGCTCTTCCCACCGTCTTTTGCGGGTCATTCTCTCCCTTTTCTCAACTAACAGCCCTTTTTGGAGCGTTCCGCCTTTTTCTGTTATCCGTGTGCCGATAATATAGATTTCATTGCCCACATTTACACCATCTGCAACAGCTTTTTCGTGGCTGTAGTCTGACACCACATTTTTTTTGAAAAAGCCGTAAGTTCGGTTATCAGGAGTTGCAGTAAGCCCGATAAGAAATGCGTCAAAGTAATCAAGAACCTGCTGCCAAAGGTTGTATATAGAGCGGTGGCACTCATCTATAAATATAACATCAAAAAAATCAGGCGTGATTTTATCGTTATAAACAACAGGCAGAGGCTCTTTTCTTGAGATATATTTTTCAGCAGGATTTATCTCTTCCTGCAAATCGTCTAAATCCTCTTCTTTAAGGATTGAGTATAACCTCTGGATTGTGCAGACAACAACTTTGCTTGTTTCGGAAATATTGGGAGATGTAGGACGCTGGACAGTGTAAAGCTCTGTAAATTTTCGATTATCATCAAATGGAGTGTAAGCCATCATCTCCTGTTCAGCCTGCTTGCCAAGATTTCGTGTATCAACAAGAAACAGCACTCTTCTTGCTCGTGCGTATTTAAGCAGGCGGTATATTGATGTAATTGCTGTGTAGGTTTTGCCTGCTCCTGTTGCCATCTGAATGAGCGATCTTGGTCTGCCCTGTTTTAAAGATGCCTCTAAATTGGTGATAGCTGTCTGTTGACACTCCCGCAGATTTAGCTGGGCTGCTGGTATTTTTTCAGGTGTAAGAGTTGCTGGGTCAATTTTAATTGGATTTAATTCTGGTATATCTTGAATGCGTGAGCGAAGAGAGAGAGATTTAATTTTTCGTGCAAGCTCTTCAGGTCTATGAAATGTAAAGATTTCACGGGCACGAGGTTTTGGGTCACGTCTATCAGTAAACCATGTAATAACACCAGTGCTTTCATACAAAAACGGAAGAGGCTCTTCGTGCTTTATCCATTTAAGTTTAGCATTGCCATAGTCTGATGTCTGCTCCTCTACTGCATTGAGATGAAAACCCTGTTCCTCTTTTTTTGCCTCAATTACGCCGACCGGCTTTTTATCGACAAACAGCATGTAGTCGGCAGGTCCCGCATCAGTCTGATATTCTCGAACAGCAACGCCTCTTGATGCTGAAAAGTTGATTCTGTTTTTATGCTGAACCGTCCAGCCGGCTTGAATAAGGAGGTTGTCGATTTTATCACGGGCTTTTTGTTCTGGATTTTGATTGATAATTTTCATTTTCTTAAATCTTAGATTCCCTAAAATGTGATATGACTGCCCTGATGTTTATTTATACTTGACAAGCTGAAAAGTAAATAACAGTCTAAAAATCCGTTATAATCAGAAAAATCGAGCATCGAGTAAAAGTAAATATAAAACGCTCTAATTGCTAAACTTATTGATTATAATCAGAAACTTGATTATGATTTAATGAGTTTAGCAATTACGCTGCAAAACAAAAAACTTGCTTTTTTGATTCTGCTGCTCACAGGGCTGTTAATCTTGGAAAGATTAATCGTAAAACCCCCCTCTTTTCCATATCTTTCTGAATGGAGAAAAAAATGAAAACAATATCTTATTTTTTATCTGCTGTGCTTTTTATATTCTTATTTTCCAGCAGACTTTACGCATCTGGATTCGGTATTTTTTCACAAGGAGCCTCATCTTTTGGACAGGCAGGCTCTTCAATTGCACACTCACAATCACCTTCATCAGTTTTTTATAATCCAGCACTAATAAATGGTCTTAAAGCTACACAGCTTGAACTTGGAACAACTATTATCAAGCTCTCGTTTGAATATGAAGACCCTCTCACAGGATCATATGCTGCAACTGATGACAGCCTTTTTTTCCCAAGCACATTGTATGCATCACACCAATTTAACAGCGATATCTCTTTTGGACTCGGCATATTTTCACCTTTTGGACTGGCAACAGAATGGGGTAAAAGCTGGGAAGGCAGGTACATTGCCACGAATTCTGAGTTAAAGAGTATCTGCGTAAATCCTGCAATATCTTATAAAGTAACACCGAAAATTGCACTTGCTGCTGGAATTGATTTTATCAATTTAGATGCTCTGCTTGAAAACAGCATTAATTTTTCCTATTACGGACTTAATGACGGTTATCAAAAATTTTCAGGCGATGGTTCAGAATATGGCTTTAATCTTGGCATTCTGTACAAATTTACAAACAATTTTTCATTAGGCTGCTCTTATCGAAGCGGTTATTCAGTTGATCTTGATGGAGATGTCTCATTTGAGCTTCCTCAAGAAAGCCCTGCTGTGATGAGAGCTATGCTTCCTGATACTGATGCAGAGGCAGTATTAAAACTTCCCGATGTATTCTTTGCCGGCATTGCTTGGAATATGACAGACAAATTGACATTAGAGACAGGTATTCTTTGGGAAGGGTGGTCAGATTACAGTAAAGTCCGCACGGAATTTGCCCAGCCTGTAAACGGCATGACTTCTAATACAGTAGAAAAAAACTGGGAAGATACTGTTACCACAAACATAGGTTTGGAATATATCTACAATCAGAACTTCACCCTGCGTACAGGCTATCTATACAGGGAAAATTCAATACCTGACACTACATTTGAGCCGTCTCTGCCAGATTCAGATGCCCATCTTTTTGCAGCAGGATTCGATATCAACTGGCAGCGATATACACTCTCTACAGCTTATGTTTATGAACGGCAGAAAGAGCGTGAAAAGAACAATATGTTAGGAATTGAATCTGGAGGGAGTGCTGATGGAATCTATAACTCTGATATCCACTTTATCGCACTGAGCCTGAATATTCACTTTTAAATTTAATATCTTACAGATTTTATCCAATACTCAATCAAATCAATGTATGACTGGGTAAATCTATTTGCATAAGGATGCCTAAAGTAAAGAAATATGGAGAGATTGAAAAAATATATCAAGGAGATGACAACTCCTAAAAACCATCTCAATAGATTAAATATTGACTACTGGCAGGAGCGGATACTTTTGAATCTGCTCCTAATCTGCGTGATTCTTGGGTTTGTGGTATATTTTCCAAGTGTTTCTCTCTCAATTAAGGAAAATCTTTGGATAATCGCCATTGCAGATACGATCATATATATGTATATCCTGTTTCTCTTTTTTTATCCGGGTGTTTCATATAATGTTAAGGCGTTCAGTTTCTGCACTCTCTCCTATCTGCTGGGTTTGACTCTGCTCTTTGTTTTAGGACCTTTTGGTGCGGGTCCTGTCTGGCTGTTTGCTTTTCCTGTTCTGACAGGTCTCTTTCTCGGCTTTAAAATTTCTACCTTTGCACTGCTAATCAATACCATAACACTAATAGGGACTGGATTTCTTATTTTAGAAGGCTTTTTGGGGTGGGGCATAACAGTAATAAATCCGCTTGAAAAATGGATCGTTACAAGTTTGAATTTCATGCTTCTTAATGTGATTGTAGTTCTTTCTGTTACATATATTTTAAAAGGGCTGCATGAATCTCTGAACAACCATATACAGCTTCAAAACCAGCTTAACCGTGCCCGCAAAATGGAAGCTTTAGGACTTTTAGCAGGAGGGGTTGCCCACGATTTGAATAACATTCTATCGGCTGTTACGGGTTATCCTGAGTTGATTCTACTTGAGCTTGATGAAAATAGCCCATTTACAGAATCGCTGCTTGCCATCAAGTCATCAGGAGAAAAAGCTGCTGAAATTATTCAAGATATGCTGACTCTCTCCAGAAGAGGCGTAACAACTAAAGAGGTGATAAATCTTAGTGAAGTAGTATTAAAATTCACAAAATCACCAGAGTGTAAAAAGATATTAAGTTGTTATCCTGACTCTAATATAAAAGTCCGTCTGGCAGCAACAAAACCGTTTATCATAGGCTCGCCCGTACATCTATCAAAAACAGTTATGAATCTGGTTTATAATGCAGCAGAGGCACAACCAAAAGGCGGGACTATAACCATATCTACTGAGAATGTTTTTGTTGAATTTCCAATCAAAGCATATACCCAAGTTGAGACGGGTGAATATGTTGTAATTAAGGTTGAAGATCAGGGTACGGGAATTGCCGAATCAGACATTGAGCGGATTTTTGAACCTTTTTTTACAAAAAAAGTGATGGGAAGAAGCGGTACAGGGCTGGGTATGGCAGTTGTATGGGGGACAGTGCAAGATCATGATGGATATATAGACATTAAAAGCAAGCTCGATTCAGGGACCACTTTTACACTCTATTTTCCAGCTACCAATCAGAAAAAAGATGAGACTCCAGCATCTATTTCTTTTAGCGATTACATAGGCAGCCTTGAGCATATTCTTGTGGTAGATGACCTAAAAGAGCAAAGAGAAATAGCAACCGCTATGCTCACAAAACTTAATTACAGAGTTTCGTCTGTAGAGAGCGGAGAGCGGGCAGTTGAATTTATCAAAACAAAATCTGCGGATTTGATTATTCTTGATATGATTATGGAGCCGGGTATTGATGGGTTAGAAACTTACAAGAGGCTCATTCAGATCAACCCAGACCAAAAAGTCATTATTGCCAGTGGATTTTCAGAGACAGACAGGCAGAAAGAGATAATGGCTCTTGGAGCGAGCCAATATATTAAAAAACCGTATGGATTGGAGGAGATTGGAATAATTATTAAAAATGTCTTATCGTCTATAGACAATCACAAAACATATTAAACATAGAATTTTTATTTGAAAAGATGTCTAATTTTTTGGCAATTGACTGTGCCATGATTTTATCTCGAAAGCTCTGGAATATACGTCCAACAAAATTATCAGATGTTTGCAGCTATTTTAATATCTCTTTAAACCACCATCAGGCAGATTCTGACGCTATGGCATGTGCAAAAATTATGCTGTTAGAACTTACTTTAACTGTTTAATAGAAAATTCTTCTTCATTACTTGAACCATCTTGATATGTTTCTTTAATTAGTATCTTATCGCCTTTAATTTTATATGTAATAACACCATCTTCTGGGAAATCTCGCCATCTACCACCTTCACTTCCCCATAAAACTCTATCCTTTTCTACTTTGCATTTATTAGTCCATTTTGTTCCATCACTTGCTCTGATATATGATAAATAAACTATTCCTTTGGAAACCTTATCTATTTTGATAATAGAAGGGCTTTTGCTCATTACTATCCCTATACATGCCTTACATATCTGAGAATCTGTTGCTTTTTTGTCCGCAGCAAAACCGAATGATACTAAAAGCATAATTATACAAATTACATATAAAATAATTCTTTTCATGAATGCTCCTTTTATTCTATTGGTTACTTAGTTTTTACTTTTATATAATAATACCATACAGATGATTCACTGTTTTTAAATATTGATACCTCTTCAAAACCCTTGATTGTATTATCCCAACGAATAACGCCATTCTTATAATATGTTGATGGTTTATTAGTTTTAATGCCTATTGCCTCCAATGCTCTTTCTGAAAATGGTATGTCTCCAATATTGTTTATCGTTATCCAATCCGCCTTACCTTGAATAAATACAATTTCAGTTTCTCCCTTTTTATATTGGCACTTTTTGCCATATTTACTCTTTTCACAAAGTTCTGGAGTACCTAAATATTTAGAAACTTGTTTTTCAGTTTTTCCAGCCAACTTACTTATATCAACCACTAAATTTTCGGCTGAGTTAACAATGCAAACCGAATTAAGAACAAACACCACAACAACACATAATTTAATAATCTTTTTCATTTTTATTTTCCTCTCTTATTTAGTTTCTTTTTCGGAAACAGAATCAACTTTCCTTTTACGAATTTACATTATCTGTTTACTTTGTTTACTACCCTTGAATTTAGAAAATCAAGCAAAATGTGAGATAGAATAAAAGATAATACGGTTTATCCCCACCGGAATGAAGAACATTTATATCTTCATACGATATTCCATAGTTTTTCCTTTAAACAAAAAACCCCCTCCAGTTTTTTAACCAGACGGGGCTTTTTGTTTTTTTACATTTTTTAAATCGCTTAATTATGTTGTTCTCAGCCTTGGGCTAAGAATTTTATAATTTTCCTCAACTCAAGGTATTCTATCTGATTAACAGAACCATGCTTGATAAATATCACAAGTTCAGAGCATGGACGTTTTCTTTTTGCACGATCAATAAAATTTTGTGCAATGTAAATAATTGATTCAGTAGTCTTATTAAAAGCTCTTGATACTCCTGAACCAAATGGAGTTATATGCAAAATGCCGTTATCAAGCTCTGTTTCTGTCCTATTCCATAGATTATCAAGAGCCTGATGTATATAGGAGATATTGCTTTCAACCCTTATTTCATGATTTTCAGTTATTTTTGTGATTGAGATTAAAAACGCCTTTTTATTTGATGGTGTTTTAAATGCTGCTACGGTGCATAACGGGTAAGATATAGTTTTCCCTTTTCTAACATCCACATGTTCACCTTTTACATGAGCGAGAGATTTCTCAATATCTCTGTCTATGGTTTTGGCTATCTGTGAAGTGTCATTGTTATAATATTTCTTTAAATACTGCCCTAAAAGTGTATTTGGAGCCACTATTTCAGGGGAGGTATTGAAAAAATTACTTGTAGGGATCACTATATTTTCATCAGATAAGAGAATGTCCCCGATTCGGATAGAAATATAAGCATCAGTGCCGCTTATTCTGAATCTTGCGGTTCTATACGGAAAATTAATATAGAGTGAATACGTAAATGAACAGACAATCAGACCTGCAAAAACCCAATTTGATTGCAGCCACAAAAGCCTGTTAGGAAAAAAGAACTCCATCAATTTAATGATAGTAAGAAAAAGACCTATTGCAGGCAGAAAACCAGAAAAAAGCTCTTTAAAAAAACGAAAGTTCATCTGTAATACCTCTTAAATAATCTCTTTTGCCTTACGTTCAAGCAGCTTCCAATCTGCGTCAACCATCTGCTGTATCTGCTTGTAATCATCATCGTTAAGGTGCTTAAATCTTCCCTGAACGCTCATGTAATCTTTGATAGGACGGCTGCCTTGATGATTTATTGTGTAGCGGTTACCATCTTCAACTTCGTAAAGCGGAAAGAAATTGGTCTGAACAGCGAGCCTTGCTATTTTGATGCACATCTCTGTTGGAACTCTCCAGCCGGTCGGGCATGAGGCGTAAACATGGATAAATCTGGTGCCGCCTTTCATCTGCTTGGCTTTTTCAAATTTTCGGATCATATCTTCTGGAAAAGCTATGCTGGCTGTTGCGGCATATGGAATACGGTGTGCTGCAAGAGCTTCGACTATATTTTTTTTCCGTCTATGCTTCCAGCCCTGTCCGGGCGTGGTTGTGGTTCTTGCTCCAAATGGAGTGGAAGAGCTTCTTTGAACGCCTGTATTCATATATGCTTCATTATCGTAACAGACATAGATAAAATCCTCGTTGCGTTCAGCCGCTCCTGATAATGCTTGAAATCCAATATCAAAAGTTCCGCCGTCACCTGCCCATGCGACAACTGTGGTCTCTGTATCTCCCTGCATATCAAGTGCTGCTCTAAGACCGCTTGATGCTGCGGCTGCTGTTTCAAATGCAGTATGCAGAATGGGAACTTTTAAAGATGTTTGAGGGTGGGGACCCGCAATAATAGCCCAGCAGCACGCTGGAATGACCATAATGGTCTTTTCTCCTAAAGCACGAAGTGCAAATTTCATAGCAATTGTTGCCCCGCACCCGGGACACCCAACATGACCGGAATACATAAGCTCGTTCTCAGGTATATTGTTATACATAAATATCTCCTCTTTTTCTTTACTGCTTGTCAGGGTCTGATTGAGTTTGGTTCAACGGCTTATTTAGTCCGACCCATACGCTCTCAGGTTCCGGTGTTGATGCCTCTTTGGTCATTCTAAAAATATCTTCAATAATTTCAGGTGTCACATCTCGTCCGCCTAAACCTGTCACATAACCAAATATCGGCGGACGGTTTACGTGGTTATACAGGGCAGCCCTTATCTCTTGAGCAAATATTCCAGTAGCTCCAAACGAGTAGTTTCTATCAATCACAGCGATTTTTTCGGCATTGCCGAGTAGTTGTCGGAATAGTGCCTTTGGAAAAGGGCGGAACATTTTAAGTTTGACCATTCCAACCTTTTCGCCTCTACTTCGCAGCTCTGATATAACCTGACGGCATGTGCTTGCAGCGGTTCCTGCTAAAACAATAATAATCTCTGCATCTTGGCACTCTAAAGCATCTGCTGCACCGTATTTTCTGCCAAAAATAGAGTTAAATTCATCTTCTATACGATTAAATACAGGTTCAACCTGCTCCATAGCCATCTGAATATCATGACGCATCTCCATGTAAACAGGAGGGGGAGCCATCTGGTAGAGTGCAAAAGGGTTGCTGGTATCTAAACAGATTCTTGGGACAAATGGCGGCAGAAATTTATCAACAAGCTCCTGATCCGGCACATCTACAGGTTCATATGTGTGGGAGAGAAAAAACGCATCAAGCACAACCATTACCGGCAGATTTACTGTTTCTGCTAATCTGAATGCTAAAAGAGTTGTATCAATAACCTCTTGTCCATCTTCGCAGTATAGCTGAATCCAGCCTGTATCTCTCTGGGCTAAACTATCGCTTTGATCCATCCAGATGTTCCAGCCCGGACCAAGTGCACGGTTGACTTCAGCCATTACAATCGGAAGACGTGCACCAGAAGCCCAGTGTAAAAGCTCGTGCATTAAGGCAAGCCCGTGAGATGATGTTGCGGTAAATGTTCTTGCTCCTCCGGCTGAAGCACCTATAACAGCAGCCATTGCCGAATGTTCGCTCTCGACACAGATGAACTTTGCGTCCATTTTACCTTCAGCACAAAAATCAGCTATAGCCTCCACAATATGAGTCTGCGGGGTGATAGGATATGCTGATACAACCTGAACTTTTGCTAAACGCACCGCTTCTGAGACTGCGTGGCTTCCTTCTAATACTTCTCTCATATTTTTTCCTCCTCCAGCGACATGGCATTTCTCGGACATTCAACAACGCAGATTCCGCATCCTTTGCAATAATCAAAATTAATGAACCGTTTATTGTCCATATGTATTGCAACTTCAGGGCAGAAGAGGCGGCAGTTATCGCAATCATTGCATATGCCGCAGTTAAAGCACCTGACTGTTTCTGCTCTGACTGAAGATTCATCTAAAGTCTGCTCAACCTCCTCAAAATTATTCAATCTTCTTTTTGGAGGAACTATAGAAGGCATCTGTCTGCCAGCAGAAGAGAAATAGTCAATATTAATCTCTTGAAATGAGACTGTATGGGAGTTTCTGCCCTTCCGCTCTCCTGAAAGATAGACCTCCATAGAGAGCGGTGAACCATCTCCTACACGGCAGCCGTTTATCCGCTCTTCAATGCCATCTTTTCCTTTGCTGAAAAAGGTATCCAACGCCATTGCAGCCTGTTTGCCTGAGGCAACCGCATCAGCAACGCTTTTAAGCGGGGTGGTCAAATCTCCGCCGAAAATTATAGGCAGCTCTCCATTTTGAAAGATGCAGTGGGATAAGATTAATAGATTTTCGCTCTCTTCAGACGGAAGATGCCAAGGCTCGGCAGGTTCAGCACCAATTGCTGTAAATATCTGAGAAAACTGCATAACATTGACATTTCCGCCGTCTGGCATGACCATAGTTCTGCCGTCACTGCTTTTAATATCAGACATCTTCATTCGTTGTAATTTGATAAGATATCCATCTTTACTCTCTTCAATGCTTACAGGTGCAGACAGCTCCACAATTTCCACACCCTCTTCTAAAGCCATCTCAACTTCATGCGTAAATGCCGGCATATCCTGCCGGCGGCGGCGGTATATTAAAACTGCTGATGCACCTATTCGAACAATGGAGCGTGCCACATCAATGGCTGTATTTCCACCACCAATAACAGCACATTTAGCAGATTTTAAATGGTCTCTTTTTTGTTTGCGAACAGAATGAAGAAAAGAGAGTCCGTCTGAGAGCAGATGTTCGCCAGCAATTCCCATGGTAAACGAGCGGCTATAACCGCAGCCTATAAATAGTGCGTCATAGTTTTCTTTGGCTGTTTTAATAAAAGTTTCAGTAATTTTTTTGCTCCAAAATATATTAACGCCCGACTCTTTTATTCTGCTTATCTCATCTTGCAATATCTTTTCAGGCAGGCGGTAGGCAGGAATACCCCACCTGAGCACTCCGCCGGGTTCATCTTCTGCTTCAAAGATATCGCAGGCGTATCCCATGCGTGCAAGAAACCATGCAGCAGACAGTCCGGCAGGACCCGCCCCGACAATTGCAATACGCTGTTTTTTAGATATCAAACGATTTTTATCGTCTCTTTTAAACGGCTCTGGTACAGGAAATGACTTACTGATTGCCATATCTCCGATAAACCGCTCTACTTGGTGTATGGCAATAGATTGATCAAATTCTTGACGGTTGCAGGCGGTTTCGCACGTATGAAAACAGACCCTTCCGCACACAGCAGGAAGAGGATTTTCAAGCAGAATCGTCTCCCATGCCTCTTGAAACCGACCTTGTGAAGCTAACATTTCAATACGCGCAATATCTTCTCCTGCAGGGCAGGTTCTGCTGCAAGGAGCTGTTTTTTCATCATACCGGGGACGGGCAAAACGCCATGAGCCTGTTTTGTTCACCTCTGTTGTAATTGCCGATCTTGATATATATAATGGTATTTCTCTTAAAGCTGGCTGTTTTAATGACATTCTATTTCCTCATTTTAAAACCGGACATCCTCATATGCCTGCATTGCAGCATCAATGTTTTCCTGCTGTTTTACAGGTATCTCCTGTCTTATGGCTTGTGCGATAACATCTAAAGGGGGCATATTCATAATTTTTGCAAATGCACCCATCATGGCAGTGTTGATAATCGGCTGGGTTCTGGTGCCAAGCCTGTGCGTCAAAGAGACTTTGTTGGCATCTACTACAGCTACCCGGTAATCCTTAAATTTAGGGTCATCAGGCACATCTGGCGTATTGAGCAGTATCCACCCGCCTGGCTTTAGACCTTTTGTGATATCTACAGTGCTTAACAATTTAATATCCTGAACCACCACATGGTCAGGCGTGTAAACATTGCTTCTGATTAAAATCTTTTGATCTGACAGCCGCAAGTATGCCTCTACCGGTGCGCCGCGTCTTTCAACTCCAAATACTGGAAAGGTCTGTACATAATATCCTGCCTTAAAAAAGGCTTTGGCAAGTATGATAGACGCTACAACCGTGCCTTGTCCACCACGACCGTGAAAACGAATCTCCTGCATAATTTTTATTACCTTTATTTTTTTATTTATACTTTTGTTTAGCTGACTACAGCTTGTATTATTACCTGTCTGAATGAGATATTACAAGTACCTCTCTTGGTTTTGAGCCGTCTTGAGGACCGACAATGCCCTCTTTTTCCATAGTTTCTATGATTCTTGCTGCCCGGTTATATCCGATTCGTAAATGACGCTGGACGCTTGAGATTGAAGCCTGTCTTGTTTTTGTAATAAGAGCTACAGCTTCATCATATTTTTCGTCATAAAACTGGTCAGCATCTTCTTCACCCGCATTTTCTGACTTTTCAGTTATATCTTCGACATAATCGGGCTGCTGCTGCTCTTTTAAAAATGCTGTAACTCTTGCTATCTCCTCTTCTGATATGTACGCTCCTTGAATACGTTGAAGGCGACCTGTACCCGGAGGCAGAAAAAGCATATCGCCGTTACCAAGAAGTTTTTCAGAGCCGTTAGTGTCTAAAATGGTTCTTGAATCTATTTTAGATGAGACCTGAAATGAAATTCTGGTTGGAAAATTTGCCTTGATTATTCCGGTAAGCACATCTACAGAGGGTCTCTGGGTTGCTAAAATAAGATGGATACCGGCAGCTCTTGCCATCTGAGCAAGGCGTATTAGAGCAGATTCAACGTCACGGGAGGCAACCATCATCAGATCGGCAAACTCATCAACAATCACAACAATATATGGCAGAAGCTCTAAAGGCTCTAATGTATTATCTTCTTGATCTTCTATATTTTTGATATGGTCGTCATCTAAAGTATCTTGCGTTGAATCTATAGTATCCGCAGTTGGGATATTTTTAGACGCATCAGCAGATAGGTTTTGCTCCATCTCTTTTAACCTGTTTTCAACCATTTTATTGTACTGAAGAAGATTTCTAACCCCGCACTGTGCAAGCAGCTCATATCTTCTCTCCATCTCTCTGACTGCCCAGAAAAGTGCGTTGGTCGCTTTTTTCATATCTGTTACAACTGGAGAGATAAGATGGGGAATTCCATCATACACAGACAGCTCAATCCGTTTAGGGTCAACCATAATGAATTTTACCTCATCAGGCTTAGCTTTGTACAGAAGGCTTATAATCATAGAGTTAAGCCCAACGCTTTTTCCTGTTCCAGTAGCACCGGCAATCAGAAGATGAGGCATTGAATCCATTGCTGCTGATACAGGATTGCCGACAATATCTCTGCCAAGTGCCAGCGTAAGGCGTGACTTTGACTCTAAAAATACGCTTGATGCTAAAAGCTCTTTTAATACGACAATCTCCCTTTTATCGTTAGGGATTTCAATTCCAACAACATCTTTTCCCGGAATTGGAGCAACAATACGGATACTTAGTGCACTCAGAGCAAGGGCAAGATCATCAGTAAGATTGACAATTTTGCTGATTTTGACTCCCGGGGCTGGACGGTATTCAAACGTTGTGATCACAGGACCGGGCAAGATATCGACAATTTCGCCCTTTACGCCGAAATCCTTAAGTTTATTGTCAAGAATTTCAACCTTTTGTCTGAGCAATGCCATATCTGGACCTTCGTTGTTCGATATTTTATCATTTAAAAGAGAGAGCGGCGGAAGGGTAAAGAGTCCATCTTCTATAGCGGCAGACTTCTCCATGTTGGTAAACTCATCATTATGCTTTGGGCTGATGGATATTTTATCCTGCTTTTTAGAACGTTTTGCCTGTTTAAAAAAACCTGTTTTAAAGCTGGGTTCTTCAAAAGGTTCTGATGTTGAGAAATCTGCATCTGCAATGTTACTATCAGAAGAGAGAACCTTATTATCTAAATTATCTAAATCAACCTGATTAGAGTTAGATTTAAAAGTGATTGCCTTAAGATCAAGTTTTATATCTGTCAGCTTATCCAAACCTGTTTTTGTCAGACCAGCTTTAGTAAGATTAGTTAAGTTTTCCCGACTCAAAGTTCCATTATTTTTTATCTTTCCACCAAACGCCATAACCACACTATGCGTCTCAACAGCCTTAAGACCCACAAATTTAAGCAGATTAAACGCAAAGCTGCGGATTATCACAATCAATTCAGATGCTGAGATACCAGTGGCAAGGACAACGCCTGCAAAGATAAAAAAAAGCAGGATAATAATAGAGCCGAGCGGATTGGTATATTCAAGAAGAACATCTGAAATTGCACCGCCTATAAAACCTCCAGAAGCAACATTACCCCCTTGAATAAACAGATGCTTTTTGATAATCGAGAGCATTCCTGCTGTAGTGATCATAAGAATCATGCCGCCGGCAACGGCAATTAATATCTCTTTTATATCTCTGCCTTTAAGATACCAAAAAGATGTAAAAAATAGAAACATGGGAATCCATAAAGATGCAATTCCAAATATATCTACAAGAACTCCTGAAAAATGTGCTCCCACAAGTCCGAAGAGGTTATGGATATTTTCTGAGGCAAACGATTGGTGGTTAATTGATGGATCAAGCGGAGAGTGTGAAAGAAGGCTCACTGAGGTAAACACCAAAAAAAACAGAAACAGTATAGCTATTAACTCTTTTTTCATAATTTATAAGTGTCAATTTTTTTTAAATAGAACTTGTGAAGTTCAAAAAAAGTATTGAGTGGGTTATTTTATTGATTGATGGATTTATTAAAATTGGTTGGATACAGCATGTGATAGAAAAAAAAATCATAGCTTATACCTCAATTATAATGGGAACAATAACTGGTCTCCTTCTTATGGTAAAAAAGAAATACTGTTTAAGAGCTTTTTGAAGACGGGAGCGTATCTGATCAACTCTTGACTGGGCACCAACCTCAATCTCCTCCACAATCTCCAAAATTACACACTGAGCATCGTCAACAAGATAACCAGTTTCTGCTCCAAATACAAACCCTTTTGAGATAAGCTCAGGTCCATAAAGCACAATGCCTGTCTCTTCATCAATAATCATAGAGACAACAACAAGTCCATCTTCTGAAAGGTTGCGTCTCTCTTTAAGAACACTTCTGCCAACGTCCCCTATCCCTTTTCCATCAATCAAAATTCTGCCGCTGTTCACGCTTCCTGAAATCTTTCCAATAACTTTGGTACCATCATTTTGAGCAGCGTCCGAATTTATAACTATTTTATTGCCGATTTGTTCATCATTTAAACCACTATTTTCAACATCAGGTACTCTTTCAAAACAGACCACATTTCCATCTTCTGCTAAAAGGACATGTTTTCTTGGAATGCCGAGTTTTTCAGCAAGGCGGGCATGAGTGACTAAATGGCGGTACTCTCCATGAATAGGGATAAAGTATTCAGGACGGGTAAGGCTTATCATCAATTTCAGCTCCTCTTGACAGGCATGACCTGAAACGTGGACTGGAGCTATCTTGTCATATACAACCCGAGCACCTCGGCGGTATAAATTATTGATAATATTAGATATTGCCTTTTCATTACCCGGTATTGATTTAGAGGAGAGAATAACGCTGTCCCCTCTTCGTATGTTCACCTGCTTGTGAAATCCAGTTGCCATGCGAGCCAAAGCAGACATCGGCTCTCCTTGGCTTCCGGTTGTAATAATAAGTATATCTGAATCTTGCAGCGAATTTACCCTTTTAACATCAACTATCAGATTATCAGGATATTTCAGGTATCCGAGTTCTCTTGCAGCATCAACTGTCTGTTCAATGCTTCTGCCGTTAAATACAACTTTACGCTTTGTATGAACCGCAATATTTATGATCTGCTGGATTCTAAAAATATTAGAGGCAAAAAGGGCGATAATAACTCTTCCGTCACTTTCAGAGACAATTTGAGCAAGTGCTTCACCAACTTTTTGGTCTGAGTCTGTATATCCTTCACGCTCAACATTGGTTGAATCAGATAAGAGTGCTAAAATACCCTGCTCTCCAAGGCGGGCAAATCGAGATATATCAGTAACATTAGACTCTTCAAAACAGTGGTTTATCTTAAAATCTCCAGTATGAACGATAAGACCAACCGGCGTAGTTATAGCAAGAGCAACTCCGTCAACTGTGCTGTGGCTTACCCGTATAAATTCAATTTTAAACGGAAAGATCGTTATGGTCTCTCCGGGTCGCACCTGTATCAGAGGATAAGGGTTATGCAGGTCAATCTCCTTTAATTTGTTCTCAACAAGCCGCAAAGTAAAGGCAGTAGCGTAAATAGGAACAGATATCTCTCTTAAAAGATAGGTTATTGCCCCGATATGATCTTCATGGGCATGAGTCAGAATAATAGCTTTAACCTTATCTTTGTTTTCACGCAGATAATCCATATCAGGGATTACGATATCCACTCCAAGCATATAATCTTCAGGAAACATAAGACCTGCATCAATAACAAATATGGTCTCTTCATACTCAATAACCATCATATTAAGACCAATTTCACCTAAACCGCCAAGAGGTATTATCTTCAGCATGACCTTTTTAGATTTCTCCAATTTGTTGTTGAATGGCTAAAACAGATAACATACAAGATTAACTGTAGGAGTGCAGCGTGCTGAACCCCTGCTGAAAAGCTCAATTTGCGTATAAATGTTAAATAATTGAGATATAACCCACAATCTTTTCAATGATTATATTGTAACATCAAGATTATTTAGTATGCTGTCAACCTTATCCATAAGCCACTCTCTCTGTGTTCTGTCTGCATATCCCATGCAGTCGCATTTTATGTGCTTCTTTATTCTGACCAAAAGTTCGCAAGAGAGATGTCTCTCGTCAAGCTCAAGAGCAAAATAGTACGGCTGGCACTGTGTGTGGGATTTTTGAATAGGGTTGAGAATTGATTGGTCTATTTCAATCCAGTAAATAGCACCAAGTGACGGCTCACCAAAGGTTTCATCACAATACTTTTTCAATCTTTCATAATCAAAGGGACTAAGCCCGTCTATTACATACTGTTTCATAATAAAATTTTGAATACCATAATTAATTGTTATGTTCTATGTTTATATTTTTTTACCATAAAGATTATTTAATTTTGGCGGATTAAAGTAACCGTGCCTCAATTTTGGAAACTCTCTTTGAAGTTCTGTTATTATTTTCTCCATACCAATCGGCTCGCTTGTGCCTCCAGAGAGTTCCATTATCTCTAAATATCTTAAAGGATCATAGTTCATGTTTCTCCACTGAATCATGTTGACAGGATACTTTTTGAGAAACTCTTTAAGTGCTTGAAACTCCATATCAGAATCAGTTACACCCGGGCAGTTAAGGTAGTTGATTGAAACAAATTTTCCCTTGCTGCCGGCTATTTCAATACTTTTTACAACATCGCTGTATTTGTAGCTGCGAGGTCTAAAGTATGCGGTGTAACAAGACTCTCGAACAGAGTTCATGCTGACCCGAACAGAATCAAGCCCAGCATCAAAAAGCTGTGAGAGCTTGTGAGGCATTCCTGCATTTGTGTTCATATTTATGGTGCCTGCATCACTCTTTTCTCTTATCAATCTTAAAGCTGGTTCAATTGCATGAGATGCGGTCAATGGGTCTCCTTCGCACCCCTGTCCAAAACTTGCAACACTATTTTTTACCTTTGGGAAATGCTCTAAAGCGACCTCTGCTATCTCTAAAGGTTCTGGAATAAACGAGATTCTATCTTGACACGCCATAAGGTTATTTTCAACCTGAAGCGAGATGCAGCCAAGACAATTTGCATTGCAAACCTTTGAAGTTGGAATCGGTGCCTCGTATCTTCCCAAAAAGAAGTTTTTTGCAGCAGGACAGCCGTAAATTAAAGCACATTTTTCAAGATGACGCATAAGCCTATTATCTGGATATTTTATCTGCATCGCTTCAACGCCTGCAACAATTCCCTCATGAGGCATAAGTCTTAAATCTTGGCGAGGTTCAGTATCAACGCATATTGCAGCAGACATAAAGCCGCCTGCCTCTTTTGAGCTTGAGCCAGACGATCTTGATTCAATACCATTAAAACCCTCGTCTCCTCCTTGTTTGTCTGACCAGCCGCATGCACCATACGAAAAAAGAGGCAGAAGAAAATCTTTATTGCAATGTTCATAAGCACAAAAGTAGCGGTTTACATATCCCGGGGAGTTAAATACAGCTACTGGAAATATCTTTTCGCCACGCTCGTAAGGATTTTCATGTAAGACTTCAAACCTGCCTCTGTCAAAGCTGAAAACTATCGGTTTAGTGTTGGGCAGCATCATCAGCTCGCTTCCGTACGGCATAGAGATAGTCTGGCTTTGAGTTAGAAGAACAGGCTGGCTGCCGCTCATTCCAACGGCACCGTAATCTTCAAGATCAAAGATATCTCCGTTTTGGTTTGCAACTACTGCATTTAACGGAAGATAATCGGTTGATACAGTTGCAATTTTATCTTTTTGTCTGAGAGTATCTGTTTTACGGCTCTTATACGGCTTTTTTGATCGCCTGAGTGGCAAGTGCGTCTGCTTTTTCATTTTCTGCAATTCCAGCGTGACCTTTGGTTTTAATTATTTTGATATCTTTAAACTTACTTAAAAGCTCTCTTATCTCTGCAACAAGCTCTTGATTTTTTGCAGCTTTCCATCTTTTGGTCAATATCCCGAGTGCATAGCTGCTGTCTGTATAAAGCCGGATCGGCAGATCACATCTTTTCAGCTCTAAAAGTGCCCTTTTGATTGCAGTAAGCTCTGCAATGTTGTTTGTAGTGTGCCCGATTGATTCAGATATCTCTCGTTCATGCTCTTTAAACTTCATAAATATGCCAATACCGCCGGGTCCAGGATTTCCTGACGATGCCCCGTCTGTATAGATAGTTATGATTTTGTCTGAATTTTTAATGTTTTCAGCAGCACTGTTTTTATTCATAAAGATAAAATTTCCTGATCATCTGTTTAAATTTATCAAGCGGTTTCTTCCACAAGGCTTCAACAACATCTATATTTTCAAGCTGCTCAACAGCTTCTCTCAATTTTCTATCTCCAAGTATTAGATCAATTGGCAGCTTTACATACTCATACTCATAAGGAGGCTCTTTCCATCTAAACTGATCAGAGTGGTTTTTTATAATCTGCTGAAGCAGGATAAGTGAGGTTTTGTATGGTTTGAACAATTTAGGCTCAACCACATGAATCTGAAACCCGTGGCAAACCTCATCTTTCCACTTTCCAGATGTGGGCTGGAATGCGATTGGTCTTAATACAGCACCGTCAATCCTACCATCTACTTGGTTTAAAATTTTTTCTGTATCAATAAACGGTGCTCCGAATATCTCAAACGGCTGTGTAGTTCCTCTGCCTTCAGAAATGTTTGTCCCTTCCCAAACAACTTGACCAGGATAGACTAAGGCAGAAATCGGAGTCGGCAAATTTGGAGAAGGTGCTATCCATGGCAGATCAGTATCTGAAAAGAGCATATCTCTCTTCCAGCCGGTCATGGAAATGATCTCTAAATCACATTTTTGGGCAGTAAACATAGAGTTAAAACAAGATGATATCTCTCCAACTGTAAGCCCGTGCCTCATTGGAATTGGAAATCTTCCGACAAATGACGAATACTCTTTATTAAGAATATTTCCCTCTACTTGAACTCCGCCCACTGGATTTGGACGATCTAAAATAATGACCTCTTTTTCATATTTTTCAGCAGCTTCAAGGCAGTAGGCAATAGTATATACGAATGTATATACCCGGGTGCCGACATCTTGGATATCAACGATAAGAGTGTCGATTAAATCAAACATCTCTTTTGTAGGAATGCGTGTCTGGCTGTAAAGACTGAATATCGGTATTTTTAAAATAGGATCAACTGTATGGTCTGACTCTACCATGTTATCCTGTTTTTCTGCATAAAAGCCATGCTGAGGAGAAAAAAGGGCTTTAAGCTGCTCTGGAAATGTTTGGTTTATCAAAGTTGATGCGTGCCTAAAAGAGGTATCAACTGAGGCAGGATTTGCAAGCAGACCCAATCTTTTACCTTTGAGCCTCTTTCTATAGTTGTAGTTTATCTGGTTACAACATAACCTTTCAAGACCAGTTGCCACTTTAACTTCAGAACAATCTTTACCTGATTGAGATGGTAGGCTTTTGTCTATTTTTATCTTTTTAGTATCCCGCATTTATATACCTTGAAATTAATAATATCTTTGCCAAAAATTTAAGAGAATGCCGTATAAATTTTATAGACTACTTATCTATATTGTTGTCAAGAATAAATAGGTTATCACACAATTTCACAGCAGTCCAAAAGAAGATCGTATTTTGGCAGAATTGAATAAAATAAGTCAATACGATTACTGTAAACAATAACTACAACTACTGTAGCCAAATGCCATAGTTTATAATAGATAGATAACTCACTGTTTTCACATCTATTTTACAGCTATTTTTATATAGCTCTATTTTTAGCGATGCTTTTTAAGTGTAATCAATATCAACGGTCTTTGCTTCAAAATTTAAAAATATCAAAGATATCTCTGCCTTTAATCCATTTTATTAGTATCATTAGAAAATTTAATATAATAAAATATAGTAATTTCAGGTAGATATAAGTTAAAAATATTGTTGGCACTCTTGTTGCTTTAAATAAATGTCAGGTCTGCTCTTTTAAGTTTCAGCTATATATAAAAAAATCTTTAAAAAAGGAGGAAAATGCTATGAAAAACACGATATTAAATAAAAAAACAGATGGTTTTCAAGTTGTTGGAGACGAGTGTATCTGGATGAAAGCAGGTGTAGTAAACTTCAGACTGTGCGATAATTTGTATGACTGCTATAACTGCCGGTTTGACCGAGCTATGCGTACTGCAATGGGCAAGAAAACCAGCGGCTTAGAAGGGACAAACACCGGGTGGGCTGAAAATATGCGTAGAAAATATCCTCCAGAATCCCGCCCCTGCCGCCATACTTTAACAGGGCGTACAGATGCACCGAAAAATTGTATATTAAATTATGAATGTTTTCATTGCGGATATGATCAATGGCTGGATCAATGGGATATGACAGGCGAAAAAGTGAGTCCTGATTTCAAGAGTGCTTCAGGATACAAAGTTGCAGACGGCTATTATTACCACAAAGGACACAGTTGGGTGCTTTATGAACATGGAGGAATTGCCAGAGTGGGTTTTGACGATTTTTTGGTCAAGCTGTTCGGTGTGATGGATTCTGTAAAACTTCCATCTTTAGGCGATTCTCTCAAACAGGGTGAGGCTGGCTGGACATTTGGGCGTGAAAAATTTAGTGCCCCTGTACTATCTCCCTCTTCAGGAAAAGTTCTTGCAGTAAACCACAAGGTTATTGATCATCCTGAGACTGCCCACAATGACCCTTACCAAAATGGCTGGTTATGTATTATAGAGCCAGATTCGCCTATGAAAGATATTAAAAAACTTTATTCAGGAAGCAGCAGCTTCAAATGGATGGAAGCAGAGAGCAGAAAATTGATGAAAATGTTAGGACCAGAGTATGAAGGTCTTGCAGCAACTGGAGGCGAGCTGATCGGCGATATATTTGGAGCTGTCCCTGAACTTAAATGGGATCATCTTGTAACCACATTTCTCAAAGCGTGATCAGACTCTTTTAAAGCATCTTTGAAAAAAGCAGTGCAGTATTTACAAAAGTATAATGGCGTTTTATCCAACTGACTTATTCCGCCTGAAAAGTGCATTAAACAGCGGTTATCTTCACAATGGAGGAGATTAAAAAGATGTCCAAGTTCATGAAGGGCAACTTTGGCAGCCCTTTCATAAACCAAAGAAGGCGGGGGAGTAATGTGATTGAAATCTTTTTCTAATCTAAAAAGAGATACCAAAGCACATCTCCCCCCTTGTTTAGCCTCTCCAAATACATAGGTTAAAATAGGAACAAACAGATCAACGCTTGCAACTCCAACTATCTTATCAAACTTCTTATCAAATTTCTTATCAAACTTTTCAAACAGCATCTCGCTGAACTGCTTTAGGATAATTCCTGCATTATATTGAAATCTCTTCTCATCGTATGCATAATCAGGTTTTTCAAGCGGAGTCACTATTTCAGCATCAAAATTTAGATAACCTGCAATATGGGCAGCTATCACCTTTACAGCTATTTTATCTGTATCTCCTATTGGAACAATGCCGATAATTTGTTTTTTATAAGACATAATAGAGAGATTTCCTAAAAAGCATAAGAGATCAGTTTTTCTTCAAATTAAACCGCTTAATTTTTTTATGCAGTGTAACACGGTTAATCTTAAGAGCTTCGGCAGCACGGGTTACATTCCAGTTGTAATCTTTAAGTGTTCTGCTGATATACTCTTTTTCCATGTCAAGAAGAGAGAGGTTTTTAGGAATTGATGCGGGGGAATTAGAGCAGCGTAAAAAAGAGAAATCTTCAATACCAAGAGTGCGTGATTTGGATAATACAACAGCCCTTTCTATAGCGTTTTCCAGCTCTCTTACATTTCCGGGCCAATCGTAGCTCTGCAGCAACCGTATGGCATCTATTGTAATATGATCAGCCTGTTTTGTGGTTTCATGGCTGTATTTATTCAAAAAGTGTCCAGCTAATAACGGAATATCCTCTTTTCGTTCTCTTAAAGGGGGAATCGAGATTGTTATCACATTTATACGGTAAAAAAAGTCCTCTCTGAACTTTTTCGCAGATATCTCTTGTTCAAGATCACGGCGGGTTGCTGATATGAGTCGGAAATCAACATCTACCTGATTTCTATCTCCTATATGGGTAATTTTCTTCTCTTCCAAAACTCTTAACAAATCAACCTGCATTCTCGGGCTTATCTCTCCTATCTCGTCAAGAAACAGAGTTCCGCCACTAACCACTTCAAGAAATCCTTTTCTGCCATGGGTTGCCCCTGTAAATGCCCCTTTCTGATGACCAAAAAGCTCACTCTCAAGAAGAGTATCTGGTATGGCTCCGCAGTTGATAGCAATAAAAGGGCGATCATTGCGTCTGCTTTTAGCATGTATTGCTTTTGCAACAAGCTCCTTGCCTGTTCCTGTCTCTCCTGTAATTAGAATAGATGCATCGCTGTCTGCAACCTCTGGAATAATCTCAAATATTTTAACCATAGGTTCGGATTGCCCGATGATGTTGTCAAAACGGGTAGATGTTTCTAATCTTCCTTTAAGATAGTCAATTTCAAGAGAGAGTTTTTTCTGCTGTGCAATCTTTTCCATAACAAGATTTAGCTGCTCTGGTCTGAACGGCTTGAGCAGATAGTCTGATGCTCCCATTTTCATAGCATTCACAGATGTATCTATTGAGCCGTAAGCAGTTATAATAACTACAAATGTTTGCGGATACTCCTGCTTGACTCTTTGGAGCAGTTCAATGCCGTCCATTCCGGGCATCTTGATGTCAACAAACAAAATATCAAAAGGGTATTTTTTTAACTTATTTAATGCCTCAAAACCTGATGCAGCACTTGAAACCTCATAACCCTCTTTTTGAAACCATTGGGAAAACGACTCTCTGATGATCATTTCGTCATCTACAACCATTATGCTCATTTTTCTGCTCATAGCTGTCCCCTCTTTTTTGATAATTCTCGATTTAGACGATTATCTCCGCACCCTCTGTTAATTATTGAGTGGGAAAATAGAGAATAAAAGAGCTGCCTTTTCCCAATCTGCTGTTGACTTTGATGTTTCCGCCATGTTTTTTAACGACCCCGTATATAATTGAGAGACCAAGCCCTGTTCCTTCTCCTTCAGGCTTGGTTGTGAAAAACGGGTCAAAGATATGCTCCATATTTTCTTCGGAAATTCCATATCCAGTATCTCTGATCTCAATCTTAGCTGCTTTTTTAGATTTAAGAGGCTGTAAAATTACTGTCAATCCGCCGCCCTCAGGCATAGCTTCAATAGCATTAAAAATAAGATTCAAGAGGCACTGCTGCAATTTATTGGCATCTCCTCTTACTATCACCATGTCATCAGAAATTTTTGTAATAAGCTCAATTTTTTGAAGTTCCATCTTGTGGCGTGTGAGCATGACAACAGATTCAAGAACCTCTTTAAGAGAGATATCTCTATACTCCATAACAGATTCGCGGGAAAAAGAGAGAAGTCCTGACACAATCTTTCCGCACCGTTCTAATTCATTGCTCATAAGAGATAGAAACTGTTTAAACTTTGGAACATCATCTTGCTTGAGACCATCTTCCAACATATTCTGCATCAGATGGCTGAAGGTGAGCATTCCTTGAATTGGATTATTGATCTCATGCACACAGCTTGCAGCAAGTTTTCCTAAAGATATCATGCGATCTTCTTGGATCGTCATCCGCATATTTGCCTCTAAATCTCGTATATGCTTTTTCCATTTAGAAAATATCTCTTCAGTAACATTTCTCCAAAGTTCAACAACACGCTCGATCCTGCCGTTTTGATCTTTTAATGGATAGGTAACTGTATTAAAATAAGACACTCTATCTTTAGAAACAGGTATATCTTGAATTACAAATGTAGATTCTCCAGTTTTTAGAGTCTCTGCCATTGGACATTTGAGGTGCGGGTGTTTTTGCGGACATGGAGAGTCAAGCCCTCGGGTGGTTTTATAACAAAATGAGCCTATGACCTCTTTTTTAGATTTCTTAACTAAATTTAGAAAAACATCATTTGCATCAAAAATAGTATAATCAGTATTTAATACTAAAACTGATGCTTTTGCCTGCTGAAAAATAAAGTTCCATGACATTGTTTCAAACATGGACTTCTGGTTTTCAGATATCTCATCTTGCTGCTTTTCCATAAGAGTTATTCCTGTATCCTAAATAACGTTTGATTTACAAACTTAATTGATAGAACTACAGTATCTTAAAAGAACAATTTTAAAACACTCTTTTTATTTGACTATTATTTTTTTCTTTCAGTTGTGCAATCTTTTTATTTGATTGCACAAAAAAAATCTGCATTGCAGAAAAAGGCTTCATAATCGGCGAAAGTATTGCTTGTTATCTTAAAATAATGTACAACACCCGACCATAATAACTGCTTATTTTATAACTGTTTTTCCCCCTTAGGAGTTCCGTATCTTTATGAAACTTAATGTTCCTGATTATATCATGGCAATCAAACCATACGAACCCGGCAAGCCTATTGATGAGCTTGAGCGGGAGTATGCGATTAAAAATATTGTAAAACTTGCTTCAAACGAGAACCCAGTTGGACCATCTCCTTTAGCTGTCAAGGCAATGGGAGAACACCTTGCAACCATGAACCGATATCCTGACGGCAGTGCATTCAAACTGACAGCTAAACTTGCGGAGCGTTTCAACGTAAAGTATGAAAATGTTATTGTGGGCAACGGCTCTGATGATATCATAGCACTGCTTGCACATGCGTTTCTCGGCTCTGGCAGAGAAGCACTAATGCCTCTTCCGTCATTTCTGATGTATGAAATTTCAGTCAGAACATCAGGCGGAACGCCGGTAATGATCCCATTAAACGGACTTGCTATTGACCTTGAGGCTATTGCTGGCTCAGTAACACGCAATACTGCTATGATTTTTTTAACTAATCCTAACAATCCAACAGGAAGCCATTTTACAACTGAAGAGTTTGACTCTTTTATCAAAAGAATTCCTGAAGATGTTATTGTGATTGTTGATGAGGCGTATATTGAATTTGCAAGAGACAAAAATATCTTTAACAGTTTAGATAAAAAAGTTATCTCATTAAGTGACCCGCGGGTAATATCATTGAGGACATTTTCAAAGGCTTACGGACTTGCTGGATTTAGAGTGGGTTATGGAATAATGAACGCAGAGATTGTATCTGTTCTGCACAGAATACGACAGCCGTTTAACGTAAATTCTCTTGCTCAGGTAGCTGCTGCTGCCGCACTTGATGATCATCAATTTCTTGAATCAGGTATAAAGATAACTCATCAAGGAGTTGATTATCTTATGAATGAATTGTCGTTAATGGGCATTCAAACCTTTCCTACTCAGGCAAATTTTTTCCTTTTAGATGTAAAAAAAGACGCAACTGAAGTTTTTAAAGAGATGTTAAAATACGGAATAATTACCCGTTCAATGAAGTCTTACGGCTTTCCATCATGTCTAAGAATCAGTGCTGGTCTGCCAGATGAAAACCGTGCATTTCTTGAGGCTCTTAAGAAGGTATTATCGTTATAAAGACAAGAAATTATCCAAATTAGTTAAACGCTGTAAATGAACAATCCCGCTGCAATAAGTGGGAGATTAAACCTAAATTAGCAATAAAGTTAAGATGACAGATAAAAATAAAAAACGAGTTATTACGATTGACGGACCAGCAGGAGCAGGCAAGACAACTGTAAGCAGACTGCTTGCTGACCGTTTAGGTTATGTATATGTTGATACTGGTTCTCTTTACAGAGGTGTTGCCTATGAGGTCTTTCGATGCAGCACAAATTGGCAAGATGATAAGGAACTGGACACGCTTTTAAGCTCAATTGCGTTTGAGTTAAAACTTGATTCAGCAGGAGTAGTATATCGCCTTTTTAGTTCAGGACAAGATATTAGTGATTACATAAGAACTCCTGAAATTACGATGCTCTCTTCTGATTTATCGGCAAAAAAAGCAGTGCGTCAAGCGCTTCTTGGATTTCAAAGAGATATAGCCCAAAAAAATGACGCTGTTTTTGAAGGCAGGGATATGGGAACTGTTGTGTTTCCAGATGCAGATTATAAATTTTTTCTATCTGCTGATTTAAAGACAAGGGCATTGAGGCGTTATAATGAAATTATTAATCCAGAGAAATCACGGCTCGAAGATAAGCCTCATCAAACTCTTGACGAGATTGAAAATGCGATCTGTTTGCGTGATAAAAATGATTCATCAAGAGATATTGCACCTTTAAAGCCTGCTTATGATGCGATTATAATTGATTCAACTAATCTTACTTCTGAAGAGGTAGTCTCCAAAATAACGGCTTGCATTAGTTTAAACTAAGAGCCTGTATTATTTAAAAATAGTATAGATATTTTGTATTTATTGTTTAACAGAATTGACCTGATATTTTATAGTAAATTTTTTTTATATTTTTATATTTTTTATTGTTTTCCATTTTTCCTTCTGCTATACGTAATAAATTATACTCTCACCAGAAAATACCACTATATTCTACAAAATTTAGATAGTATTATTTGTCAGTGTCAGGGTATAAAATACTGTTTAGGGGGAAATAATATTAATGAATAACATTGCTGAAACTAACGAGAACAACAACATGAACACTGAAGAAATTGAGACTGCCGAAGAGGTAAAAACAGACCGTAAATCCGAACTTGTACTCACGGGTGAAGAGACAATGGACGAATTAATGGGTATTTATGAGGAAAGCTTTAAACGCTTTGAGGAGGGACAAGTTGTCACTGGAACTATAATCTCTGTAGATAGAGATCATGTTCTTGTTGATGTAGGTTATAAATCTGAAGGGCAGATCGCAATTCATGAATTCAGAGATGAGCAGGGCAATGTAAATGTCAATCTTGGCGACAAGGTTGAGGTAATGGTTGAAGTGTGGGACGAAGAGGAGGAGACAGTTATCCTCTCTAAAGAAAAAGCTGCAAAGGTAAAAGTCTGGGATTCTATTAAAGATATTTATGAGTCAGACGGTACAATTGATGGTATAATTACAAGCAGAGTGAAAGGCGGATTTTCAGTTGATATAGGACTGCCGGCATTTTTACCTGGTTCTCAGGCAGATCTGCGTCCTATCCGCAATATGGACGAGATGGTAGGTCAGACCTATACATTTAAAATTCTTAAATACAATAGAAAGAGAAGCAATATTGTTCTTTCTCGCAGAATTATTCTTGAAAATCAGCGTGAGCAGGCAAGAACCGAGACTCTTGATTCAATTGAAACAGATAAAGTAATGATCGGCGTTGTTAAAAATATTACTGAATATGGTGTATTTGTCGATCTTGGCGGAGTTGACGGTCTTCTGCATATTACAGATATCTCATGGGGCAGGGTTAAACATCCTTCTGAGCTTTTCTCTGTTGGTGATAAGATTAAAGTTAAAATACTATCGTTTGATTTTGAAAAAGAACGTGTATCTCTTGGTATGAAGCAGCTTACTCCAGACCCATGGACAACTGCCCAGACAAAATATCCAGTAGGCTCAAAAGTAAAAGGCAAAGTTGTAAGCCTTACCGATTATGGTGCATTTGTAGAGCTTGAAGAGGGAGTTGAGGGTCTTATTCATGTATCTGAAATGTCATGGACAAGAAAAGTTCGTCATCCTTCCAAAATGGTATCAGTTGGTGAAGAGGTTGAGGCAGTTGTGCTTGATCTGAAACCAGACAACCGCAGAATATCACTTGGTATTAAACAGACTATGGAGAATCCATGGGAAGTTATCAGCGAAAAGTACCCTGTCGGCACAGTAATTGAGGGCAAAATTAAAAATATCACCGATTTCGGTCTATTTATTGGAATTGATGACGATATTGATGGTCTTGTTCACATTTCTGACATCTCATGGACAAAACGGATTAAACATCCTTCAGAGGTCTATAAAAAGAACGATATAATTCAGGCAGTTGTACTTGATATTGATAAAGCCAGTGAACGTTTCTCACTTGGTATTAAACAGACACAGCCTGATCCTTGGGGAACTGTTGGAGATAGATATAAAGTTGGCACTGAAATCTCAGGCGTAATCACTAATGTTACAGATTTTGGTGTATTTGTTGAACTTGAAGAGGGTATTGAAGGCTTGATACATGTTTCTGAAATCAGCAAAGATAAGATCAAAACTCCTATGGATCAGTTCAAGACAGGCGACACTATTACTGCAAGAGTTATGAATATCAACAGTGACGAAAGAAGAATAGGTCTCTCTATCAAACGTCTTGAGGTAGAAGAGGAGCAGGATAATGTTCAAGATTTTGTGAAAAATGCAAAGCCTGCAACCTCATCATTCGGTGAACTGCTAAGAGACAACCTTGAAGAAG
Organism: uncultured Desulfobacterales bacterium; assembly: GCA_964539635.1. Lineage (GTDB taxonomy): Bacteria > Desulfobacterota > Desulfobacteria > Desulfobacterales > Desulfobacteraceae > Desulfamplus. The sequence continues at coordinate 19,729 of CAZIJN010000028.1, read as the reverse complement.
CTGCTAAATCAGAAGAGAAATAAAATATATAAATCCCTTAGCTTGATTTAAAAGCTAAAGCCGGTTACAGAGTAATATCTGCATCCGGCTTTTTTTATTTTTACAGTTAATTGTTTATAATTGATGTAACACTTTAACCATTTTTTTTAAATTAGGATATTATTATGTTTTCAAGAAGACATCCGTTTTTGTTTTTTATAATGATTATGTCCGCTATATCAGCATCATTAATTCTATTTATGATAACTATTATTTTTGGCAGTGCTCTTTTAATGAACTCCAATTTAAAAGCTATCAGTTCAATTAATGATGCTAATGTTGGAATCATTGAGATGGTAGGACCTATTGTATCTTCAAAAGAGACTATTGAAAATATAAAAATTTTTAGGGAAAACAGCTCTATTAAAGCTATTGTGATAAGAATAGACTCACCAGGGGGAGGAGTTGGTCCGTCTCAGGAGATATACAAAGAGATTGTTAAAACAAAAAAGGTTAAAAAAGTTGTTGCCTCAATGGGTTCTGTAGCGGCATCTGGCGGGTATTATGCGGCTGCATCATGTGACGGTATTGTTGCAAATCCGGGCACAATTACAGGCAGTATCGGTGTTATAATGGAGTATGCACATGTTCAGGAGATTGTTCAGAAGATAGGTCTTGTTCCGGTTGTTATCAAAAGCGGTGAATATAAAGATATTGGATCTCCAATGAGAGAGATAAAGGAGAGTGAACGTAAACTGCTTCAAAATGTAGTTAATGAGATTCATAGCCAGTTTGTAAGAGATGCTGCCCAAGGGAGAAATATTGATATTGAGACTATGAAAAAAATTGCTGATGGAAGAATATACACAGGAGAATCTGCTCTTACGTTAAATCTTGTGGATAGGCTTGGCAATCTTGATGATGCTGTTGAGTGGGCAGCAGAACTTGCAGATATTACAGGTGAAATAAAAACCGTATATCCAGAAGAAGATAAGACAGAATTTTTTAAAAAATTGATTACCTCCTTATTCAAAGGCAGTAATATCTCCGGCACCGTGACGGATTATTTCAGGTACGTCATCAATTAAAGAGACTACACTTGAAGCTACATTAGGCACTGGTCCGCCATCAATTACAGCATCAAGAAGGTTTCCAAAATGGTCATGAATTAGTGACGGATCACTGAAAATATTACTTTTATCATCACCGCCTGTTTTATTGCCTCTGCCATCGCTGGCACTTGTAGATAAGATCGGGTGACCTAACTCACGAGCAATAGAAAGAACTATATTGTTATCAGGTACTCTTATTCCAGCGGTCTTACGTTTGGTCAGCATTATTTTAGGTACCATTTTTGATCCAGGAAGAATCAATGTAAAGGGACCTGGAAGAACCCGTTTCATATTTCTATATGCAAAGTTAGATACTTTTGCATACTCACTGATATGTTTAAGATCAGCACATATAAAACTAAACGGCTCACTTTTATCTCTGTTTTTCAACTGATAGACCCGTTCTATAGCTTTCTTATTCATAATATCACATCCTATCCCATAAAATGTGTCAGTGGGATAGGCAATCACCCCTCCTTCTCTGAGCAGTTCAACCACTTTAGAGATAAGGCGGGGCTGTGGATTATCGGGATTTACTTTTAACAGCATCTTTTAATATCCAATCTAAATAAACTTTTTTACAATAATAATTTTTCTATTCTCTTCTTAATCTTATCAACTTTTTTTAAAGCGAACCACATATACAATTTAATGTAGATAAAATCAACTTCAACATCAAAAGAAGATAACTGTAAATGGAGATAAATTTGAATATCAATCAAAAACAGATAGATATAAGTAAAACAGATCAGAGCAGACTATTAGGCTTTCATTTGGTACAGATAGAGCATGAGCCAGTTGAGTTGTGCAAAATACTAAAATTTGAAAATCTTGTTTTAAGCGGGGGAGAGGCAAAACAGGTAATTTCAGATGGAATGGTTACTGTAAACGGAAGTGTAGAGAGACGAAAGAGAAAAAAAATATTTCATGGAGATATAGTTGAATTTAATGGGCAGCATATGAAGATTATCAAACATCAAAATTAATATCTGAAATTTTAAAAAAAGAATGATGAATGAGTAGCTATAAAAAGAGAGTAATTGCAGCAAGAGCTATTGTAGCTGCATAAAAATGGATTTCATATCCTGAATGCAGCATATTATAATCTGCTGTTTCTGTTCTATTGTCCGTGTAGCATCGTGATGCCATAGCAATGCTAAGAGTATCAGCAGAGCCAAAGACCTTTGTAATCAATGGCAAGCTCAAGTTTTTTATTTTTTTTATTGGATTTTTTTGAAGATGCGAGCATCTTGCCTTTTGTGCATCTGATACCTCTGATATTTTTTCGATAATCAAGGGTAGAAATCTTACAAAGAGGCTGACCATCACACCTGCCCTTTTTTCAGGTATGAATGGAATGGGTTTCAAAAACCAAATAACCGCATCTTTAAGCGAGGAAGAGGAGGTTGAACAGGAAAATAGAACCCCCATAATCATAATTATCATAAAACGCCACACAACTTTAAAACCATCAATCAACCCCTCTTTTGTCATATAAATATATGGTAACAGATTAATATTAATATAGTTTATAATATCAAACAGCCGTATTTCCATAAATTTAATTTTTTTCATAAATTCAAAGATAGGTATAGATAGAGCATCTCCTGAAGTTGTAACACCTCTGGCAAGCAGCACGAAAAGAAGGAGTAAAAAGAAATATTTAAGCTCTTTTAACAATACAATTATATTAAAATCAGAGCGATACAGCAGCCATAAAAGGGTAACGGTCATAAGTCCAAGCTGTAAAAACTCGGCACTGGTTATGGCAATAGTTAAAAAACATATACAGATTAGTTTGCATCTGGCATCTATTTTAAAAAGTACAAAATTACCACTTCTGTATGCAAATGGGTTTAATCTTCCCATCGTGTTAGTTATCCATAATAGAATTTACGGGTTAGAAAATTGAAAACTCAAATTTAGTTCCTCAATCTGCATAGTCTGCCGGCTCTATTCGTCCCATGGAATAATGTCCATTCCAAATTTTGAAGCACACGGCTCTCTAATTCCAAATTTTTCAAGATTTTTGAGAAGTGCTTGAGGTTTATTGTCTGCTGCTAAACGACCTTTATGGATGATAATGAGTCTTGATGCCAAAAATATACACTTTTCGATATCGTGTGTTGAGAGAATTATTGTATGCCCAGACTTATGTAACCAGAGAATAGAAGATAAAAGATCGCATGTTCCCGGGTAATCCAAATTGGCAAAAGGTTCGTCCATAACAATTACTTCGGGTCTCATTGTCAGCACTCCAGCAATTGCAAGCCTTCTCTTCTCTCCACCTGATAGTGTTGAGGGGTTCTGATCCTTTAGATGGAGCAATCCAAGCTCTTGTAGTGCAGTAATTGTTCTCTCATAAATTTCTGCGACAGGCAAACCCAAATTTTCAGGACCAAAAGCTGCATCTTCAAATACTGTCTGTCCCACAATTTGACAATCTGCATCTTGAAATATCATACCTACAAGCTGGCGGGCATACTCAACATTTGATACTACAGACTTTCCATGAATCATTACCTCTCCTGAAGTCGGAGATAGCAATCCATTAAGATGACGAAAAAGTGTTGATTTACCAGAGCCGTTCTGCCCCGCAACTATGATAAATTCTCCAGATTTAACAGCAAAAGAGATATTTTTTATTCCTCTGTCTGTACCGCTATAAATATGCGAGAGTCCTTTTACTTCGATAATATTGTAACTACTGCTCTTGTCCATCACTTATTCTAACCCAATTTATTACTATCAGAATCGGTTATCCAATTTGAATTTTTCTCATCTTTAAAAAAATCACTTCGGTTCAATATAGGTCTTAAAAACTTTATGCAGTAGTGGGCAGCAGCTATTTTAATGATATCTCCGATAATAAATGGATACATACCCGCGAGAAAAGCCTTTTCCCAACTCATTGCAGTGACAAATTTTAACCAAGGAACTCCGGTTGCATAAATAATAATAGAGCCAGCCAACATTGCTATCACATTGCCAAAAATTTTCTGTTCAATCTTTTGAGCAATAAATCCTGTGATCAGTACAGCAGGTATATATCCAATCAGATATCCTCCAGTAGGTCCAAATAACCGCCCTATTCCGCCCGCACCGCCGGCAAAAACAGGCAATCCGCACGCTCCCATAAATAGATATAGTCCTAATGAGGCAAGTCCCCATCTTGTTCCAAGCAGAATGGGTGCCATAAAAACAAACATATTTTGTAAAACAATCGGTACAGGACCTATTGGAATTGCAATATAGGCACCAGCAGCAATAAGTGCTGCAAACAACGATGAATAGACAGTCATTCTTAAATCTTTAGAGATATTCATAATTTTTTTACTTTTCAATATAAAATTACAATAAGTTAGCACTCACTATTAAAGACAGCTTAAAACTTAGTCTCTTGATAAAAACAATCTCCATAGATAACTCTTTTTGTATTGCCCTCTTTATCTCTTATTATTAAGCCGCCTTTTTCATCTACATCAACTGCAACTCCCTCATAAACATCACCAAATGTTTCGATTCTGACATTTTTTCCGATAGTAGATGTGAGCTGCTTCCAATTATCCATAAGGCTTTTAAATCCAGCTTGAAGATATTGAGGAGTATCGTCTGGTTGTAGTGCTGACTGTTCACGTATAGATTTAATATTAATCTGATTCAGATGATTTTCAAAACAGTCGAGAAAAGAGTATAACAAATCCATTTCACAAATCTTAACACCTGAATCTCGACTCAAACAGTTTTTAATGGAAACAGCATTAGGTTGGTCTATTTCAGGATTATTGTTAACATTAATACCAATACCAATATTAACAAAAGAGATACCGTCTCCATCTGTTGCCATCTCTGACAATAAACCAGCAAGTTTTTTATCTCTAAATAAAATATCGTTAGGCCATTTTACGCTTACACCCAAGCCATATTTCTGCTTTAATGTTTTAGCAAGAGCTAAAGATGCTGCAAAATTAACTTGAAATGCAAATTGAGGTAAAAGTTTGGGTCTTAATATTATGGTAAACCACAAGCCCCCTCGCTCTGATACCCATGTTCGATTAAGTCGTCCTCTCCCTTTTGTCTGATTTTTGGCAACTACAACACTCAAGTGTCCCGCATTGTTATGTGCAAGTTCTCTTGCCTTGTCCATTGTGCTTGAAACAGTATCAAAAAGATGGATAGAATAGACGCAGTTTTTGATACTTAGCTGTGAAAAAGTTGAGATATTATCTTTTAGAGCAACAGTGGTCTCAGTTTTCCAAGAATCATATGGCATGACTATATCCTGCAATGAAAAATAATTTAAAAAATAAATAAAGCCCTGATTAGCATTTATATCTACCAATCAGGGCTTTGCGGTTCAACTCAAAATTACAATATCAATTATTTATCCACTACAAGCTCAATCATTGACATTGGAGCAGCATCACCGGAACGTGGACCAAGTTTTATAACTCTTGTATAACCACCCTCTCTACTGCCAAACTTTTCTGCAGCATCATTAAACAACTGATGCACAACATCTTTTTCTATAATATAGGCTAATGCCTGACGCCTTGCATGTAAATCCCCTCTTTTAGCCAGAGTTATCATTTTATCAGCATGTTTTCTCAATTCTTTTGCCTTGGCATCGGTAGTTTTAATGCTCTCATGCTTGAATAGAGATGTTACCATATTTCTAAACATGGCTTTTCTGTGGCTTGAGGTTCGATTAAGCTTTACGCCTGCTTTTCTATGTCTCATGGGAAATTTTTTTCTCCTTCGTTAACTTGATATTCATCAAGAAGGGTGTTCCGAATCTTCGTCATTAGATAGTTGCTCAACTACTTCATCTTCAACAGGTGGTTCAAATCCGTCAAGGTCCATGCCAAGAGAGAGTTCCATTGAAGTTAACACCTCTTTAATTTCATTCAAAGATTTTCTTCCAAAATTTTTGGTTTTGAGCATTTCACTTTCAGTCTTCTGAACGAGCTGATAAATCTTCAGTATTTGGGCATTCTTAAGACAATTGGAACTTCTTACAGAGAGTTCAAGTTCATCAACACTTCTGTAAAGGTTTTCATTAAAATCTTTAGTAGAGCGGTCATGTTCTCTGTCTTCTTGTTCAGGCTCAATATCTTCATCAAAATTGATAAAAGGATTCATCTGCTCTTTCAAAATTTTTGCAGCAAAGGCAACTGAATCCTCAGGGGTAACACTGCCATCTGTCCAGACCTCCATGGTAAGTTTGTCATAGTCTGTTTTCTGACCAACTCTGGAAGTTCCAACCACATATTTAACTCTCTTAATAGGCGAAAAAACGCTGTCTATGGGAATGGTTCCTACCGGTGCATTAGAGTCGTTATTTGCAGATGCCAGTGCAAATCCTTTTCCGGTCTTTATTTTTAAGGACATTTTTAACACACCACCCTTTGATAGGGTTGCAATGTGTTGATCCGGATTAAGTACCTGCACACCTGGATTAATACCTTGAAGGTGAGCTGCAGTCACATTGCCTTCGCCTTCAACATTGACCGCTAAAATTTTATCTTCTAAATCATCAACCTTCAATTTTACTGCTTTAAGATTCATTATAATTTCAGAAACATCTTCTCTGATGTTAGGTATTACACTATACTCATGAAGTGCTTCCTCAAACTTTACAGAAACAATGGCTGCACCATAAAGGGACGAGAGAATGATACGCCTCAGAGAATTACCTATTGTTATTCCAAAACCTCTTTCAAGAGGTTCGCATACAAATTTACCGTATGTAGAAGTAGTTGTAACAACAACTTTTTCCGGCTTGATCATCTCATGCCAGTTCACATATACAAGTTCATCTGATGACATTGTTTATCTCCTGATATAATCCTTAGGACAAACTAAACTGCTACTCAATTCAATTATTTTGAATAGAGCTCTACGATCAGCTGTTCCTGTATGGGCAGTGTAATATCTTCACGGTTAGGAAGTGATTTAACCACCCCTTTAAATCCATCTTTATCAAGTTCAAGCCACTGAGGTATTCCTCTTCTTACAACTGTCTCAATGGAATCTGCAATAGCTTTTACATTTTTGCTTTTTTCTCTGAGTTCAAGAACATCACCAGATTTTATAACATATGAAGGGATATTAACCTTTTTTCCATTAATAAGAAAATGGTTGTGCCTTACAAAGTGTCTTCCCTGTGTTCTTGAGCTTGTAAAACCAAGTCTAAAGACCACATTATCAAGTCTTCTCTCAAGAAGACTTAAAAGGTTTATACCTGTAATTCCCTTCTGACGATCAGCATTTTTAAAAATAATTCTAAACTGTTTTTCAGAAATTCCGTAAATTCTTCTGACCTTCTGTTTCTCTCTAAGCTGGATACCGTAATCAGAACTTTTTCCACGACGCTGACCATGCTGACCAGGTGGATATGCTCTGCGGTCAAAACTACACTTGTCTGAATAACAGCGATCTCCTTTAAGAAATAACTTCATATTTTCGCGTCTGCATTGACGGCAGACAGAACCTCTATAACGTGACAACGTTTTCCTCCTTATATAAAACCTATCAAGGTAAAGATATAAAACCTATTAACAAGGTAAACAGAGTTGGTAAAATTAAACCCTTCTTCTCTTTGGCGGGCGACATCCGTTATGAGGTACAGGGGTAACATCTTTTATCATAGAAATATTAAAACCAAGAGCATGCAGTGCCCTTAATGCTGATTCACGACCAGCTCCAGGTCCTTTTACATAAACACTGACATTTTTCATTCCATGCTCCATAGCTTTAGCACCTGCATCCTCAGCAGCCATTTTTGATGCAAACGGTGTACTTTTTCGGGAACCTTTAAATCCCTGGATACCTGAACTTGACCATGAAATAGTATTTCCTGTCTCATCGGTTATTGTTATGATAGTATTATTGAATGTTGACTGTATATGTACAACACCCGTTGATATATTTTTTTTAACTTTTTTCTTTGTTACTGTCTTTTTTGCTTTTTTAGCCATTAGATTTCCTATGTCTCCTGATTAGCAGGATGCCCAATAATAAGTGTCATAAACATTAAAGTGCATGAAACAATATTTTATTTCTTCTTTTTAACAGCAGCACGTTTTGGACCTTTTCTTGTTCTGGCATTTGTACTTGTCCTTTGACCACGACATGGAAGAGATTTTCTATGACGAAGTCCACGATAGCATCCAAGATCCATAAGCCTTTTTATATTCATTGAAGTGTCTGCTCTAAGCTCACCTTCAACTTTAAATTTACTGTCAATGATCTTTCTTATCTCATTTACCTGTTCTTCTGTAAGATCATCGGCTCTCATAGTTGGCTCAAGACCAACTTCAGCAATGATATCCATAGATCTGCTTCTGCCTATACCATAAATGCTGGTAAGTGCAATCACTACATGTTTATTCTTAGGTAAATCTACGCCTGCAATTCTCGCCACGCTCTGTACCCCCTATCCTTGCCTCTGGTTATGACGTTTGTTTATGCATATGACCCTGACAACTCCAGACCTACGGATAATCTTACAGTCTTTACAAATCTTTTTTACTGAAGCTCTGACTTTCATTATTATCTACTCCCCAAAAAATATGCTGTATAGAAAATATTTCTAAAAATGTATATCTATTTTTATATCAATCCATGCAGCATACATATTATACTATTTATAACGATAGGTAATTCTACCACGTGACAAATCGTATGGTGATAACTCAACAGTTACCTTGTCACCAGGTAAAATCTTAATAAAATGCATTCTCATCTTGCCTGAAATATGTGCAAGGAGCTGATGCTTATTCTCAAGTTCAACCTTAAACATGGCATTTGGCAGTGTCTCAAGTACCGTGCCCTCAACTTTGATGGGTTCTTCCTTTGCCATACATTTACTCCCTGTAATATATCCTTGACTCACACACTTTGGATAAAAAGTTATCTTCTTCCCTTTATTGCCCCTGCTTTGCCCAGAAAACCTTCATAATTTCTTGAAATCATGTGGGTTTCAATCTGAGATATTGTGTCGATAGCTACGCCTACAACAATAAGCAGTGCTGTACCACCAAAATAAAATGGTACATTAAACTTTGTCATCAGCATGGTTGGAAGGACACATACAGCCGAAACATAAATTGCCCCGCCAAGAGTGATTCGTGTCAAAACCTTATCAATGTACTCGGCAGTTTTTTTACCGGGTCTGATACCTGGTATATATCCGCCATTCTTTTTCATTCTCTCTGCAACATCATCTGGATTAAATGTTACAGCAGTATAAAAAAAGCAGAAAAATACAATAAAGCCAACATATATAAGGTTATACACTATCGTTCCTGGATCCATTGCAGCCGCTACACTTTTCATAAATGGCAGATCAATAAAGTTTGCTAAAGTAGCAGGAAACATTATTATTGAAGATGCAAAAATGGGTGGAATAACACCTGCTGTATTAAGCTTCAATGGGAGGTGAGATGTCTGCCCCCCATACATTTTACGACCAACAACTCTTTTTGCATATTGAACAGGAATTCTCCGTTGGGACTGCTCCATAAAAATAATGCAGGCAATTACTACAATCATGATAAGAATAAGGATAATAACAAGAAATATCCCCATCTCACCAGTTGATACCAAACGAAGTGTATTACCTATTGCCGTAGGCATTCTTGCCACAATACCAGCAAAAATTATAAGTGAAATACCGTTTCCAATACCTCTCTCAGTAATCTGCTCACCTAACCACATTATAAAGGCGGTTCCAGCCGTTAGTGTTATTACTGTAACAATACGAAACCCCCAACCCGGATACATTACAACAGGAGCACCTGCCGGAGATGTCATGGCTTCAAGTCCAACACTAATGCCAAATCCCTGTATAATACTCAATATAACAGTTCCGTATCTTGTGTACTGAGTTATCTTTTTTCTACCATGCTCACCCTCTTTTGATAACTGTTCAAGATGAGGAACAACTACAGTCATCAATTGGAGAATAATTGAAGCACTGATATAAGGCATGATTCCAAGGGCAAACACAGAAAGGTTTTCGAGTGCTCCGCCTGAAAACATGTTAAACATCGCAAAAAGTGTTCCCTTAGTACTGTCAAAAAAAGAGGCTAATGCTGCAGCATCAATTCCTGGTGTCGGGACATGAACTCCAACTCGATAAACAAAAAGCAGCGCAAGTGTAATCAGCAACTTTCTTTTAAGATCGGGAAGCTTAAGTATATTCTGGTATCCGCTCTGAATCATTAATACAAACCTCAGACTATTACTATTCTCAGATTAATTACTGTTCGATGTTTCCACCGGCTGTCTCAATTTTCTCTCTTGCAGTTTTACTTACAAGACATTTTTTTAAAGAGAAGGCTTTAGTAACTTCGCCATTACCAAGAATCTTAACCTTGTCAACAGCACCTTTAACAAGACCTGCATCTCTCAAGGCAAGCTCGTCAATGATTGTGCCTGATTCAAACCTGTCAAGATCAGATAAATTTACAATAGCTACGACATCTCTGTGGATATTTTTAAACCCTCGTTTAGGTAATCTTCTATGCAAAGGCATCTGACCACCTTCAAAACCAGGCCTAACTCCTCCTCCTGATCTTGCCTTAAGCCCTTTATGCCCTTTTGTTGATGTCTTACCCATACCGGAGCCAGGACCACGTCCTACTCTTTTTCTTTTATGCCTGCTTCCCTCCGCGGGTGCCAGCTCATGCAACTTCATTCTAAACCTCCTCTGCACTGACAAGATGAGAAACTTTTTTTACCATTCCCATAATCGCAGGATTCATATTATGCTCCACAGTCATATTAATCCGTTTTAACCCCAATGCACGAACTATTTTGCGATGCTTTTCAGGACGCCCGATGAGGCTTCTTATCTGTGTCACCTTTACTTTACCAGACATTATTTGTCTCCCGCTATAATTCTTCAGGTTTAAGGCCCCGTCTTCTGGCGACCTCGTCCTTTGTTTCCAATGATCTCAATCCAGCCATAGTTGCTCTGACTACATTATGAGTATTATTAGTACCAATACATTTTGTCAATATATCAGTAACGCCAGCAGCTTCAAGAACAGCACGAACAGCACCGCCAGCAATAACACCTGTACCAGGAGAAGCAGGTTTTAAAAGCACTCTGCCTGCACCTGAACGTCCAACTACTTCAAAAGGAATTGTACCATCAAGCAGGGCAACTTTTTTCATACTTCTTTTTGCCTTTTCAACCCCTTTACGAATTGCTTCTGGAACCTCTCCTGCTTTGCCGAGACCAAAACCAACACTGCCCTCACCGTCACCTACAACACAAAGAGCACTGAAACTAAAATTTCTTCCGCCTTTTACAACCTTTGCAACTCTGTTGATTCTTACTACTTTATCAATCAACTGACTCTCTTCTGTTTGTTTACTCACCAAGAGACTTCCTCCTTAATTAGAATTGCAACCCGGCTTCGCGGGCTCCGTCTGAAAGTGCTTTCACCCGACCATGATATAGAAATCCATTTCTGTCGAAAACCACTTTAGTAATTCCTTTATCAAGTGCCCTTTTGGCAACAAGTTTGCCAATGGTCACAGCTGCATCTTTATTACCACCTTTTTTACCAGTCTCTATAAATTCCTTATCAAGAGTAGAAGCAGAAACAATAGTATTGCCCTCAATATCGTTGATTATCTGGGCATATATATGACTGGCACTTCTGAAGATATTTAATCTCGGGCGTTCTTCAGTACCGGTCATCTTTTTTCTGATTCTCTTTTTTCTCTTAATTCGTGAGATATATTTTTCGGATGTATTTGCCATAACATTATATTCCCGGTTTAAATTATTTTGCTGCAGACTTTCCAGCTTTCTTGATTATTGTCTCATCAGAATACATAATACCTTTACCTTTATATGGTTCAGGAGGTCTTATTTTTCTGATGTTAGCTGCAGTTGCACCTAAATTTTCCTTATCAATCGAAGAGAGTATGATCTGGGTATTTTTATCTACTCGTGCAGAAACTCCTTCAGGAAGTTGAAAATTTACCGGATTGGAGTAACCAACATTTAAAACAATAGTCTTATCATTCAACTCTGCTCTATAACCAATACCACTTAACAAAAGGGTTTTCTCATAACCATTAGTAACACCAGTTACCATGTTTTGAATCAATGCACGGTACATTCCCTGAAGTGCAACAACTTTACGGTCATTTGGATTATCAGGTGAAACGTGCAAAATTCCATCTTCAATATTAATTTTTACAGCCGGATGCAGACTTCTGCTCAATGTTCCCTTAGGACCATCAACAGTTAATTTGTCATTATCAACAGTTATTGTTACTTTTGCTGGAATCTGGATCGGCTTTTTACCTATTCGTGACATCTATCTCTCCTGTTTTACCAGATATTACAGAGGACTTCACCGCCCACATTCTCGTTTCTTGCCTGTTTATCCGTCATCAAACCTTTTGAAGTGGATAAAATCGATATCCCAAGACCGTTTAAAACTGGTTTTATATCTTTAGACTTTTTATATACTCTTCTACTGGGTTTGCTAACCCTCTCAAGTCCATAAATTGCAGGTTGTTTATTTCCAGCATATTTCAAGTAAATACGCAGTATTCCTTGTTTATTATCCTCAAGAAATTTATAATTTTTTATATATCCCTGCTCTTTTAGCACCCGCGCCATTTCAACTTTCAATTTAGACCCGGGGATATCCACTTTTGCGAATTCAGCTTTTCCACCATTTCTGATTCTTGTAAGCATGTCCGCTATTGGATCACTCATTGCCATATTTATCTCCTGATCAGATTCTTAATCTATCTATGAATCTTTATATTTAATAAAAAAACGCTATTTTCTTTTTGTTTAAATAATATCTTCTTATAAAATTTATCATGAAAAATTCATTACTACCAACTGGATTTAGTAACACCTGGCAATCTGCCAACAGATGCTAAATTCCTAAAACAGATTCTGCATATACCTGCTTTTCTGATAAATCCTCTTGGTCTTCCACATATAGGGCAACGATTGTAAGCGCGTACCTCAAATTTTTGCTTCCGTCCTGCCCTCACAATAAGAGACGTTTTTGCCAAATTTACCTCCTAATTTTTGAAAGGCATCCCAAATAACTTCAGGAGTTTTTTGCCTTCTTCATCTGTTTTCGCTGTCGTGACTATAGAGATATTAAGACCTTTAATACTGTCTGTCTTATCATAATCGATCTCAGGAAAAATAATATGTTCTTTAATTCCAAGGCTATAATTACCTCTTCCATCAAACGCTTTTCCAGATATCCCTCTGAAGTCACGCACACGAGGAAGTGCGATATTAATCAATTTTTCCAAAAAATCATACATTTTTTCACGACGAAGAGTTACCATACATCCAATAGGCATACCCTCACGAAGTTTAAATGCGGCTATAGATTTTCTGGCTTTTGTTATTACAGGCTTCTGTCCCGCAATCAACGCCAAATCTGCTACTGCAGAATCAAGCAATTTCACATTTTTGATTGCTTCTCCAAGCCCTATATTTAACACGATTTTTTCCAACATAGGAATCTGCATCATGTTCTGATAACCAAAAGTATTTTTCAACTCTGGTATCACCTCTTTTTCATATATATCTTTCAGGCTCAACGTTTTTGCTCCTTAAGCTGCATCTTAGGCATCAATCTGTTCATTGCATTTTCTACAGAATCTAACCTTTTTACCATCTTCAAGAACTCTAATACCCACGCGAACAGGAGAAACACACTTGTTACACATAAGCATCAAGTTTGAATAATCAATCGGCATGGGTTTTTCAACAATACCGCCTTGAGGATTGGCTTGAGTAGGTCTCTGATGAACCTTTGCAATATTTACATTTTCAACTACAGCCCGATTCTTTTTCCTGAGCACCTTTAAAACCTTGCCGATTTTTCCTTTATCTTTACCGGCAATGATTTTAACCTTATCGTCAGTTTTTATTCTTGTTTTTACTATTTCCATTTTGGAATCCTCTTAAATACTAAACCGAAGCGGTTAAAGAACTTCAGGAGCTAAAGAAATTATTTTCATAAATTTTTTGGCTCTAAGCTCTCTTGCAACCGGGCCGAAAATACGGGTTCCAACCGGTTCGTTGGAATTATTGATGATAACGGCTGAATTGTCATCAAATCTAATCATGGAGCCATCGGGTCTTGAGATTTCCTTTTTGGTTCTTACAATTACAGCCTTTACTACATCACCTTTTTTTACTTTAGCATTAGGGATTGCCTCTTTTACTGAAACAATAATAATGTCCCCAATACCGGCATAACGTCTTTTCGAGCCACCAAGCACTTTAATACAATAAAGTTCCTTAGCTCCGGAGTTGTCTGCCACAGTCAATCTCGTCTCGGTTTGAATCATTTTTCAACTCCCCTTAAATCAAACTGCCCTCTTGACAATCTCACTGACCCGAAATCTCTTTGTTTTGCTCAAAGGCCTTGACTCTGTAATTTTAACAACGTCACCAGTTTTACACTGATTTGTTTCGTCGTGAGCAGCATACTTTTTATATTTTTTAATATATTTTTTGTAAACAGTATGTTGAATAAGTCTCTCGACCTGAACAACTACTGACTTTTCCATTTTATCTGATACTACTGTTCCCAGTAGAACTTTTCTTCTTCCTCTTTCATTCATGGCATCAACTTTTCTCAAATTAGCTAATATTTAAGTTCATCTCCCTGGATATTGTCATCAGTCTGGCTATATCTTTTCTGATTTTTGGGAGAACGGCTGTATTTTCAAGCCTACCTACACCATGCTGAAAACGAAGATTAAAAAACTCTTTTTTCAGCTCAGCCAGTTTAATATTAATTTCATCTGCACTCATGGCTCTGATTTCACTTGTCTTCATGCGTAGCTATACTCTTACCCTTTCCACAAAGCGTGTTTTAACACAGAGCTTACTTGCTGCAAGCGCAAGAGCTTCAACTGCAAGTTCTCTGGGGACTCCCTCCATTTCATAGAGAATCCTACCAGGTTTTACCGCTGCAACCCACCCTTCAGTGGGACCCTTACCTTTACCCATTCTAACCTCAGCAGGTTTCTTTGTAATAGGTTTATCAGGAAAAAAACGGATCCATGTCTTTCCAAGCCTTTTGATTTTACGGGTCATTGCAATACGGGCAGCCTCAATCTGACGTGCATTTATATAACCGCACTCAACCGCTTGAAGACCAAAATCACCAAAATTAAGTTCCGTTCCCCTGCTGGGCTTTCCCTTGAGCCTACCGCGCATTCTCTTGCGATATTTTACTTTTTTGGGACTCAGCATAATTATCTCCTTACCAGCATGTTAAGCTGTAACTTTCTGTTCAGCATTGAGCACTTCACCTTTAAATACAAAGACCTTAATACCTATAGTGCCATATGTGGTCTGTGCTTCAATAAAACCATAATCCATATCAGCTCTGAGTGTATGAAGTGGAATTCTTCCCTCTTTATACCATTCAGTTCTTGCCATCTCTGCACCGCCAAGCCTGCCAGAGCAGATAATCTTTATACCTTGTGCCCCGAACCTCATAGCAGATGTAACGCTTCTTTTCATAGCTCTTCTAAAGGCAATACGGCGTTCAAGCTGCATAGCAATATTCTCGGCTACAAGTTGAGCATCAGTTTCGGGTCTGCGAACCTCTTTTATATCAATTAGAACCTCAGGTGATACAATTCCTTCAAGTTCCTGCTTCAAAAGGGCAATATCTGCCCCCTTTTTACCTATTATAATTCCTGGTCTTGCAGCAAACACTCTAACCCTGATACGTTTTGAAAACCGCTCAATCTCTATTTTTGAAATTCCTGCATGGTAAAGCTTTTTCTTAAGAAATTTTCTGATTTTATAATCTTCATAAACAAAACCAGCATACTCCTTGTCAGCATACCATCTGGAGTCCCATGTTCCTGTTATACCTAATCTTAATCCAATTGGATTTACCTTTTGACCCAAGCCATTCCCTCCTTATTTAGACTGTTTCCGCAACTGTGACTGTTATATGGCTGGTTCTTTTCAGAATCCTTGCACCTCTGCCTCTGGCTCTGGCCCTGAACCTTTTTAAAGAGGGACCATGATCAACCGATATATTTTTGACAATAAGATCATCAACATCAATTTCATTATTGTGCTCTGCATTAGATACTGCAGACCTGAGGGTCTTTGATATAATATCGGCTGCTTTAAGGGGCATAAATTTAAGAAGATTCAATGCATCTTCAACCTTCTTGCCTTTTACAGCCTCCACAGGTGCACGCAGTTTAAACGGCGAGATACGCACAAATTTTGTTACCGCCTTAACTTCCATCTGTATATCCTTTAACGTTAAAAACCCGTCAGCTTATTTTTTCAGTTTTGATTTTTTATCGCCTGCATGACCATAAAAAGTTCGGGTTGGTGAAAACTCACCAAGTTTATGCCCTACCATGTTCTCTGTAACAAAGACAGGAATAAATTTTTTTCCATTATGCACAGCAAGAGTAATGCCAACCATCTCTGGAAAAATAGTTGATCTACGTGACCAAGTTTTTATTACCTGATTACTACTTTTAGTATCTTGAAGTGCTACTACTTTTTTCAAAAGTTCTGGGGCTATGTATGGCCCCTTTTTCAACGACCTTGGCATATCAGCTCACCTATTTATTTTTTCTTAGCTCTTCTTTTTATGATGTACTGACTAGTTCTCTTATTTGTACGAGTTTTATAGCCTTTTGTTGGCACACCCCATGGTGTACATGGCTGCCTTCCACCAGAAGAACGGCCTTCACCACCACCCATTGGATGATCAACAGGGTTCATAGCAACACCTCTTACAGATGGGCGTATTCCAAGCCATCTGGTACGACCAGCTTTACCTATACTGACATCACCATGCTTTTCATTACCAACTCTTCCGATAGTTGCTTTACATTTAATATGAACCATACGTACTTCACCAGAAGGCAAAAGCACCTGTGCATAAGTTCCCTCTTTAGCCATAAGCCTTGCATAGGTACCAGCACTTCTAACTATCTGCCCGCCTTTATTCTGCTTAAGCTCCACATTATGGATACGGGTACCAAGCGGTATGTTTTCAAGTGGGAGGCAGTTACCTGGTTTAATATCTGACTGAGGACCTGTTTCTATAACATCACCTACAGATATTTCACGAGGTGCGAGTATGTATCTTTTTTCTCCATCAGCATAAACTAAAAGAGCAATGCGTGCACTGCGGTTAGGATCATACTCTATAGCAGTAACTTTTGCAGGGATACCATCTTTATCTCTTTTAAAATCAATTATCCTATACTGTTTTTTGGCACCGCCACCTTTGTGCCTGCTTGTTATTCTTCCGTATGAATTCCTTCCACCCGTTTTTTTCAGTTTTTTTATAAGAGAACGTTCAGGTTTATCTTTAGTGATCTCCTCAAAAGTAAAATATTCCTGTGCTCTTCTTCCGGGTGATGTGGGCTTTGTTTTCTTAATTGCCATTTTTTTATCCCTTTAAACACCTTCAAAAAAATCAATTCTCTGCCCGGGCATTAACCTTACAATAGCTTTCTTCCAGTCCCGTCTTTTTCCAAGTATCCGTCCTCTACGCTTTACTTTACCTTTTACATTTAACGTATTTACAGATTTGACCTTGGCATTGAATATTTTTTCTATTGCATTCTTAATTTCCACCCTGTTTGCAGACGGTGCAACTTCAAAGGTAAGCTGATTAGCATCCTCTTTCTGCAAATTTGATTTTTCACTCTGAATAGGTCGTCTTATAATATCATATTCAATCATTATTTAAACAAACCTCCCTTCAATTGACTGGATGGAAGATTCTACAAGCAGAAGATTGTCATATTTAAGAAGATCATATACATTAAGCCCTTCAGTCTTAAGTACTTTAACTTCAGGAATGTTTCGTGCTGAAAGAAAAAGATTTATATCATCTTCGTTAGTAACAATAAGAACATTCTTCAAACCAAGATTTTTAGTAACATTGAGAATCTCTTTTGTTTTGATCTGATTCAACCCAAAGGAATCAATAACAAAAAGTTCCTTGTTCTGAAGTTTTGAACTCAACGCCATTTTCATAGCAAGACTCTTTACTTTTTTGTTGACTTTATGTTCATAACTTCTCTGTACAGGCCCAAAAATTATTCCGCCCCCTTTTCTAAGGGCTGATTTTATACCTCCGGACCTTGCATTTCCAGTCCCTTTCTGTCTGTACAATTTTCTTGTGCTTCCTGCAACATCTGATCTGCCCTTTGCAACGGCAGTTCCTAAGCGTCGAGATGCAAGCTGCATTCTTACAACATCATGCAGTACGCTCTTTTTTACAGGAACGGTGAATATTTCATCAGAAAGATTAACCTCTGAGACCTTCTCACCTGATCTGTTTAAAACATCTACAGCAGCCATATACTTCCTCATTAAAAAATAACGACTATGCATCACTGCGAAATTAATTGCAATACCCACAGTCGTAAGTAAATAATAACCTAAAATATTGTTAGGTTAAATAACAGTTTACCCGTATCAGGTTCTAAAAATTGCTTCGATCTTAAAAGCAACCATTTTTATATTTGGTACTTTTTCTATTCTCTATTTTTACTTTGAGCTGGGTTTCAAAATCTCAAGGATACCAGTTTTGGCACCAGGGACAGCACCTTTTATCAACATCAGATTCTGTTCCGGTCTGATATCAATAATCTCAAGATTTTTAACTGTTTTTCTGTCAACACCCATATGACCAGGCATTTTTTTGCCTTTTATAATTCTTGATGGCCATGCACTACAGCCAACTGAGCCTGGTTCACGAATATTACGACTTCCATGTGATTTTGGTCCCATAGTAAAACCATATCTTTTAACAGTACCAGCAAACCCGCGACCTTTAGAAATTCCTGATACAGTAATCTTCTGACCAACAGAAAACATATCAAGATTTATTAACTGTCCTAATTGATAGCTCTCAGGATTATCAACCCTAAACTCTCTCAGCGATGAAAATGCTGCTGAACCACTTTTGGAAAAATGTCCAGCAGCGGGTTTATTTACCTTTGAGAGACTCTTTTCCCCAAAACCTAACTGCAGTGCATTATATCCATCACTCTTATCAGATTTAATCTGAGTAACGTAACATGGACCAACCTGAAGCACTGTTACAGGGATAAGACGACCGTCAGATGTAAAAACATTGGTCATCCCTATTTTTTTTCCTAAAATTCCATTACACATTATCATTCCCGCCTGACCTTAAATAATATTTTAAGGCACTATCTTTGCTTAAAGTTTTATCTGAACATCAACACCTGGCGAAAGATCAAGTTTCATAAGGGCATCAACAGTCTGTTGAGTTGGCTCAAGTATATCCATCAGTCTTTTATGAGTTCTGATTTCAAACTGCTCACGGGATTTTTTATTCACATGTGGAGATCTGAGAACACAGAATTTATTAATCCTTGTTGGTAGCGGAATTGGACCCACAACCTTTGCGCCTGTCTTCCTTGCAGTATCAACAATGTCAATAGATGACTGATCAAGAAGCTTATGATCGTATGCTTTGAGCCTGATTCTGATTTTTGATTTTATCATAACAGCCTTATATTCTTATGCTTTATTCTATTATTTCACCAATAACGCCAGCGCCCACAGTACGACCACCCTCTCT
>CAZIJN010000027.1:45247-49154 GCA_964539635.1 uncultured Desulfobacterales bacterium | reverse complement strand
CTAAGAGACCAAAAGAGCGTATGTTCCTAAACCCTGAACGGTCAATGGAGATTCAGCGTGATCTTGGAGCTGATATTGTTATGGCTTTTGATGAGTGCGTTGAATATCCAGCCACACGGGAATATGTTGCCCGATCATCAGCAAGAACAACTGCGTGGGCAAAGAGGTGTCGTGATTTTAAACTGCAGCCCCACCAGTTTCTATTCGGCATTGTTCAGGGCGGAGTCTATCCTGATCTTCGCCGAGCAAGTGCGGAAGAGATAACAGCTATTCCGTTTGACGGCTTTGCAATCGGCGGCGTTAGTGTTGGAGAGGGCTATGATCTGATGAAAAATATCACCAAAGTAACCACGCCGTTTCTTCCGTTTGATAAACCGCGATATCTGATGGGAGTCGGGCTGCCAGAAGATATTTTGGAAGCTGTAGGGAGCGGGATTGATATGTTTGATTGTGTTATCCCTACAAGATATGCCCGTCAAGGGACACTATTTACAAGGCTTGGTAAATTGAGAATAATGGATAAGTCATCAAGAAAGGAAAAATATCCAATAGATACCCACTGCAACTGCTACACCTGCCGTACATACTCCCAAATGGTGCTTAGATACCTCTTCTTTACACGTGATCCACTGGCAGAGACACTTGCCACAATCCACAATCTTACATTTTATCAAGATTTAATGAGAGATATCCGCCAAGCTATTGAACAGGGCAGGTATAATGAGTTTAAAACCGAGTGGCTTAATAAATATCGCAAACTGGGGTGATAAGTTTCTGATTTTTTCCCCTTTTCCCTAACAAAGGGAAAAAGGGTAGGGGAGTGGATCAGCAGATTCCGTAAAGCGGTCCTCCTCTTCGTGCCATCTTATCTATCTTTCTTGTAATTTTTGGATCGGAAGTTAATGGAGGAGCATGAAACGGCTTTATTCGAGCATCAATAATCAGAGTACCTTGGCAGCCCCAATGTTTAAATGATGTAAAACTTCCTGCTCCATATATGTCATGTGACGGATTGGAGCGGGAAAATGTGATCCAAAGAAATGTTGAAAAATTTTCGCATGCCTCATAAGGATCATCAACCACAACAAAAAGAGGAAGATTCTCTAATCCGCCTCTTTTATGTAGATTTTTCGTTGTTTCCATTTTTTCTAAGCGACTGTTCGTATATGATTTTTCAGCATTAATTTGGTTATTTAGATCAAATGCAAGCGTGTTGATCTCTTTTTCTGCCTTTTCATAATTTTCAAACTTTGGAGCTTTAACAACAACAATTCCGGGAGCTGCAAGTCTTGGATTTGAAAAATTTTCCGGAAGATATATATTTGATGGAACGTATCGCAAAAGCTCACGCCTTTTATCTCCAGATGCAGCCATAATAACCTTTGAACCCTCGTTAAGCCCTTCAGACGAATAATCAAGCGTATCCATAGTTGTGCATGTTTGAAAATTGATATCCCGCCTAAAATCGATCCTTTCAAGCACATGGATAAAAAAAGCTATCTCATCATTAATATCAAGCTCTGGATTATCATTGTGGGAGCAGATGATCAGATACTTTGCAAGAGATAATTGACCAGTGCCTAAAATTAAGTTTGCGTGTGTTAAAAGCTCTCGAGGTTTTTGTTGGTCATAAGGAGCATATCTATCTAATGCTTTTGCTAAAAGAAGCGGGTGGACACCAGCAGCATCAACAGCATGAATAGCAGTAACCCCGGGCAGCTTTTTAGGAATCGCACTTGATGTTATCTCGTGGATAATTCTGCCAAATACAGAGTCTTCACGAGGAGGTCTTCCTACAACTGTAAATGGAAAAATTGCATCTTTTCTGTGATATACTGCATCAACTTCAATATATGGAAATTGATGGGCAAGCGAATAGTATCCAATATGATCGCCAAACGGACCTTCTGGTTTTGTTTGATTAGGCACAACTCGTCCAGTGATGCAGAAATCAGCATCTAATGATACAATATTAGAATTATAATATCCAAGATTACCGCCGTTGCTGCCAACACCACTACTACTCGTTGCATCTCCGCAGCCATTGATAACCGCATACCTAAAAGAGCGTCCAGCCAATGCTCCAGCAAATGCAATTTCAGCCATGCCTTCAGGCAGAGGCATGATTGCAGCAAGAGTATGCGCAGGCGGACCTCCTATAAATATGGTTACAGGCAGATACTGATTATGTTCAAGAGCCTTTGCATGGTGGTTTCCAATCCCGCGGTGAATCTGATAGTGCAGCCCTATCTCTTTATCAGGGATATATTCTCCTCCAGATATTTGAATTCTATACATGCCGAGATTTGAACGCAGAATTGAAGCAGTTGAAATAGAAGGGGATAGATTAGATTTACAGCAGTTATAAAAAGATGTTTTAAATTTATCAGGCGGCTCTATTGAAAAAACCTGTGGAAGAAAAATAAACGCACCGCCGTCCCCTGACCAGCATCTTATCATCGGCAGATCAGAGATTTTGCACCTGCAATCTAATACTGTTCTGTTTTTCTTTGTTGAAGCTATCGATCTCTTTAAAGGTAGTGCATGCGTCAATGACGTAAGCGATTTTAAAGAGTTTAAAGGAGATTTAAAAGCAGTTGATGGATCAGAGATAAGTTTTACTAATGCTGAAACTTTTGAGAGTTCAGGCTCAAGTATTTTTAATGCCCGATTATATGTGCCGAACAGATTTGAAACTGCTGGAAAAGGACTTCCCTTTACCCGTTCAAATAAGATGGCTTTACCTCCTGCCTCAAACACTCGGTTGTGGACTTCAGCCATCTCAAGGTCAGGGTCAAGCTCTGCCTCTATTCTTACAAGTTCACCCTCTTTTTCCAAAAACTCAACGCAATCTCTCATACAGTTTAGTTTCATAGCTATATTTATTCTCTTCTTTAATGCTCTTATTTAGAATTCGTCTATCTTTATTGTCTGTTTAAAACCAATAGAGATGCTGTTATCCATGTAAATAATCTCAATCGGGATAAACCTGTAGAATTTTGCTCTATACTGCTTACAGATAAAATTTAGCGAATCTTTCATATTCATATCTTTAAATGGAATAGAAAATTTTTTAATATAAGATGAGACTTCAGGTAAAAATTTAATCGTATTATCGTTTCTATCGTCTGCTTTAACCTCTTCAATTTTTCCCCTCATCTGAACGCCTTTAATCTTATTAAACTGTTGATTATCGACAAATATTGACGCTGCAACCATCATATCAGGAGAGAGTTCAGCCCCTTTGATATGCCGTGAATCAGGAGAAGAGAAAAAAAAGAATGCTCTGTTTTTGTAGATATAATATACAGGTGCAGACCACACTCCGTTCTCCCAAGGTGAGGCAATGGTCATAACTTTTATGGAGTTGATAAGCTGTTTAAAATCAGAATAGAACATAAAATCGTTCATGTTATTTTCAACATTTTAACGTAGTCGGATAATGTAACAATAACTTGATCAAGATTATAAAGTATATCATTATTTCTAAAACGTAATATTTTTACGTTAAAGTGTTCAAGTTCTTCTGTCCTTTGGGTATCGTATTCTACTCTTTTATCGTGGATTTCGCCGTCAATCTCAATAGCAAGTAGTAGTTCAGAACAGTAAAAATCAACAATGTATTTGTATATAGGCTTTTGTCGTAGAAATTTGTATTTATTAAATTGTCGTTGACGTAGAACTTTTTCCCAAAATATCTTTTCTGGAAGAGTTGGATTTTTACGGTTTTCTCTGGCAAGGATTTTAAGATTGGGGTTGTATGGTATAAACGGGAACCCCTCCCTAACCCTCCCCTTGTCAGGGGAGGGGATAGAACTGGGGATATCTATATCTGATGATAAGGAGCAAGTTAAAGCGTTTGTTGTGCTATTAACGGCTGTATCACCTGCCTGATAAGGTGAGGGGA
>CAZIJN010000027.1:0-45147 GCA_964539635.1 uncultured Desulfobacterales bacterium | reverse complement strand
TCCCTCTGATAATGTAGAGCAGGGAGTTAAAGCGTTTGTTGTGCGATTAACGGCTATATCACCTGCCTGATAGGGTGAGAGGACAAAATTTGGTGTGTCACCCTCTGATAATGTAGAGCAGGGAGTTAAAGCGTTTGTTGTGCTATTAACGGCTGTATCACCTGCCTGATAAGGTGAGGGGATAAAGTTTGGTGTGTCTCCCTCTGATAATGTAGAGCAGGGAGTTAAAGCGTTTGTTGTGCGATTAACGGCTGTATCACCTGCCTGATAGAGGGAAGGGATAAATTTTGGTGGATCAATTATATCACCCCCCTGATAAGGGGGGCAGGGGGGGTTATCTTTAACCATTATATCCCTCACTGTTTAAGACGCTTGTTTGCATGTTCAGCATACTCTCCCTCCTGAACCTGCTGCCTCTTTTATTCTTTTATAAATGAACCGGCAAGTATGCACAGTCCGCCAAGACTGAATAGCAATATCCATAAAGGAAGTTCAAACACAATATAGTCAAACCCGTTCTGAAACATGCCAGCAGGTATTTTTTCTGAAAGTGTAACCCACATGTCATAGCTTAGATTACTAAGATATATAGTATCCCATTCAGGTTTTTCCATCAGCGTTGAAATCCATTGGAATAGAAGGGAAAAACCTCCTCCAGCACACATTATTAACCCGTTGATTGTAAAAGTGTTTAGATTCATAATATATTTATCTCCTTAACTTGTTGTTTTTTTAAGTTATTATCCATAGTCGTTATTTTAAATCTTAGTAATATTTTTGCAGGTTCCCATCCATATCTTTTTCAATATATATTCTGTCACTTTACAATAAGTCAAATAGTTTTCAGGTCATTTTTCTTTAATTTACAGCATATCTATGTTAAACCCCCTTTCAAATTCTACAATGTTGTTGAATAGCTAAATACCAAAAAAATTAACCGCTTTAATATTGCTTAAGCGGGAAAATTAGGTTGCACAGAATATGATACACAACAGTACTATGAAAAAAGTTGGTTTTGCCTCTCTTATCATGATGCTTTCGGTCTTTTCAAGCCGTCTTATTGGTCTTGCAAGAGAGATGGCTATTGCATTTGCAGGAGGAGCAAGAGGAGAAGTTGATGCCTACCAGATTGCATTTGTAATACCTGAAATTCTTAACCACGTAGTTGCAAGCGGATTTTTGTCTGTAACATTTATTCCTATATTTTCATCTTACACTGCAAACAACAACGAAGAGGAGGGGTGGCGGGTATTTTCTATTATTTTCAATACGTTTGGATTATTGCTTATTATTTTTATAGCAGTTGCCTTCTATTTTGCTCCTGAACTTGTAAGACTATTTGCACCTGGATTTAATCAGCCTGAACTTTTCGACAGTGCAGTAAAAATGACCAGAATAATAATACCTGCCCAATTTTTCTTTTTTGCAGGCGGAATGTTTATGGCAGTTCAGTTTACAAAAGAGAAATTTTCCATACCCGCACTTGCACCGCTTTTATATAATATCGGTATTATTGCGGGTGGATTATCGCTGTTTTTTTTCAAATCTAAAATTGGAGCTTCGTTAAGTTCTGGAATGGAAGGGTTTGCGTGGGGTGTTCTTGGAGGTGCTTTTGTTGGAAATTTTGCTCTTCAGTATATTGGAGCTAAAAAAGTTGGAATGAAGATTTATCCTCTTTTTAACTTAAAACACCCTCAGTTTATAAAGTATGTCTGGCTTACAATACCTTTGGTGGTTGGACTCAGCATGACCTTTTCTACTGAGATATTTCTTAAATATTTCGGCTCTTTTCTCTCTGAGGGAAGTATTGCGGCTTTAAACTATTCGCTTAGAATCATGTTTATTCTTGTTGGTATTTTTGGACAGGCTGTAGGCGTTGCATCGTATCCATTTATGGCAAACCTTGCATCACTTGGAAAGATTGATGAACTGAACTCTCTTTTAAACAGCACTCTTAAATATCTGCTTCTTGTGATACCCGTTTCTGTTCTTTTTATGGTTTTAAGATATGAGATAGTCTTTCTTCTGTTTCAGCGTGGTCAATTTACCTTTGAAGCTACACGTATAACTGCTCAAATTCTTCCCTTTATCATGGCTGGAACTTTTGCATTTGCCGCTCAGACAGTTGTTGTAAGAGGATATTATGCAATGCAGAATACTTGGTTTCCAGCACTTTTTAGTACTATTGCTGTGGTCGCATCTATCCCGATATTTTTTATTCTGATGAGATGGCTTGGTGCATCAGGAGTTGGTCTTGCACTCTCTTTATCAGCATTTATAAACAGCGGCTTTCTTTTTATATTGTGGAACAGAAGGACAGATAACAATGGTGCTGGAGAAGTCTATCTGTTTTTGGTAAAAATTATTGTTTTAAGCTGCGGGATAGGGTTGGTATTATGGAAGAGTAAAGCTGCTGTTCAGCCATTTTTCCACTCACTTTTTTTAGTGGTGTCAGATAAAATAAATATAAATTATAAAGCATTAGATGGTTTAACAATATTTGAAGCGTTAAGCGTATCTGCCGTGATATCTGTTCTGTTTGCACTGCTTTTTATCTTATCCGGCATGGTTTTAAAAATCGACGAGATAACTGTTTTTATATCAAAATTGCGAAGAAGATTTAGTAGGTGAGTCTATTTTTATGATAATTATGCACACAACCTGCCACCGCCAATTTGGAGGGCTTGAAAAGAGAATCTATAACGAATCGTGCAAGATGGCACAAAGGGGGCACAAAATAGTTATTGCAGCCCCTGATAAGACCCCGTTATTGATCAAATCACAAGATAGAGGCTTTAGGTGTATCCCAACTGAATTTACAGCAAAAAGTTCTATAAAAGACTATTTTGCACTTAGACGGTTGTATAAAACTTTAGAGATAGATATTTTGAACACCCACGGCAACATCGATTCTAAAATTGCACTTTTAGCAGCATCAAATATAAATTTAACGTTAAATTATAAACACGATACAGAATCTAAGCCAACAACATATAGAAAATCTTATAAAAAAAAGAACAAACGCATTATACCTTGTACTATTCTATCCCGTCATATCAGTGCAGATGTAAAATCATCATGGTACAATAAATTTTTGTACAACAGACTATGCGATTATGTTTTTACCACAGCAGATTACACAACAAAAAAACTAATATCTGCTCTTGATATTAATCCAGATAGAATTTTTACAATACCAAGCGGAGTAACGCCTCTAAACAATGGTGCAACTGTTGATAGAGAGTCTGCAATATCAGCTCTTTCATCAGAACTTATAAACCTTGGTAAAGGGATTAATATAAACACTAATTCTCGTTTTATAGGATTTGTCGGGCGTGTATCTGAAGATAAAGGGGTAAAAGATATAATAGAGGCGTTTCTATTGTTAGCAGATTGGTCATTTAACGACTCTTCACCAGATGCAAAGAGCGTAATGCTTGATGGACAAACGCTGAGATATCATTTAGTTATTGTTGGAGATGGTGAAGCAGATTTTATAAGTAAAATAGAAGATATGATCAATAAGAGTGCATATAAGGACAATATCCATGTTATAGGATTTAGAGAGAGTACATACTCGTACTACAGAGCCTTTGATTGCAGCCTTCTTGCAAGCCATGAGGTAGAAGGTATATCTCAATCTCTGCTTGAAGCTATGTATGCAAGATGTCCAGTTGCAGGATCAAAAATCGGTGGAACATGCGATATTATCCGAGATGGTCAGACAGGATTTCTTTTCTCGCCAAAAGAGGTTAAAGAGATTGCAACAACTGTTTTACAAATATTGAGTGACAAATCTTTTACAGCAAAACTCGTAGAGCAGGCGTTCAATATGGTAAAAGATGACTATACTATTGACTCAATGGTCAATAAAATTCTAAGTGTTTATGCCGAGCATGTTGATCAAAACAGGTAATATATTTGAACAAAAAAAGGAAAAAGATATAAAAATAAAGTGATACTAAACGGTTTTTTACAATCAATTGCCAAATTAAATCAATTGCCCATAAATAAACTGCCTATATCTGATTGTTCGTTATATGAGACCATCAAAGAACGGGAATATTTTAGTAATGGAGTAGTTACTAAAGAGCAATCTTGTACAGAACATCAGGGTGAGTGGCTTTTTTATCCGGGAATGTTGTTTGGAAGCTGCGATAAATGGTGGGCAGACTGGGGTACGCGATATACTCCCCATGAGGGTCTTGATATAACTTTTTACAGAAAAAAAATAGATGACGCAATAAGATCAGACAACAGCTCATGCGGTTGTGATATTTTATCGTTTGACTCTTCTGTTGTGATTCCTGCCATGTTTGATGGAACAGTGTTAAATATCTGCAAAGATTTTCTTGGACAATCTGTAGTTATTAGACATCAAGCGTTAAATCAAGTTTTAAGTAATAATAGAAATAGTTGCTGTAATAGTTATAGTTACTGTGATAGTAATATAGGTTCTATTGGAAATTTGACTATTAAAGATGATAAAGATTCAGAAATTGTATTTGTATATTCGCATATATTGGCAGAAAGTGGTTTAAACGTTGGGCAGATGGTAAAAAAAGGTCAGATAATAGGAAATGTTGCAGATACCTCAATGAGAAAATCAGGTATTCCTTCACATCTGCACATATCTATAGCAGAGGTTTTAACTAAAATAGCATTCGCTGATCTTAATTGGGAACTATTTGCTGACCCGACTTGTGATAGTGTCTGTTTTTTTGATCCAATGCGTATTTGAACTTAATTTTACATCAAATTCTTGATATTTAGCTTTAGGGCAAAAATAGTTATCTGCAGAAACTAAGGGATTGAAAAAAATATATTATTGAACTATTATCCAGTAACATTTTTCGTTAAAGTCATTGATTTGACATTAAATTTACCATAAAAATCTGATTGGAGATCCATGATGAAAAAATTTAAACTTACCTTAGGACTACTGGTTGTTATTTTTGTAGCACTTATAATTTATCAAAACAGAGCATATTTTTTTGCAAAAACCTCGCTCTCTTTTATTCTTGTGCCGGATAAATTTCAATGGACAGCTCCTGCGGTTGAAAATCTTGCCTATTTTGGCGGATGTTTAGTCATAGGTATTTTAATTGCAGGTTATTTAGGATTAGTATCAAAATTTAGATCAAGAAAGACAATAAAACAGCTTAATGCTGCTATTTTATCTCAAACAGAAACGATTAATGCCCTTCAATCTGAACTTGATACATTTAAGCAAGACCCCTATATTGAAAACAGCATTGATAAAGATTCTGCCGCTGACCCAAGTTTAATAACAAATAGCCAGCAGCAAGATATTACGCCGGTTATGGTTGATGAATCTATAAATACAAACGATCTCAACCTAAATAAAACAAGTGATGCTCAGCCAGTAAATATAAATAAAGCATAGCCTATCTTGATTGTAAAAGATGACCGTTCACAACAGACAATGACCACTCAAAAAATTACCCCCATGATGGAACAGTACCTCTCCATCAAAGAGAGGTATCCTGATTCAATTCTATTCTACCGAATGGGTGATTTCTATGAGATGTTTCAGACCGATGCAGTAAAAGCCTCTGCTATTTTAGAAATTGCCCTCACCTCCAGAAACAAACAGCAAGATGATGCCATTCCGATGTGCGGAGTTCCTCATAGAGCTGCTGATGCCTACATTGCAAAGCTGATTCAAAACGGCTGTAAGGTTGCAGTCTGCGAACAGGTTGAAGATTCAGCAGATGCAAAGGGTTTAGTCCGGCGTGATGTGGTTCGTGTTATCACTCCGGGCATGATTTTAAATGAGGAGCTGCTTGATCGAAACTCCAACAACTATCTGCTCGCACTCTCTGTAGTTGATACAAATGCTGGAATGGCGTGGCTTGATATCTCAACAGGCATATTTAAGACCACCGAGAGCAAAACTGTAAACGGCAAAATTTCTGACGAGCTGTTAGATGAGGTTTTGCGGGTTGATCCAAGCGAAATTCTTCTTCCTATTCATTTTAAGAGTGACCCTGCATATAACTATATCCGCAAACGGTTTGAATATAAAAGCATCACCTATCTTGAGAAGCTTAATTTCAAGCTGCCTGATGCAAAACAGCGTCTTATGGATAAATTTGCAACCCGAAGCCTCAAAGGTTTTGGGTGCGAAGAGTTGACTGCCGGAATCTCTGCTGCTGGAGCTGTTATCTCATACGTTCAGGAGACCCAGCTTCAAGATACTGATCACATTACCTCTATCCAGCCGTATTCCTTAAACAGCTTTCTTGCTATTGATGATCGCTCGTGCAGAAATTTAGAACTTCTTAAAAATATCGAAAATGGTGATAAAAGAGGCTCTCTTTTAAGCATTGTTGATAAGACTGTTACTGCTATGGGTGCAAGGCTTCTGAAAAATTGGATTCGTTATCCGTTAAGAGACAAAGATGAGATTGAATCAAGGCTTGATGCAGTTGAAGAGGCACTCAAAAATAAGCAGCTTAGGATAAATCTTAGATCAGATTTAAAGTCAGTTTATGATCTTGAGCGTCTTGGAAGTAAGATATCAATGGGGCAGGGTAGTGCAAGAGATTTGATTTTCTTGAAAAACTCTCTTTTAAAGCTGCCGGAAATTTTAAATGAGCTTAATAAGTTTAATTCACCTTTGATAAATGGAGTTTCCTTTTACACAGTCGCTGATAATATTGCAGAGATAAGCAAAAGTAGAACCGCACAAGAGCTTATGGATATTGCCCGCCTGATTGAATCAGCTATCCGCGAAGATGCACCAATGGTTCTTAATGAAGGGCAGATGATAAAAAAGGGGTTTAACAGCGAACTTGATGAACTGATTGAGCTTTCAGAAAACGGCAAGGCGTGGATAGCCAAAGAGGGTTTAAAGGAAAAAGAGAGAACAGGTCTAAGCTCTCTTAAGATAAAATTCAACAAGGTGTTTGGATATTTTATAGAGGTCTCAAAGGCTCAGGCTGTATCAGTTCCTGAGAGCTACATCAGAAAACAGACACTTGTAAATGCTGAAAGGTTTATAACCCAAGAGCTGAAAGAGGTTGAGTCAAAGGTTCTAAATGCTGAGGATAAAAGGGCGGCTCTTGAGTATCAGATATTTTCTGATGTAAGAAGAGATATTGTGGCAAAAACAGCATCAATATTGGAGATGGCTCGTTTTTTAGCAGCAGTCGATGTTTTGCTCTGTTTTGCTGAAAATGCAGATATCAATAATTATAACCGACCAGCCATTAACGAGCAGCAGGTTATTTCAATCACTGACGGGCGGCATCCGGTAGTTGAACAGATGATAGCTGGAGAACGCTATGTCCCAAATGATATTTATTTGGACAATCAGAGCGAGCAACTGCTTATCATAACCGGACCTAATATGGCGGGCAAGTCAACTGTGCTGCGTCAAGTTGCATTGATGGTTCTTATGGCTCATACAGGCTCGTTTGTTCCAGCGTCAAATGCAGATATTGCAGTTACAGACAGAATTTTTACAAGAGTTGGTGCTCTTGATAATCTATCTCAAGGGCAGAGCACATTTATGATTGAGATGGAAGAGACTGCAAATATTTTAAATAACGCCACTCAAAACAGCCTTGTAATTTTAGATGAGATTGGACGTGGAACCAGCACATTTGACGGTTTGAGCATTGCATGGGCAGTTGCCGAATATCTGCATGATCTTGACGGGAAAGGGGTAAAAACTCTCTTTGCCACCCATTACCATGAACTTATTGCACTTGAAAAGATAAAGTCGCGAGTTAAAAATTTTAATATTGCGGTTAAAGAATTTAATGATAATATCATCTTTTTAAGGCGGCTTGTTGAAGGTGGAACAAACAGAAGCTACGGTATTCAAGTTGCACGTCTTGCCGGAGTTCCAGAAAAGGTGGTAATGAGAGCAACGGATATTTTAAAGGAGATTGAGACAACCAGAAGTGATGATGCCTCTTATCCTGAGCGTAATTTTTTTGAAAATAGAAGCAGTAGGCGTAAAACCAGACTTAAAAGCAATACTGCATGTGAAGAGCCGGATATTTTTTCAAAGGATAGCTTGTTTTAAAAATGCTTTGAGAGAGTTAAATTTAAACCTATTTCCCCCTATTTTATCACTTAAAAAATCAGGATATTCAAATGAGGAAATTGCAGATATGCTAAATATTTCTTTGAAAAAAATTGGAAGCATATCATAACCAAAAGCAGAACAGCCAAAATTAAGGAGAACAGATTTAAATGAAGAAAAATCAAAGAAAATCAGTTTCAATTACTGTTTTTTGTTTAGTTCTCATGATGTGGTTTGCGGTCAATACGCAGATTGTAAACGCCGAGCAGAACACCGCTATGGCTGGATATAACTCTGACTGCAAATCCATACCCGAAAAAATAAGTTTGGTTGATGTAGGCAGTGATGTTTCCAAAGCCTGTGTGTTTTTTAGCAGCAAGACCTTTACGTTGAATTTTCCCGCTTACTGCAATCCCGTAGATATTTATTTTGCAATCCTTAATCCTGATAACAAGCTCATGTTTATTAATTCAAAAGGCAGAATGTCGCTTGATTTTACTCCTTATGCTGCTGGAGCAAACACATCAATTAACACATCATTTTCAGTTGCAAATTCCTCACTTGCCGCAGAGATTTATGGTAAATGTGTGATTTACTGGTTTATTGCTCCTGCAAACGGCGGGAATATTCTCAAGAGTATTGAGTATGGCAGGTATGAACTTGGATGGTATAATACAGACGATGCTGTTATACCGCCGGCTGGCTCATCACGAGTTCCAGACACAGGCGTAACCAAATGCTACAATAACAGAGAAGAAATCCCCTGCCAGTCAGAAGGAGAGGATTTTTACGGACAAGACGGAAACTACTCAATCAACCCTATGAGTTACACAAAACTTGATAACAACGGCAATGACCTTCTCATAACTGCAACTACTTGGTCAATGGTGAGGGATAATGTTACGGGCTTGATTTGGGAAAACAACAGCCATAAATCCACATGGGATAACGCCCCAAATGTAATTGCAGAGCTGAACAACACCAAATTTGGGGGATATTCCGACTGGCGTTTACCAACCATACAGGAGCTTGGCGGAATAGTTGATTTTATTGTCCCATATCCTGGACCAACTATTAATATATCTTATTTTAAAGATACATTAACATCTTTCTATTGGTCGAGTACTACGTATTCGAGCTATACCAGCCCTGCGTGGGGCGTGGATTTCAACGGCGGCAACGACCTCAGCAGCAGTAAGAACTACTACAACTATGTTCGGGCTGTTCGCGGCGGGCAGTAGATTTGGTAATTTGAGTATTTTGGAGGTTAGAATAACGCCGTGGGGCTGAAGCCCTCGGCTAACCATAAAAGAAGCCCTCTTAAGAGGGCTTGGGTGAAAATGTAGCCATGAGCTTTAGCTCGTGGGCGATAAATAAATGTGGACGGTGTTAGAAATTGGATTGATACGGATTAAGGGATTTCACGGAGGAAAAAACTATGCAGAAAAAAAAATTTATATATTGGCAAGATGAAGATATGTTTTTGGGATATTTAGATGAATTTCCTGACTATATGACTCAAGGCGGGTCATTGGAGGAATTAAAGGAGAATTTAGAAGATATTTATCATGAATTTACAAGCGGAAATATTCCATCTGTCCGCAGAGCAGCGGAGCTTGATATTGCATGAAGCGTAAAGATTTAATTAAAACACTTGAACAGATGGGGTGTATTCTTTTGAGGCATGGGAGTAAACATGATTGGTATCAAAATCCTATCAGCAATATTTCACAACCTGTACCGCGTCATAAAGAAATTAAAGAATTTTTGGCAAAGCATATCATTAAAATGCTCGAAAAATAGCCCTCAGCTAAACATAAAAGAAGCCCTCTTAAGAGGGCTTGGGTGGAAATGTATCCATGAGCTTTAGCTCGTGGGCGGTTGAATAACATAAATAAGGAGCTTTAATGCCTGAAATATGTAGATTTTTAGGAATCATAATAACAATCAATTATAGAGAACATGGGATTCCGCATTTTCATATCCGTTATAACGAGTATCAGGGAGTCTTATCAATTGAAACCCTGGAACTGCTTGAAGGAACTGTTCCTAAAAAGATTATTTCTCTTGTTTTAGAATGGGCTTTTGACCATAAAAAAGAGTTGATGGATAATTGGGAACTTGCAAAAGCTAAACAGCCTTTGAAAAAGATAGAACCGCTTGTATAGGATAGGAAATTTTGTCATGATTTGGGTAACTGATGCAAAATACATTGAAGATTATAAAATCATGGTTGTATTTAATGATGGTGTAAAAAAGATTGTAGATTTACAGAATGAATTAGATGAAGGCATATTTAAACCATTGAAAGATAAAGAATATTTTAAACGGTTTAATATTTCTGCCAATACTGTGGAATGGGAAAACGGAGCTGATTTTGCTCCTGAATTTTTGCGATCGATTTCTTGATATACAAGTTTTTAATCATGTATTGGCAATTATTTAAAAATCATGGATTAAATCGACTTGGTTGAAAATTAGCCCATAAGTTTTAGGGCATCTGTAAAAATTTGGTGTTAAAAAATTTGGTATATACTAAAAATATGTTAAAAAAGAGACTATCGTTCAAACAATTTATTTCGTTTATGCTGTGTATAGGTTTATTTCTTATATACAGCAGCTTAATAGAGATTGGTTTGTTTGCATTTACCTGTCATGCAGCAACACCTGAAGAGCAATATAATTCTGCTACCAACTCTTATGAGAGCCTTAAAAAAAAACCTGAACGCCAACAATATAGGCATAATTGGCTCAACTGCATTCAAAAATTTTCTGATGTCTATTCAAATAATCCAAACCACTCTTTAGCATCTTCAGGAATGTATCGTTCAGCAGAGCTATATCTTGGACTGTACAAAATTTCTGGTATGGAAAAAGATAAGATTGAGGCTCTTGATCTACTTAATCGCATTATAAAGAGATATCCATCAAGTACTGACAGGGATATGGCAGAAAAACTTCTTTTATCTGCCAGCTCTAAACAACCTTCTCAGTCTAATTTATCTCAATCTGATTCAACATCTGCCTCTAAAAAGAGTTCAGATTCAGATAGTGATAAGGGCAATAGCGGTTCTCCAAAATTTTCTGACATCAGTAGTTCCTCTAATGCTAATGGCTACATAACAGATTTGCGATATTGGACAACACCCGATTATACAAGGGTTGTTATTAATGTCTCTGATGAACGCAGATATGTTTATCAGCTTCTTGATGAAAATCCTTCAACACATCAGCCAAAGCGTCTCTACTTAGATATTAAGAAATCTCTGCTTGGCAAAAATCTTCCCAGCCACACCCGCATCAATGATGATCTGCTGCTTCAGGCAAGAGCTGCACAGTATAAAGATGACACTGTTAGAGTTGTTGTAGATATTAAATCATTTGACAGCTATAAAGTTTTTTCTATGAGAGACCCATTTAGAATTATTGTTGATGTATGGGGAGATAAATCTGAAAAAAGCGGGAAAACCACAGATACAAAAACAGCACAGACTCAAATAGATAATAAGTCAGCACAGACGGAAACAGATATTAAATCAGCACAGACTCAAGATGTCTCAGATGAGAATGCTTCAAGTGATGCAGCAGATATTGCACTAAAACTATCGACTAAAAAATCGACTAAAACCTATAAAAACTCCTTTGAACCTGATGAGGCTGTTTCAGACATATCTTCAGACTCAGAAAAGCCGGCTTCTGAAGATGAGATTGCCTCTAAAGCATCTACAAAAACTGCAACAAAATCATCTTCAACATCTTTGGTTGAGGATTCCTCTCTGCCTGAAAAATCTTCAAAAGTAGAACCAGCTTCTGAAGAGCCGCCTGAAATTGCATCTGAAACAGATACTAAAGGAACTTCTCATCTGCCGGTAAAAAAATCTTTAAAAGCATCTACTATGGTTCTATCTGATGCTACAAGAAAAATGCTCAGAAAATCGTTGATGAAAGAGTCTCAAGATACTTATGCTCAGACAGTAAAAATAGAAAGCAAGTCTTCTAAAAAAGATGTAAAGATATCAAAAATAGAAGAAGAGAGCGAAACAGATCAAAAAGAGCCTCCTTCCAGAAAAGCTACTAAAGGGACAACCCGAGTGGTGCAAATTGCTCCTGGTTCTAATGTTGATAGAATAAAGGCATCATCAATAGCAAAACAGCTTGCACTTGGCGTAAGAACGATTGTAATTGATCCCGGACACGGTGGACGAGATCCTGGGGCATCAGGTCATATTTCAGGTATTTATGAAAAAAATGTAGTTCTCTCAATATCCAAGAAATTGGCTAAAAAGATAGAGAGCCGCCTTAACTGCAATGTTATTATGACTCGTTCAAGAGATACCTATTTAAGCCTTGAAGAGAGAACAGCTATTGCCAACACAAAAAACGCTGATCTTTTTATCTCTCTGCACTGCAACGCATCTAATGATCCAAATCTTGTAGGTATTGAGACCTATTATCTCAACCTTGCAACCGATGAGAGGGCAATTAATGTTGCAGCAAGAGAAAATGCCACATCAAGAAAAAATATCAGTGATCTTGAATCTATTCTTAATGATCTGATGAAAAATGCAAAAATAAATGAGTCAAGCAGGTTATCTTCTGTTGTACAAAAAAGCCTGTACAACGGTATTAAAAGCAAATATTCAAAAGTAAGAAATCTTGGTGTCAAACAGGCACCTTTTTATGTACTGCTTGGAGCAAGTATGCCCTCAATACTTATTGAGACATCTTTTATCAGCAATCCTGAAGAGTGCAGGCGGCTTACAGATTCAGCATATCAAAATGCTCTTTGCGATGCCATTACAGATGGTATTGCAAAATATATAAGAGAGACAAATCCTCAGAGATTATGAATTTATTAAAATGTCATAATATTATTTTTACAGGTCATGCCGTACAGAGTATGTTTCAGAGAGGTATATCTAAAAATGATATTCGTATCTGTGTAGAACATGGTCAAATTATAGAAGAGTATCAAGATGATACACCTTATCCAAGTTTATTGTTACTGGGCTTTGTTCAGAATCGTCCAATCCACATTGTATTAGGAATTGATTCTGAGAATGATTCATGTATAGTTGTAACAGCATACGAACCAGATAGACAATTATGGGGAGAGAATTTTAAAAAAAGGATATTATAATGAAATGTATAATCTGCAAAAATGGCAATACTTATCATGGGCGTGTTACTACAACTCTCCAACGCGGAGATACCAGTATTATAATCAAAAATGTGCCCGCAGATATTTGTGAGAATTGCGGAGAGTACTATCTTGACGAAAAAACAACTGATTTTATACTGTTGCTGGCTGAAGAAGCCGTAAAAAAAGGTGCAGAAGTAGAGATTTTACGTTTTGCAGCATAAATTTTTATATATAAAGAACTGTTTTATTTATTATGTTTAATAACAGATAGTTATATATTGATAGATACAATAATAGAATAAAAAAAGGAGAGATAAAATGAATTTAGAAAATCTTATTTTTAACGTGGATAATGGAATTGCTACATTAACATTTAACAGACCTAAAGCTCTTAATGCCTTAAATCAGGCTCTGCTTGAAGAGTTCTCTACTGTTCTTGATGAAGTTGAAAAAAATGAAAGTATCAGAGTTCTGATTTTAACAGGTGCTGGCGAAAAGGCTTTTGTTGCAGGAGCTGATATTTCAGAGCTTGCAAAGATGAATCCTCTTTTAGCAAAAAAATTTGCCACAAAGGGTCAAAAGCTGTTTTCAAGACTTGAGAGCCTTCCTATTCCAGTTATTGCGGCAGTAAATGGCTTTGCACTTGGAGGCGGAACTGAGGTCTCATTAGCGTGTGATTTTATCTATGCATCAGAAAAGGCTGTATTTGGGCTTCCTGAAATAACTCTTGGAATTATCCCGGGTTTTGGCGGCACTCAGCGTCTTGCACGGCTTATCGGTACAAACATGGCAAAAGAGCTTATCTTTACCGGCAGAACTATTCCTGCAAAAGATGCACAAGCGTATGGTATTGTCAATAAAGTTTGCGATCCAGAATCTCTTATGGAAGAGGTTCTGAAAACTGCTAAAGCAATTGCTGCTAAAGGTTCTGTCTCTATTCGTGCTGCAAAACAGGCAGTCAATTGTGGAAAAGATGTTGATCTTGAGACAGGCTGCCGTTTTGAGGCTGATGCTTTTGCTCTGTGCATGGCAAGCAAAGATGCAGTAGAAGGAACATCTGCATTTCTTGAAAAAAGAAAAGCTGTTTTCACAGGAACTCTTAATGATTAATTAATGTTGTATTCAGTGCGAATATATAATTAATTTTTTTACTAATTTATCTGTTATGTTATGTTTTTAGATAAAAATCATAACTTTGAGGAGTAAAAAGCAATGCCAATTTATAATATGGATTTTGAAACAATGCCAAGGGAGGCACTTGAATCCATACAGTTAAGCCGCCTTAAAGCCACCTTAGAAAGAGTATATGCCACTGTTCCATTTTATCGTGAGAG
This sequence comes from uncultured Desulfobacterales bacterium, assembly GCA_964539635.1. GTDB lineage: Bacteria > Desulfobacterota > Desulfobacteria > Desulfobacterales > Desulfobacteraceae > Desulfamplus. The sequence continues at coordinate 30,611 of CAZIJN010000027.1, read as the reverse complement.
TTTTAAAAAAGCGGGGATTACACCTTCAGATATCCACACCCTAAAAGACCTTCAGAAAGTTCCTTTTACAGTAAAAAAGGATTTAAGAGATAACTATCCGTACGGCATGTTTGCAGTTCCTATGGAGAATGTGGTTAGAATCCACGCATCTTCGGGCACTACCGGAAAACCTACTGTAGTTGGATATACAAAAAGGGATATTGAGACATGGGCAGAACTTATGGCAAGAAGCCTTGCTGCTGGTGGTGCCACAAGTAAGGATATTGTCCACAACGCTTATGGATATGGTCTTTTTACAGGCGGTCTTGGTGTCCATTATGGTGCTGAAAGGTTGGGTGCTTCAGTAATACCAGTATCTGGAGGCAACACCAAACGCCAGATAATCATAATGAAAGATTTTAAGCCCACGATTCTTACAGGAACACCATCATACATTCTTCATCTTGCAGAAGTGGCTGAAGAGATGGGAGTCTCATTTGAAGAGCTTAACTTTAAATCAGGAATCTTTGGTGCAGAACCTTGGTCAGAAGATATGAGAGCCGACCTTGAGTCAAAACTTCACCTTAAGGCTATGGATATTTACGGATTAAGCGAAGTTATGGGTCCAGGCGTATCTATTGAGTGCCGTGAGGCTCAGAAGGGACTTCATATATTTGAAGATCACTTTATTGCAGAGATAATTAATCCTGAAACAGGCGAAGTGCTTCCTTATGGCGAAACTGGAGAGCTTGTATTTACATCTATCACAAAAGAGGCTTTTCCTGTTATCCGTTATAGAACAAGAGATATAACATCTTTAAATCCAGAACCCTGCATCTGCGGACGTACCCATGTAAGAATGCACAAAGTATCAGGCAGAACTGACGACATGCTGATTATCAGGGGTGTCAATGTGTTCCCGTCACAGATAGAGAGCGTATTGATGAAGAGCAGAGATGTTCAGCCTCACTACCAGCTTGTTGTGGATAGAGTTGATAATCTTGATACTTTAACTGTAATGGTTGAAGTTGGTCAGGAGTTCTTTTCTGATGAGATTAAGACTCTTCAGAATATGGAGAAAAAACTCTCCAACGATATCAAAGAATACTTAGGCGTTTCGGCAAAGATAAAATTGGTTGAGCCGAAAACTATACAAAGAAGCGAAGGCAAAGCTGTAAGAGTCATTGATAAGAGAAAATAATCTCTTAAAATAATATTTTTGCGATTACACATTTAGGGATTAATTAAATTCTCATTCCTAAGTAACTAAAAAGGAAAACTTATAAAGGAGGTCTAAACCTATGAGAGTTGAGCAGATTTCAATTTTCCTTGAAAACAAAGCAGGCAGACTTGCCGAAGTTACGGCAATTCTCAGAGATGCAAATGTAAATATCAGGGCACTTTCCCTTGCAGATACTACAGATTTTGGAATACTAAGATTGATTGTAAATGATAATCAGGCTGCTGAACAAGCCTTAAAGAGAGAGGGATTTACAGTCGGTAAGACCAATGTTTTGGCAATTGAGGTTGCAGATGTGCCGGGCGGTCTTAATAATGTGCTTGATCCTCTAACATCAGCCGGAATCAATGTTGAGTATATGTATGCGTTTGCAAATGCTAAGGCTAAAAATGCGATCATGATCTTTAGATTTCATGATTTAGACAAAGCCATATCAATTCTTAATGATAATGGTATTAAGGTTATTAAAGGGGAAGATGTTTATAACCTTTAGAGAAGATTATTTAAAGTTTAAAACAGTTGTTTGATATCTCACTCCTTAGATGTATTGTGTTAGTAAGTTATTAAGCTAAGCTTTGATGTTTAATCTCTTCTGACACAATGCGTCTTAGAGCATCGTAAGGAATATCTTTTTTCATGCCGGGACACGAATCTGCCATTGCATTCCAGTTTTCAGGGTGGGAAACTACGGTTTGTATAAAGGGCCAGTTCCTGCACATGCGGGGTTTTACAGGGTGGATTGTGCATTGCTTTTCAGAGTCAAAAAATATGCACCTGCCGTTTTCTGACTGGCTTAAGACAAACTTAGAGCCTGATCTGCTGCAAAATTTAGATTTAAATTCACCAATATCACAATTTATAAATCCTGCAATTCTTTCAATATCATTGTCTGTTACGTATGTCCCGCCAAAACCGTTGCAGCACTCTCCGCACATAGTGCATTTGAAAATATCATCTGCTGTTAAATCAGAACCCATGCCTTCCCTCCATTGCACGCTGTATTGTTACTTGATCCACATATTGGAGATCGCCTCCCATCGGAACGCCAGAGGCTATTCTTGAGACAGTTGCTCCTGTTTTTTTAAGATTATCGGCAATATAGGAGGCTGTAGATTCTCCCTCAACATCTGTAGCGGTTGCAATAATCACCTCTTTTACCTCTTTTCCTTTGGCTCTTAAAAACAGCTCTTTGAGCCTTATTTCATCAGGACCTATCCCATCAATAGGAGAGAGTGCCCCTCCTAAGATGTGATAGAGACCATTAAATACTCCTGATTTTTCAATTGCTGCCATATCAGCGGGATTTTCAACAACGCAGATAATAGAGCTGTCTCTGCTCGCATTGCTGCATATACGGCAATGCTCTGTGTCGCTTAAAGCAAAACATTGAGAACAGAGTTTTACCTTATGTTTCAGCTCAAGTATATCTGATGCAATTGCCTCAGCTTCGTGCATTGGGGCATGAAGAATATGAAGAGCTAATCTTTCGGCTGTTTTTCGTCCTATGCCGGGAAGAGTTGAGAGGCTCTTTATCAATTTTAAGATTGATTCAGGATAGTAATTCAAATTGAGGATTCAGCCCTGCTCTATTATGTAAGTCCTGGTATATTAAGACCGCCTGTCAGCTTGCCCATCTCTGATGAGACCATCTCCTGCGATCTTGCCAAAGCATCGTTGACTGCTGCTAAAATCAAATCTTGGAGCATTTCAATATCTTCTGGATCAACAACCTCTTTTTCAAGCGATATAGATTCAATTTTTTGAGCACCATTAGCAATAACTTTTACCATACCTCCGCCGGCAGTTGCCTCAACTGTTTTTGCTGCCAACTCCTCTTGCATCTTCAGCATCTTTTTTTGAAGCTGCTGCGCCTGCTTCATCATACCGCCCATATTGCCAAAATTTTTCATTTCTATTCTCCTTATTTATATATTAATGTTTCAATTAAAGTTCTCTTTTATCTTTACATCAACAACATTGCCTGAAAATATTTTCATAGCGTGATTAACCAAAGGGTGTGCCATAGCCTCATGTTTGAGCTTTGCCTCTTGTTTATAGTTGGGCTGTGATGAGATTGTTCTGTTTTGTGAAGATAGCCCATTATTATCTGCTTTATCATTTTTTTTTTCTATTTTGTTTGCTTGGGGTGTATCTAAATTTTCTGTTTGAGCAGGAGTATTTAGTTGTGGTTTAAACGGTTCAATACGCTCTTTGGTTACAACGTTGTCTTTTTCTGATTTTGCCTCTCCGATTTTTCCTGCAAGAGTATCAATTTTTTTAATAAGTTCATCAATCTCAAAACCCGGTCTTATCTGAATAATTTTTAGTATAACCATCTCAAGAGCAGTTCTTGTGTGAGATGCAGATTTTATCAACTGCTCCTCTTTTAGAAGAGTGTTTAAAATCTGAGTTAGATAAAGAACAGAACAGTTAGATACAATACGATTTATAATCTCTCTGTCGCTATCGGTTATGTCAGTTACAGACGCATCTTTACTACACGCCTTAATTACAGCAAGATTGCGAAAGTGTTTGATAATTGACGTATAAAATTTTTTTAGATCAAGTCCAAGGTCATTGATTCGTTCAATAATATTTAGAACTGAAAAAAGATCGTGGTTTAAAATAGCGGCAGATATATCAAAAACAACCTTTTTATCCATAATTCCAAGATTGTTTATAATAGCCTCGTGGCTTATCTCTTTTGTGGGGCTGCTTGATAAAATCCTGTCAAGAAGGCTTAAAGAGTCACGCATTGAGCCGTCTGCCTCTGATGCTACAAGATCAGTGCTCTCTTTGGAGATTATGAAGTTCTCTTGCGTGCATAGTTTATGGAGATGCTCTGATATTTGGGTAAGTTTAAGTCTTCCTAAATCGTGACGCTGGCATCTTGATAAAATTGTAATGGGTATTTTGTGGGATTCTGTGGTTGCAAAGATAAACATAACGTGGTCAGGCGGCTCTTCTAAAGTCTTTAAGAGTGCATTAAATGCGGCTGTGCTCAACATGTGCACCTCATCAATTATATATATCTTCAATCTTGATGATGTCGGCATGTAAGTAACATTTGCACGAAGTTCTCTTATCTGATCTACGCTGTTGTTGGAAGCTCCGTCAATCTCAAACACATCAGCAGAGTTACCAGCGGTTATGCTTTTGCACGATTTGCAGATGTTGCAGGGATTAGGCGTAGGTCCTTGCTCGCAGTTCATAGCTTTTGCCATTATTCTGGCAATGGTTGTCTTTCCTGTACCGCGTGGACCTGTAAGAAGTATTGCATGTGCAACACGATTTGATGTTATTGCATTGGACAGAGTTATCGTAACATGTTCTTGACCAATAACATCTTCAAAATTTTGAGGTCTGTATTTTAGTGCTAATACTTTATAAGACATGCTACTTTAAACCTGATATTTATTATATATGAGTTAGCAGAAGGTATGCGGAATGGGGAAAAAGATAGATTATACAACTGTGCATGTTTAACATGAAAATATCTAATTATATGGCGGAGAGAGAGGGATTCGAACCCTCGGTACCCGATTAAGATACACACGCTTTCCAGGCGTGCACCTTCAGCCACTCGGCCATCTCTCCGTGAATTTATTTTGGCTGGTAAATATACTTTTCCGCTCTATATGTCAAGTGTTTTCAGGTTCTAAGATTCTAATCAAGTCATGTTTGTATCTAAAATTGTGGTTAGATTTCTCTTTTTAGCTGTTATAAGGGCAAGTTTGGCTTGAGCTTTTTTGACAATATTAATACCTTTTGAACCTGTAAAAATATGTTTTACTTGTACAGGTTCAATTTTATATCTGTTCATTGTTTTTATCAGCTCATTTAAACGGGCAGCTGGATATATAAGATTTAAAATTCCATCTGTTTTGAGAAGCCGGCGGACGCAAAATATAAGTTCATCAAGCGTCAACATTATTTCATGACGTGCCACAGCCTTTTGAGAATCAGGGTTAAGTCTGCCGCTTCCTTTTTTTTTATAAGGCGGATTTGATATTATCCTGTCAAATTTAGAATCAATATATAATGTGTTATTGCATAAAGGTCTATTATATATAGATATCTCTTTGATATCACGGTTGATCAGTTCTATCCTATCTTTAAAGCCGTTGCGATTAATATTTTGCCGTGCAATTTCGGCAAGCCGGCTCTGTATCTCAACTGCAGTTATCTGGATATCAGGGTACTTTAGTGCAAGAATAAGAGGCATGATTCCGCACCCTGTTCCTATATCAAGCACCCGTTCTCCTTTTTGCGGTGAAATATAAGAGAGCAGTAAAAAAGGATCAATGGAAAATCGATATCCCTTATCTGGCTGATCAATATGCAGAGATTTCGCAACCTCAAAGAGCTGGTTAATATCATTTATCAACTCGTCCAATTTTAAATCTTAGCTCCCTTACCATCTCACAATTTAGTTCTCTGTTCAGCTTGCAAAGAATATCACGCTTAAGAAAAGTTAGCTGCTGCATCCAAACGGAGCTTGAAACATGAACAATTAAAATGCCGTCTTTGAATGCCCCTGGTTTTGCCTCTTTAGCAATTGCCTCACCAACTGATTTTTGCCACAACTCCCATATTTTAGCCATACCGGTATCAGCGCATGGTCTGATATCTTTTAATATGGCGTTAATTACATCGCTTATATGTATTAATTTACTTTTCATAATAGGCAGTTCAAAGAGAGTATAAATGTTGTCTAACCATATTGAGGACTCTATTTTTTATCACTTTATTTGTGAAAAATATGCGTCAACAAGTCGTTCAGCAACTCCTGTATAGTCAGCCGGAGTGAGCTGTTTCATCTTTTGTCTAAACTCGTCAGGAACTTTTTCAAGCGTGTTGACAAATAGCTCAAGCTCATGCTTTCCAATTCTATGTCCCCGAGTAAGCTCTTTTAGACGCTCATAAGGGTTCTCTTCACCGTAGAATCTCATTGCTGTCTGGAACGGCTCTGCCAAAAGTTCAGGATTTTGATCTAAATCTTTAGATATGGAATCTCTATCAATAGCTATTTTACCAAGTCCTTTGACAGCATTTTTGATTCCGATAAGATAGTAGCCAAAAGCAGAACCAAGGCTTCTTAATACTGTGCTGTCGCTTAAATCTCTCTGAAAACGGGACTTTTGCAATTTAACTGCAAGATGTTCCATAATTGAGATGGCAAGCCCCATATTTCCTTCGCTGTTTTCAAAATCAATCGGGTTGACTTTGTGCGGCATGGTTGAAGAGCCTGTTTCACCCTTTTTGAGACGCTGTTTAAAATATTTAAGCGAGATATAACCCCACATATCTCTATTAAAATCAATTGTAATAGCAGCAGACCTTACCATTGTATGCAAAATAAAAGAGAGATGAGCATTTGGGCTTATCTGGGTTGTAAACAAAAGAGGAGAAAGCCCGAGATTTTTCTTAAGAAAATTTTGAGATGCCTCAATCCAGTCGATTTGAGGAAATACAAAACAGTGGGCATTATAGTTTCCTGTAGCACCGTTTATCTTTGCCTCTACTGCGGCATTTTGTAAAATAGAAAGCTCGCGGCGGAGACGCCACGCAAAGTTGACAAACTCTTTGCCTACTGTTGTCGGCGTTGCAGGCTGTCCATGAGTTCTTCCCATCATCGGAACAGCTTTATACTCAAGAGCTTTCTCTTCAATCCGTTCAATAAAATCTAAGAGATATTTTGCCGCAACATCTTTTCCCTGCTTTACCATAAGAGCATATGATATATTGTTAATATCATCTGATGTGCAGGCAAAATGTACCCACTCCATAATATCAGACAATCCCGACTCTACCAATTTATCTTTAATAAAATACTCTACAGCCTTTACATCATGATTAGTTGTTTTTTCTATATCTTTTATTTTTCGTGCATCTGACTCGCTGAAGTTATCGGAAATAGATTGAATTTTACTAAGTTGGGTTTTAACATCTTCAGATTCTATCTTAGACGCTGAAGATATCTCTCCAGTCAAGTTCTGGGGCTGTGATTCTGATATTGCTGTTAATTTTAAATCTTCAATGATAAACTTGAGCCACTCAATCTCTACATATACTCTATGGCGTATCAATCCATATTCAGAAAAAATATCTTTAAGTTCTGCTGTCATCTTGTCATATCTGCCGTCAAGGGCTGATAATGCTTTTAAAGAAGATTCCATTGTATAAATTCCTTTTAAATCTGTTAAATTAAACATTTTTTATAATTTATTTAAATTTCTCTTCATCTCTTATAGTAAAAAATTAGGTCTTTCTATCTTTTAAAATTTTCTTATAACATAATTTATCAGAAAATATTTGACAGAAAAGAGCCATTATCTAATAATACTTTTAAAAATTAATTCCTTGTTTTTTTTAGATACTCACCATCTTTCATCATGTCTGTCCCTACTTTGTTAAACTAAGTTGCTTTTTAATAAAGGACTAAAAAACAATGTCCATTAATACTGAATCAGAATCCAACACAATTATTTTTTCCGATGAAGCCTTGGACAGAGAGCTGGATAGTTCGACACAGCTATCTCAAGTGGTTGCAGATGAACCTATTCAACCGTGGAAAATACTTATTGTTGATGATGAAAAAGATGTTCATTATATCACAGAAAAGGCACTTGAGAACTACTCATTTCATAAAAAAACACTCTGTTTTATGCACAGTTTTTCAGCAGAAGAGGCAGTAGAGACATTAAAAGAGAATCCTGATACCGCCCTTATCCTGCTTGATGTAACTATGGAGGCGGATAATTCAGGGCTTGAGCTTATCCATTACATAAGAAAAGTTCTAAATAACAGCATTGCTCAGATTGTAATAAGAACCGGACAGCCCGGGCAGTCTCCAGAACAGAAGGTTATTGAGGATTACGATATTAATGATTACAGGCTTAAAACAGAGCTTACATCACAAAAATTACACACGCTTGTAACAGCATCTCTCCGCTCGTTTGAGTTAAAGTCAACGCTTAAAAAAGAGCTTGAGCATAGGGCAGTTGTAGAGTCATCACTACGCCACAGCCGCGAGCGTTTTAGAGATATTGCATTAAGCACTGGAGATTGGATATGGGAGACAGATCAATTTGGGAAATACACATATATTTCTGATAATGTTGATCAGCTCGTTGGCTACACTGCATCTGAACTGATTAATAAGCACTTCTCTTATCTAATGTCTCCTCAAACAGTAGAGACTTCTCTTAAAATAATTGACGAGAAGATCAGTTCAGGCTCTCAATACACAAATATTGAGACTACTAAAATTTCAAAAGATAACAAAAAAATCTATCTGCTGACAAGCGGCAAGCCGGTTCATGATCGTGATGGAGCCATAATCGGGTATCGGGGCGTTGATAAAGATATAACTGAAATCAAACTTGCTGAACGGGAGAAAGAGAAGCTGCTTTTTAACCTTAAAGAGTCTCAGCGGCTTGAGGCACTTGGTACTTTAGCCGGCGGCATTGCCCATGATTTTAACAATATTCTTGGTTCAATTCTTGGTTATGCCCAGCTTCTCCAGATGGATTCAGTTGGAAATGAAAAGAGTATGCGTTATACCCAGCAGATAATCAATGGGTGTAATCGTGCAAAAAATCTTACACATCAGATTCTTGAGTTCAGCAGACAAAGAGATACACAAGGAGCTGCCAAAACACCGGTTTTAGTCTCTTCAATGCTTAAAGAGAAGGTAAAGTTACTTCACGCATCTATCCCTACATCAATCAATATTGTAACCAAAATTGATAAAGATGCCGGCTACGTTCTTGCAACTCCTACAGATATACATCAGATAATAATGAATCTTGCTACAAACTCTATGCAGGCTATGGAGAACAATCAAGGTAATATTACGATTGAGATATATAATATCTCCATTAATGATTCAAATGCAATATTGGCTCAGGAGCTTGGAGTTCCATACGGAGATTATGTATCAATATCTGTGGAAGATGATGGAAAAGGAATGAGACCAGAGACTATTGAGAAGGTCTTTAATCCTTATTTTACAACTAAAACAGGAGGAGATGGAACCGGTCTTGGTCTATCTGTAGTGCACGGCATTGTAAAAAGGTGTCATGGCGGGATAAAATTGGACAGTGTTCTTGGTAAAGGTACAAAGATAACTATTTGTTTTCCAAGACAATTTCCTGAGAAAAGAAAAACAGCCGCAGAAGAGGGAAGTATCCAGACAGGTGAGGGAAGGGTTCTCTTTGTTGATGATGAACAGATGCTTGTTGATTTAGGCAAAATGATGCTCGAAAAGATAGGTTACGAGGCTTTGGGGGTCAAATCCTCAAAAAGTGCAATTGAAATTATTCAGAAAAATCCTAATGGTTTTGATATTGTTATAACGGATCTCACCATGCCTGAGATACAGGGGGTTCAGCTTGCTGAAATGATAAAAGCTGTGCGTCCCAATCTTCCAGTTGTTCTTGTTACTGGTTTTAGTGATATCACCACAACGTCAAAAGCCAATGCCTCCTGCATTGATGCGGTTTTAGCCAAACCTTTATCGATCAATGCGCTTGCCATGACTCTTCAGAAACTTATTCCACGAAAACTATAGTAACAATATAGAAATATTTTGGTGACATTTGAATAAACATGATGGGTATAATAGATAAAGACTGTACTCATTTAGATAAACTATTTCATAGTTGTTATATGTATTATTAATAGAGAGATATATTAAAAAATGGATAAAAAAATAGATAAAAAGATAGTTGAACCTGAGCTTGTTCTTGAAGATGAAGATAGCGAAGATGTTTTAAAAGATGAAGATATTTTAGGAGATGAAGATATTATAAATAAAGATCATGCGGATATAATTAAAGATCAAGGTCTTGCCGCAATTGAAGAGATTTTAAAAGATACTACTCCTGTAAATAGAGCAGATTTTCTGCTTCCATTAAAAAAACATGGTTCATCAGGCAGCAACGCACTTGTAAAATCTGATCCTCTTCAGAGCTATCTTGCAGAGATCAACCGCTATAGACTTTTAACTCGTGAAGAAGAGATAAAGTTAGGGCAGAAGATTCAATCTGAAAACGACAGCGACTCAGCATATATAATGGTTACATCTAATCTTAGGTTGGTTGTAAAGATAGCCCTGGAATTTCAGAGGGTATGGATGCAGAATCTGCTCGATCTAATTCAGGAGGGTAATATCGGGCTTGTTCAGGCAGTAAAAAAATTTGATCCATATAAAAATGTTAAATTTTCATACTATGCGTCATTTTGGATTAAAGCATATATACTTAAGTTTATTATGGACAACTGGAGACTCGTTAAAATCGGTACTACTCAGGGGCAGAGGAAATTATTTTTTAGATTAAAAAAGGAGAAGCAGAGGCTTATAGACGAAGGGTTTGATCCTGGACCAAAACTTCTTTCAGAACGAATGGGAGTATCTGAGCAGGAGATATTGGATATGGATCAGAGGCTTGATGGTTGGGACCTCTCGCTTGATGAGCCTGTAAGAGAGGATTCAAGCACAGAGCGGATTGAGTTTATTAACAGCGATATTGACTCAACTGAAGATAGAGTTGCTAAAAAGCAGATTGAAGATATATTACATGTAAGAGTTAATGAGTTTAAAAAAAATTTAAAGCCAAGAGAGCTTGAGATATTTGAAAAGAGAATCTTTTCTGATGAGCCTCTGACACTTCAGGAGATAGGCGAGACTTACAATATATCAAGAGAACGGGTAAGGCAGATTGAGAATAATATTATCAAAAAAATGAAAGATTATTTTAAAAATCAAATTCCCGATTTTGAGGATTATGAACATAATTAACAGTTTGTCTTTAAGTAACTTCACACAACACATAGGGTTAGTCTTATTTAAATCCAAACTTATCAAAAAAATTTGAACTTATATGCTCAATATTATCAAGTACAAGCCCACTAACAATCTCAATGTAAAATCTGCCTCTAAAGGTGAGTCTGTACAAGATGAGCATATCATCCGCCCAAAACAGAATACTATCTATTCTATTCAGGCATTACGTGGAGTAGCAGCAATATTGGTGGTGCTTTTTCATGCAACACAGTTTTTTATAGAGCACTACCAATTTGCACCATTTAGGGGACTCTTTCTTTTTGGGTTCTCTGGAGTTCATATATTTTTTGTTCTAAGCGGGTTTATCATCTGCATGATACATCTGCAAGATGTTGGCAGACCCCATAAATATTGGATATATATAAAAAAACGATTTGTAAGGATTTATCCTACTTATTGGATTATTTTAGCAGCTCTGCTGCCATGGTCTATGTTTAGAGTAGATGGCAGCGATCAAGAAATATTGAAAAATATATATCTGCTTAATATGCCGGCTCATTTTATTAATTCAGTATGCTGGACACTCACATTTGAGGTTTTCTTTTATATAATCTTCTCATTTCTGATTTTAAACAGGGTATTAGGAAGTGTTATACTCTTTTGCTGGATATTCGGTATCGCTCTTGCCCACCTGCCTGATATGATCCCATTTTTACAGATAAACGACCACCTAAACAAAAATATTGCATTTATGTTTAGGTATGTTTTTCATAAGTACACCGTACTGTTCATTATAGGATTACTTTCGTCATACGCTGTAATCCGTTTAAGGCAGACAAGTGCGGCTATAAAAAATAGAGCAGCAAATATATCAACTTTAGTAGGTGTTGTTATTTTTATATCTACGGCAATCTACTGCCTGAGTTACAAAATTGTTAATTGGGATTTGTGGAGTATAACGCTGAGTTTTGGATTGGCTGGAGGAATGGTTATGGCATCTACAATTTCAGATGCGTTAGAGAATTTTTTTAGAAGACGAAAAGTTCTTGCTTCTCTTGGAAATGCCTCATATTCAATTTACCTTATCCATTTTCCTTTTTTGATGGCAGCTACTGCATATTTAAAAGCCCATTTAACCATTAACTCATCTTTTTACATTACAATACTATTTATAATATTATCTGTTATTACTGTTATTGCAGGCTGGCTATTTTATTGGAGTGTAGAGCGTCCAGTACTGAAATTTATGCGAAATGTAGTTGGTATGGAAAAGCTCTGACAACCATAAATATCTTGACTTTCAAATAAAAAATGAAATATTTCTTAACTTATTTCTGATCTTACCATATTCCTTCATCTAAAAACTTTAAGGAGAGATAACTGTAATCATGTTTATTCTTGGTAATTTTTTAAAAGCAGTTGCAGTAGTGCTCGATTACACATTAAGTATATTTATGTGGATTATTATTGCACGGGCTGTTTTATCATGGGTCAACCCTGATCCATATAATAGTATTGTAAGATTTATACATAACATCACAGAGCCTGTTCTTTATCAAATAAGAAAGCATATACCTGTTAATTTTGGCGGAATTGATATCTCTCCAGTTGTTGTAATGTTGGGAATTATATTTCTGCAAAACTTTCTTGTAGGAAGCCTGCATAAATTAGCATTTAGATTTATGTAGATGCCAATAAATTTAAACTATTCTATTTTAAATAAATTAAATGTTTAAACTGCTTTAATGAGAAAGGAAAATTAACAATTTAGGAGGATTGATGGGGATTACACCGGCTGTTATAGAGCAAAAAGAGTTTAACCGAAGATTCAGGGGATTTGATGTTGATGAGGTAGAGCTATTTCTCTGGGAAGTTGCTCAGGAGGTTGAGAGTCTTAACGCCACAATAAACTCCATAAAAGATGAAAACCATAGGCTTGAGCTTGAAAATCAGGGTTATAAAAATAGAGAACAATCAATTCAACGGGCACTTATTCACTCTGAAGCTGTGATGGAAGAGATGAAGAATAGTGCTAAAAAGGCTGCTGAAGCTGTTGTTGCTGAGGCTGAAATTGAAGCAGAGAAAATTCTCAATCGGGCGCATCAGAGGCTTTCCCAGCTTCATAGCGATATAAGCGAACTGAAAAGGCAGCGTATGCAGATTGAGATACAGATATCGTCAGTAATTGAAAGCCACTCAAGACTTCTTGAGATGAGCAAAGCTGAGAACAAAGCAGCAGAGCAGAATGACTCAACATTGCTTTTTTTAAAGCAGGCATGATCATAGGTTATAAGTATTATCAAGTATTTAAGGCTAATTACAATATACTATTAGTCGTTTAAATGTAGTAGAAACTTATATTTAAAAAGAGAACCTATATGGACAATCTTATCAATAAAGAATCTTTAGCAGAGAAGTATATTGCAGAAAACGACGCTGAAAAGGCAGTCAAGCTGCTGTTTGATCTATCTGTGCATTATGCAAGAAATAAAAATTTTCTTAAAGCTGAGGCGTTAAGAAACAGATTGATAGAAGTTGACAGTATGGCTTTAACTGAAATTATTACTTCTGGGGAGATTATCGAAGAGGAAAAAAGTAGTTCTGTTGATAAAGAGTATATTAAATTATGGGAACCTCTTTATTCAACTCTTAATACAGAGGAGATAAATACTCTTTATTATGCTAAACATCAGAATAGTTATCTTCCTGATCAGACTATTTTCAGACAAGGCGAACTTAACTCAAATTTATATTTTATAAACAAGGGGCAAGTTAAAATAGTATATTTGCAAAATGAGAAAGAGACTCTTTTAAAGATATTAAATCAGGGTGATATAGCCGGAGAGGACTCTTTTTTTCCAATATCTGTATGCACAACTTCAATGATCTCGTTGACTGGTTCTCAAATAGATACAATAAGCATGGATGTTTTTCAAAGTTGGGAGACCTCATTTCCATCTCTTGGTCCAAAGATTAAGAATTTCTGTTTAAAAAACCAAACATCAGAAATCTCTGAATTACTAAAGGAAAAAGGGCTTGAACGAAGAGTTTATCAAAGAAACAATATCGCAGGTTATATAATGATTTCTCTGCTTGGAGCTAATAATAAGCCTGTTGGAAAACCCTTTAAAGGTACTTTATCTGATATATCATCAGGCGGTGTCTCATTTTATATAAAGACATCTAAAAAAGAGACAGTAAGATTACTGCTTGGAAGGGCTATAGCAATAAAGTTTATTTTACCAGAAGATCAGCAGCAAGTTGTAAAAAAAAGTATGGTAGTGAGTGTCGGCTACCATCTTTTTAATGACTATTCTGTTCATGCAGATTTTGCAAAAAAGATGAGTGGAGCAATGCTTTTAAATCTCATTGATAATCTTACAAAAATGCAGACAACAGAAGAAATTTAGAATACCAATAGAATAATTTTATACAAGACAGAGAAAATTTTTTTCTGGTGAGGACTATTTATGGCTAAAATTGATGCTTTTTTTAAGTTGATGAATGATCAGGGTGCATCTGACCTCCACCTTACAGCAGGTCTGCCTCCAGCATTGAGGCTTCATGGTGACATAGAGCGTATAAAATACAATGTCCTTTCAAATGATGAGCTGAGAAGCATTCTTTATGAAATAACGCCCGAAGATAAAATAAAAGTTTTTGAAGAGACTGGAGATGTCGATTTTGGTTATGAAATTCCGGGACTTGCTCGATACAGGGCAAATTTTTTCATGCAGCGAAATGGTATCGGGGCTGTATTTAGAGAGATTCCTGCTGAAATTTTAACTGCTGAACAGTTGGGACTGCCGCCTGTAATATCCAAACTTGCAAATCTGCCAAGAGGTCTTGTGTTGGTTACAGGTCCTACAGGAAGCGGAAAATCAACAACACTTGCTGCTATAATCGATCAGGCAAATAGAATCAGAAAAGACCATATTATAACTGTTGAAGACCCAATAGAGTTTGTTCATAAAAGTCAAGGCTGCATTGTTAATCATAGAGAGGTTGGAATTCATACCAAATCGTTCTCCGCAGCTTTGAGAGGTGCTTTACGTGAAGACCCTGACATTATCCTTGTAGGTGAGATGAGAGACCTTGAAACGATCTCCCTTGCAATTGAGGCTGCATCAACAGGTCATCTTGTCTTTGGAACTCTGCATACATCAAGTGCTGCAAAGACTGTGGATCGTGTTATAGAAGTTTTTCCTGCAAACCAGCAGGCACAGATACGCTCTACTTTATCTGATGGTATAAGGGCTATTATTGCTCAGGTGCTCTTTAAGAGGATTGACAAAAAGGGAAGATGTGCGGCTCTTGAGATTCTTGTTGCAACTCCAGCAGCCAGAAACTTGATACGTGAATCTAAGACCCATCAGATTCCAAGCGTTATACAAACTGGAAAGCAGTATGGAATGCAGCTTCTTGACGATGCTATTATGCAGCTTTACAACAAGCGTTGGATAAGTGCTGACGAGGCATATACAAAATCAAATAATAAAGCACTTTTCAGACCGTTTTTAAAGAATCCGCCTGCTGATTTTACAGAAGCATAACTATCATTGGGCAATTTCAAACAAGATAGACAATTTTTATATATAAAACCATCTTTTCATGGTTTTTGTGCAAAAAAGGGAAATTGAAACATGCAGAAACAGGAAATTGACCATATACTGACTAAAATGCTTGAGTCATATGAAAATGTATCTGATTTAAATTTCACCCCGGGCAAACCTTTGCAGGTAGAGGCTTCAGGTGAGCTTATGCCTGTAAAAATGGAACCAGATTTCAAACTATTAACACCTTTTCAGACTGAAATAATTGCAATGAATCTGATAAAGCAAGATCGGCGTTTGACTGAGATGCTTTTAAATCATGGTTCATGCGATTTGTCATATGCACTTGGAGATAAGGCACGATTCAGGGTAAATATCTTTTCAAGAGCAGGTCAATACTCTATTGTGTTAAGAAAACTTGAGACAAAGATGCCTACAATTAAGAGCTTAAATCTTCCACCAGCATTTAATAAGATGGTTCAAGAGAGAAATGGAATTATTTTTGTAACAGGTGCTACTGGAAGTGGAAAAACCACATCTCTTGCAGCATTTCTTAATCATATCAATGAGACAAAATCAGTTCATGTTATCACTCTTGAAGACCCCATAGAGTTTCAGCACCCTCAGAAAAAAGCTACGTTTAATCAACGAGAGCTTGGAGCAGATTTTGACTCTTATGCTAATGGACTTAGAGCTGCACTGCGTCAAGCACCTAAAATTATTCTTGTAGGTGAGATGCGTGACAGAGAGACTGTTGAGATTGGACTATCTGCCGCAGAAACTGGGCATCTTGTTCTTACAACACTGCATACAGTTGATGCTGGTCAGACCATTAACCGTATTATTGGTATGTTTGCAAATGAAGAGGAGAATCAGATACGTATCCGTCTTGCAGACACTGTTCGGTGGATTGTATGTCAAAGACTACTGCCTAAAGTCGGGGGGGGGCGGGTAGCTGCATTTGAGATTATGGGAACCAATCTTCGAGTAAAAGATTCCATACTCAACGGAGAATCAGAAGGTAAAACTTTTTATGAGATAATAACTGACGGTGAAGCGTTTGGTATGACAACTTTTGACAAATATATAGTTAATCTTTACAAACACGGATTGATTACAGAAGAGATTGCTATTGGATATGCGTCTCGCAGAGCAGCCGTAGGCAGAGGACTTGATTTTATCAAGAGTTCCAGAGGAGAAAAAACTACAGATATTGACTCTCTTGAGCTTGATGATCAGTATGAAGGTTAATCTTTATAAATTATGAAGGATTAAGATAAATTATGGAAATAGTCTGTACCAACTGTCAAACTCGGTTTAAGATACCTGATGAAAAAATTCCTAAAGGGAGAAAAGTTGCTCTGCAATGCCCTAAATGTAAAGAGAGAATTCAGATTAATGCAGGGGAAGAAGGCGTCCAAAGTATTCAAGCTGCTCCAAGTCCACCTCCGACCCCTGTAGCAAACGTCTATCAGGAACATGAGAGTCCAACTTATAATGCAGCGGACAAACCTTTTGGTATTCTTGATAAAAATGCAAAAACAGCCATGATCTGTGTCTCATATGAACATGGCAATGAGGTTGCTGTTAAAGTTCTTAACAGTATGCAGTATCATATTCTTAATGTTGATAATGTCCAAACTGCCTTAAAAAGCATGATATATCATCAGTTTAATGTAATAATTATTGATGAAGATTTTGACATTAACAGACAAGGTTTCAGCCATGTATCGGAATATCTAAATGCACTTGACATGATGGCACGCCGTCAAATTGTTGCTCTTATGATTTCAAAACAACTGCATACAATGGATAACATGGCTGCATTACATTCAAGTTTTAATCAGATTTTAAACTACAAGCATGTAAATTCAATGGAGAGTATCCTTCAAAGAACTATAGCTGAACACGAGCAGTTTTATGCGGTTTACAATGAATCTTTAAGAAAAATAGGAAAACTTAGCTGAGAGTGTTGCATACAAAGTTTTCACTAAATATTTGTAACCTTCACCAGTTAGAACATAATATATATTATTTTGAGCACAGTGCCTGACTTATAATCCTCAAACCTTCAAGAGTCAGTGCACTGTCAACAATTTCAATTGAAGCTGACAGCTCTGAAATAAGTATAGCAAGCCCGCCGGTAGCTATAACCACTGGTTCCGTTGTAGTAACCTTTGGATCGCTCATCATCTCTTTTTTCATACGTGCCACCATTCCGTCAACTAATGCTGCATTTCCGTGCATTAAACCAGATTTTATACTATCAATAGTATCTTTTCCAATCACATGCTCTGGAAGCATAAACATCTCTACCCTTGGCAGCCTGGACGCTCTTTGAAAGAGAGCTTCAGATGAGATCATAATGCCGGGGACAATTGCCCCTCCTAAATATTCCCCTTTTTCTGAAATAGCATCAAAGGTTGTTGCAGTTCCAAAATCAATTACAATCAGGCTTTTTTTATATCTGTTGTAAGCTGCAATTGCATTGACAATACGATCAGCACCAACTTCAGCAGGGTTGTTGTAAAGAATCGGCATAAGAGTTCGTACTGAATTTGGCTGTACCCAAAGAGGTTTTTTATTGAGGTATGTCTCACAAAATCTATCTAAAATCGGAACAGCAGGCGGAACTACTGATGATATAACAACGCTGCTGATATCTGAGAGCTTAATGCCTTTATCTGCAAACAGTGCCCTTGCAAGCACATTAAACTCATCTGCTGTGGTATCTCTAATAGTTCTGATTCTCCAATCTTTTATAAGAGTCTCTCCATCAAAAACTCCAAGCACTATATTTGTATTGCCTACATCAATAACAAGAAGCATCGGATATCTCCATTATCATTTATATATTTTTATACATTTACATTTTGGACAGCATTTATGATATTTGCAACAGCCCTTGCCGAAGCTGCATCATGCACCCTTACAATATGGGCACCATTCATTATTGAAGCTGCAACAGCAGCCATTGTGCCGATTTCAGTCTTTGGAGATGATGGTGTAATATTGTTTGAAATTTTATCTATGATGTCCGATTTGCTGCTTTTGGGGTTGGTTGAACCTGCAAGCACCTTCTGGACAAACGATTTTCTTGAAGGTCCGACAAGAATTGGAAAACCAAGCTGGGATATCTTATCAAGCGATTTAATCACCATAAGATTATGCTCAACTGTTTTTCCAAAACCAATACCAGGATCAAGAATAATATGCTCAGGTGGAATACCAGCATTTATAGCAGATTCAGCTCGTTTTTTAAGATAACTCATTATCTCATTTAAAAAATCGTCATACTGCGGGTTTATCTGCATGGTTGCAGGAGTTCCTTTCATGTGCATCAAAATAACAGGAACTCCTTTTTCAACCGCAGCAGAAGCCATAAGCTCATCTTTTTCCAAAGCAGTAATATCATTTATAATTGATGCTCCAGCCTCAATCGCAGCTTTAGCAACTTCTGACTTTACAGTATCAATAGATATTGGAATATCAACCCTTGCTGATAATCTCTCAATCACTGGAACGACTCTGTCAAGCTCTTCTTGAACAGATACAGGATCGGAAAATGGGCGGGAAGATTCGCCGCCGATATCAAGGATATCAGCACCATCATAGGCAAGTTTTAACCCATGTTCAACAGCAGCATCACATTTAAGGTATCGCCCGCCGTCAGAAAAAGAGTCTGGGGTAGTGTTGAGTATGCCCATGATGCAGGTTCTTGCTCCTCCAAGCTCAAGTGAATATTTCTGCCTTGCTGTCTGCCACTCTAATTTAAACTTCTCCATCACTTTTGCTCTTCTCCATCTGTTTCTTGCTCATCTTTAACAATATCCTCTTTATGAGCATCAGAATCTTTTGACATATCAACAACATCTTCAGAAGCTATGGCATGAAGCATCTCATCATCAAACATTGTAGAGGGGGGTGGCGGATCAAAATCTGGTTTCATAGATTTTATAAGCTCGTCAAGCTCTTTGCCCATAACTGTCTCTTTTTCCAAAAGCAGATCTGCAAGTTTGTGAAGAATATCAATATGTTCTGATAAAATATTCTTTGCAATTTTATAATTGCGTTTTATTATGTCAGCAACCTCTGCATCAATCTTTCTTGCAGTATCTTCAGAATACTCTCGAGGGTGTCCAATATCTCTGCCGATAAATATATGCTCATCACCAGGATTATATGCAAGCGGTCCAAGATTATCGCTCATACCCCATACCCGCACCATGCGGTTAGCCATTGCAGTCGCCTGTTTTATATCGTTTGATGCACCAGTGCTTATACGGTTGAATATAAGCTCTTCAGCAACACGCCCGCCGAATGCTACGGACAGTTCTGCTTCTAACTGATCTTTATACTTAAATCCGCTCTCTTCCGGCAGAAACCATGTAACCCCGGCAGCCCTTCCTCTTGGAATGATTGTAATCTTATTGACAGCATCAGTGCCGGGAATCAATCTGGCGACAAGAGCATGTCCTGCTTCATGGTATGCAGTAGTTCTCTTTTCTTCTTCGCGTATAACTTTTGATTTTCTCTCAAGACCCATATAAACTTTATCTTTTGCGTCTTCAAAATCCATCATAGTTAATTTTTCATGGTCTTTTTTTGCTGCAAGAAGTGCTGCCTCGTTTACAAGATTTTCAAGATCAGCACCTGAAAAACCAGGAGTTCCTTTTGCAAGAGTTACTACATTGACATCTTTATCTAAAGGTGTCTTTTTCATGTGAACCTTTAAGATTCCGATTCTGCCCTTTATATCAGGCATATCAACAACAACCTGACGGTCAAAACGCCCGGGTCTCATAAGCGCTGGATCAAGCACATCTGGTCTGTTTGTTGCTGCCATAAGAATAACGCCTTCATTTGACTCAAAGCCGTCCATCTCAACAAGAAGCTGGTTAAGTGTCTGCTCACGTTCGTCATGACCGCCGCCCATACCTGCACCACGCTGTCTGCCTA
The DNA here is from genome assembly GCA_964539635.1 of uncultured Desulfobacterales bacterium. Classification (GTDB taxonomy): domain Bacteria; phylum Desulfobacterota; class Desulfobacteria; order Desulfobacterales; family Desulfobacteraceae; genus Desulfamplus. The sequence continues at coordinate 10,090 of CAZIJN010000027.1, read as the reverse complement.
CAGCATCGATCTCATCAATAAATATGATACAAGGTGCATTTTTTTTGCCTTGGGCAAAGAGATCACGAACTCTTGATGCTCCAACACCTACAAACATCTCAACAAAATCTGAACCGCTGATGGTGAAAAACGGCACTCCAGCCTCACCTGCAACAGCTCTTGACAGAAGAGTTTTTCCAGTACCAGGTGAGCCGACAAGAAGAACGCCTTTAGGAATCCTGCCACCAAGACGGGTAAATTTCTTAGGCTCTTTTAAAAAATCGACAATCTCAGTCAACTCCTCTTTTGCCTCATCAATGCCTGCAACATTTGCAAATGTAATTTTATCATTTTTGTCAGATATAAGACGGGCACGGCTTTTACCAAACGACATTGCCTTGCCTCCGCCGCCACCCTGCATCTGACGCATGAAAAATATCCACACACCAATAAGCACAATCATAGGAAGCCATGATATGACAATTGACATAAGTAAGGAAGATTCGGTTGGGGGTTTTGCTTTAATAGAGACTCCATGGCTTCTGAGGGTCTTAATAAGTTCCACATCTCCAGGATTAAATGATTTGTATCTTGTTCCATTAGCATCGGTAAAATAGATATCTTGTCCTTGAAGCACTACACTTTTAATGCGGTCTGATTCAGCCATAGCAAGAAACTCTGAATATCCAAGATTACTTTCAGGCACCTGCTGTTGGTTAAATATGTTATACAACATAACCATCATCAAGATGATAACTAACCATAGCGATAAATTTTTATAAAATTGATTCAATAGTGGTTCCTCTTTCTATTATTTTTAGTTAAAAGTTATTATTTTTTTATTTTGTCCTGTTTATATTAATCATCATTTTTAATAGGGCAATAAAGTTTATCCTTTAAATCTTATACATTTTATCTTTATTTACTATTAAATTTATCCAGAAAAGTTGAATCGAATATTATGATTATTATCCATATATTATTGAGAGAAGATATTTTTCATCAATATTAAAAGAGTCAATAGTAATATTAATCGCATCTTTTCCATTATACAATATTGTATTATGAACTATTTCAACTGACTTGAGCTTTTCATTAAATCCTTTACCTATATATTTTAGAAATGCCTCTTTTAGTGTCCAGCGTCTCATAACTTCCTGACCAAAAAGTTTGTTATTAGATACTTTTTCTTCAAAATTGTATATTCTATTATTTTCTGACAGCTCTTTTTGCGATATTAATTTTTTTTGAACATTAAGCTCAATATCGGCTATCTCTTTATCAGTAAAAGCAATTTTCATAAAAGATTCAGCAGGCTGATAATCGGACTTTTCAATATCAATACCGATATTTTTATATGTTTTAGATAGAGCAGCGGCTGCATAATTCCCAGAGTGGGTAATTGATACGGCTACAGTTGGAAACTGCTCTAAAAATGGTGCTCCTTCCTCTTTATATGAAATCTTAACATTGGGCAACTCAACATCGCTGTCAACAAAATATTTTACCATATTTTTAACAAGAAAACGTCCTGCAATCCATTCAATTTGTTTTTTAAAGCTCTTATAGCCATTTAGCCTGTTTAGCTCACATTCAGATAAAAACGCAATTTTAAAGTCATGATGGTAAAATTTATGATCTTTTTTTATTGAGAAATCTGTAATCTCTTTTTTAGGAGCAAGTTTTTTCATAAAAGCGGGGATATCCATATAATATAAGAAAATCTCATTTCCTATGGACATTGGGTGGATTATGTCTTTGTAATGCAAATCCATACAGCAGCTATTTTTCCCCTCTATTATAGGTCAAAAAGATATCCGACTGATCTTCTGCTTTTGAAATATATCGGTTTTCTAGGATTTTTTTCAAAATATCTTCTCAGACGAACCATAAAGTTGTCAAGGGTTCTGGTTGTTATATCGCCTGAATATCCCCAGCCAGCTTCAAGAAGCTCCTGACGTGAAAGGGGTATTCCTCGATTGGCTATTAAAATTTTAAGCAGCTTTAACTCCTGTTCAGTCAATGTGATCTCACCAATCTGGCATGATGCTTTACCAGTTATAAAATCAATATGGTTGCCGCCGAAATCAAATCGATCGCTATTAATTTGAGTACTATCGATCTGTGCTGGCACTATTGAATGTTCATAGGATAAGTTTTGGTTTAGAGATGAGGGTTCTTTATCGGGAAAAGGTGTTTTTTTTGCATACCAAGATGTTTTAGTTATGAGCCGGTTGATCCTAAGAAGAAACTCATCAAGATCAAATGGTTTAGCAAGGTAATCGTCAACCCCGCAGCGAAGCCCATGTACTTTATCCTCAGCACTGCTTTTAGCAGAAAGAATAAGTACCGGCAGCTTTTCGTCCTCTTTTCTAATTGTACGAAGCACAGAAAAACCGTCAATTATAGGAAGCATGATATCAAGAACAATAAGATCAGGCTGCCACGATCTCCAAAGGGCAACAGCTATCATTCCATCAGAGGCAATTTTAACATCATATCCATTAATAGTAAGATTTAATTTAATCCCTTCTGCAATATGAGCTTCATCTTCTACTACTAAAATACGCTTTTTCTCTTTTAATGTAGAGTTGGATTGTCTGTCAGATATTAGCATGAGTATATTCTTTTTGTTACTGCCATGACACACTTTTTTTCAACATCTTCCATAAATTTTGTTCCTTAATATCGCCTTGCAACCCATTTTCTGAATTAGAAATAGAGCTATCTTCTGGCAGAGATAATGTAAATATAGAACCTTTTCCTTTTCCTTCGCTTCTTGCAGTAACATTCCAGCCGTGTATTCTTGCAATACTAAAAACCAAATAGAGACCAAGACCGCTCCCCTTTACATCTGCACTATTTACTGTAGCAGCCTGATAAAATTTTCTGAATATTTTTTTAAGCTCATGTTTTTCAATTCCAATGCCGTTATCTTCAAAGTCAATCAACAGCTTCTGTTTATTTTGGCGAAATGTAATTATAACATGAGGATTATCAGACAGATTATATTTCATAGCATTTGACAAAATGTTCATTAAAAGCATTTCAAAAAGAAGTATATTTACAGAGTATATCAATTTAGTACCTGGGTTGTGAAGAATAATATCACAGTTACGGAAAAGGGTTCTATTTTTTTCACAGAAGTTTTCAATCAGCTCAAATATATCTTGATGAGTTAAGTCAGCACCATAAGCACGGCTCTCAATCCTTGCAAGATTTAGTATGCTGTTGATGTTGTCGGTAAGCCTTCCTACATCACTTAGCATATATTGACTGTATTTTTTAATCTCTTCCGGCTCAAGATCGTGGCGGAGAAAAGTTTCAAGGTAAATTTTCAAAGATGTTACAGGCGTTTTTAGTTCATGGGTAAAGTTGTAGATAAAATTGTGTTGAAGTCTGAAAAGGCGGAGTGTTCTCTGATAATAGATAAAAGCAAGCAGTATGCCTGCCAATACAACAGTTACTAAAAGAGTAAGCACAAGAATGGTCATTCCTGTTCTTGAGGGAAATATCTGACCCGGATCTATATTAAATTTCATGATGATCACTTCAAGAGCTGCTGTGATCTCCATGTACCAATATATTGTAAGAATAAGTGCTGTGGCTAATGAGATAATTGAGCAGGCAAAGATAAAAACAGGGTGGAGATACCATCTTGAAGAGTTATAAATATTAAACATATTTAACTATTTTTTAATAAAGGTTCGGGTGGAAGTACAGGAGTAATAAGAGGCACTGTCATTAGAAATTCAGTCTCTATATCAGGTAAGCTTTTACAATCAATTGTACCTCCAAGTTTTTGGGTAACAATATTAAAAACAATAGACATACCAAGACCAGTACCACCTTGACCACGCATAGTTGTATAGAAAGGATCAAAAACTTTGGTTATCTGCTCCTGATTCATTCCCTCTCCATTATCTTTGTAAGATATTATCAGCTCGCCATTATTTAGATCGTTTGGTGCTCTCAATGAAACATTCAATAAAATCTTGCCATCTTTTTTATTTTTAAACCCATGCACAACAGAATTGATAACAAGATTGCTTATAATTTGCGAATATGCACCAGGGTAGGAGAGTATTTCAATATCATCTGGGCACTCTAAATTTATAGTGCATCCTCTGTTTCTATAGGTCGGTTTTAGACTGAGCAATATATCTTGAATATATTTTTTGAAATTAAACTTTCTTTTGTCTTCAATACTCTGATCAACTGCAACCTGCTTGAAGCTCTTTATCAGTGCTGAGGCTCGTTCCATATTAATAAGAATTGATTGAGAGACCTCTTCCATATTTTGAAGATAGTTTTCAAGATCGCTTTTTTTTAAATTTCCAGAAGTATATATCTCTCTAATATTAGCTGTTTTATCTTTAAGAAATGATGCTGCTGTAATAGCCACTCCTACCGGAGTATTTATCTCATGTGCAACTCCTGCAACAAGCCCACCAAGTGCTGCCATCTTTTCAGATTGGACAAGTTTATCTTTTGTCTTTTCAAGGGTATCAAGGGAGTTTATAAGTTCTATGTTTGCGGCTTCAAGCCCTTTTCTGTAAATCTCTTTTTCTTTTATCAGAGCTGCTCTTTCAAGAGATTTATCAATAGCATGTAAAAGCACTGTCATATCTTGAACAGGTTTTATTATATAGTCCCATGCACCTATTTTAAGAGCCTCTACAGTATCTGTAATATTACCTATACCTGAAATAATAATAATCGGCGTATGAGACGACTCTTTAGTAAGAGTTCTAATAAATTCAAGACCGTCTGTTTTGGGTAGGTGAAGATCGCACAATACAACATCAGGCAACTCTTGTTTAAAGCACTCAAGCCCTCTAATCCCATTTTCTGCCTCAGCAACTATATAGCTGTAATCTTCAAGAAAGCTTTTTAAGCTGTCTCTTATATAATCTTCAGCATCAATAACAAGAATTTTTATAGTCTTGAGCTTGTTCATATAGTTATCTCTTTTGCCTGTATGCGGCGGTTAGCTTTTTTAGATTTATCAGGTATGTTTTAAGAGTTTATTGCTAAACAAAATTAGTATTCTGTAAGAGGTGGGGTTGTCAAGAGATATGAGAGTTTAGTGGGGTAAAATATAGAAGAAAAAATAAACAACAGACGTGCGAATAATAAAAAAGCCTTGGAAGTGATTCCAAGGCTTTTAAATAGCTAAAAAGTGGCTCCTCAGCACGGATTTGAACCGCGGACCCAGTGGTTAACAGCCACTTGCTCTGCCGACTGAGCTACTGAGGAGCAATTTACTTAAGAGAGTTGAATTTATCTATGTTCCCCTCTCAAAAGACGTGATGCTTATATATTACTCAGTAGTAGATTGTCAAGGAAAAATATTAAAAAATTTGACTTTAATAGAGACAATATATATTATTGAACAAATTTAGGATATCTTAAATTTCAAGATTTCTATGTTAAACAATCGATAAATTCAAGGAGGATATTATGAATATAAACAGTTACTCCGGCTATTCAAGTTCACTATTGAATCCATACGCTTCTGTATCAAACAGTCAGCCAGTAAGTCGTGGGCAGGATTTGTCCTCATCTCAGGATACACAAAACAGCTTAGCTTCACAACAGTCAACTCAGCAGGTAAATCCTAATGATTTTAGTGTAAATATATCTGATGAGGCAAGACAGCTTGCTTTAAATGAAACGCAGTCTGTTAATATGGCGTTAGAGTCAGAATCTGTAAATCCAGAGATGGAGGCAGCCGCAGCTTCAGCAGCGTCTGAGAGTTTACAAGCTCAACAGACGCAGCAGACTCAGCAGGTGCAGGAGAGTAAACAACAGCAGCAGGTGCAACAAGAACAACAGATACAATCTCAGTTTTATCAATCTTCACCTTATGGACAGATACCTTTGTCGAGATCAAATATTGATCTAATGGCTTGATGCTGTTTTTTTTAAATAGACTGAACAAGGAGGGCATTCAATGATACCTGTTATAAACATGACCGGTTCATATATGCACTATCAGAGGCAGATTAATGCCAACGATACTACTTTATCTGTGTCTCCAGTTCAATCTTCCCAATCTTTGTCTGAAATTAAAAACAGCACCCCTGATTATAAAGTAAATCTTAGCACTGAAAAAAATAATATAGAGAGGGAATACTCTAAAAAGGAGGCAATGCTCGAACAAGAGCACAATAATAGAATAAAACAGCTTGAAGCTCAGTACAGCAGGGAGCAGAATCGGATAGAACAAGAATATGATATGAAAAAACGGGCTATTGGTTTGAGTGTTTATGCTTAAATTATCAGTTAGTTATAATGATAAAATAGGTTACATACAACAATAAATTATAGATTTTGAATTAGGAGTTTTTATAAAATTATGATGACCAAAGAGGGGATTATTACAGGAATAGTTGATACTACAGCTTGGATTAAAACTACACGATCTAAATCTTGCGACTCTTGTGAGTCAAAAGATTCTTGTGGAGAGCACTCTAAAACCGAAGAAATGACTATTCAGGTTGAAAATTCGCTTAATGCATCAACTGGCGATAGAGTTGTTGTTGGATTTAGAACAGCACCTCTTCTTAAAATAACCTTTCTTCTCTATATATTCCCTATCATTCTTATGATGATAGGGGCTGGTATTGGCGAACTTGTGGCAGTAAGATTAAATACAGACGTATCTATAACATCAATGATTTTAGGGGTTCTATTTTTTATTATATCTTTTTTTATCATAAGATTGGTTAATAACGCATGGGCAACTAAAAAAGAGTATCAGCCTTTTATGATGCGTTTAATGCACCGTTCGGAATTTTCATCTAATGAATCGTGTTCTGTTAAGTAAATTGTTAATTTAATAGACATTTAGGAGTTAAATTAAGAAGTTACACATAGTTTTTATGAATATTCCCATTATCCCCCATAAATTTAATCCCGCATTATTTAATCCTTCGTACGATATCTAAAATACTCGATAACGTTCAAAATATTCGATCAAAATTCTATTTTTACTTGAATATTATGATGTTCTGATATAGTAGAGTCAGAGTTTTTATTAAGAGCTTTCCTATATTAGGGAAATCATGATTCTGTTTGGCTTTTAATGTTTTAACTTTGTCGTATTAACTGTATTTAACGTTTTTTACACATTTTAAGGATGAGGGCAACTTATCATGACCTCGAAAAAAGATTTACAAATTGCTTCATTATTGGCTGTTGTACTTTTTATCACTGGAATAACCTGTTATGCCGCTTTTCCCCCTCCTTCACCTGAAGAACCTGTACGTTTAATGTTTCAAAATGCTGCAGGAAAGGTGTTGTTTACACATGGTGTGCATAGTCAGGACTATGATCTCTCTTGCGTTGATTGTCATCATAATATCGAAGATGATGAAGTCTATAGCTGCAAAGAGTGTCACGGAACTACAGGCGATGAAAGTATGCCGAGTCGGACAGACGCATTTCACGCACAGTGCATAGGCTGCCACAAAGAGAAAGGGGCAGGTCCTGTGGAGTGTAATTCATGTCATGCGTTATAAATCTGATATTTAAATGATACTACTACTGCACAATATCGATAAATTACTCAATAGAGTAGTTGTGCAAAATATCGTATCTAATCAAAATTTCAGATTAACGTATGTATTACCAATTTCATCAGATAAAGGTTTGTTATGATTAAGAGATCGTTTATCGGATTAACTGAACCAAGGCTTAGGTGCGATCTGGTTGAACCAGGTCCAAAAGAACCGGAAGCCATTTCCATACCACCCAGGTTAATTCTTCTGCTGAACGAGCCATTAGACAGCACAAGAGAGACCCTCATAAAAAAGGGCGATATGGTAAAAAAGGGAGAGCGTATCTTTCTATACAAAGAGAGTACAGAGTATGTTTTATCTCCTACTTCCGGCACAATCACATTTATAGCTCCATTTACAGGGTTTTTTGGAGTATTGGCAACATATCTTGTTGTAGAGACTAATACAAAACAGGAAGTTGACAACAGCTTTTCAGAGTCTGCCTCTATCCCTGATATTCAGACAGCGGACAGCTATTTGAGGGGGATTCCGGGAAACCCACCGCTCAAACTGCTTGCAGAGGCATCTGGAGGAGGAAAGTCAAGTGGAGTAGCTATTAACAAGATAGTCATCAACGGTGTTGACGATGATATTCTCTGCACTACGCGTCAGTATGTTTTAACAAGATTTAGAGACGATCTCTCTAAAGCAGTGGCGCTTTTAAAACAGATGACTGGGGTTAATGATATCTCTGTAGCCATGCCCGAAGCTCTGACAAAATTGTCAGCATTTGGAGGCATTAATGTTATTAAGGTATCTTCTGACTATGTAAATTCTCTATCACCAATGATTATGGATAAGTCGCTTGGCGTTCCATTTGTCGCTGGTAAGAGTTGTGAAGAGCTTGGTGTCTGCTTCATATCTGTTGAGGCTGTTCTATCTCTTTTTAAAGCATATTCAGAAAAACAGCCTGTTTACGAAAAGATAGTTACCATCATAGATAAAAAAGGTAAGAAGAGCAGGGTATCTGCTATGATAGGTACGCCAATCCACCGAATTTTTACTAAACTTGGAGTGGAAACTGCTGAAAAGGATAGAATTATAATTGGCGGTCCATTAAGAGGATTTGCAGCCTATACTCTCTATTACCCTGTTACTCCAGATATGGATACACTTATTGTTCAGGACAGCAGTGAAATTCCGACAGTATCTGACTATCCATGTATTAACTGTGGTAAATGTGTCAGAATCTGTCCCTCTAAAGTACCAGTTAATGTTCTGGTTCGTTATCTTGAAGCTAATCTTTATCAAGATGCTGCTGATAGTTGCGATCTCTTCTCGTGCATTGAGTGCGGATTATGCAGCTATGTGTGCAGTGCTAAAATTCCAATTTTCCAGTATATCAGGCTTGGAAAATATGAGCTTATGAAAATGCAATCAGAGATTGAAACGGAGGCTGATAATGGTTAAACAGAACAAATTTACAGTATCCCACGCCCCGTTTTGGCATGATGGAGACAGCATCAAGTCTATGAACCTCAATATAATGGCGGCTGCTCTTCCTGCCACGCTGTTTGGAATTATGCAGTTTGGTATGCCGGCTCTTGGTGTAATCTGTCTCTCTATTGCAAGTGCAATGGCATGGGAGGCACTTTTTTGCGTGGTATCTAAACGTCCTATTATAATAAATGATTATAACGCAGCGGTAATTGGAATGCTCTTTGGAATGATGCTGCCTGCTACTGTTCCATGGTGGGCTGTAATCACCGGCACTTTTGTCTGTATAGTTGTAGGTCAGCAGATATTTGGAGGAATTGGAGCTAATCCATTTAATCCAGCAGTTATCGGAATTGCTATTGTAACTCTATCTTGGAAGAGCATCTTTGATTTTGATACAGCTCTTGTAAACTATGAGTTATCTTTTACAGCACTTGAACCGCTTTCAGCACTTAAACATCAAGGACCTGACGTAGTGGCGATGTTTCAGCCATATGCACTGTTGATGGGTAATCAAGTAGGTGCTATCGGCTCTATTTTTGGTGCAGGTATAATAGTTGGTGGTCTTTATCTAATTATTAGAGGGTATATTAGGTGGGAAATTACGCTCTCTTATATTATCGGTATTGTTGTTACAGCATGGATATTCAATATAACAGACCCTTCTAAATATGCTTCACCGATGTTTCATGTTCTTACAGGTTATACTCTGCTTGGGGCATTTTTCCTTGCTAATGAATCCTCTTCTTCTCCAACAAATTTGATTCCTATGTTTATATATGGAGCTATGGGCGGATTTATGACGATTCTAATCAGAAATATCGGTGTATATCCTGACGGTACAGTGTATGCAATTTTATTGATAAATCTGATAAATCCACTTATTGACAAAATCAGACCAAAAGTTTTTGGGAAAGGGTGCAAACAATGCGTGAAATGATAAACATGGTTGTTGTTCTGACTCTATTGAGTGCCTTTTCTGGAGGACTGCTTGCTGCTGTCAGGACAGGAACAAAAGATCAGATTGAGCAGCAAGTGCTTAAATTTCAGAAAGCACCGGCGATTAAACAGATTCTAAGTGATGTCTCTAATGATCCGCTTAAAGATCG
>CAZIJN010000026.1:0-51921 GCA_964539635.1 uncultured Desulfobacterales bacterium | reverse complement strand
ACAGCGTCAATACACATATAATCAGTTTCGGGAGTTATTAAATTCTTATTCCTAATTCAGCTAATTCAAACAATACGACCAATAGCGTTGAGAACTCAGAAACAGTTATTAAAGGTCCATCTCTTATGCTGTTTAACCTAAAAGATGATATTTACCACTCTCTTATAGTTATAACAGGCAGAAATCCAGACGAAGTTCTTGTTGCAGCAAAGGCATTTTCACTTATCTCCCTTCCGCTTCCAGACAGTTCGATTACGCAGGTACAAGATATTCAGATTCCGCAGATTGATCCATATACGCTTAAAAACGGGATAGAGCCGGGCAAGACATTCAGACTTTCCAACCTCGGCTTTAAAACACACACATTTGAAGGGATAAGCCCGATACCTAAAGGATTTAGTTTCAGGCTCCCTTCAGATACTCATCTATCTCCAAACAGTCAGGCTGTTTTGTCGCTCAACATGGCTTATGGAGCTTCTATGCGTGAAGATTCAGTTCTAAATATCCAGTTGAATGATCAGTTTGTTGCTGCTGTTCCGTGCAAAGATACAGATGGCGGAACATATAGAAACTATAAGGTTGGACTCCTCTTATCCTCAATGCGTGCTGGCTACAACAAATTGACAATATCTCCTCAGCTTACACCTTTGATAACTGAACAATGCACAATGATTCAGACAGGGAATTTAAGGCTTACTGTGTTTGAAGATTCAACATTTACCGTGCCGTCAGTGGATAACTGGATTGAGATGCCCAATCTTAAAGCATTTATGTCAGATGCCTTTCCGTTCGGCAGATTAGCTGACATGAGAGAAACAGTTGTGCTTCTGCCTGATGGTAAAAAATCATCAGTGGCTGCTGCACTTAATCTTATCGCACTTGCAAGCCAGAAAATTGGGTTTCCGCCGTTAGGTCTTGAGTGGAGAAAAAATCTTATGGCTAACACAAATTTAAATCCAGGTGTACCTGATAAAGAGATGCTTGATAAAGATATAATTATGGTATCTGAAGTCTCTGCAATACCTGAAAATATAAGTAGTGCAGCGACTTTGAATCTATCTCCATCAGGTGCAGTCAGCTATCCTCACTTGATAAGACCAAAAGGATACGAACAGTCTGAGGGCAAAGGATTTTTCTCAAATCTCATTCCTCGTAAAGGCTCGCAGATATCTGATATATCAGTTGTTGACTCGAAAATTGTTGTAACAAGATTTGAACCTCTTATAACAGAGGGCAAAGCTGCTTTAATGCAGTTTCAATCTCCGTTTGACAGAAAAAGAAGTGTGGTGATGCTGACCGCTGGAAACGAAAATGATATGACAAGCATCAGCAGGGTTTTATGGAGACCAGAAGTTCAAGCAGCGTGCAGCGGAGACACAGCTTTAATCAATCTTACGCAGACAGAAGCTAAAGAGTTTCAAACCATATCTCTGAAACTCGGCTCAAGCTACTATCTCGGCGGTCTGACACCTCTACCTCTGCCGTTTATGGAATATTATGCAAACACATATCCTCTCTGGTTTATCGGAGTGGTTATTTTAGTATGTTTATCTATGGCTCTAATTTTATATCAGATGATTAAAATAAGAAGAAAACGGAGGCTCGATTCTAATGCTCAATAGGATTAATCCCAATAAAATTAATGCTTTTGTTTTATTGCTCAGGAGTTTCAACTCAAGTAAGAATTTCAACTCCAGAATAATTCCAGCAAAGCTGATTACGTTCTGTTTAACTTTATTTATTATTAACATCTCCACTGCTCATGCTCAAGATTCTGCCGGCACATGGAGTTATTATAAAAGCCGTTTTATCTCGTCTGACGGAAGGGTGACAGATATTTTTCAGAACAACATAAGCCATTCAGAGGGACAGGGATATGCTCTTCTGCTTGCACTCTACAATAATGACAAAGAGATATTTGAGAAAATTCTGCACTGGACGCAAAATAATCTTATGGTCAGAAAAGATGGTCTTGCAGCGTGGAGCTGGGGAAAAAGAGATAATGGAGAGTGGGGAGTCATTGATTACAATAATGCAACTGACGGTGATATTCTAATTGCATGGGCACTTTTGGGTGCAGGTGAAAAGTGGCAGAACAGCGGCTGGATATCTTGGGCAGAGGCGACAATTGATCGCATAAGAGTAAGTTTGACAATAAAAAGGGATAATAAAACAGTTCTGCTTCCCGGTTATTATGGTTTTACCAACAAATTAGATAAATCAAGCCAATCTGATAAATCCAACCAGTCAGAAAAAGCTGGTAAAAAAGAGAACTCTGAAAGCATAAACATTCGGATAAATATCAGCTATTTTATATTTCCAGCTTTTAACGCATTTGCTCTCCATGCTGCAAACAATCCTGACAGCCCGAACAGTGCAGAAAACAAAAAATTCTGGAAAGAGCTTTACAGTGACAGCATTGCGATTTTAAAGCAATCTTTAGCTGGAAAGATGACCATTCCGCCAGATTGGTTAAATATTGATCAAAATGGCAGCTTTGTTTTGGATAAATCTAAAGCGGCAGAGTTCTCTTATGATGCAATCAGAGTTCCGCTCTATCTTGCAATGGCAGAGGATAAAAAGAGTTTAGAGATTTTTTCTTTATATCTAAAATTCTGCGAAAAGATTGGATATGTTCCAGTTGGAGTTGACCTTGTAAATGACCAGATATCTATTCAAGAGGCATCAGGAGGATTTTATGCTGTTTTTGCAAGGTGTGCAGAAATGTTAGAACAGGCTGATATGAGTAAATCTCTGATGCAGAAAGCTGATGATAAAATCAAGCATGAGTTAGATGATTACTACTCTAATACCCTATATCTTCTTGCTAAATCGATTCAACATTAATCCATAAAAGAGCAGCAGGTTATGAGTAAATTAATAGTAAATTTTATCTGCATGGTATCTATTTTAATCTTATCCGCATCTGTTTTAGTTGTACAAATATCTAAAGCAGATGCGGCTGACTCTTCTTCTGAAACTTCAAGTCAAATACACGCCGGAACTGCTTGGGAAGCGTACAACAGAGGCGATTTAAAAGAGGCAGAACGCCAGTTTCGATTATTAATTGATATGGATTATATCAAAAATAAGGGGCTTGAAGAGCAAAAAGAGCTGGTAAATCTTAAAACCTCAAAAGAGCTGATAAACCTTAAATTGGGGCTTGGATACGCATTATATCAGCAAGAGAGATATGAAGAATCTTACGAGCTTATAGATAACTGCATTAGAAATAGTGTAATCAGAAAAAATGATATAAAGAATGGCTATAATGATGGCGGATTAGATGAGTTAAAGCTCAATAATAGTCAAATTGGTAAGCTTTTGGAACTAAAACAGATACTCTGTTTTAAGCTCTCAGACCCTGCTGTCTCTAATGCAAAAAAAGGCAGATACGCTGCATCTTACGGATATGATAACACAATTTACCACCGCCACAAAAATGGAGATAACGGAACATCAAGGTTAGATGAGACATCAGTGTCAATAAATTTTATAGATTCATCAAAGATTGCTCTGCATCAAGATATTTCAGCAGATATAGATTCTGATGTTTTGCTTAAATCACGATATCTTTCAAATGGAGAAGATAAAAGTTTTAAAGACGCTGGATATAACGCAGATATCAGAACAGGCAGCTACTACCGAAATTTGAATGGTCAAAATCCAATCCGCACATCAAAAAACGATAGGCTGGTTCTCCATGAAGCCCAGATTAAAATAAGCGGAGAGCAGGAGTTTATGCCGTTTGACCTTGGTATATTTCCATCTAATTTTAATATAGTACCGTTTGATATTGAAGTAGTTATGGGAATATCTCCTGTTGGCGGTGCAGTTGATCCAACTCCGGTTTTTGAGGTTGCTGTAGAGTTAAAAAACAGGTGGAAGGCAGATATCCACCGTTTAAGCGTAAATGACTCTATTTTATCCATTTCAGGTCTTGAGGATTCATACAGAGAGCAAAATCTTTATAGTTCAAACTCATATTACAGATCAAAAACTGATAACGAATGGGGTCGTGTTGTTAAAAACGGCATAACTTTAGGCAAAGATATCTCATTTGGGAAAAATAACTGGTTGTCAATAAACGGCTCGTTTGATCTGTATAGAGGGCATAATGTCTGGCATAACAGCGGATTGCAGCTCAACACAGCAGCAGGCAGAACCATTACTGCACAAAATGGAGATCAATTCACATTTGGCATATATGCTTCATGTATGCACTTTGAACAGAACAGCAATTTTTACACATATGGTCATGGTGGATATTACAGCCCCGATTTTATGCTGGCAGCCGGACCTCTTTTTAGATACAAGAGAGCATCATGCAGAGATTATTGGATAGATGCACAATTCTCAGTGGGATTGATGGCAGAAGATAATGCAGATGCACCAAAATATCCGATTCATTATGAAGTTATAGATGAGTTCACAAAAGAGGCAGTTGATGAGCTGCAAGGGTTTTACAGAGGCGACAGCTCAGTCGGCGTATCAGGCTCAATGAAGGTAGAGGGTTGGAAAATAATCAGAGAGAATCTATCTGCCGGCAGCTTTGTTTCAATGAACGCTGCCTCAGACGATTTTGAGTGGTATCTTGGCGGAGTGTTAAAATACTCATTTAATGGGAAAAATCTGTTTCTTAAATAAATTTCTCTCTTCAATAAATATGTCTAAAAGATATCTTCGTTGATAACTTTCTCTTTTACCATATAGTTTACAGTTACACTCTTTGTTGTACCATCAGTTTTAAGCGATGATGGAAAGAGCACTATTCCAGCCTGAAGAGTACCGGCTCCAGTAGATTTAATCTTATCAAGAGAGACTTTTTCAGTGTAAATAGTTGCAACCGTCTCAATACCCGGACTTACACCAGTAACTTTAATTGCAGCAGGGGTTATGGTTACAGATTCAAGAATCAGATTATCCGCAAGTTTGCCTGTCCAGTCAACCTGAACTGGAATGCTCCTCTCAATTTTGCCAGCCATAACAATCTCTACTGTCTTTGGCTCAACCTTTTTTAGATTGACCCCGGGAGGCAGAATAATATTTTCCAAAGAGATATTAACTGAGTTGTGACCAGCATGAGAGTTGCCAAGTTTCAACAGCACCTTTACATTTTCGGGCTTTAACGATTTTAACAGAGTCATTGAGCCGCTCAAATGGAGATCAACCGTATTAGTTGAAGCCTCAATTATATCAAATCCCTGCTTTATATCTGTATATTCTACCGGTACATTTATGGTCTTTAATGTCTCTTTTCCTCGAGAAAGCCCAAACCAAAGACCTGTAATCAGGACAAAACATGCAATTGCAGCAATTGCAAACTCAGAAATATCCTTCCATTTAGCCAGACCATTTTCCCTTTTTATTGCTCCTGTATGGGTATTTAGAATATCTTCAAGCTCTTCCGGCTTTTTAACATGTTTGATATTTGATTTTTTTACTACTGTTACATGCCCTCGCTCTTCAGATACCACGATTACAAGAGCATCAGAAACTTCACAAAGCCCTATGGCAGCCCTATGACGAGTGCCGTATCGAGATGGAAGGTCTGTCCGTTTTGAGAGAGGCAGAAGAACCGATACATCAGTAATACGATCGCCATTTATGAGCACAGCACCATCATGAACAGGATTTTTATCCCAAAAAATTGAGAATATCATCTGCTCAGAGATAATACCGTCCCATACTATTCCTCCTTGAACAATCTCATCAAGGCTCTGTTTTCCCGGAATAACAAGCAGAGCACCAACCTTTCTCTTTCCTAAATCAAAAGCACTTAGTGTAATAATCTCAACAGGTGTTGATGCCTTTGTACCGGGAAATCCCCATATAACAGATTTCAAATTTCTTGCCTGAAAAACCGTTCCAATTTCATCTCTAAATACAATTATAAGAATAATGGCAGCAGCAGCAATAATTCCTTGAATTGCCCATGTTGTAACTACAAGACCCATGTATAGAGCCATGATGTTAAGTATCCATAAGATAGAAACAACAGGAACAATACGAATAAGTCTTGAACCTCGAAATAGAACATAGAGTCTGAAAAGAATATAGCTGTTTATAAGGATATCAACAAAATCCTGCCATCTTAACGAGTTTAAAAAATCAAAAGTTTCATTCATGGGGAAATCGATCCAAACGGTTAAATTTCAGAGGGTTTTAATTGCGTAATAAATAACGATTCTTAACTGACTTTCATTTTTCGTTTTGTAAATTTCAACTGCATGGGAGTTATAAAGTAGTTAGTCAACTATGCTGAATCTTAGAGTTTCGAGCACTTTATCTTGATCATCTGTGATCTCAATCCTCCACGGTCCTTTATCAGCATACCGTAACTGCATAGTGCTGAAGGTTGACCATTGAGGAGCCTTAACAAGAAACCTGTTGGTTGCAACAAAACGATCTCTATGAAACCACTTATGATATACAAAGGCATTTTGTGAGATATTTTCAAATTCAGTAAAACAGAATATTTTACCTAAAGAGACAGAAAAGAGAACTGCCGGATAAGCAGGTTCAAACCCTTTAATTGATTCACACATAACCGCTTTAGTAAGAACCAATACTGTATTGACATTATCAACCTTTGTTTTGTGTGTCTGATCTGACGGGGTGCTTTGAGCAGGTGCGACACTCTCTTTTTTACTCTTCTCTGCTGATGTATCGCTTTGGTCTATGTTAATGTGTGATGATGCTGGTGGGGATTGGTCTGTTTTATCATTAACGTTGACAAAAATGGCTGGAGAACTCTCTTGGCACATGGCAGTAGTTACAAAACAAAAAGATGAGCCGGCTGCAAGAGTACAAAATATTAAAACATTAAATAACATACGGTGTTTAAAACAGTAAAATAGAAACGCTTTTTTATTTTGAGTCTGTATCATTAACAAAATATCCATATTATGATTCAATTGTTTTAGTGGTTAATATTTTTGTGTCAGTGGTTATTATTTTTCTTTTAATTTTATAGTTCAATCGAGTTTTTTCAAGGAAAAATTGAACTATATTAAAAAAAGATTAAACAACTGATTATTGCCGCTCTATTTTGATCGAATAAAATATTTAAGCTGATTTTCACTTTGTAATATCTTTATGATATAGTATATATATCACAACACAAATAGTAAGCAAATAATATGCCATTAAAGCATAAAAAATATTTTATACTATGACCAAACACCCATAAAAGTGAATGCAATTATAAGATAGCGGATAAATTTTCCCAAAGTTACTAATAAAATAAAAAGCCAGATATTACTCTTTAAGATTCCTGCAACAACAGTCAATGGATCACCTATGACTGGAAGCCATGCAAATAGAAGAATCCAGTTGCCATATTTGATAAAGTGACCTTCTGCTGTTTTAATTTCAGAATCAGATAACCTTAAGAGTTTTTTTATGATCCAGCCGCCGCCTTTTATGCCGATAAAATAGTTGAGCAATGAACCAAGTACATTGCCAGAGGTAGCTGCTATCAGAACTAAAACAGGGCTATACTCAGCAGCTAACAGCACTGTCAGTACAATCTCAGAACCAAACGGTAAAAGAGTTGCTGCCAAAAAAGCAGAGGTAAACAATCCAGCATATCCATATCCGGCTAAAAATTCCATAATTTATGTTACTATATATAAAAATATGTTAAGTGTCTTAAGATTAAAGATTGATTTTTTTTATAAACATTACAAATAACAAATCGATAATTGAACCAAATATTAAAAAATATTTAATTTAGAGAGATATCCAAATCTATGCGTATAAAACAGAGAGCTGTAAACCAGCAAGTGTATGAGACCTGTATTGAACATGGTTATCCTGAAATTGTTGCAAGAATCATTGCAGGCAGAACCGATACCTTTGATAAAAACATATTTCAATTTACCCTTGATGCGATTAAACCGGCTGACATTATGGCAGACTGTAAAAAAGCTGCAAACAGAATTGCCCATGCTATCCATAATAAAGAGAAGATTCTTCTATTTACAGATTATGATGTTGATGGCTGTACAGCAATGACGGTTCTTTACGAAACTTTGCACCATGTGTTTGGCGTACCAGACTCAGAAATAATACGAATGACTGGACACAGAACGCTTGATGGTTACGGTTTGACAGAATCTATTGCAGATAAAATACTATCGTTTCAACCCAATCTTGTAATAACTGCTGATGCAGGAGCTTCTGACGGAGCAAGAATCAGACTGCTTGCAGATGCAGGCATTGATGTCATTGTAACAGATCACCACATTATCCCAAAAGATGGAATTCCAGAGGCTGCATTTGCAGTAGTAAACCCTAAGAGAGATAACTGCCCATATGATTCAGATATTGCAGGGTGCGGCGTGGCATGGCTGCTTATGACTGCACTATCAAAAGAGATGGCAGCCTTAACGACTATTGAAAATCCAACAGAGATTGAAAATATAAGTTGTAGAGGCTGTACTCTTGAACAGAGGCAGCAAATACACCAACTGCTTGATCATGTTGCTCTTGGAACGGTTGCTGATCTTGTGCCGCTTACATCTGTAATCAACCGTTATTTTGTCAAAAAAGGTCTTGAGTTTATGAACAGAAGAGCCAGACCATGCTGGCAGGCTGCATTGAACGGCAAAGATGCAGACAGTTGGTTTTTAGCATTTCAGTTAGCTCCCCGTATAAATGCAAGTTCCCGTATAACATCTGAAGCAACAACAGCTCTTGATTTTCTTATGGCAGATGAGAAAGATAAGAGTGCTGAGTCATATCAGCAGCTTAGCAGCTATAACAGCGACAGGCAAAAGATCGAAAAAGAGATGTTTAGTGCTGCTAAAGCCTCAATCGGGCTTGATCAAACCCTTTTAGATAATCAGAACTCTTTTGATATACCAAAGCTGCCTCCAATTTTAATTTATTACAGTGAAAATAACCACCCCGGCATTCAGGGAATTGTGGCAGGCAAACTTACAGAGAGCTTTGGAATTCCTGCTATTATGCTGGCTGATATAGGAGACGGTCTTATTACAGGTTCTGGACGAGCTGGTCAATTTTTGCATTTAAGAGATGCTCTTGAAAGATTTGATGATATATATCCTAATATCTTTATAGCTTATGGAGGACACAGAGCTGCTGCCGGATTTAAACTTCATAAGGATAATATTGATCTGCTTAGAAACGAGCTGCCTAAAATTGTCGTTGAGCAGCTTAAAGGTCAGGATACTACACCCTATCTGCACACAGACGGCTCTTTAAAAACAGACCAGATAAATAAAAGGGAATATAATCAGCTAAACCTTGATACTTATTACCATATTGAGGCGTTACACCCTTTTGGCATAGGATTCCCCTCCCCTGCTTTTAATGATAAGATGGTAGCAACTGATGTAAAGGTTATGGGAAAGACTCCTGTGCATATCTCCATGCTGCTTGATGGCATTAAAGCTGCTTTTTTTTATGCCCTTGATAAACCAGGTGATCCGCTTCCAATCCAATCTGGAGATATTGTAGATGTTGTCTATACGCTAAATCTAAATTCTTGGCAGGGAAGGCAGAGTTTGCAGTTGATTGTGAAAAAGATTAACAAGGTGTAAACAAAAAGACCCTTAGAATAAATCAAGCTGTTTTTGTTTACCATTCTCAAAAAATAAATTGTACTTTTCTATCATTCCTAAATGATATGCTAATTTTTTGAAATTTATTCTATTTAATAATGCAACTGTAATTGGTCTTTTACTATCTTTGAAAACAATTGAACTAATAAAATCATCTGCCACTTTTGAAGATAGTAATTTATAAACAAATTTAGCTTTTTCTTCAGATTCAAAACTGATCATATAACATGTATCATCTAACACAACAGGTTTTTTCTTAAATGGACCTACTAACTTAAATTTTATATTTTTATACAAGCCAGATATAACAATTTTCCACGGTTTAAAGCTGTAATCTCCAACTCCAAACACAGAAAATTTTGGAGCACCTTTATAAATAGAGCTTTTTCGGGAATCTAATTTCTCTTTATGCAATTGTAAATATTCCCAAGTTTTAGGAGAGATAATCTTAATTGACTCTGTTTCAGTGCCAATTTTTTTTTGAGTAACCAGCATATATTTAACAGGTATTCCCAATTTATCATTTGCAATATGAGAACTTTTATACATAGGATAAATATAATCTTTTGGAATATCTACATTTTCCTCAAACCCGTTAATCAGCTTCCCCCCTTTTATTTTAAATTCCATTACTTTTGAACAGTCATGTTTAATACCTGATCTCCAAGGTATTTCAGATTTAGAATCAATATCTTTAAACAAATTATACTTATTAATATCTGCAACTAAGTTTCCGTTTGTATATCCCATAATTTTTATAAGATATTGATCTGATATAGAATCATATATTGAACAGCTATATTCTTGGGGGCAGACAAAACAACCCTCAGAACATAACAGGCAAGCATCAACATTTACATTAAAATACTTTTTAGCATCAATATGATAAATAGCTATATTTTTTATCAACAATCTGTTTTTGCAGATATAAAGGAATATCTTTCTGGCAACAGATGTTTTAACAAGAAAAGACATTGCAGCTTTTTTCCCTGAAATGTAATCTGCTATTTTTATGAGCATTGATTCTGATATATCAAAATTACTTTTTCCCGTTATTGCATCAAGACCGGTATAGTTCTGAAAGTTTGTTTTGATAGGCAAATTTTTACTGTAAATTCTACCTAACTCTGAATTGGTAACCCAAGGAGGATTTCCTACAAAAAGTACAAAGTCTTTTAAGTCTTCAGATAATAACGACCAGTCAACTGAAAAAAAATTTTTTTGTTCAATATTTATGTTCAGATTTTTATTATTATAAAAAATCTTTTTTGCAGATTTAATATATTCAGGATTGATTTCCCAGCCGTATAGCGATTGCAGTTTATCATTTAATTTTATAAATGCTCTGATAAAATTACCAGTACCACATGTTGGCTCTAACACTGATTTTATATATGGATATTTTTCGAAAACAAATTTAGCTACCTGTTCAGCAAGGTTTACAGGTGTTTGAAAATCACCAAACTCTATTATTTTTAAACTCTTAGCCATAAAATTTATACCTATTTCACTCTTATAACTCCTGAAATTTCATCAGCTTTTTCAATAACTCTGCTATATTGAAGCCTCCATTGCAGTGCGTTTGATATTGTAAGATAGCCAATCTCAGGAGTTTTACTCATTAATTCATCAGCTATAAGGTTTGCTTCTATTTCATCAACTGGGAGCATTCTCTCTGAAAAAAATGCAAGAAGATCATCTTTATTCCCTTGGTTTTGAATGATTTTTACTATCCCAGATGTAGTTTGAAAGTCTGACGTTCTTTCAGAACTTATAAAAATAGTATGAATGATATCAAGTTTTCCTGTATGAGATTTATCATCATCATTTTTTTCATAAACAAACACTAATAGAGAATATCCTAAACCAAATATCTTTTGTCTTGCAGATTTAAAAGGGCATGATGATTGAGGCTGCCTAATACTTGTTACTTTCATATCTACAAGCAGTTCTGGAAAATCAATTCCTTTTGCAGAATTACCTTCAATGTATGAGTAGTTTTTATACAGATAAGCCTTAAATTTATGTTCCAAATATGTCCCAATTGCTTTTCCGTCTGTTATACCAAAAAGTAACGGCTCTTTGTGAGTTGATTCTATTTCAGCAAATTTCTTTGCTTCCTTACACAGAGACTCAATGTTAAGTGCTTGTTTCAAAAATATCTCCTCTTACAAATATAATACTTAAAACTGTTATAACTTATCCGATTCAATGCGGACTGTATAATAAACTATAACTATAAAAACTAAAAATGTAGAGACACACATACAACTGTAGGTTTGTCTCTACATTAAAATATCTTACCGTTCTGAACCTTTGTATTTATTAAGCTGCCTATTTTATCTATCTGAAGATAGAAAATCTATTCTGACACAGGGGGGCTACTGCAACGCCCTGCTCTACTTCAGCATCGGCACAGTAAGGCTTCCGTCCATAAGAAACAGGATATCTGCCTTATCACCCTTCTGCTTGATTGCAGCATCTAACGCCTCCTGAAGAGAAGCAAAAGGTCGGATAAAGAGCTTTGCTAAAGTATCAGGCTCAATATCGGTTACGCCCCACATCTCTGCCCAAAGCCCTATCTCTGCCATCTTTGCCGCTTTGTGATATCCTAACTTGTAGCCTTTATCAATAGTCTCAAGCACCTCTTTAGGAGTAGAACAACTGCCGAGAAGATCGGCAAATGCTTTACCGCCGATTCCGCACCTGCACTTTGCAACCAGAATCAATATACCGTTCTCTTTAAGTGCAAGTTTTCCATTATCAAGACCTTTTTGTGCCTGATACAGATCAATATCTGCCGGAAATTTAACCAAAGAGACAACAATATCAGCCTTTTTTTTGATAGGAACTGCAAACACCTCGTTTGCCCGATCGATTGCAGCCTCAAACGATGCGTGGATATCTCCTGCTGTAACTGCATATATTTTATGATTTTTATCTAAAACCGTCATTATTGAAAAAATCTCTTTTTGAACAGTTTTAAGAGCATCAATCATATCTTCATGTACAGGATTTCCCTCAAGTGCAAGGGCACACGCTTCAGGAACTAAGGCGAGTTTGTGGTTCTGCTCAATTGTTTTATACGATGCAATGCCGGGAAGAAATGATTTACGACCACCTGTGTAACCTGCAAAGTAGTGGGGTTCAACAGAGCCGATAATTATAATCTTATGGGCATCAACTCCTGCTTTATGCACATACATCTCTGTTCCGTTTGAGGATTTGCCAAGAAAGACCATCTCTTCATCTTTTTTAGCATCATGGACAATGATTTTATCTTTAACTTCCTCATACAGAGAGCCAAATATCTGAATATACTCCTCTTCTGTAGGACCTCTGTGAGCACCAGTTGCAATGATGAAATTAACTGGAATACTCTTTTTCTTTATGCCGCTCCAAATAACGTCCATTACAGTTTTAGTCGGAGTCGGGCGTGTAGCATCATTGACAATAATTAAAAGATCACGAGCATCAGCTAAAAATTCCATCAAAGCAGCACTTTTGCATGGATTGTTCATTGCCTGCTCAATTGCATCAACCTGATCGCCGATTTTTACATCATTTGCCTCAAGAAAACTTGTCTCAATAGAATCGCTTATCTCGGCAGTAACCTGACCATCTTTTCCATAAGGTAAACTTATCTTCATCTTTTATTCCTTTTTATAATGAACTTTTCTGAACTTATTAAAGTTTATGCCTTTACAGTTTTGTCATCAGTTAGAGGTCCAAGTTGTTTTATCTTATCCATGAAGCTGTTAATCGACTTTTGGAATCCAGCCTTATCTCCGTGTGCAATCTGTACAAGCTCAATTCTATCAGGATTTATATCAAGAGAGCTTAGAATAGGCTTTAAATCTTTTACATGTTTAGCAGCCTTTACATTACCGTTATTTTCACACTCTCCGTCAGGACAGCAGGCAACTAAAACTCCCCATGCGTTGTCAAGAAAAGGATCAAGCATCAGAGGTTTTGAGAGTCTTCCGCCGCACATGTTTATAAAAATTTTATATTCAGGTGCAGGCATCTCATAAATCGGAGTATATGCAGAGGATTCAAGATCATAAGATGAAGATTGCATATCAGGGTAGTATGACCAGTTACAGCCAAACACTACAACCTTAGAACTCGGTTTATCTAAGAAATCTGATATCATCCGTTTAAGATATACCCTGTCTGTACCGTAAGAGAGCATTGAAGAGGCACTCTGGTTAGGACAGAGATCCATGCAGATACCGCAGCTATGGCATAAAATAGGATCAGTTACAATATGACCGTCTTTAAAATAACGGGCATCCTGAGGACATGCGCGGACGCAGGTAAGACAGTTTGCACACCCGCTTCCAGTTATTGAGGTTGTGCCTGTAGTATCAAACTCAGTGCCTACAAAATCAGCTCTTGCATCTTTAAGTACGTCAGTTATAGGCACTCCGCTTGAACAGGCAGCCACACACTGCTGGCAGTTAAAACAGGAGAATATCTTCTCAGCCATATATTTTGACGGCTCAAGCTCACCTGAGAGAAGCCCGTAAATCATGATAAGTTTTGCACGCGGGGTATCACTCTCCCAACGTGTATGTTTATATACAGGACAGTGCTCATAACAGTAGCCGCACCTAATACATTTATCTAAAGTATTACTCCATTTCAAAAGATTGTTCAGTTCAAATTTTCTCTTTTCCATTTTAAGACTCCACAATATATCTTAAAGCAGTTGCTGTGACCCAGTCATCAGGGGCATCCATCATTTTACCGGGATTCAAAATGTTGTTCGGATCAAAGGCGTGCTTGATCTTTCTCATAATATCAAGAGAGTCAGCCTTTTCTATTTTAAATGCAGGAGCCTTAGAAAGCCCGATTCCATGTTCGGCAGATGTTGTGCCGTTCACAGAGCGGACATACTCATAAATTTCAGAGACAGCTTTTTTTGCAGATTCCCACTGATCTTTATGACTTGTCTCCATAAGTATCTTTGTGTGCATACACCCTGAACCACAATGACCATAAGCAGTCATAATAATGTTATTTCGTTTTGCAACATCATGAATTTTTCTTGCCGTTTCAGCCATCTTTGAATATGGAACAGCCATATCATCAGCAAGAGATGTGCTTGCATGAAGCTCGCTAAATTTTGATAGAGCTGGAAAGAGTTTTTTACGTCCCATAAATATCTTTGCCCGCTCCTGTGCATCATAACTGCTCTGAAGACCTTTACCACCATGTTT
Organism: uncultured Desulfobacterales bacterium; assembly: GCA_964539635.1. GTDB lineage: Bacteria > Desulfobacterota > Desulfobacteria > Desulfobacterales > Desulfobacteraceae > Desulfamplus. The sequence continues at coordinate 37,106 of CAZIJN010000026.1, read as the reverse complement.
GGCACAGATATCTTTCATGGTGTTTACCTCATAGTCAACAGCCTCTTTTACCATGCCGTCAGCCTCGTACAGCAGCACAGCCTCAACTTCAGGCAACCCTAAATTCATGGTTTTATTGACAGCCTGAATCGCAACATTATCAACAAGCTCCAACATTGAAGGAGTTACTCCGCTTGCCATTATATCTGCTATAGAGTGCCCGGCATCTTCGAGTCTGTCAAAGTTAGCCATACCAAGACATCTGAACTTTGGAATAGGTACAAACTTTAATGTTGCCTCAACTACAACACCAAGTGTACCTTCTGAGCCTACTATCAGTTTGTGCAACTGATAACCAGTTGCCTCAACCCTTGTTCTTGTTCCAAGCGTGAGAAGTTTCCCTCCCGGAATTACAACCTTCATGCCGAGAAGAGAGTCGCGAGTTGCTCCATACTTTACAGATCTCACTCCGCTTGCATTATTGCCTATTTCCCCTCCGATTGTTGCAGCTCTGCTTGATGCAGGTGTTGGAGGATAAAATACACCATAAGGTTTTAGGGCAAGGTTAAGATCATCGTCAATAACCCCCGGCTCAACCCTGCAATAGACATCAGGAGGATTGATCTCAAGGATTCTGTTCATCTTTTTCATATCAAGAGTTATCCCCCCATGCAAAGGCACTACCTGCCCGCACATTCCTGAACCAGAACCTCGTGTAATAACAGGGATTCGCTCATCATCTGCAAATTTCATAACAGCTTGAACCTGTTCAGTATTTTCAGGTCTTACAACAACCCATGGCATTGCCCTATGGACGGAAGCGTCTGACCCGTAAACAAACAGGTCAGCCGGATTGTCCTTGACATTATTTTCCCCTACAATCTCTTTTAATTTGGGGATATTTATGGTTTTCATTACCCTTCCCTCACTATTGTTTTTTATATGTTTCAATCATGTCAATTAAAAGTATATTTTATAAAATATCTATTAAAAGCATGGCATTTCAAATAAGTATATAGTCATAATCAGAAAAGCATTTACAGGTCAATGAAAAACATTGTTCAAATAAAATATATCTTTAAACTAATTTAAATAAAGTATTACACAAATACGGATAAAAATAGATAATCAATAGAATACCTTAATCTCTCTTGCTAAAAAAGAGGTTCGATTTTATAACAAGATAATTAATATAATACTAATAAGTTCCCAAAGTAGCTAAAATTAAATATATAAAAGTAGCAACTATAAAATCTTTATTAATAATTTAGGAGAAGCCATGAGTGATATAAAACACAAGATTATATTTCAGCCGCATAACAGAGAGATTCAAGTTTCAGATGGTGATAACCTTATTCGTGCTGCTATGGAAGCTGGTGTCCATATAAACGCCTCATGTGGCGGAGAGGGTGTGTGTGGAAAATGCAGGGTTATTGTAGAGCAGGGAGAGGTTGAGGGTGGAACAGAAAAGATGCTCTCTGCCGAAGATATCGCCAAAGGATACAGACTTGCCTGTATGTCTAAGGTAAAGTCTGATTTGGTGGTTAGAATACCGGTTGAGTCAAATGTTGATCCAAGCATCTTAAATCTTGCTGCATCTCCAAGGCACACCGCAAAGATACAGGAGTTCAAACTAAGTACAATAAAAGATCAGGGGCTTTTGATTCCTCCTGTTGTAAAGAGATATCTTGAACTACCTGCTCCTACTGCACAGGATAATTTAGCAGATGTAACACGGCTTCTTAATTTCCTTAAAATCCAGCACGATGAACACCGCCTGCTTGTTGAACTTGATGTTATAAGGCAGATTCCAGATATTTTACGCAAAGGAGACTTTAAAGTTACTGCAACCATTATCAGACCAGTGCGGGAAGATGGAAAAAATCAGATTACACTGCTTGAGCCGGGAGACACAACTGATCGTAACTTTGCCATTGCAATGGATATTGGAACCACAACAATTTACGCTGAAGTGCTTGATCTCAACTCTGGTGAAGTTTTATCAAGCTACGGAGATTTTAATGGACAGATAAGCTATGGTGAAGATGTTATCTCAAGAATCATGTTTGCAGAAAAAGAGGGCGGTCTTGAGACACTTCAGAAAAAAGTTGTAGAGACAATCAACCACGTTCTTGAACGGATAATCAAAAAAGCAAAAATTTCTAAAAATGAAATTGCAACCATAACATTGGCTGGCAACTCGACTATGAGCCAGTTGCTGCTTGGTATCAATCCCCGATATATCAGACGTGCCCCATACGTTCCTGCATCTATTTTATATCCTCCATTTAAAGCATCTGATGTTGGGATTGACTTAGGCAAGCATACAATCGCCCTTCTCTACCCTGGTGTTTCAAGTTATGTGGGCGGCGATATTGTAGCCGGTGTAATGGCAAGCGAACTCTATAAAAGTGATAAACTCACCCTGTTTATGGATATTGGAACAAATGCAGAGATTGTTATCGGCAATAAAGATTGGCTTGCCTGTACAGCTTGTTCAGCGGGTCCTGCTTTTGAAGGCGGAGGCATTACATTTGGAATGAGGGCTGCAAAAGGTGCGATTGAAGATTTCTCAATAGACCCTACGACTTTTGAACCAATGATTATGACCAAAGGGAATGTAAGACCAAAAGGTATATGCGGTTCTGGTCTTATTAACATTGTTGCCATACTCTTTGAGAACGGAGTGATCAACAACAGAGGCAGATTCAACTACGAACTAAAAACAGACCGTATCCGCCAAAAAGATGGAATATGGGAGTATGTGCTTGTGTGGCAGCCTGATACTCAGATTGATAGAGACATCACACTTTCCGAGCCTGATATTGATAACCTTATCCGTGCAAAAGGTGCAATGTACAGCGGTGCCATGACCCTGCTTGAAGAGGTTGGCATGCACATAAGCGATATTGAGCGGATTATTCTTGCAGGCGGTTTTGGCAGCTATGTTGATTTAGAAAAGGCAATGGTTATAGGTCTTCTGCCTGAAATTGATCCTCAAAAAGTTATATATCTTGGCAACGGCTCTCTTTTAGGTGCTCAGATGAGTTCATATACCAATCTATTCAGACGTAATGTTATCGAAGTTGTGAAGATGATGACCAACTTTGAGCTTGCAGAGACTCCCTCCTATATGGATCACTATGTGAGTGCCCTTTTTATTCCTCATACAGAGATAAACTATTTTCCAAGACTTAAAAAGAGAATGGAGGCACGAAAGGGCATTCTTGCCTGATGGAAAGAACAAAACATGAAAAATAATAATTTTTGGACAGCTTTCACCATTGCTGTTGTGTTGGTAGCAGGAGGTCTATCAGCATGGTGGGTAGCTTTTCAAACAAAACAGGAGTTGGGAAAAGAGCTGCTTTCCAAAACCCGCATGGTTGCAGAGGGGGTAAACCTTGATCGCGTAAAGTCTCTTAAAGGGGATAAATCTGATCTTGAAAACCCCCAATATTTGAGAGTAAAAAACCAGCTCTCTATAGTAAAAGATTTTTACGACAACTGCCGCTTTCTCTATATTATGGGCAGAAGAGATGACGGGAAAATCTTTTTCTTTACAGACAGCGAGCCTTTAGATTCAGCTAATTACTCTTATCCTGGGAAATTATACGACCAAGTTCCAGAAGAGTGCATCAGGGTGTTTTACAGCAGAAAACCAGCGGTTAAAGCTGGTGGAAACAGCCGGGTATCTGCATTTGTTCCGATACATGATCCCAAAAGTGCTGTGCATATACTATCCACAAGAGATGATGCGGTCACTATGGTAAAAAAGGCTGTGGAGTTTTATAAAAAGAGCGGAAAAAATTCTCTATTAAAAGAGCTGAATAACCCTGATGGTAAATTTCGATATGGCGACCTGTACGTTTTTGCCTACGACTCTAACATGACAATGATGGCTCACCCTGTAAAACCAGAACTTGTCGGACAGAACCTTTTGGACAAAAAAGATTGGGCAGGAGGAAAATATTTTAGAAACGAGATAAGAGATGTTGCCCTATCTAAAGGCAGCGGCTGGATTGATTACGAATATGAAAATCCGGTTAATCGGCAGAGAGAGCCGAAAACCACCTATGTCCAAAAAGCAGATGATCTTATTATCTGTGCAGGATCATACACTGGAACAGGCGGAATTGTTGCTGTTGTTGGAATGGACATAGATTCAGGAAGCTGGAACACTACAATTATCAGAGCTGTAATACCGGTAATTATCTTCACAATAATTATGATCGTGCTGATAATTATCGGTTGGAAACTCTTACTCATACGCTCAAAAGTTACTGGTAACCAGCCTGATTGGATGAAAAATATTGAACCGGCTTTAGCTGCGTCTGCTGGTATTTTAGTTACTATTTTCATAGCTTGGATGTTTCATGAGCAAAATATCAAACATAGAAAAGAGGCTTTTCTACAGCTTGCTACAAACAGGGCAGAGACAATCGCTGAAAAGATGCGCAAACTTCGCGATACAGAAATTGAAGGACTTGCACACCTATACGAAGGAGATGTAAATATCTCATCAGATGAGTTCCACCGTTTTACTAAATATCTGACAAAAAATCCGTATGTCCATTGGAACTGGATTCCAGTTGTAAAAGCTGAAGATAAGGCAGATTTTGAAGCATATGCACAATCTGAGGGATTAAAAGATTTTCACATCTGGCAAAAAGACGATCGCTCTAACCCAATACCAGCAGATAAAAGAAGCCTCTACTATCCGATATTTCACTTTACGCCGGTTAAAAGCAAACAATCGACATTTGCAGGTTTTGATCTCGGCTCAGAACCGCTAAGATTAGCAGCTCTTGAAGAGGCTCTGAGTACAGGTTTAACTACCAGTACAGCTCCAGTATCATTGATAAATGAGAGTGCGGTTCAAAAGGTTATAATTATATTCCGTCCAGTCTTTCGACAATCTGGTTTTGGTAAAAATAATCTTAAAGGATTTGCTTTGGCTGTACTAAGAATGGGCAACCTTCTAAGAACAAGCTCTATGGACAACTCCTTGTTTATGAAGATATCTCTTCTTAGAAAGGCAGACTCTCCTGAACATATTGCACAGGGGTGGAATAAATATATTGTCTCAAAAATAAAGGGGCTTGAAGTAACTGTCCCTATATTTGCATTTGGAAAAGTTTTTGGTTTAACCGCATATGCTGGTGAAGAGTTTGTCAGGCTCTACCCTGTCTGGTATGGAGTTATGGCAGCTCTTACTGGTTTAATCGTTACGTGTGCAATCACCACTATAATTTTTATAATACTCAGCAGCAGAAGAGAGTTAGAGAGGCTTGTCTTCGAGAGAACATCAGAACTTAACACGAGTGAAACCATACAGAGAGTTCTGCTTGATAACCTTCCTACCGGAGTAGTTATCATGGACTCTGAGACAAAGTGTATTGAGAGGATAAATAATTACGTTATAAATATGTTTGGTGCTCCGGCAGAATCGCTCAAAGGAAAAAGCTGCTCAACGCTTTTTATAATGCCTGATAATAGTTATTGTGATGCGTGTACTTTGGGTGCAGCCATTGATAAATCTGAATTTGAGTTAGTAAGAATAGACGGCAGCCGAGTTCCTATAATCAAAACAGTAAAGTTATTTGAGATTGCCGGCAAAAAGAAACTATTAGAATGTTTTATTGATATATCTGATCGCAAACTTGCTGAAGAGGAGATAAGACAGACCAATGAGCAGCTTGAAGAGGCAATTGGAAGAGCCAATCAGATGGCTGTAGAGGCACAGATGGCAGATATTGCCAAAAGCGAATTTTTAGCAAATATGAGCCACGAAATCAGAACCCCGATGAATGGGGTTATCGGCATGACAGAACTTCTGCTTGACACTGAGCTTAACGATGAACAACGCAGGTACAGCGAAATAGTAAAGTTAAGTGCAGAATCTCTTTTATCTATTATTAACGATATTCTTGATTTTTCAAAAATCGAGGCAAAAAGACTTGAGCTTGAAATGAGTAACTTTGAGCTGTCTGGTCTGTTTGGGGATTTTATCGAACCTCTTGCAATACGGGCAAAAGAGAATGGGCTAAAACTTCTGTTTAATATTGCTCCTGATGTTCCAACTCTGCTTTGCGGTGATCAGGGTCGCCTGCGTCAGATTCTCAACAACCTTATTGGAAATGCTATTAAATTCACCCATCAAGGCGAAATAGTAGTTTCAATTTCTCAGGTTGAAACAGACGAAAAAAGTGTTGTTTTAAAATTTTCTGTAAAAGATACCGGTATTGGTATTCCTAAAGATAAAATCAGTATAATCTTTGATAAATTTAGTCAGGTAGATGCCTCAACTACCAGAAAATATGGAGGTACAGGTCTCGGTTTGGCAATATCAAAGCAGTTGGCAGAACTTATGGGCGGTCATATAGGAGTAATCAGCCAAGAGGGAGAAGGCTCAGAGTTCTGGTTTACAGCCCGATTAAATCGACAGGAGCAGTCGGCTAAAAGCGTTACTGCAAATGATCTCCCGTCTGAGAACAAGAATTTGTCAAAAGATTCTCTAAAAATAGATTTGTTTGCAAATAGAGATACCCGGATACTTATTGCTGAAGATAACATTATAAACCAGACTGTGGCTATTGGTATTTTAAAAAAATTGGGGCTGTCAGCAGATGCTGCTGCAAACGGTCTTGAGGCTGTTGAAGCAATAGAAAATTCCAATTACGACATCGTTTTTATGGACGTTCAGATGCCTGTTATGGACGGATTTGAGGCAACATATAAAATACGTACTATGGGAAATAGAAAAAAAGATATTCCGATAATTGCCATGACCGCCAATGCAATGCAAGGAGATCGAGACAAGTGCATTCAAGCAGGCATGAATGACTATATATCTAAACCTATCTCTCTTGAATCTGTTGCGTCAGTTTTAAAAAGGTGGCTGCCCGAAGAGACACTAAAAGCAGAGAAAACTAATGCATCTAATTATTCAGACGAGAAATCAGCAGACGATTCAGCTCCAATCTTTGATAAGGCTGGAATGATGGATCGTATTATGCAAGATGAGAGTTTAGCTGAAATGCTCATTGCTGTATTTATTGGGGATATACCTGAACAGTTGGATATTCTTAAAAATTATATAGCTTCAGATGATATTCAAAAGACAGAGCGTCAGGCACACTCCATAAAAGGTGCATGTGCCAACATCGGCGGCGAAGCTATGAGATTAGCTGCATATAAAATGGAAAAATTTGCAAACTCTGGTGATATGGAGGCTGTTAAGAGCAGTATGCCTCAGTTGGAGTTTGAATTTGAGCGGCTGAAAAAAGTTATTATGAACAGCAGGTGAGCAGACATTCAATTGTGTTCAAAAAGGAGTAAACATATTGATTTATATCGATCTTATTATCAATCTCTCGCTTTTAGTCTCTTTTAGCATTATCTCAGTATTTATTGATAAAAACTGTAAAATAGCAAAGATAAGCAGAACTACTGCGGCTATCCTTCAAGGATTATTATTTGGCGGGGCTGCCGTCTTAGGAATGATGCGTCCGCTAAATCTTGGACCAGGACTTATATTTGACGGACGATCTGTAATGGTGAGTGTCTGCACTCTCTTTTTTGGTCCATTGGCAGGTGCTGTAGCCTCGATATTTCCTATCAGCTTACGCATCTATATTGGAGGAGCTGGAGCATTAACAGGAGTATTGGTCATTTTTTCATCTTTTATAATAGGATTTGCTGCACGCTTATATCTCAAGCCGGAATCTAACCCCACATCTATTTTGAATCTCTATATTTTTGGTTCTATCGTCCATATTGCCATGCTTGCCATGATGTTTACACTTCCTAAAGGTGCGGGCGTAGATGTCATATCAAGAATAGGTATTCCTGTAATGCTGTTTTATCCTATTGCCACAATCCTCAGCAGCAAGATTTTATCAGATCAGATTGAGTCAAGAAAAAAGATGATTGAGATTCAAAGAAGTCAGGGGCTTCTCAGCTCTCTTCTCGACTCAATCCGCGATATCGTTTTCTTTAAGAGTACAGAAGGTGTTTATTTAGGGGGAAACCGTGCTTTTGCAGAACATCTTGGATTATCAATTGAAAATATAGTTGGACGGACAGATTACGATCTTCACGACAAAGATGATGCAGATAAATTCAAAGAAAGTGACAGAAAAATGTTAGATTCGATGCTGCCCTGCCATAATGAGGAGTGGATATCTTATCCTGATGGACAAAAGATAATGCACGATACAGTCAAAACGCCTTATCTTGACTCAAACGGCAACCTTATAGGAATAATCGGAGTAAGCCGCGATATAACCCAATTCAAACAGATTGAAAAAGAGCGTGAAATTAATGAGGCACGACTAAAAAAACTTATTGATATTCTCAAATATCCATCAGATAGCATACAGGAGCATCTTGATTATGCGTTAGAAAAAACTATTGAACTTACTAATAGTAAAATCGGTTATATTTACCACTATGAGGAGAAGCAGAGACAATTTATATTAAACACATGGTCAAAAGATGTGATGCCTGAATGTAAAATTATAGAGCCTAAAACCTGCTATGAGTTAGAAAAAACAGGTATATGGGGAGAGGCGGTCAGACAGCGTAAATCATTAATTCTCAACGATTTTGTAAGTGATAATCCTCTGAGAAAAGGCTACCCTGATGGTCATGTCCATATTATTAGATTTATGACTGTCCCTGTATTTAGAGGCAGCAATATTGTTGGCGTGATAGGTCTTGCCAACAAACAGAGCGATTATGATGAAACTGACACTTTACAGGTTTCACTTTTAATGGACTCTGTCTGGGAGCTGAATGAAAACAAACGAATAGAAGATAAAAACAGGCAGATAGAGGCAGAAAAAGAGAGGCTTCAAGGAGAGCTTTTGCAGGCTCAAAAGATGGAGTCAGTAGGAAGGCTTGCAGGAGGCGTTGCACACGATTTTAACAACATGCTTGGTGTGATTATTGGAAATATCGATCTTGCTATGTATGATATTGATGCTGACCACCCAATAAATATAAATCTTCAGGAGATACGAAAAGCTGCTGAACGTTCTGCTGATCTGACCCGCCAGTTGCTTGCATTTGCAAGAAAACAGACTATCTCTCCTAAAAAACTCAATATAAACAGCACAGTCGAAAGTATGCTCAAAATGCTCAAAAGATTGATAGGAGAGGATATCGATCTTCTCTGGATACCCAACGATAATATATGGAGCGTAAATATGGACCCTTCACAGATTGATCAGATAGTTGTAAATCTCTGTGTAAACTCTCGTGATGCTATTGCCGATGTTGGTAAAATAACCATTGAGACTGGAATCAAAGTTTTTGATCAAGAGTATTGCGACAGCCACTACGGCTTTCTTCAGGGTGAGTATGTTATGCTTAGTGTAAGCGATAACGGCTTCGGTATGGATAAAGAGACTATAACGAATATATTTGAACCTTTTTTTACCACAAAGGATAGAGGCAAAGGAACTGGTCTTGGACTTGCCACAGTGTATGGAATAGTTAAACAAAATGGTGGTTTTATAAATGTTTACAGTGAACCAAATGAAGGCACAACATTTAGAATATATTTTCCACGATATAACAAAGATGAGGATACAGATGACAAAATGAGTTCTAATAAATCAGAAGATGCTGAAGGCAATGAGACTATACTGATTGTTGAAGATGAACCGTCAATACTGCAATTAACTAAGATGATGCTTAAAAAGCAGGGTTATCAGGTGTTTGCGGCATCTACGCCAGATGAGGCAGTAGATATTGCAAACAGCCATTCAGACAAAATCGACCTGCTTATAACAGATGTAGTTATGCCTGAAATGAACGGTCGCGATCTTGCTAAAAAAATTCTGTCAATATACCCTGATATCAAGTGTCTGTTTATGTCGGGTTATACAGCCAATGTTATTGCCCATCATGGAGTTCTTGATACAGGAGTCAATTTTATCCAGAAGCCGTTCTCAAAAAATGAACTTTCTGAAAAAGTAAGAGAATCTCTTGTAAAAAATTAAAAACACAACTTTAGAAAAGATGCAAAATATGTTTACACACGAAAAGATGCCAAAGATTGAACAATCAGTAAAAAAACAGTTAAACATAACTCTATTTGTCATTATAGCAGCTCTCTCTCTTCTGATGCCGTATAACCATTCATTTGCTGCCGACTCTTCAGATATCAAAAATCTTCTAACGACTGAGGAGAAAAGCTGGATAGAAGCCAATCCTACGCTTAAAGCAGCAGGACCCAAATCTTTTCCACCATTCAGCTTTTTTGATGATAATGATGCAGCAACTGGAATTGCCTACGACTACCTTACGCTGATTATGGGGCAGCTCGGCATAAGGCTTGAAATTGAAAAAGCACTGCCATGGAAAGATGTTTTAAGCCGAGCCAAAGCAAAAGAGCTTGATATAATATCTTGTGTTGCAAAGGCTCCTGACAGGGAAGAGTACCTGCTCTTTTCAAAACCATATCTGTCGTTTCCTTTAGTTATCATAAGCAGAAAAGAGAGCCAGTTTATAGGCGGGCTTGAAGATTTGACAGGCTTAAAGGTTGCAATGGTTAAACAAAATGTTGTCTATGAGTGGCTTAACAGGGACAAGATTGATGTTGTTTACTATTTTCAAGAGTCAGCCTTAGAGTGCCTTAAAGCTGTATCATCAGGCAGGGCAGACGCTTATATTGATAACCTTGCAAGTGCAACCTATATGGTTGAAGAGTACGGCTTAACAAACCTTAAAGTTGCTGCTCCAACTGCATATGAGAACTATCAGCTCCACTTTGGTGTTAGAAAAGAGTTTCCAGAACTTGCCTCTATTATAAATAAGTCCTTAGATTTATTTACTAAAGAGCAGCATATGCAGATTCGCAATAAATGGCTCTCTGTCCGTTACGAATATGGAATAAGTCCTGATGATTTGAAAAGATGGGGATTTTTCATTGGTATCCCTCTTTTTCTTATAATCGCGGTTATACTATTTTGGAACAGACGGCTTAAACATGAGATTGACGTGCGTAAGCGTTTTGAGTCAGCACTGCAAGAGAGCGAAAGACGTTATCGGGAAATTTTTGAAAGCAGCAGAGACGGTTTTGTATTTGTCGATATAAATGGAGGCTTTATTGATGCAAATCAGGCATACTGCGATATGCTTGGCTATACATTAGACGAACTCAAGGCAAAAGAGAGCTTTTATGATATAACTCCTGAAAAATGGAAAGTGTTAGAGCTTAAAAATATATGGGAAGCCAAATTACTTGTAGATGGCTATTCGGGCATCTATCAAAAAGAGTATATTAGAAAAGACGGCACTATATTTCCAGTTGAACTACAGGCTTACGCTTTTTTTGATAAATCTTCTGCTGCAACTCTTGAACCAGCTCAATCAAATGGGCACGGCTCTAAACCAAATGATTGTAAAACAGACAATTCTAAACCAGACCAGCAAAACCAATCTACCCGCAGAGCCGCACCATCTTATCTATGGGCAGTAACGCGGGATATCACCGCAGTAAAACGGGCGCAAGAGGAGCGGGAAAGATTACAAGAGCAGTTGAGCCAAGCTCATAAGATGGAGTCTATCGGTAGATTGGCAGGAGGAATTGCCCACGATTTCAACAACATGTTGAGCGTAATTATAGGACACTCTGAGCTTGCCATAATTGAACTTGACGATAACAAGCCTATTAAAAATAAAATTATACATATTCGCAATGCAGCAGAACGTTCAGCTAATCTTATACAGCAGTTGCTTGCATATGCCAGAAAGCAGAGAATAACCCCCAAAGTAGTCAATCTTAATGATACTCTCAATAATATCTTGAAAATGCTGCAAAATCTGACTGGAGAGAGTATAGATATAGCGTATCTGCCGGAAGAGAATCTGTGGAACGTTAAAGTTGATCCTACCCAAGTTGATCAGCTATTGACCAATCTATGTGTAAATGCCAGAGACGCTATCTTGAGCAGCGGTAAAAACAGCGGCACGATCGCAATAAAAACAGAAAATATAACTTTTAAGGATATCCCATTCGAGCCTGACTCTGGAATCTCAGCCGGAGAATATGTCCAGCTTGAAGTTAGTGACAACGGCTGCGGCATGGCAAAAGAGACAGTTGATAAAATCTTTGAACCGTTTTTTACAACTAAGGAGCTTGGTAAAGGAACTGGTCTTGGTCTTGCAACTGTTTACGGCATTATAAAGCAGAACAATGGATTTATAAATGTTTACAGTGAACCAAATGTCGGCACAAGTTTTAAAATATATCTGCCTAAATATGAAACTTATGAAATATGATCTAAAGTCGAAAAACAACAGAGGTTAATTTTAAATATGGTTAAAAGTTTTGTAAAATATATAGAAATTACTCAGCCAGCGATTGGCAACAATACAGCAGATGTTGAAAGAGTTAAATCTGCCCTTAAAATAGAAGGAGTCTATTTTCCAACAAATCTTGCAAACTCTCTGCCCTCTAAACTTAGGAGATGGAATCACAAGGCAAAGGTTGTGCTTTTTAAAAATTCTATCGGCTGGCAGGTTGCAGATATTCTTCCGCCTGATAAAAATAAGGCTCTGTTTGGAGTTGCAGTTGATCTTGGAACTACCCGTATTGTAATTCGTCTGATCAACCTTGAGACGGCAGAGAGCTGCGGAGAGATTGGATTTGATAATCCTCAGAAAAAAATTGCACCTGATATATTAGCACGAATCCACCACGCTAAAACAGACCATGGATTAAAAGAGTTGCAGCAGCTTGTTATTTTATCATTGAATGAGAACATAAAAGCTCTTTGCGGCAAATACAACCACAATGGGTTGGATTCAGAGGCTATCTATTTAGTTACAGTTTCCGGCAACAGTGCCATGACGCATCTGTTTCTTGGAATTGAGCCGTCATTTCTAATCAGAGAACCCTATATTCCAGCGATCAATGTACCCGAGCCGGTTGAGGCAAAAGAGCTTGGTGTTAATATAAACGAGCGGGGCTTGGTCTATCTGTTTCCAAATATTGGTTCATATTTTGGCGGTGATCTTGTATCTGGAATACTCTTTGCCCAACTGCATAAAAAAAGTTCACCCTGCATAATGGTTGATGTTGGAACAAATGCTGAAGTTGTTGTTGGATACAGAGACTGGCTTATTGCCTGTGCCGGTGCTGCGGGTCCTGCTCTTGAAGGGGGAATCAGCGACATAGGAATGACGGCAAAGCCCGGTGTAATTGATAAGGTCAAGATCGATCCTGCAACCGGCAAGGTTGATCTCCACACAATTGAAGAAAAACCGCCGATCGGTATATGCGGATCAGGCATGATAGATTTAGCAGCAGAACTTTTTCTTGCTGGTATGCTTGATATCAGGGGCAAATTTGTTCCAGAACGGTGCAAAGAGCGATATTTTGAAGCTGATGGAATCGGCTGTTTTCGTGTAGCAGATGAGATAGTATTAACTCAGGTTGAGATGAACTCTTTAACAAGCTCTAAAGCTGCAATGTACTCTATACTTCAGGTAATTATCGAAAAGACTGCTGGTTTGCAGTTTAGTGATCTTGAAAAATTTTATGTAGCAGGCACTTTCGGCTCTTTTATAAATCCAAAATCTGCCATCTCAATCGGTATGCTGCCTGATATTCCGATTGATAAATTTGAGGTTCTTGGCAACTCCTCTCTTGAAGGGGCTGCAAAACTTCTTATAAATCCCGATTCTTTTGATGAAATTGAACAGATACGAAAAGCCATAACCTATATTGAACTTAATGTTAATCAGGAGTTTATGAACATATTCAGCGGAGCAAAGTTTTATCCTCATACTGATACTTCAAGATTTCCATCAGTTATTTTTTAACTCATCGCAATAACTTTTATCTTGACAGAGTATTTATGTTCATATACTTATTTTTTTTATTCTTATTTGAGGTTTTAATAGATAATTTAGATATTTTTTACATTTTTATGGATAAGTTATAAATCATATGCAAAATATTCTTGTTGTCAATGTCATTCTATCTCTTCTCCTTGTGGAGGTGATTATTATCGCCCTCAGAAGAAAGGGCTGACATTGGCATAAGTAGAATAGGATTCTTAAAAAGCCGTTATCAGCCTGAAAAAGCTGATAACGGCTTTTTTGTTTTTAATTTATTAGCTATGGCTCTCAAAATATTTTTATTTAAATTTGTCATGTTGGACTTATATATTTAGAACATTACTTACATTAAAGCCCTTTGATTTCATCAAGGGTAAATACAAATTACTTAGAGAAGGAACAAGAGATCATGAGAAGCGATATTGCAAAAAAGGGAATTGCCAGAGCACCGCACAGAAGCCTTATGAAGGCTGTTGGATTTACAGACGAGGAGATTCAACGCCCGTTGATAGGCATTGCAAATTCAGCAAACGAGCTGATTCCCGGACATATGCACCTTAACCAGATTGTTGAGGCTGTCAAAGCAGGAGTAAGAATGGCAGGAGGAACTCCGATGGAGTTTTCCACAATCGGAGTGTGTGACGGCATTGCCATGAACCATATTGGTATGCACTACTCGCTTGCAAGCAGAGAGCTTATTGCAGATTCAATTGAGGTATCTGCAACAGCACACCCTTTTGATGCAATTGTATTAGTTCCAAACTGCGATAAGATTGTTCCGGGAATGCTCATGGCAGCAGCACGGTTAAATATTCCGGCAATCTGCATAAGCGGAGGACCTATGCTTCCGGGTCGTCATATTTGGGAGAATGCGTCAAAAGATGACCAAAACAGTTCAAGATGCTGCCAAGGTTCGGAAAATCAGCCTCGTAAGATTGATCTTATCTCTGTGTTTGAGGCAGTAGGGGCAGTTAAAAGCGGGAAAATGACAGAAGATGAGATGGCAGCAATTGAAGATAGTGCCTGTCCAACCTGCGGATCATGTGCAGGAATGTTTACGGCAAACTCAATGAACTGCCTTACAGAAGCAATCGGAATGGGTCTGCCCGGCAACGGCACAATACCAGCCCCGTTTTCTGAGAGAATCCGTTTGGCAAAAGAGGCTGGAATGGCGGTCATGGAACTTTTAAGAAAAAACATCACTCCCCGCCAGATTATGACAGAAAAATCATTTAGAAATGCACTTGCAGTTGATATGGCTCTTGGCTGTTCGACAAACACAGTTCTTCATCTTAAAGCAATTGCACACGAAACAGGGCTTGATATTCCTCTTGAGCTTATCAATGAGATGAGCAGCAAAGTTCCCCATATCTGCTCATTAAGTCCTGGTGGAAAAGATCATCTTGTTGATCTCTATTATGCTGGAGGAATACAGGCTGTTCTTAAAACTCTCTTTGATCAAAATCAAAATGGCGAATGTATAATTGACGGAACGTGCATCACTGCTACAGGCAGAACAGTTGCAGAGAATATAAAAAGTGCGTCAGTCAAAAACTCAAATGTCATCAGACCAATAGACAATCCATATCATAAACAGGGCGGGCTTGCTGTTCTGTTCGGCAATATTGCAACTGAGGGGTGTGTTGTAAAGCAGTCTGCCGTAAAAGAGGAGATGCTGAAGCATCAAGGACCTGCACGGGTCTTTGATTCAGAAGAGGCTGCAACTGAGGCAATCATGTCAAACAGCATCAAAAAAGGCGATGTAATTGTGATCAGATATGAGGGACCAGCCGGAGGTCCTGGAATGAGGGAGATGCTTACACCAACTTCAGCAATTGCAGGCATGGGGCTTGATGGCGATGTTGCCCTAATCACTGACGGCAGATTTTCTGGCGGCACAAAAGGGGCATCAATAGGTCATATATCGCCAGAGGCTATGCAGGGAAGCGTTCTTGCAGCAGTAGAGGAGGGAGATCAGATAAAAATTGATATTCCAGCTAAATCTATTGAGCTTTTAGTATCAGAGGAAGAGATACGGGCAAGATTGTCCAAATGGAGACGACCAGAGCCAAAAATTAAAACAGGATATATGGCACGATACGCAAAACAGGTTACATCTGCCGGAAATGGGGCGGTGTTTGCTTAATAAATAATCTGAATCAGAAATATTCAGGATAAAAGGGTTAGCAAGATAGATTTATGCTTTTATGACTATCCTGCTTCTCGCAAGGAGATATAGAAAGATGAAAATGAAAGGGGCAGAAATTCTTATCAAAATGATAAAAGATGAGGGTGTTGATACAATATTCGGGTATCCGGGCGGAGCGGTCATTGATATTTATGATGCCCTTGAACACAGCACTGGTCTTCGTCATATCTTAGTGCGTCACGAACAAGGTGCTGTCCATGCTGCTGATGGTTATGCACGGGCAAAAGGAACAGTGGGAGTAGCACTGGTTACATCAGGACCTGGTGCTACAAACACCGTTACCGGCATTGCATCAGCATATATGGACTCAATCCCGATTGTTGTGTTTACAGGTCAGGTGCCGACTGCTCTAATTGGTAATGACGCATTCCAAGAGGTTGATATTGTCGGAATCACAAGACCATGCACAAAGCACAACTATCTTGTAAAAGATATCACTAAACTTGCACGAACTATAAAAGAGGCTTTCCACATTGCAAAGAGCGGAAGACCGGGTCCTGTTCTTGTTGATCTTCCAAAAGATATTATGGCTGCAACTGTTGAGTTTGAAGAGCCAGGAGAGATTGATCTTAAATCCTACAAACCAACCTATAATCCAAATATGAAGCAGATAACAAAAGTTGTTGAGCTGATAAAAAGTGCAAAACGCCCGCTGATATTTTCCGGCGGCGGCGTTGTTCTATCTAAGTCATCAGAGGAGCTTACAAAACTTGCACGAATGACAAACACACCGGTTACATCTTCTCTTATGGGTCTTGGAACTTTTCCCGGCTCTGATCCTCTGTGGCTTGGAATGCTTGGAATGCACGGCACATATCGGGCAAACATGTCAATTGGAAACTGCGATCTTATGATTGCTGTGGGTGTCCGCTTTGATGACAGGGTTACCGGCAGAAAAGATAAATTTGCATCTGAGGCAAAGATTGTCCAGATTGATATTGATCCAACATCTATCCACAAGAATGTTGAAGCTACCTGCCCGATTGTTGGAGACTGCAAAAATACCTTAGAGATTTTGAACTCAATGCTTGAAAATGAAAATCCTGCTGATATAAGCGGCAACCCCCAAGAGCGTCAGGCATGGCTCAATCAGATTGCACAATGGAGAGCAACATCACCCCAGCGTTACGAGCAGAAAGATGATGTAATAAAGCCTCAGTATGTAATTGACAGGCTCTATAAACTTACAGATAACAATACTATTATTACAACAGAAGTTGGACAGAATCAGATGTGGACAGCTCAATACTATCTGTTTGACCGTCCCAACCACTTTATAACATCAGGAGGTCTTGGAGTTATGGGTTTCGGGCTTCCTTCTGCTATTGGTGCAAAAGCTGCCTGTCCTGATAAGCTGGTTGTATGCGTTGCAGGAGACGGAAGCATTCAGATGAACAGCCAAGAGCTTATGACAGCGATTGAGGCAAATCTGCCGGTTAAGATTGTTATTCTAAACAACCGCTACTTAGGAATGGTCAGGCAGTGGCAGGAGCTTTTTTATGACAGACGATACTCTTACACCAATATGGAGATGTCTCCTGATTTTGTAAAATTGGCTGAGGCTTATGGAGCGGTTGGAATGAGAACTGATAAGGCTGATGAGGTTGAAGCTGTTCTGAAAAAAGGTCTTGCAACCGAAGGGACAGTAATCATGGAGTTTATTGTTGAACGTGAAGAGTGCGTCTATCCTATGGTGCCGGCTGGCGGTGCAATTACAGAGATGATTTTGGTTTAAATACAAAGTCTCTGTTTTTATTTAGGCAGCCAATTATCCGCTTTTGCTGCTGTGTAAAAAAAGATTAACATTCCAACTTAGATATAAATGAGGAAACAATGAGCAGTCAAAAATATATACTATCCATTTTGGTTGATAATGAGCCGGGAGTTCTTTCAAGAATTGCGGGTCTTTTCAGTGGTCGGGGATATAATATTGAAAGTTTGAGCGTGGCTCAGACTGCTGAAAACAGTTTATTGTCAAGAATAACTATGGTTACTGTTGGTGATGAACACATTATTGAGCAGATAACAAAACAGCTTCATAAACTTATCAATGTTATCACAGTAAATGACCTTACTGGCAAAAGATATGTCCAACGAGAACTTATACTTATCAAAGTGAATGCAAAGCCTGAACATCGTGCAGAAATTTTAAGAATTGTAGATATTTTCAGGTGCAGAGTTGTAGATGTTGGTCCTGAACATTACACAATTGAGATGTCAGGAGATGAGAACAAACTTGAGGCATTTATCGATCTTTTACGTCCAATGGGTATAATCGAAACTGCAAGAACAGGCTCGATTGCACTTCCAAGAGAGAAGAGATCAAAGTAATACGGTTTTTACCCAAACAAAAAAAGTAGAATAAAAGCTATGAAAACAGCAATCTTATACGACACAACGCTAAGAGACGGAATGCAGGGTGAAAATATCTGCTTTTCACCAGAAGATAAAATAAAGGTGGCAAAACGTCTTGATGATATGGGTATCCATTACATAGAAGGAGGGTGGCCAGGTTCAAATCCAAATGCTATGCGGTTTTTTGAGCTGGCAAAAGAGGTTAAATTCAACAACAGCATTATTACGGCATTTGGTTCAACAAGGCGACCTAACATTACACCTGATAAAGATAAGAATTTAAATGCACTTGTTGCCTGCGGTGCCCCAGTTGCTGCAATTTTTGGCAAATCTTGGGATCTGCATGTTCAGATAATGGAGAACTCCTTAGAAGAGAATATTGCTATGATAAAAGATAGTGTTGCTTGGCTTATCTCTAAAGGGCTTACAGTCTTTTATGACGCTGAACACTATTATGATGGATATATCAATAATAAATCTTACGCTCTTGAAACGCTCAAAGCTGCTGTAACAGGAGGTTGTAGAACTCTTGTTCTGTGCGACACCAACGGCGGAACACTCCCGCACGATATTGAACAGATTACCACAGAGACTATAAGAGAGATATATTCTGATTCTGAAATTAGCAATCTTATACATCAAAACAATGATGCTCAAACAAAAGAAGATTTAAGTGATGCGATTGTTTTTGGAATACACGCCCACAATGACTGCGGTATGGCAGTTGCAAACACAATTGCAGCAGTCAGATGCGGTGTCAGGGTCGTGCAGGGAACAGTCAACGGATATGGCGAAAGATGCGGAAATGCTGATCTCACATCAATTATACCGATTCTTAAAGTTAAGATGGATAACGACTGTATCTCTTTTGAAAATCTTACAAAACTGAAAAAATTATCCCGTTTTGTAAGTGAGACTGCCAACATGACACCTTTAAACAACCGACCGTTTGTGGGTCATAGTGCATTTGCACACAAAGGCGGAATCCATGTGAGTGCTGTGATGAAGGCAGCAGAGGCTTATGAACATATGAATCCTGAACTTGTTGGAAGCAAACGAAGAGTGCTTGTATCTGAACAGTCAGGCATGAGCAATATATCTTATAAGGCAAAAGAGTTTGGAATTGATTTAGGAGACAACGGCAAATACAGTAAAAGCATTGTTACCACAATTAAAGACCTTGAAGATGATGGATATCAGTTTGATGTAGCAGACGGCTCTCTTAAAATTATAATGGAGAAGATAACAGGACAGTACCAGCCCCATTTTGAGCTTGAGTCATTCAGGGTTACTGTTGAAAAAGATAAAGAGAGACCTTGTTATGCTCATGCTATGATTAAAATAAAGGTTGGAGATACTGTCGAGATTACCGCAGCAGAAGGAGACGGTCCTGTAAGTGCTCTTGATAATGCGTTAAGAAAAGCTCTGACAAATATATTTCCTGATCTTGATGAGATGCACCTTATTGACTTTAAAGTCCGTGTCATTGAAGGAAGTGCAGGAACTGACGCTAAGGTTCGCGTTATTATCTCATCACGAGATGAAAACAACATTTTTAACACAATCGGAGTTTCTGAGGATATTATTGAGGCAAGCTGGCAGGCACTTTCAGACAGTTTCCAGTATAAACTTGCTATGCAAAAAGAGCAGGAGGCAGCGTAAAAATACGTAAAAATAATAGATGGTAACAGACAGCATAAGCTGGCACTATCATCTATTGTTTTTTGTGTTTATCTGCTTAACAAAATAGAAAAAGGAGGCTTGTTATTATGAAATTTGCATACGGTTCAAGTGACTTTAGAGGCATGATTAAAGAAGGCTCTTTTTACATTGACAGAACAGACAAAATACCTCTTTTAGAAGGTTCAAAATCCCAGCTTTTTATCCGTCCCCGCAGATTTGGCAAATCTCTTTTGCTCTCAATGCTCGAAAACTACTATGACGTTGCAAAGAAAGATGAATTTGACTCTCTTTTTGGTCATCTTGCAATCGGTAAAAATCCCACTCCGCTTAGAAACTCCTATTTTATCCTAAAACTTGATTTTTCGTGCGTTGACCCGACAGGCACGGTTGATGATATACGCATGTCTATGTTTGATCACATAAATGTTATGATAGAAGGTTTTGAGCTGTTTTATAAACATAAAGGGTTTGAGGTGCCAAAAATCACCATAAACTATGATAATGCCCTGTTTTCTTTGCAATCTTTAGCCAATGCAGCAGCAGCAACCCCATATCCAATATATCTTTTAATTGATGAATACGATAACTTTGCCAATACCGTAATGATGGGCATTCAGATTTTAGATAGAGATTATGGCAGAGACACGCATAATCAGCGTTATCAATCTTTAGTGCATGAGCAGGGACCGCTTCGGACATTTTTCAAAACAGTCAAGGCATTAACCACATCAACCATGTTTGACCGTGTGTTTATAACTGGTGTTTCGCCTGTTGTTATGAGCGATATTACAAGCGGATATAATGTTGCAAAGAACATATATTTTAAAGATGAATTTAATGCATTGTGTGGTTTCACACATAGTGAGGTTGAAGATGTGATAAGGCAGATTGTTGAATCATGCAAGTTTAAAGAGAGTAAGATTAAAGAGGCTGTTGAGCTGATGAGAACATATTATAATGGTTATAGATTCAGCTATAAAGCAGAGGATTACATATATAATCCGACTCTCTGCCTATATTTTTGGGACGAATTTCAGGAATACTGCGAGTATCCGTTTGAAATGCTTGATGACAACCTTGCAGTTGATGAGTCAAAACTTGAATACATAGCAAAAATCCCAAAGGGACAGGAGCTTTTATTGGGTTTGATGGATGAGACTCAGCAGATAGTTGTTCCGGCTATAAGCAAAAGATTTGGAATTCAAGAGATGCTTGATGACGCTTCAAAAGACCACGCTTTTTTGGTCTCATTTCTTTATTATTTCGGGGTTTTGACAATTGAAGATCGTACAGAGGATTTACAAAGCATCTTAAAGGTTCCAAATCTTGTAATGAAAGGACTTTATGTTGATAGAGTCTGCAAAATGTTTCTGCCGATGCCTGACGATAGAGACAACGGCAGAGAGGCTGCAAGGCAGTTATGGAGCAAAGGCGATATTGAACCTTTGTGCACGTTTGTTGAAGATAAGTATTTCAAGGTGTTTGCAAACCGCGATTACCGCTGGGCAAATGAACTGACTGTCAAGACCGCTTTTCTGACTCTGCTTTATAATGATCTGCTTTATATCATGGATTCAGAACCTGAAATTGACCGCAGATATGCAGATTTAACAATGATTATCCGTCCAGACAAGAGGCACGGCAAAATCTTTGATGTGCTGATTGAATTTAAGTTTGTGCCTCTGAAAGATGTGAACATGACAGGCGGGCAGGCAAAGGCTTTAAAAGAAGATGAACTTTATAAAATCCCACAAATTATTGAGCAGTTGGAAGATGCCGGAAAACAGGCGGCAGAGTATGGAAAGCATCTTGAAGAGAAATATGGCAATTTAAGGCTGCATAAGTTCGTGGTTGCAGCTTTGGGTTTTGAGAGGGTCTGTTTTAAGAAGATTGATGATAAATGATAAAAAACAATACTAACAAGAATTTAAACAACTAACTTATAACAATTTTATTATCTTATTGAGGAAAAAAAATGAATTCAGAAAAAAATAAAATTATAATTTTTGATACAACATTAAGAGATGGCGAGCAGTCTCCCGGGGCAAGCATGAATGAAGCTGAAAAATTGAGAATCGCAACCCAGCTTGAAAAACTTGGAGTAAATGTTATTGAGGCAGGATTTCCAGCAGCATCAGAGGGAGATTTCAAGGCTGTGCAGTTGGTTGCAAAAAACATTAAATATTCAACAGTTGCAGCACTTGCAAGAGCATCTCAAGCTGATATTGGAAGGGCATGGGAAGCTGTAAAGATTGCAGCACACCCGAGGATCCACACCTTTATTGCAACATCTGATATTCATCTTAAATACAAACTTAAGATGACTCGGGAAGAGGTGCTTGAAAATGCAATAAATGCTGTAAAATACGCTGCATCTCTTACAGATGATGTTGAATTTTCAGCAGAAGATGGTTCTCGAAGCGACCGAGATTTTCTCTGCAAGGTGTTTGAGGCAGCTATTGACGCTGGAGCAAAGACTGTAAATCTTCCTGATACAGTCGGTTATGCAGTTCCAGAGGAGTTTGCAGAGCTTGTAGCGTATGTTATGAAAAATACTCCAAATATCGACAAAGCTATTTTAAGCGTCCACTGCCATAACGATTTAGGGCTTGCAACAGCAAACACACTTGCTGCAATAAAAGAAGGTGCAAGACAGGTAGAGGTTACAATAAATGGTCTTGGAGAGAGAGCAGGCAACACATCTCTTGAAGAGGTTGTAATGTCTTTAAACACACGCCCCAACTTTTTTTCACACACCACCTCAATCGACACCACAAGAATCTATCCAACAAGCCGTTTAGTGAGCATGATTACAGGTATTTTAGTCCAGCCAAACCGCCCTATTGTCGGGGCAAACGCTTTTGCACATGAGGCTGGAATCCATCAAGACGGAGTTCTGAAAAACCCAATGACCTATGAGATCATGAAACCTGAAACAATTGGTTTGAGCAAAAACAACATGGTGCTTGGCAAACACTCTGGCAGACATGCCCTTTATACCCACATTGCTGGAATGGGATACAATCTTTCTGATGAAGAGTTGAATTTAGTTTTTGAGAAATTCAAACATTTAGCAGACCGCAAAAAAAGCAT
Source organism: uncultured Desulfobacterales bacterium (assembly GCA_964539635.1). Classification (GTDB taxonomy): domain Bacteria; phylum Desulfobacterota; class Desulfobacteria; order Desulfobacterales; family Desulfobacteraceae; genus Desulfamplus. The sequence goes on along the minus strand of CAZIJN010000026.1, from coordinate 13,933 downwards.
TGTAGATGAAGACGTTGAGGCACTTATCAACGAAGGTGTTTTAAGAAGCTCTGATGTTTTCCGTTTAGAGTATTTAAATGTTACCAGCGGAACATCAGTCTTTCCAAGTGCAACGGTTCATCTTAAAATTAATAACAGATTGGTTAAAGGTGCTGTTGAGGGTAATGGTCCTATTGATGCTGTATATAGGATAATTTCAGATTTGACAGGAACAAAATCTCAGCTGCTCAGATTCTCTATCAGTGCATTGACAGAGGGCACAGACGCTCAAGGCGAGGTAACTGTCCGCCTGAGCGAAGACGGCATTGTTGCACTTGGAAAAGGTGCAGATCCTGATATTATCACAGCAAGTGCATTAGCATATATAAATGGATTAAACAGGCTTGAATATCTTAAAGAGAATCCAGTGGTCAGACCAGAGACTCTTTAGTAAAACAGCTTTATTTTAAATAGGATAAGAGTAATTTTTTGCTTTTATCCTATAAATTTTTTATATACTCAGCAAGCTCATAAATTGAGTATAACCTATAACTTTTATTATATGGAATTATAAAAATGGATATATTGAGCAAGTTGAAAAAAGGTCTCAGCAAGACAAGAGATATTCTCTTGACTGATGTGGACGAGCTTTTTTCAAGAGATAGAAAGGTAGATGCAGCACTTCTTGAGGAGCTTGAGGAGATTTTAGTAATGTCAGACCTTGGCGTTGATATTACTATGGAGATTATGGAAAAAGTTAGGAAAAAGTCAGGCAGCCTCTCCTCTGCGGTTGAGTTAAAAGCTGTATTTAAGGAGGAGCTTAAATCTATGTTTCCCTCTTCTGATAGAGAGCAGGGAAGCCCCCAGCCTAATGCTGATAGCAACACATCACAGGCAGCAGCAAAACTTATTAAGCCATACATAGTTATGGTGGTCGGAGTCAATGGAACAGGAAAGACAACCACACTCGGCAAACTTGCACTTAAATATGCGGCAGAGGGGAAAAAGGTGTTGATTGCTGCGGCAGATACATTCAGGGCAGCAGCAATCGAGCAGGTTGAGATATGGGCACAGCGTGCAGGTGTCGGCATTGTAAAACATAAAGCTGGTGCTGACCCTGCTGCGGTTGCTTTTGACGGGGTTGAGGCTTCAATTGCAAGAGGCATTGATGTTTTGCTGATTGACACTGCCGGACGGCTTCACACACAGAAAAATTTGATGGAAGAGCTGAAAAAAATCAAGCGTTCTGTCTCAAAAAGACTGCCCGGCGCTCCCCACGAGGTGCTTATGGTTTTAGATGCAACAACTGGTCAGAATGCACTCTCTCAGGCAAAGCTATTTAATGAAGCTGTTCAGATAACATCTCTTGCAATGACCAAACTTGACGGTACAGCTAAAGGCGGTATTGTGGTTGCAGTTGCAAGAAATATGAATGTTCCTCTTAAATATATCGGAGTTGGAGAGGGTATTGATGATCTCCAAGATTTTGACCCTGATCTGTTTGTTAATGCCCTGCTTGACTAATAAAAGAATAATTTGGAGGATTTTTTATGGCAGTTGTTATTAAATATGTGGTTGTCAGAAATGGAGAGGAGAAAATGACCTTTGCCACCAAAAAAGAGGCAGATGCCCATGACAAGATGCTTGATATTGCTGATAATCTTTATGATTTGTTAGGAGATTTAGATGATGATGCCCCAACTCTTGATGATGCCCAGCGAGAGGCTGTATCTCTATACATTGCAAAAAACAGCGATCAGGTTATGAGTATTTTAAGAGGAGTTCCTATAAAAAAATCTTCTGCTATTGTCTCCTCTGAAAAGAAAAAAGGCGGAAAATCAAAAGGCAGCAAAGAGATCAGCTCTATTGAAAATTGATAGATTCGGCAGAGAAAGAGACCAACTTTACTCAAAACTCACTATTCTTTAAAAAAACAGAAATTCAAAAAAAATCAGGTTTTGCTTTTTTTAATGGCTGTAACAGTAAGGTTTTTTATCCTCTGCATTAAATGTTTTACCTGAGCAGAAAAGAGATGACTCTTGTTTTTCTCCCAATCAACATATATAAGCCCCACTTTCTTCTGCTCAACAACAATCGGATATACGGCAAAGGCTTTTGCAAAATTGCCATTAATGTACCAATCAGGGATTCTGCTGTTTAAAAACTTTGCGTTTATATCCTCAATCACAATATCAAGTCCGGTACTTAGGGATTTATTAAACGCATCATCGCTGTCTGATATTTTAAATTGAAACTCCCTGCCAAACCTATCAGCTTCATCTCCAAGAACACATCTTACACCCATAATTCCTGTTGCCCGATTCATGATGCAGATGGAAATTTTAGAAAAAAAGAATCCTTTATAGATGGTGGTAATAATTCGGTGTAGGATTTCACTGAGTCTAAAATTGGAAGTTAAGGCATCTTCGATTTTTTTGATATGATTCTCGATCCAGATAATGTTGTTTTCTGAAATCTGCCTGATCCCGTCTGCCATGCCTTCAGGAACAATTTGTGAGCTTTTCCAAAGATTTTCAGCAGATGCAACGTGTAAATCTGATGAAGATGGTACAGCATTTTTATCAAATTTACTGTTTTTCAGCGTAATTTTAAGAACCTTTGCATGATTTTGCACCTTTTCAAGAGAATTGCTCAAAAGTCCATCAGCATCAGCCATGCCTATATCTAAGAAATGACCGTAACGTCTTATAATATCTTCAAGTTTTTTCTTTCTGATACTTTCACTCATACGCCAGTCAAGATTAGCAAGCTCTTTTGTAAAAGAGGCTACAAGACGTTTAAGGCTTTGGGCAGTCAACGACTCTGGGTGCATATTAAACTCTTTAAACGGCTTAATGCACTCAACAACACTTTGGGGAAATCCCCAGCCAGAGGCAATTCCGCTTCCGATACTGCTAAACGATGCACCTATAATCTGTTTGGATACAGAATCCATATCCATCATGCTCTGCTCAGATATTTTCCGAATCCTATGGTATGCGTCAGGCTCGCAAAATAAAATAATCTGCTCGCCTATGTCATAAAGCATTGCTACAAGCTGAAACTCATCATAAGATTTATAGTTTGCATCACGGGCAATCTCTTTTGCCATTATTCCACGCATCAGACTTTCAAGAGACTTCTCTTTTAACACTTCACTTTTTGATATATCACGCATAAATTCAAATAAAAGCAGAGTTGCGGCTGCCTGCTGCACCTCTTCAGTTCCTAAAATAACCATTGCCTCTGGAATGCTTGAAATTCCCTTTTGGCTAAACTGACCATAATAGCAAGAATTTACAATAGAGAGCACTTTAGAGGATAGTGCAACATCTTTAAGTATAACTGAGGCAATATCTCTTGTTGAAGAGTACTTCATTCTGATAACCCGGTTTATCTCTTCAACCTGTGCTGTGAATGTGTGAAGAAATTTACCTGATTTCATCTTTTTATCTAAATCTTCTAAAATATTGGAGAATTCTAACTGCTTATAAAGATTTTTATCAGCAGCAGCGTCATCATCAAGCTCAGGAAGGTCTGGAAGCTCAATAAGATCAAGCTCTATTCCAGAACCAGATTTAACATCAGCATTACCCATTTTAAGATATCTCCGCTGTCAATTTTATTTTAAGTGAAATATAGTTCCAATCTTATAAAATTACGACCTATGAAATTACGACTTATGAAATTGCGGCTCATTTAGAAATTAATTGCCCAACATTGTGGATATAATATAAAAATATATCAATCTAATATTGAATATATAGTCAATAAAAAAACAGCAATATTAAACATCAAATATAATCATCAACTAAAAAACTGGCAAAACTATATGAATCGTGAACAGATAGAAGATAACAAAAAGAATTTTATCCTGCACAACATTGTAAGGCTCAGAGAGATGATACGATATCTGCCCTCTGAAAAACTGAACCTTTTCAAGATGATTCCGTTTTTAATACATATCAACTCCCCCGATTTTCCGGGATATGTAAAGCTGCCTGACATTAAATCAACAACTCAAAAAGAGATAATATCAAAGGATATATCATCAAGTCCGATTAAGTTTTATGACAACATTTTCGGCGTATGGAACTTTGAAAATTCCGGATTTGCAAAAGATATAGCAGAAAAAAATCCGATTGCTAAAGAGCTTTTATCAAAAAAAAACGATAATCCGGCAGTTCAGGCTCTTTACCACATTGGAAGTCTTGGCACATTTACTCAGTCTGCAAAATCTGATTTTGATTTCTGGGTGGTTATTGAAAAGCCTGATTTTAAAAATAACGATGATGAGCTGCATTATAAAGATTTTATCAATATACTGCATGAAAAATTGGCTCTTATCACAACTTACAGCAGAAAAGAGTTCTCTCAAGAAGTTACCTTTTTTGTTCACTATGCCCACAATTTAAGAGATAATGTGTTTGACAACCCAGATGATGAAGATTCTGTTGCTGTGCCTGAACTCCTTTTAAAAGAGGAGTTTTACAGAACATTTATAATGGTTGCAGGCAAAATTCCTCTTTGGGCTGTGCAGCCGTTCGGGCTTGATCGAGAAGAGCTTGAACAGTGGAAAAAAGAGGTGCTGAACTGTGATGGTTTTGACAGTTTTATTGATCTTGGAACGTTTGATTCAATGCCGATTGAAGAGATTCAAAGAGGACTTCTCTGGCAGATATGCAAAGCCCCTTATGATCCTGTAAAGTCTGTTATTAAGGCATCTATTACAGCAAGCTATAACGTAAAAAAAGAGCGTTTAAGTCAAAATATCACACAACAAGATAAGGGAGATCGTCCATCTCCAATACTTTTGTGCGACATGGTAAAAGAGCGTTTTGGTCACTCAATAATTGATGACTACGCCGCAGACCCATACATTATAGCGTTTGAAAGAATTATCGAGTTTTACGCAAAAAATTATGACGAGCGGGGATTATCTCAGATTAAAGCTGCAATATTTTTCAGGTTATGCGGATTTCCGCAGGTTACACTTCCGCCAAAAGATTCTCCAAAACGCAAAATTTTAGATCGATATATCAGACAGTGGCAGTTAGGCAGCAAACGGCTGAAAAAACTTCTCGAATATCAAAGCTGGTCTGAATCTGAAAAGACGCTGTTTGATAGAACCATGATTGAACGGCTCTATACGCTGTATAAATCATCTGTTGGACAAGAGCTGCCCGATAAACAGCAAGTTCAGGAAAAAAGCAGAGAGATCACTCAGAAGAAAAATAACCAGACAGCATCTGACTTGACTCTTCCCAAAAAGGAGTCAGATTTAGTAATACTTAAAAATAAGGTAAACAAAATTACCCTGAAAAAAAAGGGGGTTCTGCCTGTATGCTCAACATATCTTAGATTAAAACCTCAAACCAATATGATTCTTATCGTAAAAGAGCAAAACGATGGCGGCTCTTCAAACAATGCAGTTTCATACGAATGGATACTCTGCTCTGTTGTTGAAAAAAGCCAGATTCAAGCAGATCAATCTGATAAATCGAATAAAAGCTACAAACTGCTGTACAGTTCCAAATATTTTATGAAAACTGTCGGCTGGAGCATGTACAACCATATTTATATCAGAGGGACAACCCATCTTAAAATGAAAGTTCCATTTAAATTATACGCAAGTTTTGAAAAACCCTCTGATTGCGATGATATTTATCTTGCACTCCAACCGTGGCTGCCTCTATCAGATGAACCTTTTTTATCCAAACCATTTTGGGAAAAAGTTGTTGTAATGCTGTTTGTTGAGAGCAAAGATGAGCCGTCTAAAGATAACGGTAAAGATGCAATAGACTCTCTAACCCAAGAGATTAATAATCATATGTTCCAAAAATTTAATAGAGCTGAATTTCTTGCAAGAAACTCATGGGGCGAAATATTCTTTGATGCCCTAAACCTCGAACATGTTGAGAATCCAGAAGAAAGATGCTATCAAACAGCAATGAAGATTTTTGATTACCATGAGGCAGCATCTAACTACTCAATCTTTATTATGGCATCAAAACCTGTTCCTAAATTGATTCAAAAGATTAAAACTATTGTTGAAGATACCAAAATTTTGAAAAACAGCTCTAATACAACCATAATCAAGAGGAGACCATATCTTGATACCATCTGAACCACGCTCCAATCCAACTGCACAGTACAGCGTAAACTCAGAATCAAACGCACAGACAACTGCTGCATCAAATATTTTGATTATAAATGATGATACAAAAACATTGGCAGGATTGACTAAAGGTATCCAACGGCTTGGATTTACAAACACAATTTCTGTTCAAACAGATGAAAAGGCAGTTATTGTGGTAGATAAAAGAGAGGTTGGCTGCATTGTGTGTGCCTATGAGACCAAATATATAAATGGAATCAGCTTTTTAAAAATGCTCAGGAAAAAGGATAAGTACGCAGATACTCCATTTTTCTTAACTGATCCCGCTTTCACAACATTTAAGGTTTTAAAAGCTGGTCATGCAGGTGTTACAGGACTTCTTGTAATGCCGTGCACGCTAAAAACCCTTCAAGATAAGATAACAGCAAATATTGATAAACCAAAAGAGATAGTTGTAACAAATGCGGAAAAGCAGATCAGCAAAGGCTCAGACCTTATCAGTAAAGGTAAATATGATGAGGCGATAGCCGGATTTAAGTTAATGGTCAACCAGAAAGATAATCCTGAATACTACTATAACATAGGTTACATAAAAAGTATTCAGGGAAAACATTCAGAAGCTATTGCAGCATTTAGAAAAGCTACCCAGCTTGACCGCCTATTTGCTAAAGCATATGAACAGATGGGCAGAGCATACCGTGCATTAGGTCAAAACGACAAGGCTGATGAGTGTTTGGGCTATGCAGCACAGATACATCTTGAAAGGGATAATGATAGTCAGGCAGAAGATATTTTAAACGAGATACTTCAACTTGGTTCAGAGTCTCTTAATGTTTTCAACTCACTTGGAGTTATCTACAGAAAGCGGGGAGACCACAGCACAGCACTAACCCACTACAAAAAAGCCCTTAAAATCCACCCTGACGAGCCAAATATCTACTACAACATCGGTAGAATATACTTAGATATGAAAGATACAGATAAAGCACGAGAGTTCTTTCAAAAAGCTGTAGAGACAGACAGCACCTTTAAAGAGGCACGGCAGGTTCTAAAGGCTATAGATTTAGGAGTTCTTTAATCTAAATTTAACAGATGCCCAATCTACACAAAATTATAGATACACTCCACACTTTGTCTATTTTTAAATTCTGCAAAGAACTCCAAGAGTGCCAGTCATCTCAAGAGGCTCGTAAAGCCCTGACTCAAGAGCCTTTTCATACACCTGACGGGGAGCCTGTCCGCCTTGTGAAGGGTCCATAAAAATATCGTGGATAACTAAAAAACCGCCCTTAACAATATGCTTTGACCAGACATTGTAGTCATTCATTGCAGCTTCAAACGAGTGTCCGCCGTCAATAAAGAGCATTGCAATCGGAGTTGACCACATTCTGCCAGCAACCTCAGACGCTGCAACAATCGGCACTACGCTCTCCACCAGCCCTGCCCTGTCAATCGTATTCCAGAAAAATTTAAATGTGTTTATCCGTTTAAGTTCAGGGTCATAAAGTTCAGGATCAAAATACTCCTCCCCGGGCTGCTGCTCTTCTGATCCTCTATGGTGATCTACAGAGTAGAGTATTGCATTGTTTGCCTTACATGCAGCTCCAATAAAATATGCAGATTTTCCGCAATAGCTTCCAATCTCTACGCATGGTCCAAATTTTGATGCTTCAAGTGCAACATCATGAAGACGAACAGCCTCATTATCTGCCATAAAACCTTTAATAGTGCTGCTAAATTCAAAATCTATGTTTGTCATTTACAATACTCCGGTAAATTCTAAAGTTTAAAAAAACGTGTTTTTCGTTATGGGATAAAAATTATTTATCAGAAACTCCAACCCTTTCCAAGCCATGCACTATGTTTTATTATTGATTATTATCCAAACTCTGAATATTGTATTAAAAATGGCTATAAAAAATATACGTTGTAATCGTCAGTATGATAAATATAACAATTAATAACATAAGGAGCATTATGAAAATTTTTATTGAATATTGCGGCTCGTGAAAATATCGCCCTCAAGCCTCTCGGGCAGAGGCAGAACTAAAAGAGAGCTATCCTGATGCAGAAATTATACTAAACAAGAGCAGCGGAGGCGTTTTTGATGTAAGCTGCGATGGAAAGCTAATCTACTCTAAAAAAGATAGTCTGGAAAATAGATTTCCAAATGATGGAGAGCTGACTGAGTTAATCAAAAATCTGTAATCTGATTTTTATAGGTGGGGGCGTAAATAATAGGCTCCCACTTTATAAAATTGCACCTATTTGCCTAATCTTAACCACTAACAAAACTTAAAAAAACATCGTAACCTTAAGACCTTATGAAAGTCAGCTTGACTTTTCTGTTGCGAGGTCCATCAAACTCACAAAAAAATACTCCCTGCCATGTGCCTAAAACCAATCTGCTGTTTTCAATCGGAATAAGCTCTGATGTACCCACAAGCGATGTCTTTAAATGGGCAGCAGAATTTCCCTCAGTATGACGATAACCGTTCTCCCATGGAATCAACTGCTCAAGGCTGTTTACTATGTCTGTTTTAACATCAGGGTCTGCGTTCTCGTTGATAGTAACAGCAGCAGTCGTGTGCATTGAATAGACATGTACAAGACCTGTCTCAATTCCAGACTCTTTGAGTGCACCTGCTACTTTTGCGGTTATATCTACAATATCTGTTCTATGGTTAGTCTTAATGTTGATAATCATAAGTTGCTCCTTATCTGCTTTATCTCTTTAAGCCAATTTTTCAAAACAAGAAAATATAAGCCTCTAATCCAGCTCTTTTAAAACATCTTTAAAACTCTGCAAACCAGCCTCTAAATTCTCAATAATCTCCTCTGCAATCTGATCAGGTTCAGGCAGATTATCAAGATCAGCTAAACTTTTATCTTTAAGCCAGAAAATATCAAGATTGGTCTTATCTCTTGCTATAATCTCGCTATATGAAAACTTCCGCCACCTGCCTTCAGGATTTGACTCCTCGCTCCAACTCTCTTGTCTATCATGCCTGTTTTCAGGATTATAGCAGGCTGTAAAATCAGCCAAATCATCTCGTTTAAGAGGTCTTTTCTTCAAAGTATGGTGGATATTTGTGCGATAATCGTAAATCCAAACATCTTTTGTCCAAGGCTTTTCACTTGCTGGCTTGTTATCAAAAAAGATTACATTTGCCTTAACGCCTTGAGCATAAAAAATACCAGTTGGAAGTCTTAAAATTGTGTGAAGCTCTGTTGTCTCTATAAGTTTTTTCCTGACAATCTCCCCTGCTCCGCCCTCAAACAGCACATTATCAGGCACAACAACCGCAGCTTTACCAGTAGTTTTCAACATGGTTCGTATATGCTGGACAAAATTCAACTGCTTGTTTGATGTTGTTGTCCAAAAATCTTGACGATTATATACAAAATCTTCTTTCTCCTCTTCACCCTTGTCATTAGTGATGGTTGTAGAGCTTTTTTTGCCAAAAGGCGGATTTGTAAGGATATAGTCATAACGAATGCCTGTATCAGCAATCAGAGAATCGTTAAGAGATATCGGCACTTCTCCGTCAATCTCTCCAATCTGATGCAAAAACATATTCATCAAACATAAACGCCTCGCACTTGCAACAATCTCATTGCCTGCAAAGGTGTTGAATTTGAGGAACTTCTTCTGATCCTTATTAAGAGGATATTGTTTTAAAAGAAAATCGTAAGCAGCAAGAAAAAAACCGCCTGTTCCGCAGGCAGGATCTGCAATGGTTTTATCAGGTTCGGGACAGACACACTCAACCATAGCTGATATCAATGCTCTTGGAGTAAAATATTGTCCTGCTCCTGATTTTGTATCTTCAGCATTTTTTTCAAGCAGCCCCTCGTAAATGTCGCCCTTGACATCAGTGCCGAGCATTGTCCAGCTCTCACCGTTTATCATCTGGATAACCTTATAGAGCATTGAGGGATTTTGGATTTTGTTCTGAGATTTAACAAAAATCTGTCCTAAAATTCCTTTTGCATGAGAAAGCTCTTTTAACAGCTCATTGTAATGGCTCTCAAGCTCTGCCCCGCTTTTGCTGATAAGGTTTTCCCATCTGTATTGTTCAGGTATGCCGAGATTCCTATTATGAGGCGGTTTGCTGTACTCATCAGCCATTTTCAAGAAAATAAGATATGTAAGCTGCTCAAGATAATCGCCATAACTTACGCCGTCATCTCTTAAGGCGTTGCAGTAACTCCAGACTTTAGAAACTATAGAAGAGGTGTTGTTGTCATTCATTTTGTATTTTATTTACCTTGTTCGACTTTACGTATGTCCCGCTTACTCTGCCAAATCTCAAACGCTATTATGCCTCCTAATGCGACAATACCAAACATAGGAGAAAGCAGAATGCCTTTCAAAGCAGCAGTAACGCCTGCGGCTTTAGCTGTTGGAACAGTTACAGCCGTTGCTATCTTAGCTGCTGGAACTACTGCTGTAGCTGGAATCGCTGCTGCGGTGGTTGCGGGTGCTGCTGCAACTGTCGCTGCTTTAACTGCCGGAATCGCTGCTGCTGTTGCAGTTGTTGACGCTGCTGGAACTGCTGATGTTACAACGGCTTCTTCAATCATGTTAATCTCCTTTTTGTTATCCTGATTTGGTTTGTTTTTACATCTCTTATGCTCAATATAGTATTTAAACTCTATAATTGAATATTTATATTTAGGTGCTAAATCAAATAATTATGTCAAGCAGTATTATTTTATGCGGTTAAAGACTTGATTCAATATCGATTTATCTTGAAAGATAATTATACTATTTAGTAAAATAATTTCATATCTTAATCTTTAACATGGAGTTTTACAATGGAAGCTAATAGATTACTCAAAGAGATTGTTCAGAATAGTCAAAATCTGCCTGAAAATATACAGTGTGAGATACTTGATTTTATCATGTTTAAAAAATCTCGTATTAAGGCAGAAATAGCCAATACAGATAAAAAAATAGAAAGTTTTACAAAATTGGATTCATTTTCAGGTATTCTGAAAAACAGCCCGAATTTTAATGACGACCCATTAGAAATTCAAAGAAGAATGCGTAATGAATGGGATTAAATATTTATGGTTATGAATTTGTATCAAGAGCTTTCATTTAAACTGTTGCCTCATTCTATTTCTAATTGCATCATCTATCTCTTCAATAGATACTGATTTTCTGTCAGGTTTATGAAGTTTGCCAAACACATCATCTACTGTTTTAAAAATTGGTTTTGCAATAGGTCTTATTACAGCCTCCATTTTATCAGTTATAATAATCTCAATTTTATCTCCGCTATTCAATTGCAGCGATTCTCTTATATTTTTCGGAATAGTAATTTGCCCTTTATTTGTAATGGTTGCTAAAGCCATGATTAATCTCCTTATAGTTAATAGAAAAAGATTCAATTACAACCTGCTCGTGCTTTTTCCGCCCTTATCCTCTCCAACAACACGCTCGCTGGTTCATCATTTGGGTCTTGTGGGACTAACTGACCTGAAAAGGCTTTCTTTAAGATGGATTGTTTAAGTATGGCTGATTGTTTTAAGATAATATCAATATTTTCTTGTTGTTCTTCAATACAGTTCAATTTTACGGTTAAAATATCAACAAGCATCTTCTGTTCAGTAATTTCACAAATAGGTAAAGGTGTCATTGCCACATCGGTTTGATTTATACTTGCCTGATTAACGGCATGTTTTGCATTAGAAGATATTCCTTCTTTACCTTTATGGCTGGATAAATACATTACAATGTAGCTACTCAAAGCAACATTATTTAAAATTTTAAGCCTCATTATATTACTCTCAAAAACTATTGGAGATTCTACACATTTAACCTCACAGCATTTACCTACATATTCAATACTATTTACACGATTAATTAAAATATCCCCTTTTTCTAAAGAATATGTTGAAATTTCTTCTTTAGATAATTTTATCTTTTTAAATCCATCTTTCTTAATCAACTTACCACCATAAAAGTCATCAATTCTAATAATCGAATAGCCTTCACCATAGCTTGATGCTGGTTTATAAATACCATTTTGAGGACTAACTTGAAATAAATCTCCCAAACGTACCCATAACCAATTATTTGCTAAGTCGCATTTATTTATATTAATCATTGGAAGAGGCTTAATTGGCTTAGGCTTACTCGGCTTTTTCCCCTTTTTTCCTTCTGACTCCCACAATTTAGCGGCAGATTCCCACTCCTCAAGCTGCTGCTGATAGCGTGATTCTCTTGCCTGTTTTATCTGTTCTAAAAGCTCGTCAGCGGGGACAACCTTATCTGGATTCTCTTTTCTCCATTGTTCCGTGAGTTTGCCTTCAAATGCGTTTTTCAGCAAAGATTGACGATACAATACAAGCAATTCTTTTGCCTTTTGCAGGGATTCAACGCCTTTGTCGATTTTGGAAAATAGCTCCTCAATTTTAGTGACGATTCGGTGTTGTTCGTTGAGTGGTGCTAAACTAATCAATGAGTTTTCAAATTTACCTTTTGTGATATGAACCATTCCAGAGCCATGAGATTTTGCATATAACTGAGCTGTGATATATTGAAGCAAATAATAGATAAATCTCTTTTCAACTCCTTTAAATGGTATAACCTTGAAAATATGCTGATTTAACAACGCTTCTTGACCATGCCAAATATACGCTCCTAAAGAGGCAGACCAAGCAAATAATAAATCGCCGTGTTTAACTTTGTATTTATCATCAAATTCAATTGTTGAATAATTATAGCTTGCTTTAGGGTTATTAAGGTTCTGTATCCTGATTATAGGTTTGCCAGTCTCTTCCCATTCGGTTGGTTTAAAAGCTCTGCCGTTAATATAGATTGCAATATCTCCAATACGGCAATTTATCCATGCTTTATTTTGCATCATTTACCACTAACGCCTCATTTAACTTAACGCCCTAAGCTAAAGCTATGGGCTAACTTTATTGAAGTCCTCTTAAGAGGACTTAGTTAATCTCAGCCGATGGCTTTAGCCCACGGCTGGAATTTATCTTACTCAATTTGATATAGTGTGCAAATCAGTGTGGGGAAAACCAACCAGTATAACGTGTCCAAATTCATAAATTGTCATAAATTGCATCTTCCTCCGAGTATCCGTTAAAAAACTCGGTCATCGTAAAATCATCCCATTCAATATCTTCTTCTTCCACAAAAATCATTAGTCTAATTTTTGATGGAGCTTTTAACTTATTTATTATTCTTGACGGAATGGATAATTGTCCGTTCTCCATAATAGAGGCATAACATTCATAGGCTTTCATCATTTACCTCCTTGATAAATGGTAGTTTTTTTGAATATCATTGATACAAACATATCTTTTCATATTTATTTTGCGATGTTATCCATCACGCCACCAACGCCTCATTCATCTCATCTATGATTAAATCCATACTCTCTCCAAACAACTGATACATCTTGCCAAGACCGCCTTTTGAGTCAAATGGTGCCATATCTAAATCATCACGCTCAAAGTGGAAAGAGCTTATTATGTGGTCGCAGATCATACGAAGCCACTCCATCTGCTCTTCATTGAATTTCTCTCCAGCACCAGCATGAACCTTGAAAATCCAGTTCTGAAAGTTTTTTCTGACAGTGCTGTGATATGGGGTGAGCTGGTTGTCAAGACCTGTAACACGCCTGATAAGTGCAACCAATGCTGTAAATTCAGTCAACGGCTCTTCTCTTGTCTCTTCAAGGGTCTGGTATGCTTTCCAGACATTGAGCGGTGCAAGGCGTGGTTTGTCTGATTTCAGTTTATCCATAACATCTCTTAGGAATGAAAATTTAATAACCACCTAAAGTTGATGTGTGTAAAGGGATG
>CAZIJN010000025.1:0-53404 GCA_964539635.1 uncultured Desulfobacterales bacterium | reverse complement strand
AATCTTTTGAGTTTACAGTTATTGCAAAAAAAATTAAAAACATATTTAACTGGTTGAAAACATTACAGGATTGCATATGTTAAAAAAAATTATTTCAGGGGGTCAGACAGGAGCAGATAGAGCGGCTCTTGATACTGCAATAAAGTTTAATTTAAGTCATGGGGGTTGGGTTCCGGCAGGCAGAAGGGCAGAAGATGGAACTATTCCTGAACATTATGACCTTACTGAAATGGAGAGCAGCAGTTATCCAGAAAGAACCGAACAAAATGTTATTGACGCTGACGGAACGCTTATCATATCCCACGGGGTGCTTACAGGCGGCTCGCTTCTGACTAAAAAGATAGCATCAAAACGGAATAAGCCTTGGTGTCATATTGATCTTATGGAGATGGACGAGTTTGAAGGGGCAATTACTGTTCATGAATTTGTAGATGAAAATGGAATTGAGGTATTGAATGTTGCAGGAGCAAGGGCAAGTCAAGACCCATTTATATACAGGTCTGTTAAATCTATAATTGAAACATTTATTTATATGGAGATGATGGAGAGTTCTCCTGACGAGCTGAGAGCTGATGATATTATCCTGCTCCATCGAAAGCCAGAAGTTTTTTGCTCAACAATTGAGGAGGCTGTGCTGTTTCTTGCTGATACAATGCATTTAAGAACCAGATCAGTTATAGCTAACTCTACTGACAAGCAGATCGGCACATTATATTTTTCTCTTGCAGATACAATAAAGGTTAAGCTTGGACTTGACGAAGATAATATTGAGCTTCTTGAGTCGTGTAGGCAGGTATTTCAACAAGGCAACTCCTACATTGCATCTATAGTTGATAATATTTATGAGCCAAAATCAGATGCCAAGAAAAAGGGCGGTTCAAAGATAAAAAAGAGTAAAAAATTGTGCAGCATAGTTAGTGGTTCGCAAATGGATATTGAAGATGCTGCAATGGTTATTTTAAAGGTGTTGCAGCAATTTCTTAAAAAAACTCATGTGTTGAGGCTAATTCAATGATACCTATCAGGGATACCATAAGATCATCAACTATTCCGGTTGTAACCTATACGATTATAGGCTTAAATGCTCTCTGTTTTATTGTACAGCTTGGAATGGGTTCAGAACTTAACGCTTTTATTTATATTTATGGATTTGTTCCTGCTAAACTAACTGTTCCTGAGATATCCGCCCATTTTTCGTTTTCAAATATGATCTTCTCTATGTTCTCATATATGTTTCTGCATGGAGGGTTATGGCATTTTATTGGAAATATGTGGTTTTTGTATATTTTTGGGGATAATGTTGAGGCATATTTTGGAGCTTTTAGATTTACAGGGTTTTATATAATCTGCGGAGTTGCTTCTGCACTCCTGCATTTTTTCCTAAATCCTGTATCTCCGATTCCGACAATTGGTGCAAGCGGTGCGATTGCAGGGGTTATGGGAGCATATTTTATCTTATATCCTAAATCAAAAATTTTAACCCTTATACCTATAATTATTATTCCATGGTTTGTTGATATTCCAGCCTTTATATTTCTTGGTTTTTGGTTTTTGATGCAGTTTTTCAATGCAACTGGAAGCGGGGCTTCTTCAGGAATTGCTTGGTGGGCACATGTTGGCGGATTTATTGCAGGTATTGCTATGGTAAAGATGCTTCCAGAGCGTACAGCTCCGGTTGTTGAAGATAAACTTAAAACTCTAACAGCAAGAAAAACCAGCCCTAAGCTTCAAAATATCCATCCAAAGCCCATTGAGAACACTCTTGACCTTGCCGGCACTATAGAAATAACCTCTGTCGAGGCAATCGCAGGAACCTTGAAGATGGTAAATATCCCTTGGAGCTTTTACACAAGGCTTTATAATGTTAATATTCCGCCCGGAGTTAAAAACGGCACTCAATTAAGACTTGCTGGTATGGGAAGAGCTGGTTCTTATGGGGTAAGAGGTGATATGTATCTTACTGTTGCTATTAAAAATCCTGCTTTGTAATTTTTATTTATTTATAACCTACTCCTTTATCTGACCATGTTGGAATACAAGACCAAGAATAAATTTAGTCTGATACTCTATATACTCATCTATTGAAAAGTGTTTTGCAAGATACCACCTTCTGAACGCCCACATCTGTCCGAGCACAGAGATGTTATGCCCTACAAGAGATGCTGTTTTGTGGTCAATCTCTGGTATATCGCCTTTTCCAGCAAGCCTGAGAAGAGCACTGATAAATATGTCAGTTATTCTAAGCTCGTTTTCCAGAGCCTTTATCTGCCACTGCTTAGGTAAAAATTGGCTTACCTGATACATAAGAAGAATGTGATCGTTCATGTAATCACACACATGAAAATATTCACGTATAACCTCCGCAAGTGTTGATCTTCCGTTTCCAGAGCCGGACAAAGCCTCTTCAACTGCCCGTTGAACCTCACCGTGGATAGCTTCGCATACAAGATAGAGTACATCTTCTTTGCAGCCTACATATTCGTACAGAGAACCTATTGAAAATCCGGCTGCTCTTGCAATCATTCGAGTTGTTGTTTTGTGGTAGCCATGCTCAACAAACAGATGGACTGTTGCATCAACTATTTGCCTTCTCCGCTCTCTTACAAGTTCAGGATTTTTAATCTGTGTCGGCACACCCTCAGCATTAAGATTGTCAGCTATTTTATTTTTCACGGTCTCACCTGCCTTATTGGTTATAATTATTGCGGCTAATTCATATTTCAACTAATCTGCCATATCAACTGAACGCCCGCTCACTAATATCTTTTTTACAGTCTTTATTTTGTGGTGTCAAGATTTGAAAATATTTCAATTGCTTTGAGTCTATAACATTTACTGATATGCCGAGACGCTTTTTTACCCCTGTGTAGCTGCTTAAAAAAAGTTGGATAAAATCAGATGGATTTTTAAAAATTGTTTGACAAATACAATTCAACAAATATATATCTGTCCAAACAGACTGAGCGTTCGTTCGGAACGATATTTATATAGCAATTCACGCCATTAACAGTATAACAATAGTAAAATTTATATTCCTAAAAAATATAATTAGAATCGCCAAGAATAATATTTATCACTAAAAGTTTAAGAATCTATAACTATATAACTTAAAGGAGGATACAAGGTGAATTTTGATCTTACAAAAGAGCAGGAGATGATCCGTAAAGAGGTAAGAAATTTTGCCCAGAAAGAGATTGCCCCAATCGCAAGCGAGCTTGATGAAAAAGAGGAGTTTTCCGCTGAATTGACCCGCAAGATGGGAGAAATAGGTCTTTTTGGAATGTTTGTCTCTGAAAAGTATGAAGGTCAGGGAATGGATTATCTTTCATACATTATAGCAGTTGAAGAGGTCGCCAGAATTGACGGCTCTCAAGCTGCAACCGTTGCTGCCGGCAACTCGCTCGGCATAGGTCCTTTATATTACTTTGGCTCAGAAGAGCAAAAGCAGAAGTATCTTCCAAAGTTATGCAGAGGTGAGGCTCTTTGGGGATTTGGCTTGACAGAACCGACTGCCGGCTCAGACGCTGGAGGCAGCAAAACCACAGCAGTTCCAGACGGCGATGACTGGGTTATCAACGGCTCAAAGATTTTTATCACAAATGCAGCCTGCGAAATGACACTCGGTGTAACTGTTCAGGCAATTACAGGCACAAAATCAAACGGCAAGCCTGAATATACCTGCTTTATCGTGGAAAAAGGAACTCCAGGTTTTAAGGCTGTTCCCATGCACAAAAAAATGATGTGGAGAGCCTCTAACACAGCAGAACTCTATTTTGATAATGTCCGCGTGCCAAAAGAGAATATTTTGGGCAAACAGGGCGATGGATTTCATCAGATGCTCAAAACCCTTGACGGCGGAAGGCTCTCAATTGGTGCAATGGGTCTTGGCGGTGCACAGGGTGCTTACGATCTTGCCCTGCAATATGCAAAAGAGAGAAAACAGTTTGGTCAGCCGATATCTAAATTTCAGGCGATTGCATTTAAATTAGCTGATTGTGCAATGGAGATCGAGTGCGCCCGAAATCTTATGTATAAGGCGTGCTGGCTTAGAAATGAGAAACGCCCGTTTGAAAAAGAGGCTGCAATGGCAAAGCTCTACTGCTCCGAACTTATGGGAAGAGTTGCAAATCATGCTGTTCAGATTCACGGCGGTTATGGTCTTATGAAAGAGTATAATGTCGAGCGTTTTTACCGTGATCAGAAACTTCTTGATATAGGCGAAGGCACTTCAGAGGTTCAGAGGATTGTAATTTCAAGATATATTGGGTGTTAAAATTTATTTTGTAACTCTATAGAGGTTTAGCAATATGAAATACAAAATAGCATTATACAAAACAGAAGAAGGAATAAGTGTATCTGTTCCTGGATTGCCAGGTTGTTGGTCTCAGGGCAGTACTGAAGAGGAAGCTATTGCAAATATCATTGATGCAATAAAAGATTATCAAGAAGTAGCTGAAACTCTTTGTCAGGGATATGAAATAAGAGAAATACAGGTTGCGTGATGCCTAAAATACCAGGAATTAATCATGAACAGGCTGTAAAAGCCTTAAAAAAAGCTGGATTTGAAGTAGTGCGTCAGAGTGGTCACATTATTATGACAAATGGTTCAAGAATACTAACTATTCCAAGAGCAAACCCTATAAATGCTTTTACGATGGGTGGAATTGCTAAAGATGCTGGATTATCTATAGAAGAATTTAAAAAATTATTATAATTGTATAAATAATTTAATGGAGCAATAAATGATTACTGATAATAATCAAAATATAGAAAACCAACCAGTTCTTATACAAGAAGATAGAGGACACGCAGTTATACTAACCCTAAACCGTCCAAAGTCTATGAATTCTCTCAATTTTGAGATGCTTTATGCTTTAAGAGATGCAGTTGATGCTTTGCAATATAGATCAGAGGTTAGAACCGTTATCATTACAGGTGCTGGAGAAAAAGCATTCTGTTCTGGTGCAGATTTAAAAGAGAGAGCAACTCTATCTCAAGATGAGGTGAAAAAGTTTATTCTAACGATTAGAAATCTTCTCACATCAGTTCAAAACTTAAATAAACCAGTGATTGCAGCAGTTAATGGAATTGCCCTTGGCGGCGGAACTGAGCTTGCCCTTGCATCTGATATACGGATTGTCTCAAAAGCTGCTGTAATGGGTCTGACTGAAACCCGCCTTGCAATTATTCCGGGCGGAGGCGGAACTCAAAGACTTCCAAGAGTTATAGGAGTTGCAAAGGCAAAAGAGCTTATCTTTACAGGAAGAAGAGTTGATGCTGAAGAGGCTCTATCAATCGGTCTTGCGAATAAAATCTGCGAGCCAGATAAATTAATAGATGAGTGTATGCTAATGGCAGATATGATAGCTGAAACAGGACCAATTGCTGTTGAGATGGCAAAATATGCTATTAATCAAGGTGTTGAGACAGATTTGGCTACTGGTCTTGCCATTGAATCTAATGCCTATCGAGTAACCATTCCTACAGAAGATAGAGTTGAAGGATTAACCGCATTTAGAGAAAAACGCAAACCTGTATATAAAGGGCGGTAATCTGGTAATTCTTTTAGCCGCTTATTCTGTAACGGCTGAATAAATTTAAGAGAGGAAAGCAAATTAAGGATATAAAAAATATGAGTGAGAACAGAACATTCTGGGAAAATGAAGAGGCACTTCTTGCAGAACGTGAATATCAGGCAACTTGGCCCGGCGGACAAAAGGCAGTTGATTCCTTAGCCGCTAAAAATAAACGTCCTGTCCGTGAGCTTATTGAGGATATGATAGACCCGGGAACAACATTTTTTGAACTCTCTAAACTTGCAGGGTTCGGCATGGGTTATCCGGGAGTTGATGATGTGCCGTGTGCAGGCATTGTAACTGGACTTGGCAAGATACACGGCAACTGGACAATGATTGTGGGTCACGATTCAAGAGTTAAAGCTGGCACATATTTTCCAATTACACTAAAAAAACACATGAGAGCACAGGCAATTGCTGATCAGTGCGGCATCAACTCTGTTTATATCGGGGATTCCGGCGGTGTTTTTCTTCCTATGCAGGCTGATGTTTTTCCTGATGACCAGCATTTTGGGACAATTTTTTACAACATGGCAAGAATGTCTGCAAAAGGTTTGAAACAGATAACCATGAGCACAGGCGGCAACACTGCCGGCGGTGCTTATATTGTATTTATGGCGTGCCAGTCTATTATGATTGACCAGCAGTCATTTTCGTTTCTTGCTGGACCGCCGTTAGTCAAAATGGCTACTGGCGAGACAATCTCTGCTGAAGATTTGGGCGGGGCTGCTGTTCATACACAGATTTCAGGCGGAGCAGATCATCTTTGCTATGATCAGGCTGAGGCAGTTGCAAGGGTTCATGATATCTTATCTTTAGAAAAACCTCAAGCAATCAATCTGCACAGATATCAAGAACAAGAGCCTGCTATTCCGCTTGATTCCATTTACGATTATATGCCGATTTTTCCTCATCAGGGTATTGATGCTCATCAGATTATTGATTGCATTGCTGATGGAAGCGTTTTCCAAGAGTATAAAAAAGATTACGCAAACGGCAGGGCAGATAACATAATTACAGGCAAAATCAGAATCAAAGGGCTGCCAGTTGGCGTTATCTGTTCAAATAGAGTTGGTATTATTTTCCATGAGGCTGCAAAAAAGGCAACTGAATGGATTATTCGTTGTAGTCAAGAAAAAATTCCTCTTCTGTTTATCCAAAATTCGCCTGGATTTATGGTTGGTTCTGATTCTGAACATGCTGGAATCGGCAAATATGGTGCAAATTTGGTGCGTGCTGTATCTTGTGCCCAAGTGCCGAAAATCCAGCTTGTAATTGGTCCTGATAATGGAGCTGCAAATTACGGAATGTGCGGAAGAGCTTACCGTCCACATTTTCTATTTATAACAATGAGAGCAAGAACATCTGTTATGAGCGGAAAGAGTGCGGGCGGTGTCCTTCTCTCAATTGAGGAGGCAAAGAGAAAAGGCGGCGGCAAACCGATGACCCAAGAGGAGAAAGATGCATTTCAGGAGAAGATGATTGCAAAATATGACGGTGAAGCTCATCCATTCTTTTGTGCATCAAGGCTTTTAAATGACGGTGTCCTTAAATTCTCGGATATACGCGAATGGCTTGGAATGGCGTTTGAGGTCAGTCTGTTAAAAGAGATTGGAGAGCCGTCATTTGGAAACTTTAGGTTTTAGTAGATTTATAAACGTAAAACTTATTATAAGTGCTGAAAAAACAGCCATTAGGAGATTAAAAAATGACTGAATATGATATGTGGAAAATTTTCCCAAGAATGCCAAGAAAGGTTACTATTGGTGATATTACTGTAAGAGACGGTTTTCAACATTCGGAAAAATTTATATCAACCGAAGCAAAGAAATTTTACCTTGAAGAGCTTATTTTTGCAGGCTGCCGTTATATAGAGGTTACAAATCTCGGCAACCCTATATCAATGCCTCAGTTTAGTGATGCTGAAGAGCTTCTTAAATATGTAAGAGGAGATGTGTTTAAAAAGAAGTGCAGCAAACGCGGCATAAATGTTGATGATATCTGCTTTACTGCTATCACAATCAGAGAGCCGGCAGTTGACAGGGCAATAGAGCTTAAAAAACAGGGAATAGGTCCTGACAGAGTTTTGATGATGGTATCAACTGAAGAGCAGCACCATTTTGCAAACTCTGGAACAACTCTTCCAAACTACTGGAAAGAGTCAGAGCGGTGTATTAAAAAATGCACAGATGCTGGAATTAAGATGTGCGGAACAGTCAGCACAATCTGGGGAAGCCCGATCGGCGGAGCAACTGACATGAAAGATGCTGTAAAGTTTGCAAAACGCTGGCTTGATATTGGAGCACATGATGTTGAACATGCAGATCATGACGGCAGTGCATCTGCTCCTGATGTTTACCGTTATTTTTCAATGGTTCTTGATGCACTTCCTGATACTAATCTGCACATTGCCCATTTCCACGAGACAAAAAGGGTTGCTTCTGCCTCTGTGCTTGCAGCTCTTCAGGCTGGAATCACAAACTTTGAAGCAACGCTTGGCGGTCTTGGCGGACAGCCTGCAAATTTCCTTGATGATCGTCCAATCAAGGGAACTGGCGAATACTATTACGATGATCCTCGTTATGTCGGGCTTATCTGTCTTGAAGATACCTTAGTTCAGGTTGATGAGATGGGTATTGAGCATGGCTGGGACGTGGATAGAGTTCTCTGGCTTGGCAAGCAGTTAGAGAGAACAATGCGGCAGCGTCTCAGAAGCGAAGCTATGATAAACGGTAGAACCTTAAAAGAGGGACACATGCACTATGCCCGCCCGGGTCTTGCCAAACTAAAAGAGAAACTTGGAGAAAAACCAGATCAAAAACTGCCTGATGGGTGGTAGAATTTAAATATTGTTAAAGCTATCCGTGATATATGTCATGGATAGCTTTGTAATAACCTGATTAGCCCCAATGCTTCCTTAATTACAATTTGACAATCAATCCATACGTGGCTATAAAGTAATTACATAATCCACATGGAGGTAGGAATGACAACTTTAATCAGAATAGGAAATTCTCAAGGCATACGAATTCCAAAAGCAATTATTGAGCAAGCTCATTTGGGAGATAAAGAACTGAAATTTATAGTAACTGACGATGGACTATTGATTCAGCCAGTAAAAAAACACAGAGAAGGTTGGAAAGAACATTTTGATAAAGCTCATCAGTTCCAAGCATCAAGCAATGAAGATATGGAATGGTTAGAAGCACCATTGGTTAGTAAAGGTGATTGGGAATGGTAAACCAAAACATTCATAGATTTGATATTTGGCTGGTACAGTTAGACCCAACTCAAGGTTCTGAAATTCAAAAAACAAGACCTTGTGTTGTCATTTCCCCCGATGAAATGTCTGCATTGAAAACTGTTATTGTTGCACCAATGACATCCAAGGGGTTTAGATTTCCAACAAGAATCCCATGTGATTTCCAAGACAAAAATGGATTAATACTATTGGATCAAATAAGAGCTGTTGATAAATCCAGATTAATTCAAAGAATTGGCATAATTACCAAAAACGTTCAACTCGAAATAATTAACTGTTTGCAAGAGCTTTTTGCATACTAATTTCAATTGAGCGAAAAAAAGAAATGGAAATTTATATTGTTATGAATAACTTATCAATAGAATATAATCAGGATTTTTACTCATGGCTTTGTCATAATGTCAGCCTGTTGAGAAGCGGCAGATTGTCTGAAATTGATGTTGAAAATATTGCTGAGGAGTTGGAAGGTATGAGTAAAAGCCAGCACCGCGAATTAGTGAACAGACTCAAAATCCTGTTTGTTCATCTGCTTAAATGGCAATTTCAGCCAGATCACCGCTCAAGCAGTTGGAAAGGTACAATTATTGAACAGAGAAGCCAGATTAGATCGCTCTTAAAAACAAGCCCCAGCCTGAAATATCAAATTGAAGAAAAAATAACAGATGCTTACACTGATGCTATCGAATATGCAGCTTTAGAGACAGGGCTGTTTGAGTCTGATTTTCCACAGAGTTGTCCATACACTTTTGAGCAGGCTTTGGATAAGACTTATTATCCTGAATCTGATTTGTAAATTACAAAAAATCACTATTCATTTGAGAGTATCATGTCAAGATTAGACACAAGGCTTGAAGCTGAAGGAGCTGAATTTCTTGTATTAGGTCAGCTTCTTTTAAATAAAAGACGGAATGATTGAAATTCCTGAAAAATTTAGAAAAAAATTAAAAAATAACGTGAAAGTGATTCTTTTGACAGAATATATAGAAGATTCAGAATCTGATCTAATTGAAGAACTTCTTGAATCACCTCTAAAACTAACGGATTTCGTACCTTATAAAAGAGAAGAAATATATACAAGGATTGTAAATCCGTTTAAATAAAAAAATATAATCAATCGTTTCACTGGATAGTTCAGACAGACAAACTATCCATCACTGGCTTTGTTGTTGTGAAAAAAAACATTTAAAAGGGTATAATAAATAAATGACAAGTTTTAGACAACGTGCAGCCGAAGGGCTTCAAGCAGGAGACACATTTCAAATCTCACGCACCTTTACAGATGACGATATTACTCTTTTTGCAAAAATATCAGGAGACTACAACCCAGTCCATTTTGATGAGCGTTTTGCTAAAGCTAAGAATTTTTCTGCACCTATTTGTCATGGGCTTTTAACTGCAAGCCTGATTACTGAAATCGGCGGGCAGATTGCATGGTTAGCCTCTGGTATGAAGTTTAAATTTAAAGCACCTGTATATGTTGGTGAAACAATTACATGCAATTGGACAATAATAGAGATAGATAAAAAAGGTAGGGCAAAAGCATCTATAACCATTACAAAACAAGACGGCGTTACAGTGCTTGAAGCAGAGATAAAAGGTATTATTCCAATGGCTGAATCTCGTGATATATTACAGCAGATGCTCGCTGAAGGCGATCCAACAAATGGGCTGACAAATAATAAGAATAATGGATAAATGCTCTTTAAATATAGAATCTTCAACCAAGTAGTTTTTATATGAATAAGTCATGTTACGCATACCAACAAATCGAGAACCAACTCACCCTGGAGAGATGCTTTTAGAGGAGTTTCTTACTCCAATGCAAATTACTCAACGAGAATTGGCTAAAAAAATTAATGTGTCATATCAGCGAATTAATGAGTTGGTAAATAAAAAACGCGGCGTAACACCAAGCCTTGCTCTTCGTTTATCTAAATTTTTTGGAATGTCCGCTGATTTTTGGCTTAATCTTCAAATTAGATGGGATTTATATAAGGCACAGAAAGAAGATAAAGCAGAATTAGATGCTATAAACGCATTTCATCAAATAAAATTGACAGCTTAAAAATAGCGAATCGAAATAACCCATGCTTGATACTGAAACAAAAAAAAGAATCGACACTGCCCGCGATATACTTGTCGGAAAAGTGCCTGACCCTAAAAGCCAAGTGGAACAGATAACCATTGCACTTATCTATAAGTTCATGGACGACATGGATAAAGAATCTGTTGAAATGGGTGGGCAGGCGAGCTTTTTCAGTGGCGATTACGAACGATACGCATGGTCAAAGATATTTGATCCGCGTGTTGGCGGTTATGACAAGCATATAATCAGGCAGAACACAAAAAACGGTTAGGAAGTTTCTATTTAAGCAAGAGAAGAGAATCTACTGCTTTTAAATTCAATCCAAGCCAAAAATTGAGAAAACTGCTTGGATGGAGTTCTTCTTATAAGGGTGAAATTTGATTATTTGTTATGGAGTTTAAATAGAACAATAATGAAAAAGAAAAATATAAAAAATAAAATTTGTAAAGGGAATATTTTAAAATGAAACAGTGGTACGAAGAGTTATTTGAAAACTATGCAGTTCAATATGACAAAGAGGTGTTTACTCAAGGAACACTTGGAGAGTGTGATTTTATTGAACAGGAGATTGATAAAAACAAAGCTGTCAAAATACTTGATATCGGCTGCGGCACTGGAAGGCACTCTATTGAGCTTGCTAAAAGAGGATATGAGGTTGCGGGAATTGATCTGTCAGAATCTCAGTTAGATAAGGCAAAAGAGAAGGCATCGAATTTTTCAAACCTTAAAGTTCTGTTTGAGCAGAAAGATGCAAGAGAGCCTCATTTTGCTAATGAGTTTGATTTAGCGATAATGCTGTGCGAGGGCGGTTTTTCGTTGATGGAGACTGATGAGATGAATTTTGCGATTCTTAAAAATGCTGCTGATGCTCTAAAGCCAAACGGAAAATTTATTTTTACCACTTTAAACGGGCTTTTTCCTCTATTTCACTCTGTCAAAGATTTTTTAAGCTCTCAGGTAAAAGATGACGGTGCGACTTTTGCTGATCACTCGTTTGATCTTATGACATTTAGAGATAAAAACACTGTTTTTATTAAAGATGATTCTGGAAACGAAAGAGAGCTTAAATGCAATGAAAGATATTATGTTCCATCTGAAATAACATGGCTTTTAAAGAGCCTTAATTTTAATAAGATTGATATTTTTGGTGCAAAACTCGGAGCGTTCAGCCGCAATGATAAGTTGTCAACCGAAGATTATGAGATGCTTGTAATAGCCCAAAAATAGATGTTTATAGTCATAATTCATTTGTATTTTTTAGGATAAATAGAAACTGTAAATAACCCATAAATTAAGGAGAGAATAATGCAGAAAGATGAAAAAACCCCGCATATAAATGTGGACTATTTTGAGGATTTGACAGGAAATATTGAGAACGGCGATAAAATTGATGTTGAAGATGTGGGAATAAGAATTAAGCAGTTGAGAGAGAAAAAAGGGATATCAATTGATGAGCTTGCCAATCTTACAGGGTTTGAAAAAGAGAGACTTGAAGATATTGAAAATGGTATTATAAAACCTCAGCTTGGCACTGTAATGAAACTGTCCAAAGCCTTAGATAGTGCGTTAGGGCGTTTGGTTTCTGGTGTTGGTTCAAAGCTCTACTCTATAACCCGCAAGAACGATAGAAAACCTGTATTCCGCTCAACATCTCAAAAAGGCAGCCAGAAGCTCTATTCATATATGAGTCTTGCACCAGAAGTTCAAGGAAGGCACATGGAGGCTCTTATTGTCCAGCTTGAAGAGAATCCTGTAAAAGAGGTCTCTGTGCATGACGGCGAGGAGTTTATCTATGTTTTAGACGGCGTTGCAGCGTTGCAGATAGCTGATGAAAATTATGAACTCAGTCCTGGAGATAGTGTTTATTATCTATCCACAACACCGCATCTTATAAAGGCAAAAGAGGGAAAAGCTACAATTTTAGCTGTGCTGTATGAATAATATTAGATGATATCTATTAACCTTTCTGTAAACTTTGATTTGAGTTGAAAAATTAGAGAATATGAATCAAAGTTTACAGAAAGTGCAATTAACGAACCTCGATTTCAATAAAAAACTGTAATTATATAGGGAGGTCAAATTATGGCAAAGTGCCTGTGGAAGCCGTCAGAAGAGAGAGTTAAGCAGACAAATATGTATCGGTTCATGCAGACTGTGAATAAAACTTACGGTAAATCTTTTTCTGATTATGATGGTCTTTACCAGTGGTCTGTAGAAAATATTGAGCAATTTTGGAAACTTATGTGGGATTTTGCCGAAATTCGTTATTCTAAAACATTTGACAAGGTAATTGATGATCCGCAAAAAATGCCGGGTGCAAAGTGGTTTGAAGGCTCAAAACTAAATTTTGCAGAAAATTTATTAAGGTTTAGAAATGACAATACTGCCCTTATTTTTAGAGGAGAAGATCAGATAAGACGCACTTTGACCTATAATGAACTTTACAACGAGGTCTCAAGGGTTGCTCAGGCATTAAAGAAACATGGCATAAAGCCGGGTGATCGAGTGGTTGGATTTGTTCCCAACATGCCGGAATCTATTATTGCAATGCTTGCCGCTACAAGCATTGGTGCAGTATGGTCGTCATGCTCTCCAGATTTTGGCATCAAAGGTGTTCTTGATAGATTTGGTCAGACACGCCCGAGAATTTTGTTCACTGCTGACGGCTATTTTTTCAAAGGCAAACAGATGGACAGCTTAGAGAAAATTGCAGGCATAATAAAAGAACTTCCATCTATTGAAAAGGTTGTGGTTATTCCATACACAAAAGAAGACCCATATATTAAATCAATTCCAAATGCAGTGCTTTTTGATAAATTTAAAGAGTCTCGTGCACATGATATAGAGTTTGAGCAGCTTCCATTTGACCACCCGCTTTATATTATGTATTCGTCAGGCACTACAGGGCTTCCAAAATGTATGGTGCAGAGTGCCGGCGGAGTGTTGATGCACCAGATAAAAGAGTTGATGCTTCATACTGATTTAAAACAAGAGGACACTATATTCTATTTTACCACATGCGGCTGGATGATGTGGAATTGGCTTGTCTGTTCTCTTTCCGTAGGTGCAACTTTAGTTCTGTTTGACGGAAATCCGTTCCACCCTGCACCTGATGCTCTATGGCAGATGGCACAAGATGAGAAGATAACAGTATTTGGAACAAGTGCAGGTTATATCGCAGCCCTTAAAAATGCAGGCGTAAAACCAAAGAGGCAGTTTGATCTTACTTCAATAAAGGCTCTTTTATCAACTGGATCGCCTCTTTCAAAAGAGGATTTTGAATTTATCTATGATGAGATTAAATCTGATATGCAGCTTGCCTCAATTTCAGGCGGCTCTGATCTCAACGGCTGTTTTGCACTTGGAAACCCAATAGCTCCTGTCTATTCAGGAGAGCTTCAGTGCCGAGGTCTTGCAATGAAAGTTTTTGCATACAATGAAGATGGGCAGCCTGTCGTGGGTCAGCAGGGAGAGCTTGTCTGTACAGCACCATTTCCATCAATGCCGATATATTTTTGGAATGATACTGATGGTTCAAAGTATCATGCTGCATATTTTGACCGCTATCCCGGAATATGGACACACGGCGATTTTATCGAAGTTACAGAGCGGGGCGGAGTTATCATGTATGGGCGATCTGATGCCACATTAAACCCGGGCGGAGTCAGAATAGGAACTGCTGAAATATACAGACGCATTGAGCAGATGGAAGAGATTACAGACAGCGTTGTTATTGGTCAAAATTGGAATAATGATGTGAGAGTGATACTTTTTGTTACTATGGCTCCAGGATTTGAACTTGATGACAAGCTGAAAGATAAAATAAGAAATGATATTCGTAAGAATGCCTCTCCCCGACATGTTCCTGCAAAAATTATCCAAGTGCCTGATATTCCATACACCCTTAACATGAAAAAAGTTGAGCTTGCCGTCAAAAACATGATTCACGGAAAAGAGGTTAAGAATAAAGATGCCCTTAAAAATCCAGACTCTCTTGATTTTTTTGGACAGATTGAAGAGTTAAAGAGCTGATTATATTTAAATGTGCTCTTTTTGCATTTTTTAATTTTTCTGTTTGACTGTTATGTGTATGACATATAAAAGTTAAGGTGTCTTTTTAAGACAATAGTAAAAATGATATTTTTTTAAAGTTGTATCGGGTAAATTATCTATTATGTTTGTAACATAACAAAAAAGGAGATTGTTTAGATGAAAGTAACTATTACAAAACAGTGTATGGGAGATAGAAACTGCAATAACCTCTGTTCTGAAGTGTTTGAATATGACGAAGATCAGCTTATCTCTATTGTTAAATTTGATGTGATTCCCAAACATCTTGAAGCTATCGTGCGTCAGGCTGCAAAAGAGTGCGGTGCTCAGGCGATTGAGATTGAAGAGTAAAAAGAATCTATAAAGGAGGTTGTGTGATGGTAAAATTTAGAGAGAGCAGGACAGCAAAGAATCTGCTCACAGCATTTGCAGCAGAGGCTCAGGCAAGCACAAGATACAGATTCTTTTCTCAGCGTGCTCTTGATGATGGATTTGTCCAGATTTCAAAGATTTTTCAGGAGACATCAGATCAAGAGTGCGAACATGCTTTACGTTTTTTCAAGTTTTTTAATGGCGGAGAGCTTGAGATTAACTGGAAATTCCCTGCCGGAGTGCTTTTGAATACTCAAGCCAACCTCCTTTCAGCAGCAGACCTTGAGCATTATATTCATACAGAGATGTATCCCGGATTTTCAAAGATTGCTGTTGAGGAAGGATTCCAAAGAGCAGCAGATACTTTAGATGCCATTATTGTTGCTGAACGGCAGCATGAGAAGCTCTACCGCGAACTTGCTGCAAATATTGCTGAAAATAGAGCATTTGCACGCAGCGAAGAGAAGAAATGGAGATGTCTTGGCTGTGGATATATTCATACAGGAAAGAGTGTGCCTGAAAAATGTCCTGCATGTGTAAAGCATTCAGGCTATTTTGAACTGCTTGGAGAAAATTGGTAGTTTAGATTAAGTTCGATTTTACGTATATATTCCTTTTTTTATTAATAGAGAGGATTACGTGTGAGGTTTTTATGAAAAAAAATAGGATAAAGTTTTCAGTTGCGATTGCAGCTATGGTTATTTTTGGAGCTGCATTTGTAATTGCAGCAGAAAATAGGGGCGGAGAGACACTTAAAGTTGACGGCGGTTCTAAAGGGATAGTTTCATTTCCTCATAAGACGCATCAAGATCAGCTTAAAGATTGCAATATCTGCCACTCTGTGTTTGCACAGGAGATGGGAGTTATTAAAACTCTGAAAGAGAAAAAAGAGCTTAAAGGCAAACAGGTTATGAATGATGTCTGTATAAAATGCCATAAAGATTATAAGGCATCAGGCAAGACTTCTGGTCCAACTACCTGTAGCGGCTGTCATACAAAATAGATAAAAATAGAATAAAGAGGGTAGATAGAAAAGATATATCTCTTTTTACCCTCTATTTAAACCACTCTTAAACGTATCTCCTATATACCATTAAACAGCTATACCATAAAAACAGTTAAAATCTTAAACAATAATCTTCCAGCATTGGTGTATCTTTTTTTTAGGCGTTACATAATCTTCAGGAATTGTCATTGATGTTATCTCCTTGATCTCTTTTATCCTGCTGATACGCTCGCTATTTCCCGCTGAATCTTCATTCTCTTCTTTGCAGCACTCTATAATATCATCAGCAAGTAATTTAAAATCTTGATGGTTGGTTGAGAAAAATATCACTGAATCTGAATCTTTACTCATAATATCAATAACTGCCTTGAGTAGGGCAGTGTGGTCATTTGCAATATCAAAATGGTGTTTTGAATCCCTGCTTGTAGAAAAAGATGGAGGATCAACAACAGCAATATCAAACAGTTGTCCTTTTTTCTTTGCCTTTTGAAGAAAATCAAATGTATGGGCTTTTATAAAAATATTTTTCTGATCAATAACTCCAATGTTGTCTGATAAACTATCTTTTTCATTCTCGTTCAAGTTGTTGTCTGCCGGAAAAGAGCTATCTACATAGAGACCATTTAGCTGCATATTCTCTTTTGCCCACTGAATGGCTGTATCTGATCTGTCAACTGAAACTGTTATCGTTGCTCCTCCTTTTGCAGCATAGCATGAAAAAGAGCCTGTATAGCAGTAAAGGTTAAGAAATCGCCTGCCTTTAGCCAAATCTTTAACCATTTGGCGGGTGTTTCTGTGATCTGAAAACAGCCCTGTGTCAACATAATCATCAAGATTTATGTAAAATTTCATATCTCTTTCCCGCATGACGATTTTTTTCTCTGTTTGTGCGATTCTCTCATAGCGGCTGCCGTCTTGATATCCTGAATGACGCTGCTTTATATGAACATTTTGCATATCAACATCAAGAGCTTGTGCAACTGCCTCCGCCATCATCGGAAGCCAGATAGGATCAGAAGAGTTTTTTCTCACATACTCTGCAACCACAAGATGACCTGCGTACCAGTCAACAACTGCACGGACTTCAGGGATATCCCAGTCGTAAAGCCTAAATATATCAATATGTTGTTTTGCATATCTTTTACTCAGATGTTTATATCGCTTTTTTACTTTATTTGATAACATCTCAGCTTGATTTAGATATATTTCTCTCTGTTCATCTTTGGTTGGTTTGGTTGTTTTGGCTTTGTCATGTTTATTGCTTTTATTGTATCTATCGTATTTATAGCTGTTTTTATTGTATTCTGAACTAACCATCTGTTTTTCCTTAATTAAAAAAGGTAAAGTGCCGCATATAGGAAATTATAACATAAGCGGTTTTATGTTAAAAAAAACAATTGCGTGATTATTGTTGTTCCACTAATATCAGACTTATTAAGCAGTGTCAAAATTGGGAAGGTTGTCTTAAAATGGAGGGAATAATCTAAATTGAGATATAGCAGCAACCCAGAATCTGAAACTGATAAAAGTCAAGTTTTATATTTCCCATTGAGCAGGTTACACCCTGATGAAAGTATTTTTGAAGATAGAGAAAATGGAATATTTAAAGAAAAATACCAAGCTCTTTTTGCTCCGATTCTTGGAAAGCAGCTTGCTATAAATACATACTATGACAATGATCTTATTGCCTCTTCCAATACTCCTGTCTCGATTGAGCTGCTTAAAGTATTTGATGAGCTTAAAATCAATTTTAAGGTCAATAACCTCAGTGTCACCGATTATGAGAAACAAATTGCTCTTGAAGCAAGTTTAAGAGAGATTATAAAAAGTAAAAAAGATTTCTTAGAAAGTATCAGAATGGAAGATGTCTCTATTATACAGGGCAGTGTTAAAAATTTTATCGCACACGCATTGACAGAGAAAACTATCAATTCATTTCAGACACATTACCAACAGGTAAGAGCCTACCTTGACTTTGCAAACAACGTCATCACATCAAAGGAAAAATATATACCTGCCTCAGCGGCACTGAAAAAATTGATTGAAAATGAGCAGCAAATCTTCAGACTTAAAAAAGATGAAGTTGGGGAGACAATTGAGCATAGTCTCAAAACAGCATGGATTTCCCTTATTATGGCTGTAGAATTAGATTATTTTGATGAGTCAGATTATGAAAAACTAAGCGTCATATGTATGGCACATGACTGCGGCAAAGCACTTATTCCGGAAAAGATTATATATAAAAATGGCAGGCTAACCCAGCTTGAAAATGATATTATGAAAAGTCATGTTCTTCTATCGTATATTCTTACTTCAAACAATCAGACGAATCTTGATTTTGAGTCTTTTGTTATAGCAATGCACCATATTAAAGAGAATAAAAATATACCCCAAAGCTACAGCATAGCCCATGATACCTACACATCTTTCTACGAATATCTGACACCTGAAGCTCAGAAAAAGATTAATGATATCTATAAAGATACAATAAAATATTACCGTTTAATGAATATCACAGATACCTTTGAAGCAATAACTGCGGAGCGGGTATATAAAAAAGCCTCGTCTCTTGGAAAAACAATTGAGATAATGACCCGTGAAAATAGAGCTGGAGAGTTCTTCTATCCGCCATATTTAGAGAAGTTGATTCAGTTTGTTGTAAAACATTTTCTGCCCAAGAATATGATTTTCAAAATTTCAGATGAGATTATTGAAACTTTCTATCAAAAAGATAACTTTCTTTTAAGTGAAAAAAAGGCTTATCAGTTAAGCCATAGAGGAGTAATTATGGCTGCCTCTTCAGATATTGATACGCCTTTAGATTGTGCTATTTTTAACCATCGAACAAAGAAGAGAGAACGGCGGCTGCAGATACCTCCCCGTTTTCTTTTGGATTATAAATATATAACATGATTCTTATACAGACCATGCTCTTGTACGGCTTTAAGAGTTAATGCTGTATCTCCTTAGGAAATAAAAATGATAAAAAATACCAACCAGTACCAGCAATTAAAACCAGAAGCAGAAAAACTTATTGAAGATTGTGCATCTGTAATTCAAATAGCAGTAGCATGGGGTGATATGAATGCAGCACTTCATGTAAGCAACACCGTATATTTTAAATATTTTGAAAGTGCCCGGGTCGATTTTTTTGAGCGGGTTAATTTTCTTCAGCGAGACAGCACAAAAGATATAGGTATTGTGATTGCATCTATATCGTGCAAATTCAGAATTCCGCTTGTCTATCCTGATACGCTCTCTGTTGGTACAAAAATCTGCTCTATAAAGGAGGATAGATTTACAATGAAGCATCTGCTCGTAAGCCATAACCATCAGAAACTTGCTGCCGAGGGAGAGGCAGTTATAGTTACTTACGATTATAAAAAACAGACCAAAGCCCCTGTGCCCCAATTTCTGATTGAACGTATTAATGATATTCAAAATAAGATAAATGCTTGATAATACGATCAACTTTAAAACGATTTATATGAAGAAAATCTCCTAACTGACTTTCATTTCTCGTTGAGTGATTTATTGCATGGTCGTTACATAATCAGAGCTGATATTGTAAAAAAGAGCAAATATAAGGGAGTTTTATATTGAAAAAAAAAGATCGAGTGATTTTCAGATGCCAGTCATGCGATCACAAGACATACCAGTGGATGGGCAAATGCCCTGAATGCGGTGAATGGGATACATTAATAGCTGAAAAACCAACCGATACATCAGCTCCAGGTGCACGATTTTCAAGAGCACGAACCGCTCCAGTTCCAATGAGCGAAATTGAGTGTGATCAAGAGCCGAGAGTTCTTACTGGAATAGGCGAGTTTGATCGCGTTCTTGGAGGCGGTATTGTTGCTGGTACGCTTGTGTTAATTGGCGGAGACCCGGGTATCGGTAAATCAACCTTAATGCTTCAGGTTCTCTCCCGTGTGGCTGATTCTGGCAAAAAAGCTCTTTATGTATCAGGCGAGGAGTCGATCCGCCAGCTAAAGATGAGGGGCAAACGGCTTGCTTCTTCTGGTACATCTCAAGGTTTAGAGCCTTCTTCAAATCCGTTACGATCATCAGGACAATCTTCTTCAATCCCATCATCTCTGCTGGTTGCCGCAGAGACAGACCTTGATGCAATACTTGCAATGGCAGATGCTGAAAAACCTGATGTAATGGTGATTGACTCTATACAGACTGTCTATAATCCAGAGAGTGCCTCGACCCCGGGAAGTGTTACACAGATAAGAGAGGCATCAATAAGACTTATGAACATGGCAAAACAGTCTGGTATTCCTCTTTTTTTAGTCGGTCATGTTACCAAAGTCGGTTCAATTGCCGGACCAAGAATTATGGAACATATGGTTGACACTGTACTCTACTTTGAAGGGGATAGAAGTCATGTGTTCAGGATATTGAGAGCTGTTAAAAATAGATTCGGCTCAACCAATGAGATCGGCGTTTTTGAGATGAAGGAAAAGGGATTAGAAGAGGTTCCAAATCCTTCGGCAGTATTTCTTGCAGAGAGATCAATAAATGCACCTGGTTCTGTGGTTACAGCAAGCATGGAGGGAACAAGACCGATTTTAATAGAGATTCAAGGGCTTGCCAGCAGCTCAGGATTTGGAAATGCAAGAAGAACCGTTCTTGGACTTGACCCCAACCGTGTGGCATTGATTGCAGCAGTTATGGAGAAAAGGCTCGGCATAAACCTATCTGGTCTTGATATTTTTATGAATGTTGCAGGCGGTGTGAAAGTTGTTGAGCCTGCGGCAGATTTGGGAGTTGCTGTTGCACTTGCTTCAAGTTTTCTTGATATGCCGGTTCCAGAAGGGACAACTGTAATCGGCGAAATCGGCTTGACTGGTGAGATCAGGGCTGTAAGCCATGGCGAGGCAAGAGTTAAAGAGGCTTTAAAAATGGGATTTACCCGCTGCGTTGTGCCTGAGAATACAAAAAAACTGCTTCCTGATATCCAATCAATTGAGATTCAAGGGCAGAAGATAGCAATTACAATTATCGGGGTAACTTCTCTAAAACAAGTTATGGAGATACTTTTTCAATGAACAGAGATTCAAAACAGATTGATAAAAAAAAGAAAACAGCAGATGCACAAGGATTTAGAAAAGGAAAACAGCAGTGGGCTGATCACTTAACTGAAAAGGCAAAACATGATAACTACCCCGCCCGATCTGTTTATAAGCTGATGGAGATACAAAAAAAGTTCAATATAATTAGAAAGGGCAATAAAATTCTTGACTTAGGCTGTGCCCCTGGTTCATGGCTTATCTATGCTGCTCAAATAGTTGGACAAAGTTCAGATAAAAAAAGCGGAGATAAAAATGGTGGAAATCAAGGGGTTGCAGTTGGAATTGATCTTCAAAAGGTAACTGTTCCACTTCCTTCAAATGCAACAGCCATTCAGGGCGATATCTTTGATTTTAATCAAGATAATGACTCGTCTGATCTTCATGACTCACTTGCCCAAAATATCGAAAAAGGTTATGATGTTGTGTTAAGCGATATGGCACCAGCCACAACAGGCAGAAAAGATATTGATACGGCAAGGTCTTTTCAACTGTGTGAAGCAGCTTTAAAAGTTGCCTGTGAGCGGCTTGCAACTGGAGGAAATTTTGTCTGCAAGATTTTTCAAGGCTCTGATTTTAAGCTGTTTGAACAGAGTGTAAAAGCAAGTTTCAAGCAGTATGCTGTTTTTAAGCCGGAAAGCTGTAGAAAGGCAAGCAAAGAGATATATATAATAGGAAAAGGTAAAATATAAATTTTAAGGAGGCGTTTTTAATGTCAGGACATAGTAAGTGGTCAACTATTAAGCACAAAAAAGGGGCGGCAGATGCTAAAAGAGGTAAAATCTTTACCAAAATAATCAAAGAGATTACAGTTGCTGCAAGAATGGGGGGTGGAGACCCAGAAGCCAACCCAAGGCTTAGAAGGGCAGTTAATGAGGCAAAGGCTCAGAACATGCCCAAAGATAATTTAGAGAGGGCAATCAAAAAGGGAACAGGTGAGCTTGAGGGTGTTGATTACGAAGAGATCATCTATGAAGGTTACGGACCAGGCGGAGTTGCAGTTCTTGTCGAATGTTTGACAGACAACAGAAACCGTACAATTTCAGATGTGAGATTTATCTTTACCAAGGCTGGTGGAAATATCGGCACAGACGGCTGTGTATCTTGGATGTTTGATAAAAAGGGGCTTATATCTGTAGATAAAGCAAATGCGACTGAAGATACCCTTATGGAGATAGCACTTGAAGCTGGTGCTGAAGATGTTAAAGATGAAGGCGACTGCTTTGAAATTATAACTGATCCTGCTGATTTTGAGACTGTAAAAGCTGCTGTTGATGCTGCAAAGATTAAATATGAGGCAGCCGAAATAACAATGATTCCTCAGACTCAGACCAGAGTTGAGGGAAAAGATGCAGAGCAGATGGTAAAATTTATGGAAGCTCTTGACGATTGCGATGATATCCAGAAATTCTACTCAAATGCAGATATTCCTGACGAAGTTATGAACGCTATGTAGTAAAAAGTTATTTAAAGTAAAAACGTTATAGGCAGCCTTTTATAAGACCTCCGGTAAAACCCCGGAGGCTTATTGTTCCAAATAATGTGGTTAATGTAGTTAATTTTTAGAAGAAGAGGATTTCAAGAAGATGTTTTAACAAACAACAACACAATTGAAGGAGGTTCACAATGCTTTTAAGGAAAACTGTAGTAAAATTCGTAGTATTTGTGATGATTCTTGGACAGACAGCAGTGGTAAATGCCGGCTGTATTGATGATTGGCTGACGAGCAATCCCCCTCAGGGTGCTCTGACTTCCCAGCAGGTGGTTGATATTAACAAAATATACAACTGGTTGGAACAGACATTTCCAGATTTTGTATCACCTCACGCAGAATCAGTTGTTGATGGTTTTCTCTCCTTTAGATATTATACAGCCACAAATGTCATTTTGGCTGCTGTACGTAGTTATCAAACAAAGATTGTCTATATTGGTCCGCTCTCCAACCAGTGCGTTTTAGAAATCGGAACTATTGATCAGGTT
The DNA here is from genome assembly GCA_964539635.1 of uncultured Desulfobacterales bacterium. GTDB lineage: Bacteria > Desulfobacterota > Desulfobacteria > Desulfobacterales > Desulfobacteraceae > Desulfamplus. Next base: position 29,994 of record CAZIJN010000025.1, on the reverse strand, counting down.
ATGGCTCTTCTGCCTAAACCATCTGGAGACCAGATATCTGGCGTTATAGATGAGGCTCAATACAATGAGGCTGCATCGACATCAACAGTTACCTTAAGCAGTATGCCGAACACTCTTGATGAATTTTTAAACCTTCAAAGCCAGATAGCACATACCCCTCAAGGCGGCATTGCAATGATGATTCTTGCCATGAGAATATATGAGAAAGATGCAGTTGTAGGAAGAATGTGCTTAAGTGCTGCCAGCACCGATCCATTAGTATCAGATTCAACAGATCAAGGAAGCTACAACGGAAAGATTATTAACACTGCAAGTATCAGCAGATTAAAAGATAATCTCAAAAGCTATCCATACCTTCCGTTAGTCTATTTTAACGGAGCTTCTCCAACCAACGGCTATACTCCTGCTGGTCCTCCATATGTTATTAATATGTTTACTAATCCTTACAGCTATGCTTCAGGCGGGGACGGATTGGTGAGAATTAAAATTTTTGTAGAGACTCTTGGTGCAGACAGTGCAAGACCGGCAAGTGTAAAAAAGGTCGGAGGCATCTATAAAATTACAGAATACAGCTCGCTTTACCTATCACCTAAACCTTTAAGATGATTTTTTACTGTTTTATAAGATAACTATACTGTAAAGGGTATAAACAGAGCGTCTTTTAAATGCACATGCAAAGTAGAGACGCACAGCCGTGCGTCTCTACTAAAATTTTTTTTAAGGCTTCTCTTAAATTAAAATCAAGCCTTTTTGCATCAGCTTTTAAGCCCGTTTTTCACAATCATGGGAATTCCAGCCACAGTGTATATAACCTTATCTGCTGTTTGTGCGATTTTTTGATTGACCATGCCTGCCATATCTCTAAATCTTCTTGCTAAAGCATTTTCCGGCACAACACCCATTCCAACTTCGTTTGCAACCAAAAAAATCGGCACATTTATAATCTTAATTGTATCTTGAAGCTCTTGAGTTATTTTTACTATTGCATCATCATCAAAATTATTAAACATCAGGTTAGATATCCACAATGTAAGACAGTCAACAAGAATAACATCAGATGATTCAGAGAGTTCTATAATTTTTGAGGGAATCTCAACCGGCACTTCAGCGGTAATCCAATCATCTCCCCGCTCTTTTTGATGTTTTACAACTCGTGCGTCCATCTCTTTGTCTGTAGGAACTGAGGTTGCGATAAAAATTTTTCTGCTGCCTTTAATCTCATTAGCAAGATAAAGAGCGTGGCTGCTTTTACCGCTTCTGCAACCGCCAATTACAAATGTTATTTTGCTTTTGTCCATAATAGTTAAACTATATTCCAAATTATCGTATAATGTCATCAAAGGGTTCGGCGTGATGTGCCCCCTACAATTTAAAAACTACGATCTGCGACCAAACTGCTGATATCAACATATTTTATAAAATGCTCTTTTAATAGCTCGTAATCTCTGTTTTTACGTGAGATTCTGTCTAATGGCGACCCATCAGATGCTGGATTTGATTTTGACCCAGCAGGATTAAATAGAGATTTTATTCCAATATGAGAAAGCCACTTTTGTCTGATCTGCCAAGAGTCAAAAAGCCCGTGCATGTATGTTCCGCAGACGTTGCCTGAGATTACGCCGTCATATTCATTTTTAGAATCATTGAAAGAACATTGTCTGCGGTTTCTCTCAACCACTTTAAACATAGGCTTAATAAAATTGGAAATAGGAGATATGGCTGTCTGTCCCATGTGGATTTCGTAACCTTCACCTTGCACATTGTCCCACGAGAATCGGCTTAAAGTTGTTGTCTTTGGTGCTTTAAGAACTGTTTGAACCGGAAGGAGATTCAACCCCTCTGTTTGACCGGGTTCGCCCTCCAAACCTTCTGGATCGTCAACATATTCGCCTAAAATCTGATAACCTCCGCAGATTCCTAAAATATGTCCGCCTGATTGGGCATATGATTTAATCTTTTTATCCCAGCCGGTTGTTTTAAGCCATGCAATATCAGAGCGTGTATTTTTTGATCCGGGAATGATAACAGCTTGAAATTTTGTAAGATCAAGAGGCGTATCAACAAATAGAACCTCAATTTCAGATGAATCGGAATTTACATCAGAAGGCTCTGACAAGGCATGAAAATCTGTGAAATTGGAGATATGTTTAAGTTTAATCACCGCAATTAAAGGTTTTCCTTTTGCAACTGCTGCTTGAATAGAAGATGAAGATGAGCATTTTTCAATCTCAACTGAATCTTCAGCATCAATTTTTATGTGGTTATACCAAGGCAGAACCCCGAAAACTGGTTTACCTGTTCTATTTTCTATCCACTCAACCCCATCTTTGAAAAGCTCAATATCTCCTCTAAATCTATTTATGATAAACCCCTTTATCATATCCCGATATTTTTGAGGAAGGCACTCTAAAGTTCCGACAATTTGCCCAAAAACTCCGCCTCTGTGGATATCAGCAACAAGAATAACATCAGCACCTGCATATTCAGCCATTCTAAAATTTACAATGTCTGACGGCATCAAATTCACCTCAGCACACGATCCAGCACCTTCAAGAACAATCATCTCAAACCGTTGTTTGAGCCTGTCAAACGCATCACAAGCAGCTTTAAAATAGTAATCTTTGCGTGAATGGTAGCTTAACGCTGTGCTGTTTTCAAACGCTACTCCGTTCAGCACAACTTGAGAGCCTTTTTCGCCGGTAGGTTTTAAAAGAACTGGATTCATATCAACATGCGGAGCAATGCCAGATGCCTCTGCCTGAACAATCTGTGCCCGCCCCATCTCAAGCCCTTCTGGTGTGATGCCTGAATTGTTCGACATATTTTGTGCCTTAAACGGAGCAACTGATATGCCCATATCAGCAATATATCGGCAGATTGCGGCAGCAACAATGCTTTTGCCGACATCTGAGCCTGTTCCCAATACTGCAAGAGGTTTTATATTTTTTTTCATAACAGTAAATTCTTTATCTTTTTATCATGGAGAGGTTAGTAAAAATTTATTATCTGGTTGCTATTTTTCTATACCAACCCGTGCCATAACACCCTGCGTGTAGTAGTGTTTTACCTCGTGCATTTCGGTTACTAAATCAGCCTTATCAATTACCGCCTGAGCTGCTCCTCGTCCTGTTATAACAAGCTCTGTCTGTTCAGGTTTTGCATCAATCAGGTCGAGTAAATCTTGCTCAGAAAATAGATTGCACATAACAGCAACATTTGCCTCTTCTGCAATTACAAGGTCATGTTCCCCTTTTTGCAGAATCTCCATCAGCCGGTTATATCCTCTTTTGCCGGCTTCAATATCTTCTGGAGATGGTTTGCCCTTTACAAATCGTCCAAGCCCAAACTGCTCAACTGTAATTTGGTCTTTAAATTTTGCAAGTGCCTTAATTTCAGAGTAATCTCCCTGCTTGAGAAATTGAGCAATAAAAACCTTAAAACCCGCACCAGCAGCCCTTAGTGCAAGACCAAGAGCAGCAGTAGTTTTTCCTTTGCCATTGCCTGTGTATATCTGAACATATCCTCTTTTCAAAAAGACCTCCTTTGGTTGACCAATGTGTGCAAAAATAGAGACGCACAATCGTGCGTCTCTAAGAAGTTAATCGTTAGTCGTTCATCTGGTTATGGGTAGCTCTTATAATATAAATATTGCCTGTTGTCTATTTAACATATTGGTTTAATTAATAGAGGCTCAATTTTAATAAAAGGAATTTTTTATCTATTTTTTTGCTCTTGCTTCTAATATTTTTTCTCGTCCTTGCATTATCAACTCTTCTGTTGTCTCCCATGATATGCACTCATCAGTAACAGATACGCCGTACTGGAGATTTTCAGGACCGCATGACATGCTCTGACTGCCTTCGCAAAGGTTGCTTTCGAGCATAAGCCCCTTAATACTCGTAGTTCCGTTAAGATACTGATTTATAACATCGTCCCAAACAACAGCCTGCCCTTGAAATTTTTTCCCTGAGTTTGCATGTGAGCAGTCAATAATAATTGCCTGTGAAAGATTTTTAGCTTTAAGTGCTGATACAGCCTCTCTTATGCTTACTGAATCGTAATTTGGACGTTTTCCCCCTCTTAGTACAATGTGGGCATATGGATTGCCTTTTGTTTTAACTACGCACACTTTCCCGTGAGGATCGATTCCAAGAAAACTTTGAGGAGATTTTGCTGCAATCATTGAGTTTATGGCTGTATCCAACGCTCCATCAGTTGTGTTTTTAAAACCAACCGGCATTGACAGACCGCTTGACATCTCACGATGTGTCTGTGATTCGCTTGTTCTTGCACCAATTGCAGCCCAGCAGATAAGACCATCAATAAACTGAGGAATAATCGGATCAAGCAGTTCTGTTGCTGTAGGCAGTCCCATAGATGTTACGCTGATAAGCAGTTTTCTTGCACGGCGAAGCCCCTCCATTACGTCACGGCTGTCGTCCATGTAAGGATCGTTTATCATACCTTTCCAGCCGATTGTTGTACGTGGTTTTTCAAAATATACACGCATGATGATTGAAAAAGTATCTTTTACCTTTTTCCGCAGCTTGCAAAGCTTCTGGGCATAATCAATTGTTGCAGCTTCATCATGCACAGAGCAAGGACCAGTAATAACCATCAGCCTTTTGTCTTTACATGAAAGAATCTGCTTTATCTCCTCTCTTCCGGCAAGAACTGTCTCTTCTGACTCTGGCGGCATTGGAAGCTGTTGTTTGAAATCCTCAGGTGCTATGAGGGGCATAAAACTTTCAACATTTACATCATAGGTTTTTTGCATTTTTTGTTCTCCTATTGTTGTGGCATTTATGTGGCATTGTACGTTTGTGATAAATTTGATATTGGTAACTCTCTCTAAACTTCCAACTCTCTTTAAAATTTTTTATGCGGTTTAAAAAAATACCCCTAAAAAACAAAAAAGCCGCAGGCTTGTCACCTGCGGCTTTTCATATTGTATAAGAGTGTACAAATCAGAACAGCACAGGCAGCCACCTGTAATAGTAGTTTCTAAAGTAATAATAGCTGCCTGAAAAATTCTGATTCATTGTGTTATAAAAATTCCGTTAATTTAGAAGTTATCTTATATATCTATTTTACTATTTTAAGCCTGATCTGTTTATAAAACTTTTGTTTCTATACATAGTTGCAATACCATTGTCAACTGTTAATTTTAGTTGATTTCAGTTTAAATGAATCATTAATAAATTGGTTTGGGTATAAGGCGTTTTACGTTTTTTTATTAAGAGTAGAGAGGTGCAGCGGTGTCGTCTCTACAGTTTAGATTAAATCTAAAGAGGAGAAAATATGAGTAAGAATTTAGTTCAACAATTTTATGCACACAGTAAGGATAATATAGAAAAGGATAAATGGCAGACTCTTGAAGAACATTTAAATCAGGTTGCTGCAATTGCCGGTACGTTTGCAAATGATTTTGGAAATGGTGATTGGGCATCTTTAGCCGGTTATCTTCACGATTTGGGAAAATATAATCCAGCTTTTCAAAGTTATATTTCTCAAAATTATGATTGGGAGGAGTCTGATGAAAATATTAAGAGTTACCGTAAAGTTGACCATTCAACTGCTGGTGCTCTGCTGGCAGAAGAAATTTTTACAGGAAAATTCAAAGGAATTGGAAGGATATTATCCTATTTGATAACTGGTCATCATGCAGGTTTACCTGACTGGTATAATGAAACTGGAATTGGAGGCGAGCTTTCCACAAGGCTTGGGAAAAAAGAGCTACTTGACAAAATTAGAGAATACATTCCTGAAGATTTACCCTTAAAACTAAAAATGCCTAAAACAGCACCGGCTGTTGCTCGTGATGCTGAATCTATCCACCTATGGCTTCGTATGCTCTATTCCTGTCTTGTTGATGCAGATTTCTTAGACACAGAAAACTTTATGAATCCTGAAAAGAGCAGCCTGAGAGGAGGTTATAAAGAGTTGAATGAATTAAAATCCTTACTGGATAACTATCTTGAGGAACTGGCAGAAGAGACAAGGAAAAAACAGACAAGCAACACGCAGGTAAATATTTTACGCAGACAGGTTCTGGAAGAGTGCCGGCAAGCTGCTATTTCAGATTCAGAGTGCAATACCAGTTCCAATAGCAAATCCGGTATTTTTTCGCTCACTGTTCCAACCGGCGGAGGAAAAACCCTCTCATCTATGGCATTTGCTCTTGATCACGCCATAAAATACAACAAAAAACGAATCATAATGGCAATACCATTTACCAGCATCATTGAACAGACTGCCGAAGTGTATAAAAAAATATTTGGTGAGGAGCAGGTAATTGAACACCATAGTAATTTTTTTTTTGAAGATAACTCTGAAACAAGCAAAACTAAACTTGCAACTGAAAACTGGGATGCCCCTATTATCGTAACAACAAACGTCCAGCTTTTTGAATCTCTGTTTGCAGCCCGAAGTTCTGGCTGCCGAAAGCTGCACAATATTGTCAACAGCGTGGTTATACTTGATGAAGCTCAAACCATACCTGTCGAATATCTGAAACCGATTCTTAACACCCTGAATGCGTTGGTAAAATACTTCAATGTTACACTGGTATTATGCACAGCAACCCAGCCGGCACTTTGCGGAAAAATTGGAAGCACAAGCAACTCAATAAAAGGTTTTGAAGAGGTTAAAGAGATTATCAGCAATCCGTCAGAACTTGCTGTTCAATTAAAAAGAGTAGAAGCGAAATTCCCGCCAAATTTGAATGAATCTTCTGATTGGGAAGATATCTCAGACGAGTTAAAGCGATATGATCAGGTGCTCTGCATAGTAAATACCCGTAAGGATTGCCGTCAGTTACACAGCCTTATGCCAGAAGGAACAATTCATCTTTCAGCAGGTATGTGTCCTGAAGAGAGAATCGATATTATAAAAACTATAAGAAATAAACTTACAAATTCAGAACCAATCAGAGTGGTAAGCACACAATTGGTTGAAGCCGGCGTTGATATTGATTTTCCTGTTGTTTACCGTGCTTTAGCAGGTCTTGACAGCATTGCTCAAGCAGCGGGGCGATGTAATAGAGAAGGAAAAATGAATAATTTAGGATTGGTCAAGGTGTTCAATCCTCCAAAATCAGCACCACAGGGATTTTTACGCAAAGGGCAGGATACAACAAAAGAGATTGTTAATACCGATAGTTACAAAATGCCTGATTTCTTGCCATTAACAGTTCAGAAGTATTTTGATCTGTTCTATGCAAATTGTAATAATTTCGATTCTAAAGATATATTGCCTAAACTGACTAAAGAAGCTCAAACTATGAGAATCCAATTCCGCACTGTTGCAAGAGATTTCAAACTGATTGACGATAGCAGCCATCAAAGTATCATTGTCTGGTATGAAAATAAAAACGACAATAGAAAATCGAGTAACGTTTTTGAACTGATAGAGCAGCTTAAAAATATTGGTACTGAAAGATGGCTTTTACGCAAATTGCAACGATTCAGTGTAAGTGTTCCAAAAAATGATTTTAAATTTTATAAAGATCAGGGTATGGTTGATGAACTTCACGGGTTATGGATACAAAATAATCATATTTTATATAAAGAGGGCGTTGGTGTTGTGGGGCAGGATGCAGATTGGAATAGTCAGTTGCTAAACTTTTAAACATTAACTGTTAAAGTTTAAGGAGGTCATCAGTTGGGCAAAGATAAACAGGAAAAATGGTTTTGCCTTGATGTCTGGGGAGATTACGCATGTTTTACCCGACCTGAAATGAAAGTGGAGCGGGTAAGTTATGATGTAATAACACCATCAGCAGCAAGAGCCATATTTGAGGCGATTTTGTGGAAACCAGCAATACGCTGGCATATCAGGAAAATAGAGGTGATTAATCCGATTAAATGGGTAAGTGTGCGTAGAAATGAGGTGGGCGCACTTATGAGTGAACGCTCTAAGAACGGAATTATTATTGAAGAGAGCCGCCAGCAAAAAGCGGGTCTGTTTTTAAAAGATGTCAGATACAGATTACACGCATATCTTGAGTTTCTACCACTTGACAGACGAAATAAAATTTATAACCCGTTGCCTGAATACCTTATTGATTCAGATGAGAAAAATCTGATTCGGCAAGATGAAACAGCAGGAAAATATTTAGCCATGTTTGAGCGAAGAGCAAAAAAGGGGCAATGTTTCAACCAGCCATATTTTGGGTGCAGAGAGTTCAGTTGCCATTTTAGGCTTGTTGAGAAATCAGAATTAAAGTTTGAAGATGCAGACTCTCTATTTAATGAACATGACTTTATATCTGAGCCTGAGCCTTGGCAACATTCAATGAATTTAGGTTTTATGCTTTATGATCTTGATTTTCAAAGCAACCCTAAAGAGCCTCCAGCAGCATTTTACAGACCAGAGATGATAAACGGTGTGATTAATGTTCCAGATTGGGACAGCAAGGAGGTTTACAGATGATTTTACAGGCATTGCATGAATATTACTTGCGAAAAGCTGCGGATTCACAGTCTGTAATCGCTCCTGAAGGTATGGAGAGAAAAGAGATTCCATTTATTATTGTGATTGATGCTCAAGGAAACTTTATTGATTTTCAAGATACAAGAGATTCAACAGAGGATAATGGTAAAAAGACTAAAAAAGGAAAATCGTTTTTAGTTCCTAAAAGTGTTGGGAGGTCTGGCAAAAACTCATGGCAGACCGCCTTTCTTCTTTGGGATCATTTTGGATATGTGCTTGCTCACCCTAAAAGTGAAAGTGATAAAGATAGAGAGATGGCTCATAATCAGAACACTACTTTTATAAATAAAATTAAAGAGCTTCCTGATAATGTAAAAAATCAACCTGAAATTCAGGCAGTTTTGAAATTTTATGAAAAAGATGAGAAACATGAAGTTTTTGAACATCAAAACTGGAAAGATTGTGCAAAGATAAGCGGCTGTAATATGTCGTTCAAAATTGCTGGGGATAGAGATATTATTCCAGAAAAGGAGTTTATATCCTCATATATAAGGGAAAATTTAACAAACAATAAAATTGAAGGGAATAGCAACCAAGAGCGTCCAGAAAATAAAAATCAACTTTGTTGTCTCATCACTGGTAAAAAGAGTCATATTGCAGAACTTCATACAGCAACTGCTATTTTTGGCGCTAAAAGCGGTGCAAAACTTGTAGGGTTTCAGAAAAATTCAGGTTATGACTCTTACGGAAAAGAGAAAGGCTTTAACGCTCCAATTTCTGTTTCCGTTGAAAGTGCTTACACAACAGCACTTAAAGAGCTTATTAAATCGGAAAATAATAAATATCTGCTTTGTGGCTCAACTTTTATATTTTGGTCAGAAAAACAGACTGATTTTGAAAATGATTTTAGCATATTTTTTGATCCACCAAAAAATCAAGACGATCCTGATAAGGCTGTAAAAGCTGTTAAATCTTTATATGAAGCACTGCACACAGGTAAATTTAACGATCAGGAGAAAAACTATTTTTATCTGCTTGGATTATCGCCAAATGCAGCACGCATATCTGTAAGATTCTGGAAAAGAGGCACGGTTAAAGATTTTGCAGAAAAGATAAAGCAACATTTTGATGATTTCCAAATAATTCAGAGAGATGGAAATATAGCCTATTTTCCTCTTAGGTTGGTTTTACAAAATATTGCATTGAATGAAAAAGATGACAAAATTCCGCCCAATTTAGCTGGGGATATGGTTAGATCAATTATTGAAGGCTTGCCTTATCCAGCGATCCTTTTAAATAGCTGCATAAACAGAATAAGAGCTGAACAGAGCAGAAAAAACAAAAACGGTAAGCCAGTTGACAATGTTAATTGTATAAGAGCCTCAATTCTAAAAGCGTATATTAATCGTCAAATTAGAAGAGATAGATTCTATAATAAAAGAGAAAAGGAGTTACTTATGTCGTTAGATCGTGAAAATAAGAGTATTTCTTATCGGCTCGGAAGGCTATTTGCTACATTGGAAAAAATTCAAAAAGACGCAAGTTCCCGTAATTTAAATTCTACTATTCGAGATCGATTCTATTCAGCAGCCTCCAGTAGCCCCGCATCAGTATTGCCTTCTTTGATCCGTTTAATGAACACTGCTCATTTCAAAAAGTTAAATAGAGGACAACAAATAAATTATGACAACGAGATTTGTGAGATTATGGACGGGATTCCTCCAAAAATGCCAGCTCATCTTAATCTTAATGAACAGGCAACTTTTGCAGTCGGCTACTATCATCAAAAACAGAGTTTCTATCTAAAAAAATAAGGAGAAATATAATGAACAAAGCAGAAAATAGTAATAATAACCCTGTAACTAATCGCTATGATTTTGTAATGATTTTTGATGTTAAAGATGGCAATCCAAACGGTGATCCTGATGCTGGAAATTTACCTCGTATTGATCCGGAAACTGGTATGGGCTTGGTAACTGATGTTTGTTTAAAGCGAAAAATAAGAAATTACATGACTTTAATATCTATTGATAAGGAGAAGTTCGATCCCAATAAACACGATATTTATGTAAAGGAAAAAGCAGTTCTTGGACGTGCCCATGTTGAGGCTTTTCAATCTCTAAATATTGCATTAGGTGAGGAGAGTAAAAAGCCGATTCCTGAAAATATATTAAGTTTATTAGAAGATTTTGATTTACCTGATGGACTTAGAATAGAAGAAGGAGAAACAGAGGATATTCAAAATCTTGTTATTGCTTTTGATGCTGATGTTAAGGCAATAAAAGAATATTTAAAGGAAGCTGAACCTGACAAGAACGTTAAAAAATTTATTACTGACTCTTTAAAGGGGGTAAAATCAAGAAAGCCTACAGCAGAAGAAACGGAAAAAGGCAGGGGTTATATGTGTAAAAGATTTTTTGATATTCGTACTTTTGGTGGTGTGCTTAGCCTCAAATCAGCTCCTAATTGTGGACAGGTCAGAGGTCCTGTTCAGTTCACTTTTGGGCGTTCTGTTGAACCCATTGTGGCACTTGAACATAGTATTACCCGTATGGCGGTTGCAACAGAGAAAGAGGCAGAAAAACAACAAGGTGATAACAGAACAATGGGACGAAAATTTACAGTGCCTTATGGAGTTTACCGTGCTCATGGTTTTATCTCTTCCCACCTTGCGAGTCAGACAGGATTTGATCAGAGTGATCTTGATCTGCTTTGGGAGGCAATAGAAAATATGTTTGAACATGACCACTCTGCTGCAAGAGGTGAGATGAATCTGCGTAAATTAATTGTTTTTAAGCATGATTCTGCACTTGGAAACGCTCCAGCTCATAAGCTCTTTGATTTGGTGGAAATCAAGAGAGCAGGCAGTCTCGACGCACCAGCAAGGCAATGGGCAGATTATGATGTCTCGATTGACCGTGATAAGCTGCCAAAAGGAGTTACCATTGAGGAAAAAATATGACTTATGCCAGAATATAATGAAGATGAATACCTCCCTTTATCAGCACTTCAACATATTGTGTTTTGTAAACGACAATGTGCTTTAATACACGTTGAACAGTTATGGTTGGAAAATAAACTTACAGCAGAAGGTCGCATAATACATGAGAGGGTTGATCGTGGGGATAGCAGCGAAAAAGGAAAGGTTCGTATTGAATACAGCCTACCCATTAAATCAAGTTTGCTTGGCGTTACAGGCAAGGCTGATGTTGTAGAGTTTTATAAACAGAATACAAAATGGATACCATATCCAGTTGAGTATAAACGGGGAAAATCAAAAAAAGATAATTGCGATAAAGTTCAGTTATGTGCTCAGGCAATATGTCTTGAAGAGATGACTAAAGTTAAAGTTGAAAAAGGCTCTCTTTTTTATGGAAAGACAAAACGGCGTGAAGATGTAGAGTTTACCGATTCATTAAGAGAAGAGACATTAAAAGCTGCAAAAGAACTGCATGAAATGTTTAGGCAGGGAAACACACCAAAACCTGAATATTCAAAAAAATGTGATACTTGCTCTTTTATTGATGTATGTATTCCAAAAGCGTTATCAAGTTCTTCAAAAGGGCGTGGTTCAAAAATAAAAGATATAAGCGTGTCAGTCTGGTTAGAAAAGATAATCTCCAAAGAAGAAGAATTTTTATGAAACCATACAACCATATTATGAAATAAACTGAAAAAATATGAAAAAATTTTTAAATACTCTATTTGTTACTACTCAAGGGGCATATCTGTTTAAAGATGGATTGACCATTGCAATTAAGGTTGAAGATAAAGTTATGATGAGAATTCCTGTGCATACAGTTGCCGGCATCATCTGTTTTGGACAGGTTTCCTGCAGCCCTTATTTGATGGCTTTTTGTGCTGAAAACGATGTCTCTATAAGTTTCTTGACCGAAGATGGCAGATTTTTAGCATCAGTTAGAGGAACAGTGTCAGGAAATGTTCTGCTTAGAAGGCAGCAATTTAGAATGGCTGATGATCTTGAAGTTTCTGCAAAAATTGCATCATCATGTGTAATTGCAAAACTTGCCAACTGTAGAACAGTTCTGGATCGGGCATTACGTGACCATAAAGATAAGATTGATGTAGATTCGGTGAAATCAGTATCTGAAAGGTTGTTTCAATATATCAAAAAAGAGCTTTCTCTCGATATTGCATTAGAAAGAGTTAGAGGAATTGAAGGAGATGCAGCTCATCAATATTTTGGTGTATTTGATAATCTTATTGTTGCTCAGAAAGATAATTTTTTCTTAAACGGCAGGAATAGAAGACCCCCGCTTGATAATATGAACTGCCTTTTATCCTATCTTTACACGATTCTTTCGCATGATGTGAGAGCAGCACTTGAATCTGTAGGGCTTGATCCAGCAGTTGGTTTTCTTCATAGAGATAGACCCGGACGATATGGACTCGCTCTTGATTTGATGGAAGAGTTTAGACCGTTCATAGCAGATCGGCTTGCGTTGTCATTGGTTAATCTTCGTCAGATAAAAAAAGATGGATTTGAGCAAAAGGAGTCTGGAGCTGTCTTGATGAATGATGAAACAAGAAAAATAGTTTTAACCGCATATCAGGCAAGAAAAAAAGATGAAATAATACACCCATTTATAAACGAAAAAATACAAGTAGGAAACCTATTTCATCTTCAAGCTCTTTTACTTGCAAGGTATATCAGAGGCGATATTGATGGATATCCGCCATTTATCTGGAAATAGGAGGCTAATTTTGCTTGTGCTTGTAAGTTATGATGTAGCAATCGGGGAAAACGGTCAGAAAAGATTAAGACGAGTTGCTAAGGCATGTAAAGATTATGGGCAACGTGTTCAATATTCTGTGTTTGAGTGCCTTGTTGATCCTGCACAATGGACTATTTTCAGGCAACGCCTTATTGACGAAATTGATCCTGAAATGGATAGCTTAAGATTTTATTTTCTTGGTTCTAACTGGAAAAGGAGGGTTGAGCATATAGGAGCAAAAAAAGCAGTGGATATGGAAGGTTTGTTAATGATTTAAACCATTAGAATTTGTTTGCGAACTATAAGCTGTTTTTAACAAAAAGATAGTAATGCTTTGATATTATTCATAAATATGCTTATTTGTTTTTATTAAGTTCGCAAGAAGAGTAAGTTAGTGTAATAATAGAATTATTACACTGATATAAAAATCGCGGTTCAAAGATTACTTGGCAAGTAGAAATATTCGCTATTTTAGTTTTTATTCTGCTGTGATATTAGCGGGTTGTCATTATGACAGTCGCCCTCTCACACGGGGGCGTGGATTGAAACCAAGCAGTATTGCATGTCATCAGAACATGATATCGTCGCCCTCTCACACGGGGGCGTGGATTGAAACAAAGAGGAAGAAGGCGGATTGGATATTATCGACAAGTCGCCCTCTCACACGGGGGCGTGGATTGAAACTGGTTCTATCCGTTTGTATATTGACAATACGAGGTCGCCCTCTCACACGGGGGCGTGGATTGAAACCAGATTGATGCCTAAGATGCAGCTTAAGGAGCAAGTCGCCCTCTCACACGGGGGCGTGGATTGAAACGGCAAAGGCTGCCTTAAACATGATGACACAGTCGCCCTCTCACACGGGGGCGTGGATTGAAACTTTGGATAGGCGGATTGCTTCTATCTCATAAAGTGTCGCCCTCTCACACGGGGGCGTGGATTGAAACAGGAACCAGACTTTTTTAATCCAATGCAATTAGCGTCGCCCTCTCACACGGGGGCGTGGATTGAAACCAGAAAAATTGTCCTGAATCTCTTGTAAAATACTGTCGCCCTCTCACACGGGGGCGTGGATTGAAACTCTGTATGTGAATAATATATTAAGGGAAACGTCGCCCTCTCACACGGGGGCGTGGATTGAAACACAATTAGATAAAGAATCATTGATTGATAAACTTGTCGCCCTCTCACACGGGGGCGTGGATTGAAACTTTAGTTGCTTGAATTTTATCGGGCAATTTTAGAAGTCGCCCTCTCACACGGGGGCGTGGATTGAAACAGCTATTTCTGCTCCGCTATTATCATAGTAATAGTCGCCCTCTCACACGGGGGCGTGGATTGAAACAGGCAGGATATGTCAAACCTGCTGGAAACAGTATTGTCGCCCTCTCACACGGGGGCGTGGATTGAAACTGTTTTAGAAACAGGCTTGCAAAATGGAATGTCGCCCTCTCACACGGGGGCGTGGATTGAAACCATATCTATGTTGATATTAAAATGCTTTGCAAAGTCGCCCTCTCACACGGGGGCGTGGATTGAAACATCAACCCCGTCTGAATTTTTCTGTGCTGTCGTCGCCCTCTCACACGGGGGCGTGGATTGAAACTGAGTTGTCTTGCCAGAAACAGGGCTTTATCACTGTCGCCCTCTCACACGGGGGCGTGGATTGAAACCGTTCAATTGGATCATAATAGGCGGACTTAAAAAGTCGCCCTCTCACACGGGGGCGTGGATTGAAACATGTTGTTAATCCGCCGATATTCTCTAATTATAGTCGCCCTCTCACACGGGGGCGTGGATTGAAACTTTGGCTCATAAGCACCTGTTGGGTCTTCTTCAGTCGCCCTCTCACACGGGGGCGTGGATTGAAACAGTAAGGGAGTCTATGAATATCCATTTATAGTGTCGCCCTCTCACACGGGGGCGTGGATTGAAACAGTAGATATCGTCAATATATGGATTGTCGATATCGTCGCCCTCTCACACGGGGGCGTGGATTGAAACACTGTTTTTGTTGTGAATGTTGTAGTTTTATATGTCGCCCTCTCACACGGGGGCGTGGATTGAAACCCTGCATCCACTCATCAACTGCACCGCCGGAAAGGTCGCCCTCTCACACGGGGGCGTGGATTGAAACAAGAGTTGCGACAAAATCAGTAGCAGATTGACCGTCGCCCTCTCACACGGGGGCGTGGATTGAAACTAATCTATTTAAAAGACTACAAATGCTATCCTGCAAATAAAAAAAATGCCTATTCTCGTGAATCAGCTTGTTAATAAAAAGATAAACCTGATATATTTTTAAAAAATCATTTATGAAAATACTAATGGAGACTGATAAATGGGTTGCAATAGAAAATATGTTACTCTTTGGGCTTATGTGTTGTTTAGTCTGTTGATGATCAATTTTCTTTTTGCAGTCTCTTCAGAAGGTGGGCAATCTGACAAAATATACACAAACATTTCAAAAAAATTTCTTAATACGCTTTCTGAAAATGAACGCATATGGTTGCAAGAGCATCCTGTAATCAGCGTTGCACTTGATCAGGGCTGGTCTCCTGTAGAATTTGTTGATGAAAATGGCAAACAGTGCGGTATGAGCGTAGATTATTTGGAACTTGTGGAACAGAGATTGGGCATGAAGTTCAAACGGATTGAGAATCTTAGCTGGGCAGAGTCATATAAAAAACTGCGAAATTGGGAGATTGACATGACCACAAGCGTGGCAGTAACTCCCCAACGCCTTGAATTTTGGTCGTTTACCAAGCCTTATATGAACATTCCCATTGTGATTGCTGCACAGTCTGAGGTGAGCTATATCGCCGATTTACGAGAGCTTTCAGGTAAAGATATTGCTGTTGTAGAAGGTTACGCCATTGTTGACTGGATACCTAAAGATTATCCAGAGATTAACATGGTAAAAGTTAAAACAGCCCTTGAAGGTCTTAGAAAGCTGCAAAGAGGCGAAGTGTTCGGCTATATTGATAATCTGCTGATTATCGGCGATTATCAGGCAAAAATGCAGATTTCAAATATCAAAATTGCTGGAAACACTCCTTATCTAAATGCACAGTGTATGGCTGTCAGAAAAGATTGGGCAGTTTTTGCCGGAATCCTTCAAAAGGCATTAGAATCAATTTCCGAAACAGAACGTAATGAAATTTACAGACGATGGCTGCCTGTGCGTTATGAACATGGATTTAATTATAAACTGTTCTGGCAGTTTGCTGCTATATTTATGGTAGTTGTTCTGACACTGCTCTTTTGGAATCGTAAACTCGCTGAAGAGATAAGATTTCGCAAAAAGGCAGAGCAGGAGAATATTATACTTCAGGAACAGTTAAACCATTCACAAAAGATGGAGTCAATAGGAAGACTTGCAGGCGGAGTTGCCCACGATTTTAACAACATGCTGATGGTTATAATGGGTAATGCTGAGATAGCTATGGACAGCGTTGAAATTGACAGTGAACTATATCAATCGCTCGCTGAAATCAAGATGGCTGCTACCCGATCTGCTGATCTCACCCGCCAGCTTTTGGCATTTGCCCGTCAACAGACAGTAGAGCCTAAAGTAATTGATCTGAACGAGACTTTAGATAGTATGCTTAAAATGTTGAAACGGTTGATTGGAGAGAATATTGAGCTTGTTTGGCATAAGGAAAAAGAGCTGTGGAAGATAAAGGTTGATCCATCTCAAATTGACCAGATATTAGCCAACTTATGCGTAAATGCTAAAGATGCAATCAATGAACGGGATAAATTAGATAATATCGGAAGAGTGACCATTAAGACAGAAAATATATCATTTGATGAAAGTTATTATTCTGAACAGGTAGAGTCGTTTCCGGGTAATTATGTCCGTCTGAGTGTAAGTGATGATGGCTGCGGTATAGAAAAGAAGACTCTTACAAAAATATTCGATCCATTTTTTACAACAAAAGAGCTTGGCAGAGGCACAGGGCTTGGTTTGGCAACAATTTATGGAATTGTCAAACAGAACAAGGGATTTGTAAATGTTTACAGTGAGCCGGGCAAAGGTACAACTTTTAACATCTATCTGCCTCAGTATATTGATGATTTTGCTCTAAATACGAGAAACGTTTTTAGTACAGAAGCTCCTTAAAGTAAAAACAACTAATAGGAAATTAATGGTTATGAGTAATCGTTTGACTTACGAAGAGTTAGAACAAAAGATTAAAGATTTAGAGCAGATTGTATCTGATAGTAAAATAGAAGAGGCAAGACTTAAAGAGAGCGAAATAACATACCGTAATATTTCAAGAATGCTCAGGCTTATGTGCGATAACATGCCTACCATGATCTGGGCTAAAGACCTTCAAAAGCGTTATATTTTTGTTAATAAAGCCGTTTGCAGCGATTTGCTGAGTGCTGTAGATACTGATGAGCCTATAGGTAAAACAGACATATTTTTTGCACAGCGTGAGCGTTCAAGGTATCCTGATAATCCCAAATGGCATACTTTTGGCGAGATTTGCAGAGATACGGATCAGATTACAATGGATGCCGGAAAACCCATGCAGTTTGATGAATATGGCAATGTGCAGGGAAAATTCATGTTTTTAGATGTGCATAAAGCTCCGTTTATAGATGAAAATGGAGTAATGATAGGAACAGTGGGTTCTGCTCAAAATATTACTGAATATAAAGAGGCAGAGTCTCAAATCAGACAGCTCCAAAAAAATGAGAGTCTTGGTTATATGGCTGCAGGAATTGCCCATCTATTTAATAACTATCTTTACATTGTGAGCGGCAATTTAGAATTGGCGTTAGAATCTATTCCTGAAGATTCGGTTCTACGCTATAATATTGTTGAAGCAATTAATGGAACGTATCGCTGTGCAGATGTGAGCGGAGCTATGCTTACATATCTCGGGCACAATTTTACTAAATCTCAACCAATTGATATATCAGAATTTTGTAGAACCAGTTTATCAAACTTTAGAGATTCAGTGCATAGTGATATAGCCATAGAGACAAACCTGACTGATGATGAACTTATTGTCAATGCAAATGCTGGTCAGATGAAAGAGGTTTTGACCAACCTTATCAGCAACGCCTATGAAAGCATTGGTCAAAATAAAGGTGTAATCTGTTTAAATACAAAAATAATATCAGCCTCTGATATTTTAAAATTGCATATTTTACCTGTAGATTCTAAGCCGTTATTAGATAGATATGCGTGTTTAGAAGTTACTGATACAGGGTGTGGAATCCCTAAAAAAGATATCTATGAAATTGCTGATCCTTTTTTTACAACTAAATTCACAGGACGAGGTTTGGGGTTGGCAGTAGTATTAGGAATAGTTAGGTCATGGGGAGGCATGATTGGCATAAGCAGTGAAATCGGTATTGGAAGCTCTTTTATGGTTTTTCTTCCGCTCTATATTGAAAATCCGCAGTCAAAATAAGCATTCTATCTACTGCTGTTATCAACAAAAAAGTCATTCACAATGCCTTGTGATTTTAGTTGATTGCCGTAATCTGTGGCAATCTCTTTTGTCTCATATTTGCCGACTCTTATCAGATACCACGTTTTTCCGCCGCCTTCTACCGCTGCAATCGCACCTTCTTTAACCCCTTTTTTTGCAAGATTTGATAGATATTGCTCTGCATGAGATTTTACTAAATAGGCTGCAACCTGAATTGTAAATCTCTTCTGAGGGACAACCTGAACCTCCGTATCTTCTGTCTCAACCTTTGCAGTTGAGGGCGGAGGCGGTTCTGGAGTGTGAAAAAGATGAGCGACAGTATTAACTAAAAATAAAATTATGCCTGTTGTTACAGCGAGCAGCATCAGCCGTCTGATATTTTTACCAAGCTCTGGACGCAACAACACAGCACGGTTAATATTTCTAAATGAGCTTACAGATGCCAGCCCAATATATTTAACTATATCAATAAGAGCCGAGACAATATTCATCGGAAGCGAAACTATAACCACACTAACTTTAGCAGCAACCGACAAAATAGATGAAGATGCCGAATCTGAATTAGATCGGCTTGTCAATTTACCAAACAACGAAAAGATAGATGACGGCTTTTTTACCCCTTTTATATTGCGTCTTATCTTTCTTCCTGACGAGAACGGACGATTCGCCTGATATTGACGCATAAACGATGATTCATCAGAAAGTGCTCTAAATTGTTCAGCATCTTCTATTTTAGAGATTGATTTAGATATGGAGTGTTCTGATGATATGAGCGGTTCTGTGTCTGATATCAGCTCATCTGAATATTTTAATGCTGATAAAGGCTTCTGTTCGGGCAGCTCTATTGAAAAGTTTGAGGAGTCTTCTTTAGCTGATAACTCTTCTGCAGTTTCAATCTCTTGTGGTTTATAACTCTCATCTAAACACTCATTATTAAAACTTCTCTGCATAATTGCAAAAATTCGTTTTGCAGCAAAATCAGCTCTTGCTGTCTGGGTGAAAATCTCAGCAAGCAGAGGGACAAATTTTGGGCTTAACGGCTCCATCTCTGCAATCAGTGTGATAAGATTCTCCTCTTCACTTGATAATAACTGGCTTTTCGCGTGCAATAAACGATTTCTGCTTTTACGTTCATTTGAAAATTTTGTCTTTAAAACTTTTTTAAGCCAAAGGTAGGCAACCTCTGTTTCATTTGGATTTTTTAAGAGAAAGAATATTGTAGCTCTATCAAAATGGCTGTTGTGCCATCCTGATGTTAAAGAGAATCGGGCAATAGCACCAGTTAATTGCAAAGCTATTTTTTTAGCGGTTAGAATCGTTAAAAGATAAGAGTCAAATATCTCAAGTGCTTTAAGGTAGCACGCTTCGCTTTTATGAAAAACGCCGTCTCTCTCCCAAGTTTTTGCCTCAGTGATATACCGTTGAATAGAGCGTTCTCCGGCAATATTCATGATATAACCAGTTAGTATAAATAGAGCACATATAAAAGCGATACAAAATAGAGTTGCACCTAAATTAGGCATAACTCTCTGTATTGTCGGCAGCAAAAGAAATGCGGCAGGTATAGATATTGCGACTGCTATGCAAAGCCTTATTGAGATATTTCTGAAAAAATAGAGCATTTTAAGAGGTAATCCTAATATTTAAGGTGTCTGGCAAAGAGTCTGGCTCTTTTTAAGAGGAATAGTGATTGCTCTGCTGCTAAACGCTTTGCAGCCAGATACAGGATCAGCTTGCTCAAAACGGATACCATCAGGAATTGTAAAATCTCTTGGAGGTTCGTTTTTCATAGCCTCATTCATAAACTCTGCCCATATAGTAGTTGCAATTTTTCCGCCTGTAATGCCGGGCTGGCTTGATACTTTAAGTTTTCTCTCTCTATCAAATCCTGTCCATATTGCTGTACAGAGGCTCGGGGTAAATCCTGCAAACCACGCATCATTATACGAGTCTGTTGTCCCTGTTTTGCCTGCGGCTGGTCTTGTAAATCCCATAGCCCTTATGTTTCTGCCTGAACCAGTATCAATTACTGATTTAAGCATATCAACAACTTGATATGTTGTTTCAGGGTCAAGAACCTTTCTACCCCTTACTAAATGTTCATAAATAACTCTGCCAAATGGGTCTTCTACCCTCCAAATCATGAATGGTTCGTGTCTTACGCCGCCTGATGCAAAAGTAGAGAAGGCAGATGCCATCTCAAAAGGCGTAACAACTGATGTGCCGAGAGCTACAGAATAGACATCTTCTAACTTGCTTGTAATGCCGCAAAGTCTTGCCGTGTCAGTAACAGCTTTTGGTCCGGTCTGTTCCACAAGACGGGCTGCAATTGTGTTTACTGAATCTGTAAGAGCCTGTTTAAGAACCATTCGCCCTCTGTAACTGTTTTCAAAGTTGCGCGGTTCCCATGTTGATGAACCTTTAACAGGAATTGCAATTGGGCTGTCAACCATTGTTGTAGCACCGCTGTAGTTAAGTTTATAAAGGGCTGTATAGTACAAAAACGGCTTAAAAGCTGAACCGGGCTGTCTGCGGCTGTTAATAGCACGGTTGTATTCGCTGTTGTAGTAGTCTCTGCCGCCTATCATCGCTTTAACTGCACCTGATGCTGGATCAATAGCCACTAACGCACCTTGTGGTCGAGGCTCTGCATCAGGTTCAAGCCCCATAAGAGCGTCAAGACGGGTAAGCCCGTTTTTAAGAGCCTGATCCCCTGCATACTGTAGATTTGAATCAACTGTGGCTGTAACCTTGATTCCACCGTGAAATACAACATCGTTTCCATAACGCTCTATCAACTGGCTTATGAGAGCATCTAAAAAATAGCTTCCAGTTCTTGCATCAGCATGTTCTGAATGGAGAACCGGACGAACCTTAAGAGCATCTGCTGCCTCTTTTGCCGTAATATAGCCTGCACCTTTCATTCGAGCTATAACCACCTCACGGCGTTTAAGTGCTCTGTCGTAGTTTCTGTATGGATTATAATTTGTGGGAGATTTTGGAAGTCCTGCTAAAAGTGCAGCCTCTCCAAGAGTCAGATCTGCTGCTGATTTGCCGAAAAAAACTTGGGCTGCCTTTTCAACACCCTGAGCACCTGCACCAAATGCTATCTGGTTTATATAGGCGTGGAGAATCTCCTCTTTTGTGCAGCTATACTCAATCTGGAATGCAACGAGCATCTCTTTAAATTTTCTCAGATATGTCCGCTCAAAGCTGAAAAAGAGATTTTTTGCAAGCTGCTGGGTAATGGTTGATGCACCTTCAATCCTTGAGCCTCCATGAGTCAGGGTTATAAAAAGTGCCTTTAAGGTTCTAAGTTTATTTACGCCTCGATGCTCCCAGAACATATGATCTTCAACTGCAAGCACAGCATTTATAAAATCAGGAGAGACGCGGGAAAGCGGAACTGGTTCTCTTCCTCCGAGTGTGATAAGTCTCTCGCCGGTAGATGCGAAAATTTCTGTCTTAGGCGTTTCAATGATTCTGCTTAAAGGTTCTGGAATTTTCGGCAGATCCTTTGCCGCAGAGATAATAGCAATAGATACGAACAGTACCCCTAAACTTCCCAACGCCAGTGAGCTATAGAATATAAATCTCGATAAACGGATAAGGATAGTAGTAAATTTCAATATGTCCGCCCTTCTGTAAGATTACTGCTTAACCGCCACACTGCCCACTCTCTTGCTCTGATGAACAGAACTACATGTTTTCCTTTATCGTTAAATTCAAAACCAAGTTTTATATAGCCAGATGCAGCCTCATTCCAAATTCCAGCTTTTATAAGTGTTCCCTGTTGGCTGATAAGTTTTTGAGGGGTTGTTATCAGATCAAGAACGATATCTTGAGGCAGCTCTAAAAGTGCTTTAAAAAAACGCTCTGCAGAGTAGATTCTTCCTTTAAACTCTGGAATCTGTTCAAGAGTGCCTTTAAATGGAGCCTCATTTTTCTCGATTTTTTCCATTTTGCTTCTGTTCAACGTTATCTGACGCAAAGCACGATTAGACGAGTTGAGAAGAAATATCTCAAGTCCATAAGGTTTGCCTTCACAAAATATCCGGGTAACAGTGCCGCCGCCAAATAACCAGATTAACTCTGCCGGCGGTATAAGTTCTGAAGCTGCAGAAGCTGGAATAGAGAGATAGAGCCGTTTAAAGTGCTCTTTATCGATATTTGCCCATTGTCCGGGAAGAATGCCAGATGCAAGCTCTGCAAATGATGTTGCCTCTTGAGCGTATCGAGCTGAATTCTGCCGCTCTTCAATGATATTTTTAAGAAATGTATGTGCACGAGAACTCTGTTCACCAGCTTTCCATATAGCACCGGTTTCGGGACGGGAGTTGTTTAAAGATGCAAGATATCGTCCGATCATCACCTCGCACCAGTCAAATCTTAACTCTGATATGGTTAAAGTTGCCACTACGGACAATATCAAAAGATTTGAAAAAGAGAAGAGACGCCTGAACCACTCAGAGGTTTTTTCAGGTTCGTACCAGTTACCAGTCAATGGGTTTATAATCCTTTAAAAATTTACCGCACCAATGTTTACCGGTTAAAATGCCGTTAAAAAAGGGATCGCACACTCTTGCAGCACCATCAACAATATCAAGCGGAGGCTGGAAGTCGTGAACCTCCTCCTTATGCCGTACAAGAGCTGCCGGGTCTTCATCTGTTACCCAGCCGGTATCTACAGCATTAATATATATACCGTATTTGGAAAGATCAGCAGCAGCAGTATGTGTCATCATGTTTAAGGCAGCCTTTGCCATGTTTGTATGTGGGTGGCGTGATGCCTGCTTAAATCTATGAAATTTACCCTCCATAGCAGTTACATTTACAATGTGCTTCTCTCCTGTATAATCTTTTTTCATCAGATCGATTAATCTGTTGCAAAGAACAAATGGAGCAACCGCATTTACCAATTGAACCTCTACCATTTCAGATGTTTCAATCTCCCCGAGTTTAAGCCTCCAACTGTTGGTATTTCTCAGATCAACCTGCTGAAGATCAATATCAAGTCTGCCTCTTGGGAATATTTCGTCTGCTGCCTGAAAATCATCAACACTGTATGGTATCTGGGATAGATTTGCAGATTCTCTAATGCCGACTGCTGGTTTGCCATCACTAAACGGCATGATACTGTTTTTTGCTGGCTCTCGTTTGCCGTTTAGCACTAACTCAGAACTTCTGTCAGAACATCTATTTAAATTAAAGTTCTGCTCCAAAACTATTGAATCTAATCTTGTTTTACACTCTTCATAATTTTGAAGAAGCCCTGCTGCACGCTCTCCATTATCTGCATATTCTCTCTTTATCTGCTCTAAACTTAGACGCTCATCTGCCATCAGATGAGCGTAAAAAACAGTAGGTCTTCTAACTGTCTGTGCAGCGTTGTTAATGAGAATATCAAGCCTGTGGTAGTGGTGCTCAACATATCCTGCAAATATCTCAACGCTTGGAATATGCCTTAAATCAAGCCCGTATATGTGCAGGCGATCTTTCCAATCGCTGAAATCTTTCTCTTTTGAGTACCTAAGAGCAGAATCGACTGGAAAGCGTGTTGTGGCAATTACTGTTGCACCAGCACGAAGCATCATAAGAGCTGCCTGATACCCTATCTTTAGACGGGAACCAGTAATCAGTGCAACTTTTCCATCAAGAGGGACGCTCTGAAAACGCTTCTGATAGTTAAACTCAGCACACTCTGGACACATGGCATCATAAAAGTGGTGGAGGCGGGTATATTCTGCCTTGCAGATATAGCAGTTGCGTGGTGAGTTTAGAGTTCTCTCAACATCAGAGGGGGTTGCTGTAATCTGAGCAGGAGCTTCAAACACATCAACATCACGCGCACTTCTAATACCGGTCGAAGCTCTTGCCTGCCGCTCTTGAGTGATTAGGGGCTGCCGCTTAATCTTATTTAACTCTTTGCGTCTCTGCTTAAGATATTTTCTGTCAGGTCTTGATACTCTTCCGGCTGCTGACAAAAGGGCTATTCTCTGATCATCTGGAATATTTGCAATAATTTCACTCTGTTCAGCCATATCTTGAATCATGGCAATAAATTTTTCTATCTCTTCAGAAGAGTATTTTGCGTTCATAATTTTTATTGGGTCTGCCTTATAGTTTTTATTATTTACTTCCGATCTTCTAAAGCCTTATTCAGATAGAATCCAGTATAGCTCTCTTTAGATTGTGCAACATCTTCAGGAGAGCCTTGTGCTATAATCTTACCCCCGCTGCTGCCTCCTTCAGGACCAAGATCAATAATCCAGTCAGCACTTTTTATAACGTCCATATTGTGCTCAATTACAACGACTGTATTTCCACCATCTGTAAGCCTTTTAAGCACATTTAACAGCAATCTGATATCTTGAAAGTGAAGCCCTGTTGTCGGCTCGTCTAAAATATAGAGTGTCTGTCCTGTATCTCTTCTTGAAAGCTCTTTTGCAAGTTTTATTCTCTGTGCTTCACCGCCGGAAAGCGTTGTTGCTGCCTGACCAAGTTTTATGTAGGATAGCCCTACATCCATTAACGTATTGAGAATATTGGTAATCTGCGGGTGATTTGCAAAAAGCTCTCTTGCCTGCATAACAGATAGATCAAGAATATCTGCAATTGAGTGGTTTTTATACTTTATCTCAAGTGTAGAGCTGTTAAACCGTTTGCCGCCGCACACCTCGCACGGAACAAAAATATCAGCTAAAAAGTGCATCTCAACCTTTATATAGCCGTCTCCGCTGCACGATTCACATCTTCCGCCTTTTACATTAAACGAATAACGACCCTTTTTGTAGCCCCGGGCGTTTGATTCAGGCAGCATTGCAAACAGCTCCCGTATTGAATCAAACACTTTTGTGTATGTTGCAGGGTTGCTCCGCGGGGTTCTGCCGATTGGTTTTTGGTCAATGTTGATTATTTTGTTTATCTGAGAAAGCCCTGTAATAGATTCGTGTGCTCCAATTTCAACTGTTGATCCGTGCAGCTCTCTTGCTACAGCAGGATAGAGAATCTGATTGATAAGGGTTGATTTTCCAGCACCAGATACACCTGTAACTGCAACCATCAAACCAAGCGGAATGCTAACATCAATGTTTTGAAGGTTGTTTTCAGATGCCTTTTTTATGGTTATCCACCCGTTAGGGCTATCTAACTCAGCAGGAATCTTCCGCTTATCTGGAATCTCAATTTTTTCAGCTCCGGTTAAAAATTTTCCAGTTAATGAAAAAGGATTCTTTTTAATCTCTTCCGGCGTGCCTTGGGCAATTATCTCTCCGCCTAAATGTCCAGCACCTGGACCGATATCAACGATCCAGTCAGCCTGATTCATTGTCTCTTCATCATGCTCAACAACAATAAGCGAGTTGCCGATATCTCGTAAATGGCAGAGCGTTCTGATAAGTTTATTGTTATCTCTCTGATGAAGCCCGATTGATGGTTCATCTAAAATATAGAGCACTCCTGTCAATTCAGAGCCTACCTGAGACGCAAGCCTGATACGCTGAGACTCTCCTCCTGAAAGTGTCGGACCTTTGCGATCAAGAGATAGATAATCAAGCCCCACATTTATCAAAAATCCAAGCCTGCCGGATATCTCCTTTATCAGCTCAGAAGCAATAAGCTGCCGATTGCCTTCAAGTTTAAGATTGCTGATAAAATCGTAGCAGTTTCTGATGCTCATCTCTGTTACATCAATTATCGACTTTCCGCCAACTCGAACATAGAGCACCTCTGGTTTCAGCCTTTTGCCAGAACATGAAGTGCACGGCTGTTCGCTCATAAAACTTGTATAATATCTCTTCTGCCACTCAGATTGAGTATTTTTATACCGCCTCATAAGGGTGTGGATTATCCCTTCATGCCGATGTTCAAACTCTCCTCTTATTTTAGCAGACTGCCAGTTTACTACAAATGTTCTCTGATCTGCTCCGTTTAGGATAATATCTTTCTGATCTGCCGGCATATCTTTCCAAGGGGTGTCAAAATCGATCTTCCACTGCTCTTCCATAGCAAGAAGCTGACCAAGCCCCCACGAGCTTTGGTTCTGCTCTCCATCAGAAGAGTCATTATCATCTGAATCTCTCCGATTTCTATAAAAAGAGCTGTTTTTAGGCAGAAAATAGTTTCGCCAAGGAACAACTGCACCTTGGCGTATTGTAAGATTTTTATCTGGTACAACTTTATCAGGGTCCATGTAAAGAAAGGTGCCGATTCCATTACATTCAGGGCACATACCCAAAGGAGAGTTGAATGAAAACAGAGTCGGCTCAAGTTCAGGATATGCAATGCCGCAGCATGAACGGGCTTCGCTCATTCTGATATCCTCTTGACCCATAACATGAACAATAAGCTGACCATTGCCGACTTTAAGTGATGTTTCAACCGAATCTGTCACACGATTGCGGAATGTATCGCTATCAGTTACAACAAGTCTGTCAACCACAACATCAATATCGTGCTTCTTATTTTTTGCAAGCGACTGAATATCTTCAAGGTTGTGAACTACACCATCAATACGAACCCTTGCAAATCCATCTTTTCTGAGCTTATCGAAAATATCTTTATGCTCGCCTTTACGGTTTTCTATAAGAGGAGCAAGAATCAATATCTTTGCAGACAGCGGCAGCGACAATATCTGAGATACCATGCTCTGAGCATCTCCTCTGCCCACAGCTTTTCCGCATTTAATACAGAACTGCTCTCCAACTCGTGCAAACAATACCCTTAAATAGTCGTAAATTTCTGTGATTGTACCGACTGTTGAACGGGGATTTTTACTCGCAGATTTCTGCTCAATTGAGATTGTAGGAGAAAGCCCTCTTATGGTGTCATATTGAGGCTTTACCATCTGCCCGATAAACTGCCTTGCATATGCTGATAGAGATTCAACATACCTTCGCTGCCCCTCTGCAAATATTGTGTCAAATGCAAGGCTTGACTTGCCCGAACCAGATACACCTGTAAATACAATCAGCCGTTTTTTAGGAAGCACAACATCAATATTTTTAAGGTTGTGCTCTCTTGCCCCTTTGATTGTAAGGGTGTTGAGTTCGTTTGAGTCTAAAATATTACTCAATCTCTTCACCGTCCATGCCGATCAGATCATCGCTTTTATAATTGTGTCTTCGTTCAATTCTCTTTACTCTCCGCTCAAGTGTGAGCAGATACTTCTCCATCATCTCTATATATTCTGCAAGGGCACAATTAATACCAAAGTCTTTTGTTCTTGCCTTTAATCTTTTTTTCAACTCTGCAGGGCTTTCTGCTTCTCTCTCTTCTAATGTTGGCATGAAAAAATCTCCTCAGATTTTATGTTTAACGGCAATAGATAATATCTAATAATTAATGCAGACAATGGATATAAGAAAGATAGTCAAAAAATCAAGCAAAAAATTTGCCATGCCAACTTTTATCGACACATTTTTTTGTAATTATCGCATGTCTTGCGAAAATAATGGTGTAAAATAAAAAATCTCCGATCAATGTTGCCCCTTAAACAAAAAAGTGCTAACTGTTTCTAAATAATAAGAAAGGTATAGATAGATATTAATCTATTAAGGGACACGGATTTAAGGCACACTGGTTCTAAATTTTGAAATTGTCTTATGATCATTCGTTATAACCGAGCGATAAATAGCACGGCTGACGAGTAAACTTAGAATAACTGTATAGGCTATAAATATTGATATTTTTAACACAAATCCTGCTGAGTATGGAGTGTGATGAATGACACAGAAAATTATTTTTGATGCTGAGGATATGGAAAGGGCACTTACCAGAATGTCCTATGAGATTATAGAATCCCACAAAGGCGTGAAAAACCTTGCTCTTGCAGGAATTATTACACGCGGGGACTTTATTGCAAAGAGAATTCAAAAGAAGATAGAGCAGATAGAGGGAGAGATTGTCCCTGTAGGGGCAATGGATATTAATCTCTATAGAGATGACTGGACAAAAATAAGCTATCAGCCTATTGTCAGACCGTCAAAAATTTCGTTTTCAGTGGATAATAAAAAAATCATTCTTGTTGATGATGTGCTCTTTACAGGAAGAACTATAAGAGCTGCACTTGAGGCGTTGATGGATTTTGGAAGACCATCAAAGATTGAGCTTGCCGTCTTGGTTGATAGAGGACACAGAGAGCTTCCAATTCAAGCTGATTACAGAGGCGTATCTGTTGATACAAGGCACGCTGAGACTGTAAATGTCTCGTTAGTTGAGTGTGACGGCAAAGATAGTGTTTTTATTGAACAAGAAGAGTAGCTTTTCTGGTAAGGACAATTGTTTATTGTTAGTAAATTTAAACCCACAATTCACATTAAAAGGAATCTAAATATAATGGGAATAGTTCCGCATAAACAGCACACGCCGACCAATTTAAAGATTGCGATAATTTCAGTATCCACAACAAGAGGAATAGCTGAAGATAAGAGCGGGGCGTGGATTAAACAGCAGATAAAAAAAGAGGGACACGAGCCTGTTGTCCACCATGTGGTAACAGATGATATTGATGCTATTCAATCAATGATCGGGCATGTTGTTGAAAAGATATCTCCTGATGCAATACTTATGTCAGGAGGCACAGGCATCAGCCCGAAAGATGTGACCATTGAAGCTGTATCTCCTATGTTTGACAAGACTTTAACCTCATTTGGAGTTCTGTTTGCACAGTTAAGCTTTGAGGAGATCGATTCAGCGGCTATTATGTCAAGAGCAACAGCAGGCATAATCGGAAAAACAGTAGTATTTTGTATGCCGGGCAGCCTTAATGCCTGTAAACTTGCCTGCAGCGACCTGATTTTTCCAGAGCTTGGGCATATTATGAAACATATTTTGGAATAGTTTGAATAGGTAAATATTAAAATCAGAATTAAGCCGGGTGGAATACAAATAATTATTAAGGATATTAAAAATGCCAGTTACAATTCAAAATATTAGAGTCAGTGATTTATTCACTGTTTTAAAAGAGCAATATAACTTAAATCCATACCAACGCTTAACGATTACTTTTGACTTAGCAAATTCTGAGTATATTGATGACGATGATGTAAATGTAGGAGATGACTTAATAGAAGGCTTTAAAGAGATTATAGCTGCCAAACAAAATGGGGTTGAATTGCCAAACGCCAGAGACCTATTAAGAGATTTATAAAACCATATGTATCAAATTAAATTTACAAATCAAAGATTTTATTGAGACTATTTAATCTATTTGTAAAAAATAATTTAATAGTGTTAGCGTTATATAATCAATATGATTTTTTTTAACAAAAATTAATTTAAAAAGGTAAAAAATGAAAGAGCTAACAAAATTCGTTAGAGAGTGGCAAGAGAGCGAAAGCGGAACAAAAAGAGCGTTCATGGAGATTATGGCA
>CAZIJN010000024.1:0-54388 GCA_964539635.1 uncultured Desulfobacterales bacterium | reverse complement strand
TAATTTGTTTCGTCTTTATTTGGTCTGTATTTATTGGATTTACAAGCACTTTGCAAGCAGCAACCAGTTTAGAATCCATAGGAATAACTGTAACTAATCTGCAATTTTTTGAATCTGGATTAGATGTGCCATCAGTAGATAAAAGAGTCTTTAGCAACTCTTTTGCAAAACAATCATCAAGATATATATTTTACCAACTAACCTTATCTCATACAGAGTTATCTTCTCGCGTGGATTTACCATTAATAATTCGTTTTTATAAGTCTGATGGAAGTGTGTTTGGTGAATTTACCCATAATATTTATCTACTTCCGGAATGGAAAACATCATGGCATATTGATGGTTTGGGATGGGGAGAGCCTGATAATTGGCCTATTGATACTTATACAGTCAAAATATTCTATGGCACTGAGGAAATTACCAAAGGAATATTTTTAATTACCAATGTAGTGAATCAACCAGAAATAGACGGATTAAACCTACCTAATACAATTTCACTAATTGATTTAACCTCTAAACTTGGAGTTGGTGCTCCTGTTTATATGGGAAATATCATCAGCAGCGGTGGTAATGTGGGAACTCTTAGCGGAAAAATGGAGTTGTCGGTTGATTTTCCTGCATATAACAAGCCCGTTGATATCTGGATATTAATCGGACTTCCAGATGGTCGCTTCTATTTGGCTGATCAGTCTGGTAACTTTCTAAATCTTGACACAAGCGGTTTTTTAACCATTGCCTCAGGTGTGGCAGGTACAAAAACAGTAAAAAAGATTTTATCCCCATTTGAAATACCTTCTGCTAATTCATCAGCAGTCGCAACACCGTTTGACCCATTTCCTGCAAACGGAGCATGGACAGTATATTGGCTCATTGCACCTGCAAGCAATGGCGATATTATCAAGGCTCTTGAAAATGAAAAGTATGAGTTGGGATTTTACATATTTAATTCTATTTAATAATTGAAAAGGCAAAACCACCTTCTTAGAAATAGAAGGTGGTTTTGCCTTTTACCTTCCTGAAAGGGGTATTGATTCCCCTCCAGGAAGGCAAGCGGTTATCCTCTAATTTTATGTAAAAAATTTAATTATATTCCCTCACATTCCAACCTACTGCTTTATACTTATATGCCTTCAAATACTTCCCGCTCAACTGCTCCTGTCAATACTCAATATCTGTATTTGGGCAACCCAAACTATATGCTATTGGCAATGCCACAGCCTATGTGATAATTTATCAAATATCTACTCATGGTAGCGACTTCAGGCATAGCCTTTGGACGATAAGCACGTCTAAAGGAGGTGGTTTTTTTAATTCTAATAAATTAAACATATTTTCAAAGGAGATAATAATGAATGCAATATCCCGATATCCTGCTGTAATTACTTTAGTATTAAATCTGCTTGTTGTTTTAATATGGTGTAATAGTTCGTTTGCTGAGATTAAAGAGTTTTCTCTGCATGAATCGTCAGATGCTCAATTTTCAGAAAGTAGTCAGGAAAAAAGAGACGATGCTGTAAACAGAGATCAACATTCACCGTACATTGCAAATCAGACGCAGCAGACACAATACCTTGTGCGTCAATTTCAAGATCGCATAAGAGAAAATGAGGAGGAGATAAGATTTCTTATCAATGAAAAAGATTGGCTGCAAAATAGAATCTATCGCCTTGAAGATTTAAATGAGCCTGTTCCATGGGAGATGCACAACTCTATGGCTGTAAAGGAGAAAAAGATTCGGGCAGCATTCAGAGAAAACGCCCGCTTAAACGAACTGCTTGGGCAGGAAAGATACAAAATCCATGATGGATACCAGAATATGGATAATCGAAGCATGGATTACAACAACAGTCTCTCATATCCCCCAACATCTTCCTATCCTTCAGGCAATTCAGGTGCCTGCTCGGAAGCATTAAAACGGAGATTATCTCAAGATATAAGCAGTGCTGGATTAGATGACTGGCTGCACTTTACCGCTAATGTTAAGGATTTTTGCAAGACAGGAGATTGCTGCATCGTAGAAAATGTCCTGCCGATTCTCTACTCGTCTGGCAGTGCAAGGCTTGCTGATGAATATCGGCTGTTTTTGAAAAAAGTTGCAGGAATCGTTAAAAACTATAATGTTAGAATTCGTATTGACGGTTTTGCTGATGTGGATAGTATCCACACCAAACAATACCCGTCAAATTTTGAACTTGGTGCAAACAGAGCATCAAATATTGTGCATGAGCTTGTTAAAAACGGAGTCAGTCCATCTCTGTTTAGAATTGCAACCACAGGAAGATATAGACCAGACGGCAAACCAATGTCTGATAACAAATCTCTTGAGAGAAGATCAGAGATATCAATTGTATTTCTATCTAAAATCTAACATTCAAATCAAACATTTAACCATTTAAGGGCACTACTTCTGATACCATGAGCCATCTTGTTTTTTCAGATACTCACCAGATACAGCTTTCTGGACAATCTGAGCTGCCCTTAACTGTTCAACCTTTTCAATAGATACGCCCTGCTCTTTTGCAATAGCAGAATAGACCTCTTTTCTATCTCTGTTTTCACTGTCAACCACATCTTGATTGACCTTGTTTCCAGAGACGTACTCAAGATAGCCGTTAGAATTTTCTCCTACAATTCCCTGCTGTTTCATCTGTACAATGGTTGGCAGACGACTTTTCATTCTCTGTTTGATATCGTCTGCCATACTATTGCTTACAATAAAAAAAGATATAAACAGCATAACGCAGAATAGAGGTACTAAAATTTTTCTACAACTATTTCTAAAACTATAAGTTGGCATCATTAATCTCCTTTTTAACATATTTTTTATACAAATTTGCCGCTAATTAATTATAAAGCGATTAGTTATCACTAAACTTTAAAATATTAACCATGTAAAAATACCTTAACATACTATTATTTTTTGATAATCTTCTCCTCAGCTTTATCAATATCATCAAAATAGTTATCCAATGCCTTGTCAACTTTGACATTCACATCAATGGTAATGTGTATGGGCTTTACTTCAAGTGGAGCGACCTGAACCTCATGAGAGGTATTACAGCCCGCAGACATAAAAATTACAGCCCCTATTAAAAGAGCAGATTTCTTATTATACATTTAATAACTCCTATTCTAATTATAATAATCCATTAAACACGCTTTAACCATTTAAACAGCTAAAGTTAATTGGTTGATAAATATATGTAAATTCATTATATACTTTATCAAATATGGAAAAATATGGAACAGAAAACTAATTATCAAACATTGAGAACAATATCAAACGATATACAGAAAAAGTCCATTAATAAGTCAATTTGCAAAAAGGAATCTGAAAACTACAGATGAAAACTATTCTTGGATATAACATGCGGAGTTTTATTGCATTTTTATGCCTGCTGACAGCTATTTTAATTTCTACAAATATCATTATAAAACAGCAAAAAGATGATGGACTAATACTTAATATATCGGGAATTCAACGTATGCTCACTCAAAAGATGGTAAAAGAAGGTTTAATCTGTTTTAATCTTGCGTCAAGAAATAGACACGATGAGCTTAAAATCTGGCAAGATCAGCTATTGGAAACCATGCACATATTTGAATCAACATTATATACCCTGAAAAATGGGGGAGAGATTACTCTTAGCTCTAATCAAGTGAGGCAGTGTCCTCCTGCTGCAACACAACAGATTAGTGATCAGATTGAAAAGGTCTTTTTAGTTTGGGTATCTATCAAGAACAACATTGATAAAGTAATATATTCAAAATTTTCAGATATTGATTCCATGAACTATGTGGTTAACAACAACATGGAGCTGCTTGACGAGATGGATAAAGCGGTTTTGCTGATGCAGTATAATGCGGAACAAAATGTTAAACTAATGTCCCAAATTCAATCGTTTGCCGTTGCAGCCGGAGTAGTTATAGTAATATTTAGTATGTTTATGATAAAGCTCAATATTGTTGATCCTATCAAAGATTTTATTGATGTTGCAGAGTCAATGAGCATGGGCAGGCTTCACTCTGAACTTAGAACATCTGGATTAAAAGAGATTGTAGAGCTATCTCAATCAATTAACAGATTACGAATCAGCACAATAAAAATGATGCAGATGCTTAACCGATAAGCTGTATTTAATCAACTGCTGAAAATGTAAGGTAAAATGTCGTTCCCTCTCCTGATTTACTCTCAATTCTGATTGTACCCCCATAATCTCGAACAATTCCATAGGTAATTGCCAAACCAAGCCCCATGCCTTTACCAGTCTGTTTTGTAGTGAAAAAAGGCTCAAAAATTTTATTACGAACATCATCTGGAATTCCAACTCCATTATCGCTGATCAAAACCACGACCTTGCCATTTTCAGAGTAAGTGCGGACAAGAATATCTCCGTAAAGTTCTGGATCGCTCTCCATCTTCTCTTGAATAGCATCTCTTGCATTGTTCAGAAGATTAAAAAATACCTGCTGAAGCCTGTTATTATGCCCCTTTACCTGAGGAAGATTATCATCAAGCTCAAGTCTTATTGCAATCCTTTGAATTGTAAACTGGCGACCAATTATCGAAAGAACACCCTGAATAGGCTCTGCAAGAGTTACCCTCTCCATAGTTAAACCCGATTTTCTTCCAAAAGCCCTAAGGTTATTTATGATTTCAGTTGCTCTATCAACCTGTTCGCTTATTGCTGTTGCCATATCCCTGATCTGGTCGTCACTTATTGTCTTTTTCTGTTCTAAAAGCAGCGTCAAATATTCACTGCCCATCTTAATTGTATTTAGAGGCTGATTTATCTCATGAGCAATACCTGCACTCATCTCCCCAAGAGTTTTCATCTTTGCAGCCTGAACCAACTGAGCATCTTTTTCCATCATCTCTGTGATATCTGTCACAGCAACCACAACTGCCTGAGTACCTCCATAACTTATAGGGCATGCGTGCATATTCACATAAAAGGGAACTCCTCCATTTTTTATATGTAAAATCTTTGGATAGTAGAGATAATCTTTATAGTCAACTAAATAGCTCTCCCCATCTGCTGAAGCCGCTCTGTTTATTGAGGCATCAAGAGAGGTGATACACGCTTTTATATAATCTTGGGCAAGTTTATCAAAAGCCATGCCGAACAGCTCTTCAAGTCTATATCCATAAAGCTCGGCTGCACGGGGATTTGCATCTAAAATCGTCTGGTTATTGCAATCAACAACAAAA
Source organism: uncultured Desulfobacterales bacterium (assembly GCA_964539635.1). Taxonomy (GTDB): domain Bacteria; phylum Desulfobacterota; class Desulfobacteria; order Desulfobacterales; family Desulfobacteraceae; genus Desulfamplus. The sequence goes on along the minus strand of CAZIJN010000024.1, from coordinate 49,176 downwards.
ATTGGATTTGGAGCAGAATCAAAAAGAGAGCGGTATTTTAATTCAGACTCTTGAAGCTGTTTACGGTAAAGGCGAATTGACCAGACCATATTAAGAAATGAGTCTGCCAACTGGGTAACTTCGTCTCTTCCATGGCTCTTATGATAAAAGAGACATGTTCTACATAGATGTTCGTTCTTCGGCTCAATATTTTTAAAACGGCGTATCTGCTGATCAAAGTGCCAGCAAGGCATGTTGGTATCTTTGTAGGCAGGGCAGCTATTAATATCCCAGCCAAGGTCTTCTGCTGGATCAACTCCATTATCAAAAATATCTAAATCTAAATTAAAATCAAAATTGCCGCGGCTTAACTCATCTGAAATTCTGGTCAGGCGTGTTATAGGCATTGTAATGTGTCGAGATATAAGATGGCTTACATAGAAGATAATAACTATTACAGCAGATATAAATCCTAAAAACATAAATCGTAATCTTGAGACTAAATTGTCAATATGCTCTTTGCTTAAACCAACATGCACGGTTCCGATTCTGTATAGACCCTCATTCATCGGAACAGCAATGTCGTATGATGTTTTTGCTCCATGCCCAACAACCCTTACGCTGTGAAGAGCATTTTCCGACACAGGGTTTACTCTGCTTAACTGCTGTGGAAATGGGAAGGTAAACGTGTGAGAGATGATCTTTTCGCTTTTATCAAGCACATAGATGTAATTGATCATAGGCTGGCGTTCCCGCAGTCTTGCCTCATCAAAAATAAGGCTTAACAGCTCTGGTCTATTCTCTTCAAGAACAAAGCCTGCACTTCTTTCAGCGATTGAGTGGGCTACAGCAATTCCTCGAAGCTCCAGCTCTTTTGTCAGTCCAGAGATAAGAATCCATCGGGCAAGCAGGGCAATCGTGGCACTGATGATCAGAATAACAAACAAAATAGTAACATAAATCTGATTTTTTAAAGAGAGCTGCTGGTAATAACGTATCACTTTAATGCACTCCTCCTGTTTGGATCACGACCATTACCATACCCACCGGTTCTAATAAGCTCTGTCCAATCCGCAAGCAGTGTAAAACGCCCATCTTTTAATCTTGTAAAATAGACTGTATCCATACCCTGATGATCAGAAGGGCTGAAAGAGAGCTTCACATTACTGCCTACAGCAAATTCGTTCATTGAGTTTATTGCCTGTAAAAATGATTGGCGTGTTAAATCTCTGCCGGCTCGTTGTAAACTCTCAACTAAAACTTTGGCATTTATATATCCTTCAAATCCCACAAAATTTGGCTCTTCTCCCGGGTAATAGTGCTCAAGCAGGCGTGCAAACTCTACGGCACTTGGTGAGATTCCACCATCTTCTGTCCGTGGAGGAGGAACAACTTGAGACATTATAATATTGACTCTATCTGTATCTGTATCCATAAGATTTCGAGATAACTCTTTAGCTCCTACAAACGAGACCATATAGAAAATAGGAGAGAAACCATTTTGCAAAGATTTGCGTATAAAATTTGCACAAGGATCAGATGTCCCGATAATCACAACTGCCTGAGCATCTGACTCTATAATTCTTTCAAGACCTTCTCCAATATCGTGAGTTCCTCTAACGTAGCTGCCGCGGGCTACTGGCTCAAGATTGAACTGTTTGAGAGCAATCTCAGTTCCAGTAAGCCCGTCAAATCCAAACGCATCATACTGATAGAAAACTGCAATTTTAGTAAGTCTCAACTCTTGAACCAAATGGTTTACCGCAGCACTTGTCTCTTGATAGTATGAAGCCCTTACATTAATCACGTACGGCAAAAATGGTTCTCTAAGGGCGTTTGCTCCTGTAAACATACCTAAAAGAGGAATTTGTGCCTCTTCTACTAACGGCAGAATTTTTAATGTTGTAGGAGTTCCTACATAACAGAAAAGACCAAAAACTTGATCTTCAATAATAAAACGCTGGGTATTTGCAAGACATTTAGGAGGATCATAGCTGTCGTCACGAGTTATAAGGCGGATATGACGACCATGAACACCGCCTTGTTCGTTTACATGGTTCAGATAACACACAGCACCTTTAAGGGTCTCCTGACCAAGGTAGCCCGCATGTCCCTGTAATGCTAAAGATGAGCCGAACACAACCTCATGGGCATCAACATCAAGCACTACCGGAGGAATAGAGACCTGAATCTTGTCATCTTGACAACCTGAAATTATGAAAAAGAATAAAGTTACAAATAAACAAAATAAGATATCAGCACAATTAATATCCGCCTTATATTTGTATAGCTCTTTGATATTGCTCATGTATTGGCTTCTATAGTAATTATCTCTTAGTTTTAAGCTCTCTTCTGTCTAACTTCACCAAGAACAGACATAGAGGCTGCAACTAATGAGGAGATATCAGCAAGATTTGCAGGAATAATCATGGTGTTGTTCTCTTTTGCAAGTTTACCAAACTCTTCAATATACTTTTCTGCTACCCTTAAATTTGCAGCAGTCTCGCCGCCAGCAGTACGTAAGGCTTCAGCAACTGTTCTTATTCCTGCGGCTGTTGCAGATGCTACAAGCTCAATCTCTTTTGCCCTGCCTTCTGCCTCATTGATCCTTTTTTGCTTTTCACCTTCTGAGACCTCAATTGCCTCTCGTTTCAAACCTTCTGCACGGTTGATCATGGACTGCCTGTCACCTTCTGATGTTGCAATGGCTGCACGCTTTTCTCGTTCTGCCCTCATCTGTTTTTCCATTGCGTCCATTACACTCTTTGGAGGAGTTATATCTTTAATCTCATATCGTAAAACCTTGACGCCCCAATTCTCTGCTGCCTCATCTATTGCCGAAACCACCTGCTGATTCAAGGTCTCCCTCTCCTCAAATGTTCTGTCAAGTTCAATCCTGCCAATCACAGAGCGGAGCGATGTTTGTGCAAGCTGTGCTGCCGCCTTTTTGTAATCATCTATTCCGTAGGCAGAGAGTTTGCTGTCAATAACCTGGATATACAAAACGCCGTCAACTGCAACTGATACATTATCTTTTGTGATGCACTCTTGAGAAGCAATATCAAGAACCTCTTCTTTAAGCGACCTTTTATATGCAACTTTATCAAAAAAAGGGATAAGAATATGAAATCCAGCTCCTAAGGAGTTGCTGTATCTGCCAAGACGTTCAATAATAAACTCTGATCTTTGGGGTACAATAACAGCAGTTTTAAGTAAAAGAACAATGGCTATTATTGATAAGATACCCATTACGATTAGTGATTCACTCATTTTTGATCCTCCTGTTTATTTAAAGTTGGTTTTACTTTAAAAGTCAGTCCATTATCTCTGATCTGATTCTCTATAACAACAGACTCACCCTCTTCAATTATATCTGTTGACGTTGCACGCCAGAAACTTCCCATAAACTTTATTTCACCGGGACGATCTGGAGTTATTGGTTTTGTAACTATAGCATTTTTACCAATTTTTGAATTGCTGTAGTCATCATCAATGTTGTCGATAACTTTTCCCTTAAAAATTTTTAATCCATATTTTCTCAATGTAAACAGAAGCAATAATGATGAAAAAAGAAAGATCGCTGTTTGAACTGTCAGGCTTATGTCAAACAACCATGCAGATAGAGATGCTATAAAACTTCCGCCTGCAAAAAATATTACAATAAATCCCGGAAGCACAAGCTCTGCAACTATAAAAACAACCCCTGCAAAAAACCACATCAGCGACAATGAAATCGCCATAATAAGAGTCCTCCTTTTGCCTTTATTTTGTCCACACGATTAAAAAACAGAGGAAAAGCAACTATTTTAATGATACTTATATATCAATTTAGGCATCTCTATAAACACTTTTGTTTCAGGATCAACAGACTGAGTAAGCCACACATTACCTCCAATTACTGAACCAGCACCAATAACAGTATCGCCGCCGAGAATTGTAGCACCTGAATAGACAATCACATCATTTTCAATTGTAGGATGTCGTTTTTTTCCTTTTAACTTCTCACCAGCACCAGGAGGCAAGGACAAAGCCCCGATAGTTACATTCTGGTAAATCCTTACATTCTCACCAATAACGCTTGTCTCACCAATAACAATGCCGGTACCGTGATCAATTACAAATCTTCTGCCGATAGCAGCTCCCGGGTGGATATCAATACCGGTCCTGCTGTGTGCATGTTCTGACATTATCCTTGGAAGCTGCGGCACCTTTAGTTCATAGAGAATGTGGGCAATCCTATATACAGTTATTGCATAGATTCCAGGATAGCTGAAAATTACCTCGTCATGGCTTTTTGCTGCCGGGTCTCCTTCGTATGCAGCACGGACATCCTCTGATAGTATTTTTCTAAGTTCAGGAATTGATTGGATAGTTTTAAGAGCAATTCTATATCCATTTGCTTCGCATTCAGCACACGCCTGTCCATAACGGAGGCAGTCATGACGAAGAACATGGATTATCTGCTCTGCCAAAACATCGTGCAGTTGAGATATTGTCTGTCCTATTATGTATTTTAGATTAGCAGAGTCTAACTTCTCTTTAGAAAAGTATCCCGGGAAAAGTACCTCTTTGAACTTTTCTATCATCTCATGAACAGAGGTACTAAAATGTATGGGTTGATCTCCAATGTGTGCAAAACAGTCACAGTCATCAATATGTTCTAATATTGACTCAATTGCTCCGGGAAGTCTCTTTCTGTGTTCTGCAACCAGATCGTGCTCTATTCTGCAAGATCGGTCGATGCCGGCTGAAAAATCTTCTTTGTGCATAATTTGTATTTCAAGATTGCTCAAATTTAATCTCCTTTTTTTGCTGTACACATAGAGTTTGGAGTAGAGAGGCACGAGAGTGAGTAATCTTCTACTCAATAGATTGTCTCTTTAGGGAAGTTAGCTAAACATCATTAAAAATCATTAAAATTTTATATAAAGGTTTGTTTATAATTACAACAACAGATTTAAAATTTAATAGTTTGTTAAGATAAATTTGCATTTGAGAAGTTAAGTTAGCCGCTTAAAATTAAATATTGAAATTAAAAGAAATTTTTTTACAATTATTAAAATAAATATATTATAGATACCTTGTTTTTTATAAAAAATGCACTGAAATGATAATTATTCTTGACAAAAATCTCAATCCTCATTAGTTGGAAAGAGTTTTATGAGTTACTTCCCATTAAATAGAAGTAACTTAATAAAGATGTAAATGAATTTGTATAAATGTCTGGTAGAGACATTTATTTTGGTTAATATTAAATTTAAGGAGAGTTGGTTACATGTCTAAATTAGTTGCCCCACACGGTGGAAAAGGTCTGGTATGCTGCAAGCTTGAAGGTGCTGCACTTGAGTCTGAACTTAAAAAAGCTGCTGGTCTTAAAAAAATTGAGATAAGCTCACAGGTAAAAGGTGATCTTATTATGATGGGTATTGGTGGATTCAGCCCACTCAACGGTTTTATGACAAAAGCAGACTGGAAAGGTGTATGTGCAGATTTCCTCCTTGCTGATGGTACATTCTGGCCTGTTCCTGTAATGTTAGATGCTTCAAAAGAAGATGCCGCTGCTATCAAAGAAGGTGACGAGATCACTCTTGCAAGAAATGGCGAGATCTATGCTACAATGAAGGTCACAGAGAAGTTTGCTATGACCGAAGATGATAAGAAATGGGAATGTGAGAAAGTTTACAAAGGTCATGGTGAAGAGTCTGCAGATGACAAATTCTGGGCAATAGCTCTAAAAGATCATCCAGGCGTTAAGATGGTAATGGAAAGAAAAGAGTTCTGTCTTGCTGGTCCTGTTAAAGTTCTTTCAGAGGGTGAATTCCCTGAAAAATTTAAAGGCATCTATCTGACACCAGCTCAGACCAGAGCAATTTTTGACGAAAGAGGATGGGCTACAGTTGCTGCACTCCAGCTTAGAAACCCAATGCACAGATCACATGAGCATCTTTGCAAAATCGCTATTGATGTTTGCGATGGTGTTTTGATCCACTCACTGATCGGTAACCTCAAACCTGGTGACATTCCTGCAGATGTTCGTGTAAAATGTATTGACACTCTTGTTAAAGGTTATTTTGTTGAGCAGCATGTTGTACAGGGCGGTTATCCTCTTGATATGCGTTATGCTGGTCCAAGAGAAGCTCTTCTTCATGCAACATTCCGTCAGAACTACGGCGTAAACAAGATGATTATCGGTCGTGACCATGCTGGCGTTGGCGATTTCTACACACTTTTCGAGGCTCAGGAAATTTTTGATATAATTCCAACTCCTAAAGAAGCAGGCAAAGCTCTTCTTTGCGAGCCACTCAAAATTGACTGGACATTCTACTGCTACAAATGCGATGGTATGGCATCTTTGAGAACCTGCCCACACGGTAAAGAAGATCGCGTAGTTCTTTCTGGTACAAAACTACGTCATGCACTTTCTAACAACCAGCCTGTAGTTGACCACTTTGGTCGTGAAGAAGTTCTTGTAATTCTTCGTGAATACTATGCAAGTCTTACAGAGAAAGTTGAAGTTAAACTTCAGAGCCATGCAGAAGGCACAAAGATGTAAGATAGTTAAGAGGTTAAAATAACAGCAAATCTGATTTTTATGTTTTGATTGTTTATAATTTTTAAAAAGGGGGTTTTCTGTAAAAGAGAACCCTCTTTTTTGTTTATTAAATCGATAATTGCGACTATTCGTCACCAATAACCCAAAACAACAACTAAACAGCAACTAAAAGAGATGATAATATGGTCAGACCCGTAATCAGTAGAAAAGTAGGATATAAACCGGAAGTAAGCTATTTTAAGCCCAGAGGTATCCCGATGCTTGATTTGACTGAGGTATCTCTGACTGTTGATGAACGTGAAGCACTACGTCTCGCCGACCTTCAAGGACTTTCTCATGAAGAGGGTGGTGAGTTGATGGCTGTCTCCAGAGCTACATTTGGCAGAATACTAAGAAATGCAAGAAAAGTGGTAGCAGATGCAATTATTAACGGCAAAGCTATCAAGATCGAAGGCGGCAACTATGAGATTGTTATAAGAGAGAGAATCTTTGTTTGTGACTCATGCGGTTATGAGTGGGAAGAACCACCAGGAACCGGACGTCCAAAAGGATGCCCTGTATGTAGTAATGATGGAGTTACAAGGAAATAATCTATGAGAAAGTATGGTAATGGTTGCTATTCAGCACAAAACCTATCTAAACCAATTGACTTTGTGCTGATGTGATATTGCCAACTCTATCTTATGAAATTTGTCATGGTCTTAATTGTTGGCTCAGGTGGTGCTATAGATTTTCTACCTGATTCCATAATTTTCATCAGCCATGCCATATTTTTCCCAAGAATAGACATTATCTGTTTCCCTTCCCCGTCTTGCTGCATCTCGCCAGGGTTCATTCCATAGGCAACATTCCAGTAGTTTGCAGTCGGCATAACCATTTCAGAGTAGAGAAGATAGTGGTTCAATGAATCAAATGTTGAGACTCCGCCTGAGCGTCTTACAGCGGCAACAGCAGCCCCGACTTTATGACGCATCATGCCTCCATTAACTGAGAAGACAAAAAAAGCTCTGTCAAGAAAAGATTTCATTCTTCCTGCAATGCCTGAAAAGTGGACAGGAGAGCCGATAAGAATTCCATCAGCAGCTTTCATCTTTTGAATCCACTCATTAACAGGATCATCATCAAAAGCACACCTCTCATTTTTTTTCTTTGCACAGGTAAAACAGGCAATACAGCCGTGAATTTCCTCTCTCCCCACTTGGATAAGCTCTGTTTCTATTCCTTCTTGCTCAAGTTCAGCAAGCACTATATTTAATGAACATGCTGTATTTCCATCTTTTCTTGGGCTTCCATTAAATGCAACAACCTTCATAATTGTCTCTCCTTACTCTGTTTGAAAATTATAGTTTTTTATTAAAAAATCACTCTATCTCTTCTCTTTTTTTGTGCATAGGATTTTACTATTAAATGCAGATTGGTTTAATCATTTTTTCTTTTGTGCAAGCCTCTCGCTTATCTTTGAAGCCTGCTCCATCTGAACCTCTGCAAGAATTTTTGATGCAGGCTTTGGAGGCATTCGGGAAATTATATCAGCCGCAAGTTCTACATTCATTTTGTCAAAGATGGCAGCAGCATTTTTTGTAGGCATTTTTGCATAAACAACTGAAAGATTTTGAAGTTTTGCTTCATGCTCTGCCTCTCGCTGCCTCTCTTTTTCAGATTTTACCTTTTGTATTGCAGCTAAATCGTCCTGTATCTGCTTTTTTAATGCCTCAAGTTTTGCAAGATTTTCATCAATCTCCTCTTTAAACTGTTCAAGCTCTTTTCTCTCAAGTTTCAGCTTTGCCTCATCTTCATCAAGTTTTTTCTTTCTATCTTCAAGACCGCTCAACACAAACTTTGCAGGATCAGGGCATTCTGGACACTCTGGGCATGGTGGTTCTTCTTCACCCTCTTTACCATCTTTTGCATCTTTGTCTTTGCCTTTATCGTCAGATTTGGCTTTATCATCTTTTTTAGCTTTATCTGAATCTTTAGCCTTATCATCTTCTTTTGCTTTTTTATCATCAGCAGCCGATGCTGTTTTAAGATTGGGCATATCTGATTGGATATTAAAATCAAAATAGGAGAACAACTCAGATAAGATAAAAGTTATAACCAGCACAAACACAAACATTTTCACTATTTTACGAACCATTACCCGAAGCCTCCCTTGCAGTTTTAAGAGAAGTCATGTCATCTGCTCTTTTCTGATCTTCTGCTATAAACTCCTCAACATACATATCTCTTTTCTTCTCTCTAAGACGCTCAAGCACTTTTTTATCAACGCTCTTTTTAGTTAAAGCCTGCTGCTTGACTGCAAGCACTCGCTGAAGCTGCTCATGCTCTTTGCGTTTAAGTTCAATATCGTTTTCAAGCGAATCCAAATAGTCGTTATATTGACGGAAAAGCTGTGCAGATATCCCTTTTTGCGCAGCAGTTTCAATACTATCTGACATTATCTGATAGCTTTGCTCCATCTTTTTAATCTGCTCGCCAGCAGCCTTTACATCCATAAATGATTGAACATATTCTTGTTTAGCAATATTTTCAAGATGCTCTCTATATTTGAGAACAGGCTGGAGCTTGAAGTTAAATTTTTTCACTATTTACGCATCTCTTTTTATAAAATGTTGCGGTTGATTTTTATTGCTCTTGATGTTGAGATAAAATAAGTTATTTTTTACCTCTTGGAGCAGCAGTGCCAGATTTTAAAATATTGGCAAGCTCTGCAATTCCTGCGTTTATATCAATTCTCTGGTTCATATCCTGCCTTAAAAAATTATCAATTGCAGGCATCAGGCGTTTTGCCTGATCAATTTTTGGGTTTGAGCCATCTACATAAGCACCGATATTTATCATATCTTCTGCATTTCTATAAGTTGCCATAATATCAATAGCCTGCTGCCGTAATTTTACATGATCAGGCTTTGCAACATCACGAAATACCCTTGATACGCTTGCAAGAACATCAATTGCAGGGTAGTGTCCTTTGTTTGCAATTGCCCTTGAAAGAACAATATGACCATCAACTATAGATCGGACAGTATCACCAACTGGATCGTTGAGATCATCGCCCTCTACTAAAACCGTATATATTCCAGTGATTGAGCCGCTTCCTTCAACATAACCTACACGCTCTAAAAGAATTGGAATCTGGACAAAAAAAGATGGAGTGTATCCCCTTGATGTGGGAGGCTCTCCAGCAGCAAGACCAACATCACGCGATGACATTGCAAAACGGGTTATAGAATCGACAATCAACAGCACATGCTTTCCCTGATCTCTAAAATATTCGGCAATTGTTGTGGCAAGATATGCGCCTCTCATTCTCACCAGCGGAGGCATATCAGATGTTGCAGCAACAACAATTGAATTTTTCATACCTTCAGGTCCAAGCGTGTGGTTTACAAAATCTTTAACCTCTCTGCCACGCTCGCCGATAAGCCCGATTACAGTAACATCAGCAGTTGTATGCTTGGTCATCATGCCCATAAGAACGCTCTTTCCAACACCAGAACCAGCCATAATTGCAACACGCTGCCCCCTTCCAAGCGTAATCATAACATTAATTGCAGATATACCGACATCAATCGGCTCATCAATTGATTTACGCTCCATAGGGTTCATAGGTTTGCCATAGATTGAATATTTTGCAGTTGGATTAAACGAACCTTTGCCATCAATAGGGCTGCCCATTCCGTCAACAACTCTTCCAAGAAGTTCGTCTCCAACATCTGCAAGCGGAAGGTCTGCAATTGGAATTATTCTGCTGCCAGATCGGACACCGCGGATATCGCCATAAGGCATAAGAATAACTTTGTCGTCTCTAAATCCTATAACCTCAGCCTTGATCTCAGTGCCGTGATCGTTTTTAATCATGCACAGGCTTCCTATTCCAAGACCAAGCCCGTCTCCTTCGGCAATCAATCCAACTACTTTTGTGATTCTGCCCTCTGGTCTTACAGTTACGCAGTTATCAACTGTATCAAAATATTTATCCCAGTTTATATCCATAACGATCTTTGGTTCCGTTAAAATTTACCTAAGCCATTTGATTTTTATAATACCCGATTTCTCAAGAGGTTCAAACTCTTTGTGATCCGTTGTAATCAGTTCCGCTTCTGATAAAACAGCTTGAGCAGCAGCAAACGCATCAGCGTATGATATCCTAAATGTCGTTTTTACCTCCCCAATTTTATAAACCATCTGATCGCTGATCCGATCTTCAAACTGAATGGGTAATTTTTTAATATCTTCGTAAGTCTCTTGAGCAATGGCAATATCATTTCTTTTTACAATGTCGTAATAAACTTCCCCTAAGTTGGCAACGTGCATAAACATATCAATCTTATGATTTTGTGCCTTCTGAAGAAGATTCTGAAATAATGATGACCCTTCTTCATCAAACAGATATGCAATTAAGGCACACGCATCTACAACATAAGCTGTCATATCGTATATTCCTTTTCAATCTCTGCCTGCTTATCTTTCATAAACAGAGAAGTCCCGCCTCTCTTTCCTTTCAATTTCCCACGTAGTCGGATAATCGGATCATTTGTTTCTAACGATATTTCCCGCAGCTTTTCTTCAATTAAAAATGCCATAAAATCTTCCACATTTCTAAAATGGGTAAGTTGTAAAAGTTGATTTGCTTTTTGGAATACATCGGCATTAATATTTATTGTTGCCTGCATATAATGACTCCTGTGATTAATTATATTTATCATATATTACATATTGGATAAAAAATTGAAAATCATGCAACTCTTGCACCCATGATGCTTGTAAATACCTGTTCAAGTCTTGTTTTAATATCTGTCTCAACATTACCTTTTGAAGACTCTATTTTGCAGCCTCCTCTTTGTATAGATGGGTTTGAGACAACGCTGATGCTTTTAAGGCTTTTAATGCTGGTAAAAAAATCATCTTTTACCATCTCAACATAATCATAATCATCTGGACTGATGTTTAAGATAATCTCTTCTGGTTCAGGCATAGCTTCAAGGGCATTGAGTATGGAATTTTTTACAATGCCCTCTTCCAATTCAACCTTTGCAAACACAACCTTTTCTGCAATTTTGCAGATCATTGATAAAATTTTTGCCTCATGGAGTTTTATGCTGTTCTGCCAAGAGTTTTCAGCCTTGTGCAAAATATCTTCAAGAGAGTTTATGATCTCCAACGACCTTGCATCGCCTATAACTTTTCCGTCTTCTTCGCCTTTTTGGAATCCTGCATCATAACCTTCCTGATCGCCTTTTTGAAAGCCCGCATCATATCCCTCTTGACTTCCGTTATCATGCCCAGCTTGAAAACCCTCTTCCATACCGCGTGCTAAACCATCTTCATAACCTTTTATCTTTCCCTCTTCAAACCCGCTTTTGTAAGCATCTTCAAACAGCCGTTTTCTTGCTGCCTCAGAAGTTGAAGAAGAAGATTCCTCTGATCCATTATGCTGATTTTCTTCCGAATCGCTCTTTTTTAAAGCAGTGCTGCCAACTGATTGAGAATCATCAGACATTCTATTTCTATCTTTATCACTGCTATCTTTACTTCTATCTTTTGCAGACTTTGCAGCACCAGACATCTTATCATCAAAATGGGCAATCCCTGTCTTAAATGGTATAAACTCATCATCAATATTAACTGGAGATTCATCTGTCGTTGATTTTAATACCGGCTCTTTATCATGACCGTATAGACGGACAAACAGATCAGACCCCTCCTTTTTTTCAGGTTCATAAAGCACTTTAAAAGATTCAGAGTAAAAATTTGCACTATGGTTTTTAATATATTGTTTACTGCCGCACTGATCTAATCCTGAAATATGCCATGTGTGGAACTGATCATCATCTGTATTATCAGCAGGAACACAATCTTTTGGAGTTACAACAATCTGCTTGGTTTCACTATTAGATGATTTAATTTGATTCGTATTATCAGACAAGGACATCATCTTTTCCTTTACCGCCAAGTGTTATAGTTCCATCAGCTTCAAGCTCTTTTGCAGCACGAACAATTGCCTGCTGTGCCTCTTCAACCTCAGCCAAACGGACAGGACCCATTGCCTCAAGATCATCTTTGAGCATATCACCGGCACGCTGAGAGAGGTTGGAGAATATCTTCTTTTTCATCTCTTCAGTTGCAGTTTTCAAAGCATATGTGAGCTGCTGACCCTCTACTTTTTTAAGAATCTCTCTCATTGCCTTGTCATCAACACCAACCATATCTTCAAACACAAACATTCTCTTTCGTATATCATCTGCCATCTCTTGATTGCTCTCCTCAACATGACCCATGATAATCTCTTCAGTTGCCTTATCAACTCCGTTTATGATGTTGACAAGCACCTCAACGCCGCCGACTTTGCCGCCGCCAGGTCCCACCGCACCGCTCAACTGTCTTTTGAGAGCCTCATCAACATCACGGACAATATCTTCAGATACCTGACCAAGTTTTGCGATTCTTATTGCAATATCGCCTTTTTTATCATCAGAAACCTCCATAAGAATTGCAGATGCAATATCAGGGGGCATGTGCGCAAGAATCATAGCAATTGTCTGAGGGTGTTCCAGAACAATAGAGCCGCTCAAAATATTGAGATTTACATCTTTACTCCAGACAAAAGGCTTCTCTCTTCTCTTTTTTGCAAGATCATCAAGAATTGCAAGTGCCTTTTCATCAGGAAGGCTCTTAGTAACCACCTGCTTAAGAAAAGATTCACCTTCAATGAGCATCTTAAGGTCGCCTTCAAATTTAACCACAAAATCTTTTGATACAGCATCAAGCATCTCTGGCGTTATCTCTTGAATACGTGCCATCTCAAAAGCAATGCTGCTCATCTGAGTCTCATTCATTGTTCTGAACACATTTGATGCGTAATCTTCTCCCATTGCAATCAGAAAAACTGCTGCCTTTTGTGCTCCTGTCATCTTTGCAGGATCAATTTTTTCAAGATTGGGCATTATGTGGCTGCTCCTTCATTTTTTTATTATCAGGTTTGATCTTTTTTCTCTTCTACAGGCTCTGTAAGCCATGCCTTTATGATATTGGCAGATCGTTCAATGTCAGATTTTGCAAGATAAAATGCCTTTTCAGTAATTTTAATGCTGTTAAGATATTCCTCTCTATCAGCGTATGGAAGAGATGCGATAAAGTTATCCCGCTCTTCTGGTGACATTGCACTTAAAATCTCTTTCTGCTCTTGCGGATCAAGCTCAACGAATGAAGGCTCTCTCTCCTCTTCCTCCTCTTTTGCAGCCTGTTCAAGAAGAGCTTTTTCGTCTGGCTGTGGAAGTGCTGCCTGCTCTGCACTTGCCTGAATATCTTTTGCTGTTTTTATAATCGGTCTTATGACAAAAAGGAACAGTAAAATAACGAGCAGCAGATTTGCAATTGTCCTTCCATACTCTTTTTGAACAAATCTCCAACCTTTAAGCTCTGATTCATCTTCTCCCATCTCATCAATAGATGCAAATGGAAAGCTCTCCACTGATACCTGATCCTCTCTCTCTTCATTATACCCGACCGCTTTTCCCACAACATCTTTAAACTGGGTCATCTCCTCTTCTGATCTCGGCACATAAGTTTTAACCCGGTTGCCGCTATCATCAGTTTTATACTCATACTTTCCATCAATAACCGCTGCAACAGAGACCCTTTTTATAACAGACATAGGTTTTATGCTCTCGCTAACCCTTCTGCTTATCTCATAGTTGACAGTATCATCGCTCTTTTTAATCTCTTCCACGTTTTTTTCAGCTTTTGGGTCTTCGTTTGTGATTGGATTTACGCTTGACGGGGTTCCTTTATCTTCACTGCCTTTGCGTGCAGCTTCTGTTAATGTCTTTTTGCTTCTTATAAATGTATTGTTTCTCTCTAAAGGATCATAAATCTCTTCGCTTGTGCTGCTTGTGGTAAAATCCATTTCAGACACAACCCTTACAATTGCCTTATCCTTTCCAACTATACGCTCAAGCATAGTCTGAATGCGATCAGCAAGCTCTGTCTCATAACGCTCTTTATATTTATACTGGGTCTCTGCAATCTCTTGGACTTTCTGCTGCTCTTTCTGCTCTTTTTTTTGTGCCATTGTTTTTGCTTCAAACAAAATCCTGCCGGTTGTATCAACAATAGTTACAAGCTCAGGGGTTAAATCTTCAATAGCACTTGATACAAGATGGGCAATTGCAGATACCTTTTCATCATCTAAATCAGATTTAAGCTCAAGCAGAATAGATGCAGACGGCTTTTTTGTCTCTTCCACAAACACAGAATCTTTAGGCAGAACAATCATAACCTTAGCATCTTTTACCTCTTCAAATGCACGGATAGTTCTTGCAAGCTCTCCTTGAATAGCACGAAGTTTATTCACTTTTTGAACAAACTCGGTTGTTCCAAAATCTGTCTTATCAAAAATTTCATAACCAACGCCATAAGCTTTAGGAATACCCTCTTTTGCTAAGGAGAGACGCACCTCATACACTTGAGCTTCAGGAACAAGGATAGTTTTACCGCCATCTTTTAATTTATACGGTATCTTGTTCTCTTTAAATTTTGAAACAATGCTTGATGCGTCCTCTTCTGAAAGATCAGTATAAGCTGCCTGAAACTCTGTCTTGTTTGCCCATACAAACATAGTTATAAAAGCTGCTATTGTGATAAGAATAAGAGAGCCTAAAGCAATCTTTTTGTAAAGGGACATCTCTTTGTAAATTTTAACAACCTGTTCAAAAAAAGGATTCATGGCAATATTTCCTCTCAATACCTATTACAACTGCATGTTGATAATCTCTTTATACGCTTCCATTGCCTTTGATTTGACCTGCATTAAAAGCCTTAAAGATGTATCAGCTTTGCCGATTGCAAGCATTCCTTCATGGATTCCAACTTCATCTCTCATAACACCTTGTGTTGCCTCATCTGCAAAATGCTGCTTTGAGTTGACATCTTTTACAGCGGTATTGAGGCGTTCAGCAAATGACGGGTCTCTTCTTGCAACTCTAAGCTGGAGAGGCTCAAGTTTTAACGATATCTTTTCTATTTTATTCGTTTTATCGCTGTTTATATTACTATTTATACTGCTGCCTGTATAACTATTCATTATATTACTGATATTTGATATAGAATTCATATTTTTACCACCTTTTGCCTAATTTACTGCTTTCCAATTTCAAGAGCTTTGAGCACCATGCTTTTTGTGTTGGAGAGAGCTGTAACGCTTGCCTCATAAGCTCTTTTTGCCACAACCATGTCAGCCACTTCTGTCAGATGATCAACATTGGGCATCTTAACATATCCTGTATTGGGATCAGCGTCAGGGTGGGCTGGATTGTAAACTAATCTAAAATCTTCTTGGGATTTGACTATCTCAACAACCTCAACGCCGGTTCCTCTGCTCGGCTCAAAAGGCTTGAAAAGCTCTATCGGCTTAATCTCAATTGGTGCGATTTTATGTTTTTCAAAAAACTCTTCAGATTTAATCTGCCGCTCAAGCACAGTCTCAAATTGATCAATATCCTTGCCTTTAAATATAACCATCTGACGGCGGTATGGACCACCTTCGTCAGTTCTTGTAGTCTCAACATTGGCAAGGTTTTGGGCTATCAGATTCATCTTTGTGCGGTGTGCTGAAAGACCAGTTGCACTAACTCGTGAAGCATTTAAAAAATCGGTTGCCATAGTATCAACCTCCTATATCATATTAAATATTTTGAACTTTATCATCTTCCACCCTCTTGAATAGAGTGTTTAAGGAGAGTCATCTTTTTTAAAAGCATCTCTGTTGTTGCTCGATACTTGATATTATTTTCCGCAATATTAGTCATTTCAGTATCAATATCCACTGAGTCTAAATGGTTGATATCCACAGACTCGCTGATATACTCTTTAATTGAAAACGGCTCAGGAGGATTGGTACCTGTGAAATGTTTGGGATTTGTCATGCTCATAATAGGCGGGGGTTCTACCTTCTCTTCCATTGCTTTTTCTAAGGTTCTCTTAAAATCAAGATCAACCGGCTTATACCCGATTGTATCCATATTTGCGATGTTGCCGGATATCAGGTTGTGTCGTCTTGCAGAGATATCAAGAGATTTTGAGAGCATTGTAAATGTTTGGTCATATATTCTTGAATTACTCATTATTATCTCCTTTTCAAACTCATAAAGATTTCCAGAAAAGTATTTTTATCCAGCCCTGAGCTGAAGCTCTGGGCTAATGTTTACCCAAGCCCTCTTAAGAGGGCTTCCTTTATGAGTTAGCCGAGGGCTTCAGCCCCACGGCGGCAGAATTTGATATTTTAAAATTTTTACTTAAAAAATTTAAAGGCAACTTGTATGCCAAAAAAAACGATATAATGAGAATTTTCTAAAATAGATTATGCTGTTATCTGAAATTTTATGATTTTTCGAGGCAGGGGAAGGGTAAGAGGCAGTTTAAACATCACCTCTTTTCTTTATATTCATTAAGTTTATTTCTAAGAGTTCTTACGCTTATTCCAAGCAGTTTTGCCGCATGGGTGCGGTTTCCCTCAGTTTTTTCAAGCGTGTTGTAGATGACCCGCTCTTCAATATCTCTAAGCGAACCAGTGCCGATGTTATACGGCATCTGATCAGCAGGATTTTTACCAGCAGAACTATCTAAGTCAGAATTATCGGCACTGTCAGAAATGCCGTTGCTGCTGTCTGAATTTAACTCTTCGGTCTGGCTCTCATAACTGTCATCAAAATCGTCCATCAAAAGATCGTGCGGCTCAATCATATCTCCTTGGGCAAGAAGAACAGCCCTGTGGATCATGTTTTGAAGCTCTCTTACATTTCCTGTAAATTTTTGCGAGCTTAAAACTTTATATGCCTCTGGTGTCATTCCTTTGACATCTCTTGCGTCAATATTACTGTAGTGTTTTATAAAGTGATCGCAAAGCAGACGCAGATCCCCCTGCCTCTGTCTAAGCGGCGGAATTGTAAGGGGAATTGTATTCAGACGGTGATATAGGTCTTCTCTGAACTCGCCGTTGCGGAGCGACTCTTTCATATCTCTGTTTGTAGATGCTATGATCCGCACATCAACTTCAACAGGCTCTCGTCCTCCAACCCTGTCAACTGTTTTCTCCTGAAGAACCCTCAGCAGCTTTGCCTGAAGGTGGTACTGCATCTCTGTAATCTCATCAAGAAAGAGCGTTCCATGGTTGGCAATCTCAAATTTTCCCTCTTTTCTTGATATTGCCCCTGTAAATGCACCTTTTTCATGCCCGAACAGTTCGCTCTCAAGAAGATTTTCAGGAAGAGCAGCACAGTTGAGTGCTACAAACGGCATAGAGCTTCTTCTGCTGTTGTGGTGGATAAATCTGGCAAAAAGCTCTTTTCCTGTTCCGCTCTCGCCTTGAATAAGAACAGAGGCTGTGCTGTCTGCAACACGTTTTGCCATATTCAAAACTCTGAGCATTCCTTTGTCAGAGGTTATAATCTCAATTAGAGGTGATGTATGGCTATTTTTAGCTGCATCGCTTTTCTGCGGCACATCTCTTTTTTTTGCAGACAATTTTTTAAGATAAATCTCAATCTGCTCAAAGGTTAGAGGCTTAATAAGAAAATCAAAAGCACCATGCCTCATTAGTGTTACAGCCTCTTCAACAAGCGGGTGTTCTGATATGAAAATCACCTCTGTGAGAGGTTTTACATCTTTAACCTGTTTAAGAAACTTAAGAGCATCAAAAGCCGGTGCATCAATATCTGCAATGATAAGAAGAAACTCTTTGTCTGTATCACCGCTTTTAATATTAATAATCGAATCTGCACCTGAGCCGTCTTGTAAAGAATCAACTTTATAGCCTGAATCTTCAAAAAAACGGGTCATCTCCACCCGTTCTCTAAAGTTATGCTCTATAATCAAAACTCTCAGTGCAGACATACAATCAGCAAACCTTTGTACTTGATTAAAATACTATTATAAAACGACATTATTATAATAACAGAACTTAAAATATAGAATAAATAACCATACCATCATAAATATTTATGAGCTTGATACCTTTTCAGCTAATGACAATGTGGTCAGACGCTCTTTTGCAAGACGCGACCAGATAGAGTCATCAGATGCCGACACCTTTTCAAAAGCCTCTTTTGCCTTTTCAAGAACATTGGCTTTCTGATAAGCGTCTCCAATCATAAAGACAATATCAATAGAGCTGTACCCGCCTGAATCAGATATCTTGAGTGCCATCTCAAACGCATCTACTGCTTTTACAAAAAGTTTCTGCTCCAAATATGATTTGCCAAGTGATTTGTATGCACCTGAAATAAATTCATAATTTTTTCCTGTTGCAGATGCGTATTCTGTTACAGCCTTCTCTAAAAGCTCTGAAACCTTTTTCCAATCGTTGAGTTTTTGATAAACTTCAGCCTTTTTACTAAGGATATTTCCTCTTTCAACTCTATCTTTACTCAACTCATATCCTGTTTTGAAATTTTTTGCAGATTTGGTCAGCTCGCCCTTATCAAAGAGTATTTCGCCTGTGCGCACATAAGCTGCGACTTTATCAGGAGAGGTTTCAGCTTTATCTATATATGCCTTAAATATATTTAAAGCATCGTCTCTTCTGCCAGACTCGTCCATTGCAACGCCAAGGGCAAACAGAAGTTCAGAGGGTCTTTCGTTCTGCTTAAAGTGTTTGTATGACTCCATTAACTGGTTAAACGCCTGTTCGTAAAGATGGGCATCTAAATAGGCAAGTCCTGTGGTTAAAAAAATCTCTCTGCTCTCTAATCTGTCAAGCAGAACCTTTGCCCCTTCATAAGTTTTTAATACTTCAGGATACTCTCCTGATTTAAGTTTCTGCCTGAAAAGTGATTCATAAGCACTCTGCATCAATTTAACAGCATCATAACGCAAGCCTGTAGGGTGGGTTGCAAGAAGATTTTCAATCTCTTCTATGCACTTTTCATATTCGCTGTTTTTATAGTAAAGTTCGGCAAGACGCATCATTGCAACTTTAGAGAGTCTATGATCTGCAAAATCTTTTTTAACCATATTGTAAATCTCTTCGATCTTAGCCTGATCTTTAAGGCATAATGCAAGACCCATTGCACTGGCAAGAAAACCTTCTGTACCCGGGAATTTATCCATTACAAACTGATATACCACTTTTGCCCGATCTAAATTATCTTCATGATAATAGGTATCTCCAACTTTTGTCATAACCATATCTTTATCGCTTATATCAGAGAACATATTATAAACTTTGATTAGACTCTCTCTTGCCGGAACATTATTCTTTAAAGCATATTCAGCTTCACCAATGCTTCTGAGAACCTCAGGAGAATCATATATAATTTCAGGATTGCTCTTTACAAGTGCGGTTAAAATATCTCTTGACTCAATATAGTGCAGCTTTTTAAACAGAGCCTTGCCAAGCCCCACGCCTGCATCAACCGCATAAACACTCTTTGAGTGCTGCTCAAATACCTCTCTATATGTCTCGATTGCCCTATCATTGTACGCTTTATCAGTATCTCCCTTTTCATCATAAATTTTTGCAAGATAATAGAGAACCTCCGCCATTCCAACATACGATTTATATTCATTAGTAATAATAGTAAAATGACCCTCTGAAGCTGCACTGTTACCTAATTTATCATATATAAGACCTAAAGCTGCGTGGGCAAAGGGTGCAAGAGGAGATGACTGCCAATTAACAAGAAGATCATGGAAAAGCGATTCAGCCGCAAACAACTGCTTAAAATCATAACTGTCAAGAGAATCATATTTATCCTTCTGAATAGATTGATAAAATGTATATGCCTTTAGAAAATCAGCCTTTTCAACGCACTCTGTCCCGCCCTTTTTAAGGTAGCCGTCTAAGATATCAAAAGCATTTTTCCAATCTGCCTGCTTAATAAGCATGGCTGCTTTTTTCAGATCATTGTCATTGCAGCCGGTTAAATCTGCTGCCGAGACTATATCGCTGATATCTCCTGCTATATCTGACAATCTGTTTTTTCTTGTTCCATAAGCCTTATTAACCGGTATGTTTTTTAAAGAGCCGATTGCAGGCTTTACACTGTTTAAAGCTGATGCTGCAGATTCGCTTTTAGATGATTCAGGTTCAACTGTTTTTTGATTTAAATCGGCAGGGGAAGATTTTGGTTTTGCAGATGTTGATTTTGCATTAGATAGAGCCTCTTTTGTTTTTGCAGATTGACTTGGTTTCTCTATCCTCTTTTTTTCAGACGATGATTTTGCTGCTGTTCGACTATCTCTCTTTCGTTGAGATGCGCTGCTGTAAGCCCCGTTTAACTTAACTGTCAGATTTAAACCGCTACTATCCCAACTGTGGGATACTGATTTAAAAGGAACTCTTCCTGTAACTACAATTGCAAGAACATTTCCGGGAAGCTCGTCTATCTCTATCTTACGAATAGTATCACTTGATTTGTAAAAATGGGTCATGCCTCTTGCTGGACGGATATTTTTCAGGGCAATAAGCACTTCTCGATCATCAACCATAATTACCTTGCCCTTGATCTTTTCTGTCACCTGAAGCCTGACTTCTGACGTTCCATCACCTGCAAAAATACCTTTAAGTTCAGCACTATAACCACTTTTCTGCTTTATAGGGAGTATCACACAGAACAGCATCAATAATATTATTACCATTTTTTTATGATGAACTATCATCTCTGCCATTTTACACCTTTATAACTAAATTTAGATTTACAATAAACATAAGCTGATTGTGCTGCAAAAACTGGCGGTTTTATGCTTTAGCCACAAATACTTAATGGATAAAATGCAATATGTATGCCTTACAAGAGTAAAACTTAAAATAACAGATATAATAAAAAGGGGAATCAGGGGGAAGAGTTAAGGAAATTATGAAAAATATTTTAAACAGCTAACGAGGATATATTTGTTGGAAAAATTATAAAAATGGAAACTCCTGCTCCTGCTCAATATTCATCTTTTTAATTTTTTCTACAAGGGTCGTGCGATTCATCTTTAAAAGCTCTGCTGCCCTTGCCTTTACCCAGTGAGTCTGTTCAAGGGCATAAAGGATAAGAGTTTTTTGATACTCTTCAACAGCCTGATTAAAGCCTATCCCATTCTTAAATACACCCAAAACAGATGTAGTATCAATTTGATGAGTCTTACAGAAGATATATTCAGGCAGATCAGAGGGCTGGACTAAATTACCCTCCACCATTACAGAGAGCCTCTCAACAAGATTTTCAAGCTCCCTAATATTTCCGGGCCAGCCGTAGCTGCTTAACACAGCCATAGATTCATCAGAAAAAGTTTTTTTTGTATATACGTTATAGCTGTTATTTCTCTGGATAATCTTTTCCTGAAAATGGTCAATCAGAACGGGCAGATCATCAATACGATCTCTAAGCGGCGGAACTGTGAGCGGGATAACATTAAGCCTATAGAAAAGGTCTTCACGAAATCTCCCCTGTGCAATGGACGACACAAGGTCTTTATTGGTTGCAGATAATATTCTGACATCAATATTAGTTGTGCTGATACCCCCTACCCTCTCAATTTTACGCTCTTGCAAAGCCCTTAGCAGCTTGACCTGAAGATCAGGACTCATATCGCCTATTTCATCAAGAAAGACTGTACCCCTGTCTGCCAATTCAAATCTTCCAATCCTTGCCTTGTGGGCACCAGTAAAAGCACCTTTCTCATGTCCGAAAAGCTCACTCTCAAGAAGCTCTCCCGGGATAGCATCGCAATTTATCACAACCATTGGTTCGCTGCTTCTATAGCTGTTATTGTGAATAGCCCTTGCAACAAGCTCTTTGCCTGTTCCGCTCTCACCCGTAATCAGAACAGAGGCATCAGAAAGAGAAACTTTTTTAATGGTATTTATCACCTGCTTTACAGCATCGCTTACACCGGCAATCTCTTTGCAGCAGAATGTCTTTGTAGATAATTTTGCGTCCATAGTTTTGAGGAGCACCTGTGTTCCCACCTGATTTTACTTTAATATCTTTTTTAACTTTTCAGAGATAGCTTCGGCAGTGAACGGTTTAACAATATAATTGGATACGCCTGCCTGAACAGCCTCGATAACATTCTGTTTTTGTGCCTCTGCCGTTACCATTAGAAAGGGAGTTTTTGCATATTTCTTGTTTCCCCTTACCCATTTCAAAAGTTCAAGTCCGGTCATTTTAGGCATGTTCCAGTCAGAAATAACAAGATCAATATCGTTTTTTTCAAGAGTCTCCATTGCTGTTGTACCATCATCAGCTTCAAGAAGATTTTTAAAACCAAGCTGTTTTAAAATATTTTTTAAAATTCTGCGCATTGTTGCAAAATCATCTACAATCAAAATTTTGATAGACGTATTCATTTATTCAAAGCCTCCTCAAAGTTCTTGTCAGAAAAATATCTATCTTTCAAAACATACCTCTATGGTAAAATCTCCATTATCAGTAGAAAAAGGTATGGCAATTCTTGGACCATTTGTGTAATGGGCTATACTGTGAGACCGTCCCATGATGACAGAAGGAATCGCAGCTTTAAAGACCCTTCCTTGTATCTCTAACTCTTTTCTTGCCTGACCCGATACCATATTTGTCAGCTCTCCTACAGCATCTGCGATATCACCGTTAAGGCGTACCATCTGCTCTCCAAGCATATTAGAAACAATAGCTAAAATACAATCCTCTTGAAAAGTTATAGATATAGTTCCATTGGCAGCACCGGTCAATCCAATAACTCCTGTGACATCTCCCATTGCTACATTATCTTTCTTAAGATATGGCTTTCCCGGACGTACTGTCATAAAAGCCATTGTTTCTAAAACATTCAATGTAGCATTAATAAACGGGTTAATTAACTTAGCATCCATTATTAATACCTCAAAATCCTCTAACAGTCACACTATTGTCATTTAAATAACTTAACAGGTAACCCAAGTCAATCTGGACTGTTATATTGTACAATATTTTTCAAGTGTGTATAGGTATCCAGCTCCATTGCATCGAATAAGAGAGCTATTCCATCATCTTCAACTCTTATGACTCTTGACCGGATAAGAAGCTCAACCGGCTCATCTCCCCCTGAAAGGATTATTTTTACATTACATTCCATTCCCGGGGATACCTTTTTTTGTGTTTTTACAAAAAGCCCTTTCATACTTAAATTGGCTAAACAACCAGTAATATCAACCTCACTATTACTATAGATTAAAACAACTTTTGCAATAAAAGGTACTCTTACATAGTGTCTTCTTCCAATATTTTCAATTTCAGTCATGGGAAATAACCTTTTAAAAAAAATCAGGAGTCATGAGACCAGATATCATCAACAATAGTCAAAAACGCCTCAACAACTTCAGGATCAAACTGGGTGCCCGCACCGTTTTTTATAATGGAGACAACCTTCTCTTTTTCCATTTTTTTGCGGTATGCCCTATCTGAAGACATAGCGTCAAAAGCATCAGCAACAGATAGTATTCTTGCAAGTTTAGGAATCTGATACTCTTTTAACCCGTCAGGGTAACCTCTGCCATCAAAATATTCATGGTGGTGCCTTATAATATCCTGCTCTCTATCCCATAATCCAAGTTTGCCTACAATATCTGCACCAATTGCAGGATGCTCTTTTATCTTTTCAAACTCATAAGGCTCCAGCCTTCCAGGTTTTAAGAGTATCTCATCTCTAATACCAATTTTACCTATATCATGAAGCTGCCCGGCAACACTTATCACACTAAGCTCATCTTCAGAGCAATCCATTACTTTACCGATATTTTGTGCAACATCAGCAACACGGGTCGAGTGTTGTCGTGTATAAGAATCTCTTACTTCAAGAGCAGCAACAAAAGCATAAAGAGTGGAAAATAGATTATTATAAATATTTTCGTACAAAGCTATATTTTCAATAGCCGCGGCTGCTTTCTGAATCAGAAAGCTCATGTAGTATATATCTTTATCTGAAAAGTGTTTTGTGCTGCCTATATCGTTTTTTTGAACCATTATAGATGCACTAACAACACCAAACGGCTTTTCCCTGATTTTAATAGGCACTACCATAAATGATTCTATATTAGATGTAAGAGCTGCAATGCCGCAATTTTTTGAGATTAAACACGGTTTGTCATCTTCAATAACATCAAGAAAAAAGCTGGAAAGCTCGGAAGAGAGACCTTCTGATAAACTATCATCAAGATCAGTGGTGGCGATTGGAACAAATGCTGAAGTATCTCCTGCATGGATATAAAAGTCAACTTTATCTGCTCTTATTATCTCCATACCGAGTAAGACAACTTTATTGAATATTCCGTCTGTTGAGTCAGAAGATGAGAAGTCTTCCATAATACGGTTTAAAATATTCAGCTCATCTACACGAGAAAGAAGCTCCTTATTTACTGATCTAAAACGCTGATTTAATGCTTCTAAACGTTCATTTAATGATCTTAGACGCTCTCTGCGTTCAACCTCTTCGCGAAGGATAAGATTCTCTACAAACAGCCCCCGCTCTCTCATGATACGTCTTAAACTTACTTCCATCTGCTCTAAATTAACAGGTTTTATAAGATAATCAACAACGCCGTTTTTCAAGGTTCGTATAGTGTTGTCTAAAGATGGATAACCTGTCATTATAATAACAGGAAGCGTATTGTCGATCTCTCTTATATGCTCTGCAAGCTCAAGTCCGTCCATTTCAGGCATATTGATATCTGTAAAACAGCATCCTATTTTTACAGTCTGGATTATTTTAATGGCTTCTATCCCATTATTAGCTGTATAGACTTCATAACCCTTACGTTCAAAATACTCCTGTGTAATCTCAAGAATACCCTCTTCGTCATCTACGACAAGTATAGTAGAATACTCTTTTTTGATATCAAGACTATGCGGTTGATCATCTGCTAAAAGTAGAGCATTGGTGTTTGTATCTGTCATGCCTGTTTTCCCAAACTGTGTCATTTGACTGTCAATTTATTGACTGCCGGACTAAATCACAACTGCCCCTGATCTATAAATTTCCTGCTTAAAAAGAGACAGAATCTATCGAAAAAATCGTCTGCTATCTATTATACCAAGACCTTTTCTTTTCTATACTAAACATTTTCTTTTTTCAATCTAAAATAAATTAAACATCCGATTTGAAACTCCTCTGATTATCCTTTTTGTTACTCTACTCTATATTTTTTATTATAACTCTCGTATTCAAAAAAATAATTATGAATTATAATCATAAATAAATATGTTTTAGAGAATTATATTCTTGACAACTTCTATAAATATAAATATTTTTCCCTAAAATTATTGAATATACAAACAATTAGATAGAAACCGCAGCCGTTAATGGCTCGCATAAAAAATATACATGTGGATAAAAGTCATAGATATGGACGACACTGATTTTAAGATATTAAAAATATTGCAGGAAAAGGCAAGAATTCCAAATGTAGATATAGCCCGTACAATTGGAATGGCTCCGTCAGCAGTGCTTGAGAGAATCAAAAAACTTGAATCCAAAGGGATAATCTCAGGTTATGAGGTCAGGCTTAATCCTGAATGTTTTAACCACTCAATGATTACATTCATACAGATACGAGCCGTCTCTCCAGCTTATATAGAAGCGGTTGCCCAAATATTGTCAGAATATGAGCAGATTCAGGAGGTACACTATATTGCAGGAGATGATTGTGTTCTTATTAAAGTAAGAAGCGCCGACAGCGAGGAGCTTAAGACTCTTATCAACGATAAGATAGCTTTGATCAAGGGAGTGCAATCTACAAAGAGCTTTATCGTTCTCTCAACCTACAAGGAGAGTGCAAGGTTTCCTCTGTCCGATATATTCAGCCAAGAAAAATAGATAAACATCATAACAATATCAATAGATTAAAAGGAGATATGATTAGATATGCCGATGTCAGATGGATTTAAAACAAGATTGTCAAATGTGTTGGAAAAAGCGGTTAAACATTTTGGAACACCTTTTCATATTTATGATGAGGCTGGAATTATACAGACAGCAGAGCATCTTAAAAAAGCATTCTCAGGCAGAGATGGATTTAAGGAGTTTTTTGCTGTTAAAGCTCTTCCTAATCCAGCTATTATGAACATCATGAAGGATCAAGGTTTTGGTTTTGATTGCAGCTCGTCTCCTGAGATTCTGCTTGCTCGAAAGATTGGAAGTTATGGAGAAGAGATAATGTTTACCTCAAACAACACAAGCATAGAGCAGTTTGAGACAGCATCTGCTGACCAAGGCTCAATTCTAAATTTAGATGATATCTCTTTAGTTGCAAAAGTTCCAGTTATGCCGGAGCTTATCTGTTTTAGATATAACCCTGGACATAGAAGATCGGGCAATAAAATTATTGGAAATCCTGTAGAGGCAAAATATGGGGTAAGCCATGAATCAATCTTAGATGCATATCGTTTGGCTATTAAACGGGGTGCAAAAAGATTTGGTATGCACACAATGCTTGCATCAAATGAACTCAATTATGAATACATGGTTGAAACAACAAGTATGCTCTTATCAATGGTAGAATATGTAGTAAACACGCTTGATATACGATTTGAATTCATAAATATAGGCGGTGGATTTGGAATACCTTACAAACCAGATCAAGAACCCATCAATATTGATGAGCTTGGTAAAAGTACAACTGAGCTGCTCAAGCAGTTTAAAGATAAAAACGGCTGGGAACCAAAGCTGTTTATGGAGAGCGGCAGATATATGACTGGTCCTCACGGCGTTTTAGTCACTACTGTTATTAATCATAAAGATATATATCGAAAATATGTAGGGCTTGATGCCTCAATGTCATCTCTTATGCGTCCAGCTATGTATGATGCGTATCACCATATTCATATTCATGGTAAAGAGTCTTACACAGAGTACGAAACAGTTGACGTAGTCGGCTCTTTATGCGAAAATAATGATAAATTTGCAGTACAGCGTACCCTGCCTGTAACAGCCGAGGGCGATATTTTGATTATACATGATACTGGTGCCCACGGTCATGCCATGGGGTTTAACTACAATGCCAACCTTCGCCCTAAAGAGCTTCTTTTGAAAACAGATGGAACTGTTGAGCTTATCCGCAGAGCAGAGACAGTAAAAGACTATTTTGCAACACTTGATTTTGAACAAGATATTTGCCGTTAAAGATAACTTTTAAAAGGGAATAAGATAATGATAAAAATAGGTACAGTTACATGCACACCTGAGGCGTCTGATTTAGTTGCTGAATGCTATTCATCACTACCCGCTATGCCAGAGGGAAAAGTCAAAATTATTGATACATACGTATCTGTAGAAAATGTTGGTGAAAAGGAGGCAGAATATAAGGCTTTTTCTATATTTGAATATGATGATGCTGATGAAAACATTATAACCGCATATTTAGAGAGACGAGCCGCAGCCTTTGCAAAGCTGCCCGGTGTAACATACAAAGTAGAGGATTGGGTAAGAGTCGCAGATGCGTTAAATATGATAGCTGACGGCGAATTTAATCCTAATTTTCCATCAACCACAAGTTTTTAGCTGTTTTTAGCTGCCTGCCCGTTAATGCAAAGCTGATCTTAAACGAAAGAGACTCAGTATAATATAGCACTCAATTATACCAAGCCTCTTTCGTTGTTTTGTTATAGTTATGAAAATTATATTTATAAAAGAATGGCTTATATCTGCCCAGATGAACTTAACGCAAAAATAACCATCTTCTGCATCATACGCTCCTGAACAGTTGAGGGGTTGTCAAGCCCCATTCGTTCAAGATATGGTATTGCTTTTTCAGGTACTCCCCCAATGCTTTTGCTGATAAGTCCGGGCATGATGGCAAACTTGTTTTGAGATGCAAGCTCTTTAAAAGCTCTCAAAGCCTTGCCAAGTGTAATCTCCTCCTGCGTAAGGGCAGTTCCAAACGGAAATGCTGGAAAACAGCCCTGACTACGGTATGCAGAAAGTTTTGCCTCAAGATTTTCAGGCAGATTATTTCTGAACCGCTGAGGTATAAGCCAGTCAGCCTCTATTTTGCCAGCCTTTTTAGCCTTGTAAACCAAATCTTCTTGAAATCTTGAATCTGCAATACAGATAAGCCTCTTCATAACCTCGCTATCCGCTCTGCCCCTTATATCTGCAATACCATACTCTGTAACAACTATATCCCTTAAGTGTCTTGGTATTGTAGTATGTCCATACTGCCAGACAATATTAGAGACAGCTTTTTGACCATCTCCTCTGTAGCTTCTGATCATTGTAACTGCACGACCATCATCTAACTCATGTGCCATAGAGACAAAATTATACTGACCTCCCGGTCCGCTTATTATCCTGTTCTCTTCAAGTCCGTCAGCTACAACTGCACCGCTTAAAGTTGCCATCAATCCAGCATTGATAAATCTGCCGTGTTTTCTCTGTAATCTTTTAATCTCTTCATTGCCATATAGATGATTGACATAATCAACACTTCTCATGTCAATTAGCTTTAGACGATCTTCGTCCATATTACGCAGCTCTTCGTAAAAACTATGAGGACCTATAAAAAAACTTGCATACAGTGCGATTCCATTTTTAAGCACAGACCCAAGACATGCAGATACAACAGCATCAACATTTTCAGCAGCAGACATATCAAGAGAGTATGATTTTCCATTTAGAACGGCAAAACCGTTATCATAAGTAAGCTCTGGTTTAAAAATTCCGAACCTCTGGAAAAATTCAAACTCGCTTCTCTTTATCCGTGTATGAACAAGTTTTCGTCTGATAATCTCCTTGAATATCTCCTCTACTTGAGTCTCACCAAAATCATTATCATTGATTACCCTCTGTAGCCTTACATCTTCATACACCTTTCTTTTTATAATATCGCCCTTAAAAAGCTCAATCAGGCTGTCAACAAGCATTTCAGACGATCCTAAAAGTCCCTTTTTAAAAGGCTCAATACCGCCTACCGAATCTATTAACTCTTTAAAATTTTTATAAATACCCGAGCTGTTAAGAAAACTTTTGTACGTATCGTTCTGCTTGTGTCTCATCTCAATACCGGCAACAATAGCATCTCCTAAAGAGCCTATACCCACCTGAATTGTACCAGCATCTTTTACAAGTGTGCTTGCATGCATTCCAATCATCCAGTCAACTGAGTTTACAGGCTCTTTAGGTGCACCAAAGAGCTTGAAACGGTAATCAGGATTATCGATCACCATATCGTAAAAATCTGGTTTTACTACAGCATCGCCATACATAAACGGCATATCAGGGTGAACCTGAGCAATTACTGCTATCTTTTTGCCTTTTGCCTCAAGCTCTCTTAGAATCCTTGCTCCGTCAAGATGCGTGTCAGGGTTGGAACCCATGCTGAAAAACATTCTGCCGTCAATCTCTTTTGCTGCAACGAGTTGGGCTACGACATTACAATCATTTATAACAGCATCTCTGACAGCGTGGGTGTAATTAGAACCAAGATAGTGCTGGCAAGCATGGGCATTGCTAATCCAGCCGGCAGCCTTGTTAAAGAACTCCATAAGGATAAAGTTGGAAGGGATTTTGCCTTTTCTCATATCAATAACATAGTCAAGATCAGGAAAATCTTCCCAAATACGTTCAACTAACGGCTGCATAAATCTTTTTTCAAGTTCGCTTGACCATGTCGGTTTCTCTAAGGAGACCGCAGTAATCAGAGTAAAGTGGAGAGACGGATCAAATTTCGCTCTCCTGTACATTGCATTAAGCAGATGATTTGGCTTTGCAAGAGCTAAGGGAGCGGCAAGAACAATCTTTTTTCCCACCTTTGCAATAATATCATCAACACACTTTTCAACATCAGAATAATATTGAGTTATTTTATTCTCTAACATTGTTTTGCCACCTTTCAACAAATAAAATTAAAGTTCGTTTGGTAAAATTAAATTTAATCTTCAAGAAAAAGTTTCAAACCAATGAACTGAGGGTCTTCTTGATCCATAATATCAATGATAGACTTGTGCATTCTTTTTTTATGCTCTGCAAATATGGAACGCTTTTTCTGAAATGTCCGGGCAAATGCCATAACATCTGAATTAAGCTCAGTAATATCAGCACTCGATTTTTCAATAATGTGATGACGCTCAAGCTCGTCTGCTGTAACCCGTTTTCCTGTAAGTATAAGCTCGTTAAATTTATACTCTGGAATGGCTTTACGGATAAAAGCTAACATTCCTGGCAGAAACGGGATACTAATATCAACTTCAGGAAAACAGAAAAAACCTCTATCTCTTCTCATAAATCTGAAATCACATGCACAAGAGATAATCGCTCCATTGCCAAACGCATGTCCATTGATTGCAGCAATAACAGGAATAGGCATGGTTAGGATTCTTTTAAATACAGTGTTCATTCCATACATAAAACCTTTAATGCTGTCTAAATCTTTTTCAGCTAATCTTCCAATCATCCACTCAACATCTACGCCCTGTGAAAAATTTTTTT
Organism: uncultured Desulfobacterales bacterium; assembly: GCA_964539635.1. GTDB lineage: Bacteria > Desulfobacterota > Desulfobacteria > Desulfobacterales > Desulfobacteraceae > Desulfamplus. Next base: position 18,221 of record CAZIJN010000024.1, on the reverse strand, counting down.
CATCTGATGACGTAATCACTAAAGAAGATATAGTTGTATCAGACAGCACCTCGTCAAATACTCTATTCATAGTTTCGGCAAACTCAAGATTTTGTCGATTTGCTCCATTACACATAGTAGCTATTGCTACGGTTTCGTCTTTTTTCCATTCAATCACAGACACGCAAAAAGCTCCTTTTAAATTAATATTAATTTTGATCTAAGCAATTTTTCTGATTCACATTTCCATAGATGTTAGTTTACAATATTCAGATATAAATATTCAAGTTTATTCATTTATTCAGATTTCACTACTACATACTGCTCTTTTAATCAAGAACGTTTATCTCATTTCATTGATATATGCTATTAGTTAAAGCACTTAAATCTATCTTACAAGAACATTGAATCGCATATAGTTTCATCTATACTTTTAATGAAAATATGATTGACATAGTTTCTGTTTTCTGTTTATCTCAAAAAATATATTATATATTTTGATACAGATTCATTTCTTATTAAGCATTCGCAGACAAATAACACTATAAACAATTAAGAACCATTTCTTTTAATTTATAATGCACAGGAACACGCCATGATAATTGGACTTGATGTTGGCGGAACCCATACTGACGCCGTTTTGTTAAGCGAAAAAGGACTTGAAAGAAGCATAAAAGTCCCTACTAATACCTCAAACCTTTTTAACACAGTTCTTACAGGATTTGACCTGCTGCTTGATGGGATTGACTCATCAAAAGTGGAACGGGTGGTCATAAGCACAACTCTTACCACAAACAGCGTAGTTCAAAAACAGCTTGATCCTGTTGGTATAATTGTCTCCTCAGGACCAGGCATTGATCCGGAACAGTTTCGCAGAGGCGAACATTTTTATACAGTATCAGGATCAATCGACCATAGAGGCAGAGAGAGAGAACCTATTAACCGAGCAGAGCTTGAAGAGATTTCAGACAAAATCAAAAATAGCGGCATTGAATACGTTGGTGTCATTAGTAAATTTTCTCCCCGCAATCCTGCCCATGAGCTTGAGATAAGAGATATACTCAAGAAAAACTTTCACACCATTTTCCTTGGACATCGTGTATCAGGAAACTTAAATTTTCCCCGAAGAATAGCAACCGTCCACCTTAATACCGCTGTTTATAGCATGCACAAAAATTTTTTTAATGCAGTTAATGATACCTTAAAACATAAAGGTTTAAAAGCACCGATTCAAATTTTAAAGGCAGACGGCGGTACAATGAACTTAGCCACATCAATGGAGTTTCCGGGGCAGACAATTTTATCTGGTCCTGCTGCAAGTGTTATGGGGGCGATCCACCATGCACCGGCTGACAAAGATGTGATAGTTCTTGATATTGGAGGAACCACAACCGACATTGCCATTCTTGTAAACAAAATTCCTCTGTTAGAGCCTGTTGGTATTGGACGCGGCAAATATAAAAGTCTTATCAGAGCACTTCAGACAACCTCAAGAGCCATTGGCGGAGACAGCCAAGTTACTGCTATAGAAAAATATATTGAAACTACAGATGGAGAAAAAAGCGATAACGAGCCGCCTTTGAGAAAAAAGGTTACAGCTCTGATTATAGGACCTACCCGTCAGGGTCCAGCTTTAGCATTTGGAGGACCTGCACTTACGCCAACTGATGCAATGATCTGGCTTGGCTTGATTAAAGATGGAGATAAAAAGCTCGCTCAAGAGGGGTTGGCTCTGCTTGCAGAAGCTCTTGGAATATCTGTGAAAGAAACTGCTGAAAAAATATTTCATCAGACATGCGAAACCATTGTCGGAGTTGCATACCAGATGGTTGACCAAATAAACAGAAAACCTGTTTACACGGTTCACGAATTTCTTGAAGGATACAAGATTAAACCTCAACAGATACTTCTCCTTGGCGGACCAGCTCCCTATTTTGCAAGTGAGATTGAAAAGATATCTGGTATTAAAACAACAGTTATCCCAAACAGCGGAGTTGCCAATGCTATTGGTGCTGCCCTTGCAAGGACAACCTGCGAAGTCTCTCTGCTTGCTGATACAGAAAGAGGTATTGCCACTGCACCAGAAGAGAATTTTACTGAATCTATATCTAAATCGTATCGTAAAGAAGATGCAATAAAAACCGCCTTTGAACTCTTAGAAAAAAAGGCAATGAAATCTGGTGCAGACCCGATAAATTTTGAGGTAGAAACAACCGAATTTCAATCTTTTAACATTGTACGCCAATTTGCTCCCCGAGGTAAAATATTTAAAATCAAAATGCAGGTAAAACCAGGGCTTATAAAAGGATACTCCCATGTTTTTGAATAACAATCTACTTTCATTAATTAAGAGGTAATTATGCTTAAATCATCAAAAAAAACAGGACTTGTATTCTTTCCAGCATTTGATTGGGCAATTGATCCTACCCACCCTGAAAGAGAGGAGAGACTTTTATATACTCAAGATCAGGTTGCTGAAGAGGGAATATTTGATATAAAAGGTATTATAGAGTACAAGCCAGACCTTATTACAAAAGAGGAGATAAGACGGGTTCATTTTTGTGTTCCTGATGAAGAGACAATAACAACAGAATCACACCTTATCAGTGCAGGCGGGGCAAAAGTCATTGCAAATGCAGTTATGGAAAAAAAGATTGACAACGGCTTTGCATTGGTAAGACCTCCCGGACACCATGCAATGCGTATAAGTCATGGCGGCAGAGGATTTTGCCACATCAATATTGAAGCTATAATGGTAGAGATGATCCGCCAGCAGTATGGAGTTAAAAAGATTGCAATTGTTGATACTGACTGCCATCATGGTGATGGTACAAATGATATTTACTGGCACGATCCAGATACACTTTTTATCTCAATCCATCAAGACGGCAGAACACTCTATCCTGGTTCAGGATTTACAGGAGAGCTTGGCGGTCCAAATGCCAAAGGTTCAAATTTGAATATACCGCTTCCCCCGGGAACTGCTGCTGAGGGTTATCTGTACGTTATACGCAACACAGTTCTTCCGGTACTTGAAGAGTTTAAGCCTGAAATTATTGTAAATTCAGCCGGACAGGATAACCACTACACAGACCCTTTGACCAACATGAAATTCTCAGCTCAAGGCTATGCTGAACTTACAACTCTGCTTAAACCTGATATTGCTGTGCTTGAAGGCGGTTACTCTATTGAGGGTGCTCTGCCTTATGTAAACCTTGGAATCATTCTTGCTCTTGCAGGCATGGATTATTCAAAAGTTATTGAACCAGATTATGATCCAGAGTTCTTAAAGCAGGCACCTCACGTTACTGAAAGCATTAAAAAAACGACCAGTGTTATCAACGAATATTGGAATAAACGCTATGAAATGAGAGAAAAAGCTGGAAAACATGGCGATATTCAAGAGCGGCATCGGGAGGTTTTCTACGATACAGATAACATTTTTGAGCGGCAGAAGGAGAAGGTCAGAATATGCCGTGATTGTTCCGGTGCTCTTGAAATCGACTCAAAAGCATCGCCCGGAATGCACATACTTGCAGTCCATATTCCTATCAACGCCTGTCCCGCCTGTATAGAGACTGGATATGATATGTTTGAACGGGCAAAGAAGCGGAAATATGACAAAATATTTTTGCAAGATAGACCTAAAGATTCATATGTAGTCGCCTAACAAAATCATTATAACACAAAGGCAGCAAATATCTTGAAACACCTTAAACTACGAGCAGATATCACCCGTTATATAAGGGAGTTCTTCTATGAGAATGGATATCTTGAGGTGGAGACACCGATAAGGATTCCAAACCCCATACCAGAAGAGCACATTGACCCTTTTGAATCTGAAGGGTGGTATCTGCAATCTTCTCCTGAAATCTGCATGAAAAGGCTTGCTGCCCAAGGTTATGATAAAATATTTCAGATATGCAAATGTTTTAGAAAAGATGAGCGTGGAGATCGTCATCTAACAGAATTGACTATGCTTGAGTGGTACAGAAAAGGTTACTCATACATAGAGCTTATGGACGAATGCTCAAATATGATAAGATATGTTGCTGACAAGTTGATATCCAATAAAACTAATGCCCGCTCAAGCAGCATGTCGAATTTTATAAAAAATAGATTGCATGAAAATGGATTGTATATTGATTATGGCAGCAACAATATCTTATTGAGTAGCGAATGGGAAAAGATTACTGTAAGCGGGGCATTTGAAAAATACGCAGCCATAAGCATGGAAGAGGCTGAACAAAACGGCAGGTTTGACGAGATTATGGCATTTGAGATTGAACCAAACCTTGGATTAGAGGTGCCTGCATTTATTTACGACTATCCATCTTCAAGGGCATCACTTGCAAAATTAAAATCAAATAGTATTAAGACAGGTGAGTTTGAACCGGAATCTCTGCAACTTTGCCAATCAGATATAAACAAAGTTGCAGAACGATTTGAGCTTTATATTGCAGGCGTTGAACTTGCCAACGGATTTTCAGAACTTACAGACCCGATAGAGCAAGTAGAACGCCTGAAAAGAGAGATAAAAAACATTGAGCAACGATACATGTCTGAAGGTAGAGATATATCTAAATATTCACAGCTAATGCAGATACCTGAAAAATTCATTCAAGACCTTGCAAAGATGCCTCCAACTGCCGGCATTGCCCTTGGAGTTGACAGACTAATCATGATATTTACCAACTCAGAAATTATTGACAAAGTTGTTGCATTTACTCCAGAAGAGCTGTGAATGCTCCTATTCTATTTTATTTATATCAAATGATTCTATATTATCAAATATACTCAATTTATGACCTTGAACAGTATATAACTATAACCCCCTGATAAAATCACAAACTGCTGCTGCACCTTTCTCATCAACAATTCTGATAGTTTGAGAACCGATTACAGCAATATCTGCTTTACCTTTTAGGTAATCAACATCAGCTTTATCTTTCACACCAAAACCCACTGCTATCGGCAGATCAGTATTTGTCCTGCACCGTTCAATATACTCATTAAGATCATCGGAAAAATTGGTCTCTTTTCCAGTAACTCCTTTTCGTGCCATGCAGTATATCAATCCTTCTCCCCATGAAGAGAGATATTTCATACGTGCATCAGTTGTAGTTGGAGAGAAGATGTATATTGGGCAGAGATCAAGATTTTTCATCTCTTCTGCATACTCAGCTCCCTCTTCCGGCGGTAAATCTGGAACTATTGCACCTTTTATGCCTATTCTTGCCATATCCTCTACAAACATTTTAACACCATATTTATAAAGTATATTGTAGTAGGTCATAAACAAAAAAGGTATATTAAATCGTTCTGTAACTTTTTTGGCAAATTCAAGGCACTCTTTTACTGTTACCCCAGATTCAAGAGATTTCTGATTTGCCTTTAAAATAACAGGTCCGTCAGCCATAGGTTCAGAAAAAGGAATTTGAAGTTCCATAAGATCAACTCCAGCCTCAACCATCTGCTCAACAATCTCCATAGACTTATCAAGTGACGGATAGCCTATAACAATATGGGTCATCAAAAGTATATCTTTTGTTTTAAGACGTTCTCTTATATATTTTTCAAGCATTGGTTCACCATTTTACTATTTTTGATATTGGTTTTGAGATTTAGATTTGTTTAAATTTTTGCCGGCTATTTATAATCTAAAGCCTTCTCTTTTATAAACTCTCTCCATTTTGGATCGCCAAAAGCATCTGCAATTGTAAAGATATCCTTATCGCCCCTGCCTGACTGGTTGATAATAATTATATCTTCTGATGAGAGTTCAGCAGCTTCTCTGAATGCTCCTGCAAAAGCGTGTGCAGATTCAAGTGCTGGTATTATTCCCTCCTGATGCATGGTAAGTTTTACAGCATCAATTACCTCCTGATCTGTGGCTGATTCAAATCTTGCCTCACCCTTTTGATACATTTTAGATAAAATAGGTGAAACTCCCACATAATCAAGACCAGCAGCAATTGAGTGGGTCTCTCTCATCTGACCGTCATCATTTTGAAGAAAGTATGTTTTATAACCTTGAGCAATGCCTACAGTAGCATCAGGAGAACATAGTCTTGAGGCATGTTTTCCAGTATTAAGCCCTTCTCCTGCTGCCTCAACGCCTACGCACTCTACAGACTTATCTGGAAAACCTTGAAAAAGACCCATTGCATTTGATCCTCCTCCAACACATGCAAACACACGGGTTGGAAGTTTTCCTTCTAATTTTAAGATTTGCTGGCGAGCCTCTTTTCCAATAATTGATTGAAAAAAGGAGACCATTTCAGGAAATGGATGCGGTCCGCAGGCAGTGCCTAAAACATAGTGGGTGTTATCCATATTTGTTACCCAATCGCGGAACGCCTCATTAATAGCATCTTTTAAGATGCAAGTCCCATCAGTAACCGGCACGACAGTCGCTCCCATCTGCTCCATCCAGAAAACATTGGGACGCTGGCGTTTTACATCTACTGCCCCCATATAAATGGTGCACTCAAAACCAAATTTTGCAGCCATTGTGGCAGTTGCAACTCCATGCTGACCAGCTCCTGTCTCGGCAATAACACGGGTTTTCCCCATTCTTTTCACCAACAGCCCCTGACCCATTACATTGTTGGCTTTATGGGCACCGGTATGGTTTAAGTCTTCCCGCTTGATGTATATCTTTGCTCCTCCGAAATGGCGTGTAAGATTTTCGGCAAAAGTCAAAGGAGTTGGTCTGCATGAATAATTTGACATAAGGTCTGAATAGGTCTGCCAGAATGCAGGATCATCTTTAATTTCACGAAAATGTCGTTTAAGTTCATCAAATGTTCCAACAAGAATTTCGGGTATAAACGATCCGCCAAACTCACCATAATAGCCTCTGTCATTAATTTCTCTATCCTGACTCATATTGCCTTTTCTCCTCAAGTTTAAACATCAAAAAACACTAAAAACAAAGCGGGGTTCAAACTTGATGAACCCCTCTTTTTTACTCTTCTTTTAATATAAATTAAAAATTATTGTGATAATTACAACCTATATCATGCAACATTAAGCATTAAATTTGCGTAGTCTCTATCCATTGATCTTCTTCAGACCACTCTACTATTTTAACGTAACAGCTTATTTCATTCATCAGAAATTGGTAAAATCATCATCGTCATCAAAAGGAATAACCTGATCTGGTCTTACCTCTCCTTTTTTAGAGTGTAGTGAAATCTGATTAGATTTACCGCTGTTTCCATGAGCTATCGCATGTACCTTACCAGAAGATTTAATAGATTTTGGTTTTGTTTTATATGAAGAGACGCTTCTTTTCCTACGACCACCTGAGGCAGCCATATTGCCCTCAACAAGTCCGACCAGCTCATTTACAAAGTCGTTCATAGTCTCAGCCTGAGCATTCATCTCTTCTGATGCACTTGCAGATTCTTCCGCATTTGCAGCGTTTTGCTGGATAACCTTGTCCATCTCTGATACTGCAATATTTACCTGCTCAATTCCAGTTGATTGCTCTCTTGAAGCTGCTGCAATCTCGCCGACAAGCTCTCCAACTTTTGCAGAACTTGTTGCAACTTGGGTAAAAGCCTCACTTGTCTTTTTAACAATATTTGACCCGTCTCTAACTTTAGTTACAGTACCTTCAATCAAGTTTGCTGTATTTTTTGCAGCCTCTGCTGAACGCATCGCAAGATTTCTTACCTCTTCTGCAACAACTGCAAATCCTGCTCCAGCCTCACCTGCCCTTGCAGCTTCAACAGCAGCATTAAGTGCAAGAAGATTTGTCTGGAATGCAATCTCATCAATAGTCTTGATTATCTTTGAAGTCTCATCACTTGCCTTAGAAATATCTTCCATTGAAGATGTCAAAAGATTCATAGACTCGTTTGCTTTTGCGACAACTGAATTTGCCTCTTTCATCAAAATATCTGCCTGAGCAGCATTATCAGAGTTCTGCTTAGTCATAGATGACATCTCTTCCAAAGAAGAAGAAGTCTCTTCAATTGATGCAGCCTGCTGTGATGACCCTTCTGCCAATGACTGGCTTGCAGATGATACCTCACCAGAAGCTGATGCAACCTGCTGGCTTCCAATAGTCAACCCTTCGATTACTCTCCTAATTGGGCGGGTAATGCTGATTGTGATGTAAAAAGCAAGAAAAATGCCAACCGCTAAAGCAACCACAAGACCTATTATCATTATTGTGGATGAACGATTGAGCGAGTTCATAGCACCAGTGGCTATTGTTGTGGTATGATACATTCCAGCATCAGCAAGTTCATTGCACGCCTTAAGAAGCTGGTTGCCAATAGTAGTCCGTTTTGCTGCTATATCTTGAAGTTTTGTCCAATCAGAGATAAATGTGAGCATTGCTTGTTGATATAATTTCGCAGATTTCTCAACCAGATCAAGCTGCTCTATATTCACTTTTTGACGGGTTACTTCTCGAAGTGCTTTAATTTTATCGTATATGATACTAAAATTTTTCTCTCCTTCAACCGTCAGTTGAATATCTCTTTTAACCTCAGAAAGAAGTGTTTTGACACGGGTATCATTGCTTAAATCAATTACATCATTTATAGTGTTAATTTTAAATAGACGCTCTTTTATATCTTTATTAAATTTTTCTTCCTGCCCAACAATAGTCTGGTTGTTTTCAAGTTCACTTTTGATAGCACTATTTTGAGTCTCAAGAAAATCAGAACAATTTTTAACATATTCACCAGCATTGATTATGCGGTTTTCTCGACCAGATTTAATTGCCTCTATAAGTTTGTTGGTCTCGTCCATAGCATCTTTATATTGATCGCGAGCTGTTTTAATGACAGAGAGATGGTCATCTAACTTTTCAAGATTAAGAGCGGTTTTTACAAGCTCATCTCCTTTTGCAATAGCAGCATCTAATAGTTTAGACTCTGCAACAGCATCTTTATAGAACTGTTCAGCTTCGGTAAAGCCATAGCCTCTCATTGCATACATAAGCCTATTTGCTGCACCGCTTATCTCAGTTGCAACTGCAACCTCTGGCACGTATTCAGTGGCAAGTTTTGTTGATTCGGTAGCAACCCCTTTCATATTGATAACAGCCATCGATCCGAGCAGTAGAGCAATAATAATTAAACATCCAAAACCCAAAGCAATTTTAGTGCCGAGTTTCATGTTGCTGAACATAATTTTTCCCCCTTGTGTATTAATCTTTGTATTACTGTTAAAAAATGCAAAAAATCTATTAATATCCCAATTTTTTATTAAAAATTACCTTTACACTTTCAAATTTTTTTTTCAACTAAAATATTGCAGCCTGACAATAGTTAAAAAAGCATAATTCATGCTTTAATATTATCAGCTTTATCGAAATTGAGATAAACGATCATTATCCCTGAAATAAGTGCAGCAAAAGAGCTTCCAAGAAATATATACTCCTTAAAATCATCATAAAATATGCCGCTTAGAAAAAATCCTGTCATCATACCAGCGCCATAGGTTACAGCATTATTCACAGCCTGACCAAAAGTTGTCCCTTCTGGAGAGAGCTTATCAACGGCAAGAATGCTTGCAATATGAAACGAGCCATACGTAAAAGCGTGCAGAAGTTGAGAAATAAAAATCACTGATGATGCTGCCGGAATAAGTGAAAAAATACTATCTGTCTTAACTGGTGCAGTTGTAAAAAGAAGAAGCCAGCGTAAAGCCCCAGCCATACAGGAGATAACAAGGACAGTCTTAAGATTAACTTTTGAAAATATTCGATCAGAGTAGATCATGACAGCAATCTCAGAAATTGAAGCTAATGCCCATGCAGCCCCGATAAATCCAGTTCCAAATCCAAGCGATTCAAGATAGATTGAAAAAAAGCCGTAATATGCCCCGTGGCTTACCAACATCAAAAATGCAGCAACAAGAAAAAGAGATGTTTCAATAGAGAAAAAAGCTCTAAAATCTTCCCACCTCTGAACTGTAAATGTACCATCTTTTATTCGGTTATCTGTTGTTGTATTAATTTTTTCTGCTGAATCTTTAATTGCTGCGGCTGATAGTTTAATGCTCGATTGATGCTCTTTTCTTCTATCAGGCATTTTAAATGAAAAAGCAGACTGTATAACCATTCCAGAAAAAATAAGAGGAACTACAATTGAAGTTGAATAGACAGATAACACTTTTCCTAAAATAAGAGAGACTCCAATAAACGAAATTGTCCCCCAAACTCTTGATTTTCCATATTTTTTCTTATCTTTACCAAGAATATCCATGGCAAAGGCTTCAAGAAAAGCGATAATGGGCGCATAAAAAACAGAATATAGAGCAAGAATAGATAATATAGGCAGAAACTCTTTTGTAAAAAAAAGAAGAGACCATGAAAGTGAAGCCATAAGCGTACAGATCACAAATATCGGTTTTCGGGCATTGAATCTGTCTGCTGCCATTGCCCATAAAACCGGAAAAATCATTACCGCCCCAGTCTGAACTGAAGAGAGAACCCCAATTTGAAATCCTGAAAAACCAAGATGGTGAAAGAATAGATTAAAAAACGGGAGAATAACTCCCCTGACAGCAAAATAGACAAAATATTGAGTGCTGAGTAATAATTTCATAATTTAATTGTTATACAAAGCACCAAGTTCTATGCCAAGCTCTAAAGCGTTCTGATTCATCTGAATAAACTCCTCAGGAATATTTTTCTTTAAAACTGACATTACAGACGATGTTTTTACAAATTCAGTAATGCCGAGAAGTGCCCCCAACATACAGATATTGAACACAATGGGCTTTTTGATCTTTTCCATCACATTTTCATACATCGGCACCTCAATCTGTCTTGCATCAACCTTTTTGGTAGTTTTGACAAATTTAGAGTCAGTCAAAAGAAGTCCGCCCGGTCTAATAATTGAGGAGTAATTGACATAAGCCTCTTGAGTAAGACAGACCAAAATATTTGCCTGATTTACTTCAGGATAATGGATCGGCTCATCAGATATAATAACATCGCTTTTAGTTACACCGCCCCTTGCAGCAGCTCCATAACTCTGAGTCTGGGTTGCGTTCTTTCCCTCATAAATTACAGCAGCTTCAGCAAGAATGATTGCAGCAGTAATAACTCCCTGCCCTCCTGAACCTGCAAACACAAATCTCGTTCTTTTCATCTGTTACACCTCATCTATGGCTTATCACACGTATGATTCATCTCATTAGGCAGAGCACTAAGAGATGATTTAGCGCTCTCTTTCATGGCTCTTTGTACGATTTTGTCGTACTCTTCGCAATATTCAGGTGCATCAATATCTACAAAAATCCCTCGTGGAATTAGTGCAGGGTCATTTTCTAAAGCCTTTGAGCCTATTTTTGCGGTTGTCTTTTTCTGCAGCTCTAACATCTGGACAGCATCACCCTCTCTGTTCTTTCTGCCGTAGTGTGTCGGACACTGAGAGAGAATTTCAACCACAGAAAACCCTTTGTGCATAATTGCTTTTTTCAAAATATCAATAGATTCTAAAACATGATAAGCTGTGCCTCTTGCAACAAATGAGGCACCAGCAGCAATTGAGAGCTTTACAACATCAAACTCATTATCAATCGTTGTATAAGGGGCAGTTGTTGCCTTTTTTCCAACTCCTGAAAGCGGAGAATATTGACCGCCTGTCATGCCGTAAATCCTATTATTCATCACAATTGCTGTAATATCTATGTTCCGCCTTGCTGCATGGATAAAGTGGTTGCCGCCGATTGCTAAAGCATCTCCATCTCCCATAGGAACTATAAGTTGAAGTTCAGGCTTGCTTAGTTTTACACCAGTTGCAAATGCTAAAGCACGTCCATGAATTGTGTGAAGCGAGTGGAAATCAACATAACCTGAGATACGTGCTGAACAGCCGATGCCAGAGGTCATTACAATCTTGTTTTTATCAAGTCCAAGCTCATCAACAGCTCTTAAAAGAGAGTTGAGAATAATTCCATGACCGCACCCCGGACACCACATCTGGGGGAAATACCGCTGTCTTATATAATCTTTTATTGCCATTTTATACCCCTCGACCTTGAATCATACGAAGCAGTGTTTTAATGTTGGTTGGTGTAATCAGCTTGTTGTCAATCCGATTTGCAAGAAAAACTTTAGAGGGATTATCAACACACGCTTTTACCTCTTTTAGAACCTGCCCCATATTCATCTCAACCACAATCACAGCCTTTGCATCTGCACACTTTTCACGAACAACTGCCTCTGGAAAGGGCCATATTGACTGCAACTCCAGCACCCCTACCTTTTCTCCCCGTTCACGCCTGTTCTTTGCCAGATGAACAGCAGATCGGGCAGACGAACCATAAGAGATAAGTATATACTCTGCACCCTCTAAATAGTGCTCTTTATATCTTGTGATTACGTGCACATTGTTCTCAATCTTATCAACCAGATGGTGTAGAAGCTCACGCACAACCTTTGGATTATTTGAGGGAAAACCCCACATATCATGAAACAGTCCAGTCACGTTATAACGGTGCTGTCCACCAAAATCAGACATTGGAAGACGACCATCTTCTCTTGGAAGATATGGGTGGTAATCGACATCCTTTCTGACTGACGTTCTTAATCGATCCACAATAGCAAGCTCACCCTTTTCAGGAATAACAAGTTTTTCCCTCATGTGCCCTATCACCTCATCAAACAGAAGAATCACAGGAGTTCTGTAAGTCTCTGCAAGGTTAAAGGCATCTACAGTTATTGAAAAGACATCTTGATGGTTAGATGCTGTCAATGCAATAATTGCGTGATCTCCATGAGTTCCCCATCTTGCCTGATTGATATCTCCTTGGCTCACATGAGTAGGGTTGCCTGTAGATGGTCCGCCTCTTTGAACATTTGCAATTACACACGGAATCTCTGCCATACATGCGTAGCCGAGTGCCTCCTGTTTTAGCGAAAAACCAGGACCGCTTGTAGCAGTCATAACTTTATGACCAGTTAATGAGGCACCTATAATCGCACACATAGAGGCTATTTCGTCCTCCATCTGTATGAATTTCCCCCCTTTTTCAGGAAGTCTTTCGGAAAGAATCTCTGCAATCTCAGTAGAAGGTGTAATTGGATAACCGGCAAAAAAACTAACGCCTGCATAGAGAGCACCTTCAACACAAGCCTCATTTCCCTGAACAAATCTTATTTTATCAGCAGAATTAGCCTTATCATTAGATATATCAGCAGCGATACGGCTATTTTTATCTATCTGTGTCATATTAAACCGTCCTGCTCACTATTATCTGTTAGTAAATTTTCAGCGACTACCTCAATTGCAAGATCAGGACATCTAAGTTCACACATTTTACAACAAATGCAATCTTCGGGTCGTACTGCAACGACTTTTTCCTCTGAATCAAGCTCAAGCACCTGTTTGGGGCAAAAGTGGACACATATACCACACCCTTTGCACCAGTCCCGATTTATAAGATGTTCTTTTAATTTAAGCCTTGCCATAAAATCCTCTTTTAAGCCATCTGCTGCCCAATTGGGCAGATGAGTTATCAAGATTTTGAATCACTCTGATATAATCTTGACCATACTCTTTGATTCCGTTTTGAACCGCAAGCATAAACTTTTCAGGCGGCAGATTCGTTTCATCTTTTATTTTATCCAAAATTGCTCCAGCAGGATCAGATAGATTAATATCAAAATCCTGCCACTGTTTGATAACATTATCATGCTCTTCAACCAAAGGGGTAATCTTGCCCCCGCTGCCTGAAAGTATAATCTCTCGTGATATGTCCAGCTTTTTTACAAAATCATCAGCTCTTTTTATCCGCTCGTCAATCGCAGATTTAAGAGTATTTTGCATTCCAACGAGCAGAGGATATGAAGAGCTGTCTGCAAAAAGCTCTCTGATATGAACGTACCAGCTCATAAGAGCAGCAAGAGAGTTAATATAAACAATATTGTTGTCAAATATCCGTTTTACATTTGAATAGACTCCAACTTTTCTCTCCAAAACAGTCTCCCGCATACCGCCGCCAAACACAAGCCTGTTTAGCTCTTTAATATCTTTTCTCCAGATAGTGCCGGCAGCAGTAACAGAGCCGAACGCCATTGTGCAGGGACCTACAACGCCGCCTTGCCCTCCGAGAAAAATCGGTCTGCTTTTTAGCATAACGCCCTCACAAACATTTCCAAACATTGAAGCAGTTGCTTTGTCCTGATTAGGCGTATAGTTAAAATGGATAAAAGAGCTTCCAACCTCGCTGTGATCTTTACGGCTTGTTCCCCCAGCCATCAAGCAATCGCAAAAATTGATAAGGCTTCCAAGCGTTACAAAGGGAAAGAGAATCGTCTGTTTAAGCCCCACAGTATGGGCTGCGTTCGCCTCTTCTTCTAAAATAGTTCCGCCTCTCACATGAGCACCAGAGCCAAAGGTGTTGTTTCCAGCAAACGCACATTTTTGAAAAAAACCGCCATTAAGACGCGTCCCCTTACCTATAAAAACATTATCAATAGTTACAGGAGACTCAAATCCTAAAATTGTGTCTGACATTATAAAGGTATCTTTTCCCATTATCTTTGTACCGGAATATAAGACAACACCCTCCCCTGAAATCCGCGATATATCAACATCATCGGCAATAAATACAGATTCAGGATTTGGAATTACAACACCTTTATTTATAAGCAGATCAATTTTTGTTTTTTGGGTCATGGTAACCTTTTTGTTTTTTATAAACTAACGAGATAATATGTATGTAACAGCTAATCAAATAAAAACATTACACATATAATTACAGTCTAAAACCGATAAATCACGCTTCCCCATGTAAATCCAGCACCAAAACCTATGAACATAATTGTATCGCCTTTTTTCCCAACAATATTCTGCTCCAGCGCCTCATCTAATGCAATTGGAATGCTTGCTGCTGTGGTGTTGCCGTATTTCTGGATATTATTAAATATTTTACCCTCTTCAATCTTCATAAACTGCTGGTATGCCTGATTTATCCTTAAATTTGCCTGATGGGGAAATATCATATCAATATCGTCAATTGTCATGCCTGTTTTAGCAAAAATCTCTCTTGTAACCTCTGGCAATTTTTTTACGGCTGTTTTAAACACAGATGGACCATTCATCACAGGATAATATCTTGCAACCTCCTCGCCTTCTAAACCCAGAGCCATTCTATCAGGAAGCCTTGATGCAGGAAGCTCTGTCATCAGGGCATCAGCACCTTTGCCGTCAGCATGGAGAACTGATGCTATGACCCCTATATTCTCATCTGTCTCAACCCCTTCAACACATATTGCACCAGCACCATCACCAAACAGCACGGCAACATCTCTGCCTCTTGTTGTCTTATCAAGACCTGTGCTGTGAACCTCTGCACCTACGATTAAGATTTTATCGGCAAGACCGCTTTTAATGTAAGAGTCTGCTGTTGCAAGGCTGTAAAGAAATCCAGTGCACTGCTGGCGGATATCAAGAGCTGGGGTTGATTTCAGCCCGAGTTTTGTCTGAAGAAGGCAGCCAGAACCCGGGAAAAATATATCAGGGCTTAATGTTGCAAATATTATAAAATCAATATCTTCAGGCTTCCAGCCGGCTTTTTCTAATGCCTTATGAGATGCATCAAGCCCAAGATCAGATGCCCCCATAATTTCACCTTCTGGTATCCAATACCTCTCTTTAATTCCAGTTCTCTGCTGTATCCACTCGTCTGAGGTGTCCATCATTTTTGTAAGATCGTCATTTGTGACAAGACGTGACGGGATTGCTCTGCCTGTTCCTCTTATAACTGTTCTTTTCATAATGTGTTATATTTTTCCTAAAGTTTAAATTTGTTTATTTATTTTTACAAGTTCTGACAAATTTCAAAAAGTTGTCAAATCTTTTATAAGAATTTATATCTCAAAGCAAGGTATGTTATTGTATTTAATTGGATCGCTTCCAAAGATGGAAAGGATAATGTTTACTCTAACTAAGAAAGATTAGTATTTCAGATTACTATGAACTTTTCCACCACGGTTTTTTATTTTCAAGCTTCTTTAATCTATCATCTTGCTCCGCAATAGTTTTATTAAGGTTTTGTAATGTTTCGTATAATGTAATTTGATCAGCTTGGATTTGTTCTATCCCTGATTCAATCATATTAATTTTATCATTTGTATTTGCTATTTGCTGGCTAATATCAGTAATCTCTTGGCTAAATCTACGTTGCATCTGATCGATAATGACAGAGTTATTTTCAACCATAGAAGTCTGTCTATCAATAAATGTTGTTTGTTTTTCTTCTATTTTGCATAGACCATTGTTTACTTTTTTAATCAATAGTTCCTTGAAATCAGATATAGCACTATTTAACATAGTATAAAGTTTAGTTTGCAGCTCTTTTGATTTACTTTCTATTTGTTCAATACTTTTATTCGTGCGATTTTCTAAAACGGATATTCTCTCTTCAGCTCCACTCAAAAAATAATCAAGTTTGATATTAATTGTAGTCTGAGCATCTATGATTCCTTGATTAAGTTGAGATGTATAATCGGCTAATTTTGAGTCAATTTCGCTATCAATGGCTGAAAAGGCTTTTTGAAGTTTTAATTCTAATGTCGTTAAATCTGTCTGCCGTGTGTGTAAATATGAAAGTGCTGAATCTATCCTATCTTGCTCATTTTTATGGAATTTAAAAATTGTTTCTATCTTAGCGTTTAATTTGTTTTTCTGTTGGATTAATTCTGAAATTTCTTGATTAAGTGCTATTTTATGTTTTTCAATATTTTCAAGTGCTTCGCCGCATGTCTCGGTTAAGCCTCGGATTGTATTTTCCGCATCACTAAAAGTATCACTACATTCTTGAAATAACTGCTCATGCTCTGTCTCTACTTTGCTGTATAAATCAATGAGCTTTTGCTTTAAATGTTTACTTACTATTACAATATTATGTAGCTCTGAAATTTCTTTATCTATGTCCTCAAGTTTATCTAAAACACTGCGAGCAAGAGATTGATCAGCCACTTCTTAAAACTCCTCTATAAATTCTGTTATTAACTCTTTCAAATTTCTAAAAGGTATTTTAGGCAACTCATTTATTATAACACGCATACCCAATAAATCTACGGTTTGTCTATCAATTTTGCCTTTTTCTAATAGCTCTTCAGATTCTATAAAAAGCCGTTTCTCACCATCTACAGATTTTATCAAAACTCCAAATTCATCATAAAGAACAGGAAAGACTTGATGTTTTATCTTTTCTTGAGTTGATTTATAGAGATTCCAAATGGTTTCTAAATCCAAACCATATTTGGTATTTGCAACTTCAAGCAGTCGGCGGCTATATTTTAGTTTTTCGTCCTGATCAGAAAAATAGCGTGCAATGTAAAGGGCTTTTAAGTTGTTTGGATTGCTGGTGTCAAGAATACGGGTTGCTTTGGCATAAGTATCAACAGGATAGTCATTAAACGCTTGAATATAAAATTCAGCAGTTTCAATGCTAAACGGTTCTGGATTAATCAACCACGCTCTAAATTGAGGATCGAGTTCTAATAAATCACCAGCAAAACCTAAAGGCTCGCTTGTTTGTCTATAATTACCATTACTATCTAAAAAATTAAGAGTTGGATCGCAAATATCGCAAAATCCGCACTTATAATTTTTATCCAATCTACTTGAACCAGTTTCAGAAATTGTCTCAAAATATGTCAAAACACCGTATCTACGGCATTGATTATTATTTTGGACTACATCTCTTCGCAATCGGTTTAGCATGTCATACCGCATTCCTCTTATATCTTTATAGACATGCTCCAACATGACAAATGCACACCCCATAACTACTTGATATAAATTATAATATTTATGTTTTTCAAATAGTTCATCATCTGTGTAAAAGGCAAACCTACCATCTTTTTTTCCTTTCTTTATCCGTTTCTCAACATCTATTTTATGAATCTCAATAGCTTGAATAATTCTATATTCCAGCTCCTGGTATGTTGTCACATTATTATTTTTGATATCGTTTGCTTTAAGATACTCAATTAAGTTTATTTTTAAATACTTTTGCTCAACAGAAAAGCCTGTAACCTCAAAACTTACTGATAATCCCTTGTATTCAATAGTGTAATCATGAATAACACCGATTGATTGTAACCTGTAGAGAGCCAACTCCAGGTTTTTCTGATATTGAAAAGACGTTTTTAGAATAATAGGGTTGATATTATTGTCATGCTCAATCAAAAGTCTATCTAAGGAATAAGAATTTAATAACTCCCGAAACTGATTATATGTGTATTGACGCTG
>CAZIJN010000023.1:0-56235 GCA_964539635.1 uncultured Desulfobacterales bacterium | reverse complement strand
GCCATCCCTTTACACACATCAACTTTAGGTGGTTATTAAATTTTCATTCCTTAATAAACAAAATCTATAAGGAGATTTAATTTGTTTTATATATATTTTATATTTTCACTTATTGCAGCGATATTTGTCTATATTGATTCAACAAAACAGCAGATGCCGAGATGGTGGTCTGCCGTTATCTTTTTTGCTCCAGTTACAATGATATATTACATCATTAAAACAAGACAGAAGAAAAGCCTGATTCCAATTACATTGTTTGTACTGATATTTGTACTGGTAGGTGCTGGAGAGTCTTTTTTATACACAAGAATAAAAGATAAAATCATCTACTCAAACTACTCTGATACAGCAAAAGAGATATTAGAATTTGCAAATGAGCTTGAATATTCTGTCAAACAGCTTAACGATCTTACGTTGGAGCTTGAAGGTATGAACAGTATAGACTCCAGCCCCGCAAAAATTGATGAGGTTCTCTCTTTTGTTTATACTATGAGACAGATGCTCAAAGAAAATGATAGAAGCGTTAAGGAGTTTATTCTTGTAATAAATGATTATAGAGATATATTGATTCAAGAACATTTTGAGCGGCTGCTTAAAATTGAGGAGTATTATAAGCAGCCTGTTGTAATTAAATATCTAAACAATCTTGATCTCTATTTAGAGGCATTTGCTGGTATTTTGAAATATACAGGCGAAAATTTTCAAGATATAAGGGATAGAGTTCCAATGTCCATTAAAAATTACGATGGATATTATATGAACTATGTTAGAGCATTAGAGAGCCACAACCGTATAGATGTTGCAAGAATGCAGTTCCAGCACAATTTTCTGCTTCATTATCCAGAGCTTAAGCCTTATCTGCCGACCATTCTTCAGACAAGATTTGTCAACATCTGGAATAAAAAGTGATTGGGATTATCCGATTGTAGCTGAATAAACGACAGAAGCTATTTTATACATTAAAAATTTGAAGCAGCTTGTTTGAAGTAGCTTCTTAAAGATTAGAAATAACCTTTTCAGCAATCTTTTTAGCAAGCTCTAAATTTTCACGTTTGCTTGTATTTCCAACTGACACCAAAACGTATATATCTCCCTTTAGAATATGAAGCCCCGGCATTGCCCAAAAAGCGTCATCACCTACGCCTTTTACCTCTTCTAAAGGAGTGAGCATCTCTTTTGTTGTTTTATAGATGCTTTGAGCACTCTGTCCACCTTCTTTAACCTCTTTTGAGATATCAGCACTTCTAATAACAGAGATTTGGACAAGCCGAGATTCAGAGAGAGTGTTGTAAAGGCACATCTTCTGCCCTAAAGGATTTTTTGTGTCTTTATGCTCAGGTTCTCCAACAGGTTCGCCGACAAATTTTTCCACCTCATCTTTTGTGATAAGATCGCACGGGTCAAACTTGTCGGCTGCCTGCAATATTCCGCAGACAATGGTTAATAGAATAACTACAGCAATAGTTTGAATCGTAACCACATTGCAAAATGTTCTCATAATAGGCTCTCCTTTTTTACTAAAAATATTAAACAGTAGAGACTCACTCTCGATAGTCTCTACTTTTCATATAAAAAGCTCAGTTTATAAAACTATAACCGAATAGATATCAGATAGCTGCATGTAATGCTATCTGATTAGTTGGGCATGATGCAGTTTGATTCTCCCTGCGGTATTGCAGAAATGGGATTATAACTCTGTTTTTGTTTCCTCCTAAAGCATCGTATGTAATGCTTACTACAGGCACTCCTGTTACCCGTTCAATTTTAGCACTCATAGCTTCAGTAACAAGACCCGGACAGCAAAAAGAGGGGCTTGTCTGGACAAACAGTGCAAGATCAGGATTCTCTTTAACAGTATAGTGGATTTTTAAAATATTATCCATTGATTCGCCTGTATGTTCAGGCAGAAGTCCATAGGTTGCAAGCACGCTTTTGAAATCATCGTTATACACATGATCTGGTTCGTTGAAGAATGGCTCAAAATATCTGTAATACCTTTTTTCCAACTGTGTCATTGTTGTTAAGATAGCCTTGTTTGCTATAAGGCTTAGGTATCTTCCCTCTTTAAACCACTTTTTAAAATATGATTCAGCAATCATTTTAGCAAATCTATAATAGGGTGTTGTTACAACTTCACCGCCATGCTCCTCAATAAAATGGATAAGATTCTGATTCATCACGTTATTGTCGCGTACATAAAAATCACCAAAAATACCGACTTTAGGACGGTTCTCACGCGGGTATGTCTCTATGGTTTCAAATTGAGCGAGAGCTATTTTAAGTGAATCCTCTCTTGTGGTTCTTCCTTCAAATGCCATATTTAAAATGCGGACTGCCTGTTTTACAGCTTCATCAGTCTGACCTTTAACCTTTTCGTAAGGTCTTATTCTGCAACCCAAAGCCCTTAAAAGCCCGCCAAACATATAGGCAAAATAGGCATTTAATGCTGCACGCACAGAAATTTCGCTAAATGAAAGCTCTCCTTTATAAACTCCAGCCTTTTCAATGTTATAAACTTGTGATCTATTAATATCTCTATCAGCAATATTAGAAAGCCCAGTTTGTCCATTTGTGTCTTTTTGATCGTTCTGTCCGTTATTTTTACTAAGCCCTGTAATAATAGATTTAATATGGTGCGGATAGAGCTTGATATTGCACGATATTTCAGATTTGCTCATCCAGAGAAGGCAGTTTTCAGGGTTGAGATTTCTATTAATTATTGTCTGCACATAACCGCTTGCAATTGCATTTAAAGGAATACATTGACCAGTGTTGGTTTTAAGACTCTGCTTGATTGTGTCATCTGTCTCTTCCATCAAAATTGCATTATAGCCTTCACCACGAAGGGTTGCTGCTAAAAATGAACAGGTAATAGAATCCCAGTTCGGCATTATAATTGTCTTTTCAGAAAGAGCTTTTCCGCCTGAAAATATTGCCATGCCTGATTGAGATGTTTTATCAGATAAAAACAGCGTTTTGGGAGAAAGTTCTGTTTTTGACGGCAGTTCTGTCTCAAGCTGAGGATTAATACTATCAAGATTTACACTCTTATTTATCTTTCCATGCTGGCTGAAGTTTCTAAATGCCCTTACAGCAGCCTCAATTCGAGTTTCATATCCTACGCTTGAATCGTGTTCATCAAGCTCAAGAACAAGATAAGGTTTTCCGTAAGATTCCATTATCTTTTTAAAATAATCAACTCCAAATGAGTCTGGAGAACATTTGAACGATGTAATATAGACTGGAAATAGATTATCGCTCTTTGCTGCAACAATTGCCGCCTTTAAAATAGTTGACGCATGTTCCCAATGAATCTCTCTTAAAAGAGGCTCTATTTCAGTAAAATCATAATTATCCAATCTGAGCATATCTTGAAAAAAGGTCTTTATGTGAAGTGATGAGAAGATATCAGGAATCTTGCTGTTCAAAGATTCTGACAAAATAGTGTATGGTCTGCCTAAAAACAGAACATTAATATCATCTGAGCTGCCAATCTGTTGCTCATAAAGCTCTTTAAGCTGGGTCTCTGCACCTTTTTTCCACTCCACAGCCTTATCATAAGCAGAGCTTATATCAAAAAAGCTGATGTTGGAATCATCAAAAAAGCTGAAACCTGAACTGTTGAATGTAGTTTTATTTGACTCTTCTTGAAGTTTTAAATCTGACTCATCAGAGAGGCTGAAACTTGAATCAGATATTTTTTTCAAAGCACGGTAAATCTCTATTTTAGTATAAAAATTGGTGTAAAGGTCTTTTATAACAGGTGATATCAACCGCTCCTTTTTTATGTTCGGCAGTGCAGCAATAACCGATGGAACATACTGGGTATAGTAGCAGTATTGCCGCCTTCCGCTCTTTTCCCTGTTCTTGTTTTCAAAGTAATATGGAAGAAAGACATAATCAGCCTTTTCCATAAGATAATCAACATGACCATGCACTGATGTAACAGGAGTGCAGAACTCTGCATTTGCAAGCGAACGCCCTCGTGTTACAGGAGATTTCATCCGTTCGCTGCTGATGGTTTTAATTCCGAGATAGTTGAAGAAAATCTTCCAAAATTCAAGGTCTTCAACAATATGAAGTGCTGCTGGAATGCCGATTGTAAAGTTGTGTTGAATCTTGCATGGGTGAGGCAGAGTTACAGCCTTTTTTCTTGCCTTTAGAAGATGGAAATTATCCTCTTTTGCCACATAATGGTCTGTTCCATAGTCTCTTCCGCAAAGAAAACCAAAGGCTACGGTTTCATTATTTAGTTCAATAATAGTGAGCTTGCAGTTGTTTGTGCAGAGCTGGCAGGTCTCTTGACGAACAGGAATTTCTTCTGTCCAGAGATCAAATCCTCTGAACGTGCTGGTATGCTGATATTCGTCAACAGAAGCAATTACCGTCTGCTCATAGATGTTTGATGCGGCTGCCTGCTCATTGTTGATTGAAAAGGCAACCTGCGTGTGCATATCTTTTAATGTGAGTGCAACACCAAGAGCACCTGTAAGATGGCAGTATTTAGATACATGAATCGGTTTTTTCAGCCTCTGTTCAAAAGCTGCGACAAGTGCCCTGTTTTTTGCAGTTGCACCTTGAAACAAAATTGTATCTCCGATTTTTGCCTCAGATGCAACCTTAGTCATGTAGTTGTCTCTTACTGAATGGAGAGCAGATGCAAGTACCTCATTTACGCTGTATCCTTCAGATAGAAAATGGTTCATATCCCTTTCCATGAAAACAGTGCATCTATCGCTTGAAATCGGAGATTTTACAGATTCTGTTCTTGCTGAATATTCAAACAGAGGGCAGCCGAGTTTTAAAGCCTGTTCCTCTATAAAGCTGCCGGTTCCAGCAGCACAGACTGTATTCATAAATGACGAAGTTACAACTCCGTTTTTCATTGTTGTAAACTTTGCATCTTGTCCGCCGATCTCAATTATTGTATCAACCTGATTGTTAAGTTCATAGGCAGCTCTTGAGTGGGCTGTTATCTCATCAAGCACCAAATCTGCTCCAATAATTCCAGCAGAGATTTTTCTTCCTGAACCTGTTGTTCCACAGCCGATTATCTTTATATCTAAATTGTAATCAGATATAAATTTATCCATAGATTTAAAAATTGACTGGACAGCCTGAACAGGTCGTGAAGCAGTTCTTGTGTAAAATCCTGCTATAACTGTTCCCTTTTCTGTAATTATAACCCCTTTGGTGCTGGTTGAGCCGACATCAAGTCCTAAATAGCAGTGAAGGATTGTCTGATTTGAATCAGGATTATAATCCAAAGCCGCGGGATTTTCATAAATATCAATCTCTACACCGTCAGATATCGCATTTTTAAACGCCTTGAAATCTGGATATTCAGATAATGTAAGTGTCAATTCAGGATAAAAAAATTTCTGCGTTTTCTCTTTTACAATAAGAAGATCATGAAAAGATGCGATATTAATAGGTTCAATCTTACTTTGGACACCATTTGAACTATCTTTGATGCTCTCTGAATCTGTTTGGGAATTGTTGAGATTATCGTTGATGCTGCTTTGCAGATCATCAGCCATGCACAGAGCCGCACCAATTGCACCGTAAAGATGGGAATGGCTGTCAGATAACAGCGGAGTTTTTATCAGCTCATCAAGATGCTTTTTTACAGAGATGTTCTTTGAAACACCACCGCAGAAGATAATTGGAGTATTTATAGTCTCATTAGTGAACAGAGTGTTGTATATGTTTCTTGCAAGCCCTTTGCACAATCCATCGCATATTTGGGGAACAGAAAATCCCTCCTGCTGTGCGTGGATAAGATCAGTTTTTGCAAATACAGCACAGCGGGTAGCAATATCAGGTATTTTAAGACTATTTTGGGCAGCAGCTTTGCTCAGCTCTGCCGGACTTGAAAGACCTAACCGTTTAGACTGCTGATCAAGAAAACTTCCAGTTCCAGCAGCACATGATGTGTTGTTCTTTGAGCCGCAATAGCTGCCTGACTCATCAAACAGGCTTAAGCTGAACTTCTCACCGCCAACATTAAGGATTGCCCCTATATTTTTGTGAAAATGGCGTGCAGCTCTAATTATAGATACCTGTTCATCATAGGTCTGAACTCTTTTAATAATATCAGGAGTTGAAGATGTTGCAGCAACAAAGCTGAATAAGGTTAAATCAACATTTGATAGAATAGATTCAAGAGCTGAGGCTATATTGCCATGATGAAATGCAGTTGCTTTACATAACAGCGACCTGTTTTTTAAGCTGATGCCAGCAATAGAGAGTGAGACAGAACCCACATCAATACCAAGAATATTTATATCTTTTCTCATCATCAAAATTTCTTCCTTTTTTCAGATTTTCTCTTTTATCTCATTCCAAAAATCACGTACTCCTCTTCGCCACCCGTCTAAAAAGAGTTTTCCGTACTTATTAACACCATACTGATTAACTCCATCTGCCGTATTCTTCATAATGTGATCAGCGGATAAAATATTATTAAAATACTCTCCAAGCGTCTCATCTTCTGTCATCTCGTTAGCTGAAGAGAGTCCAAGTGCATAGACAAGATCATTATAGTGAGCACTCTTTGCCCATCGCAGCCCCTGTATATGCCCATTTTCAGAGTAATTTCCCTCTGCCTGCTTTTTCTCCTGTTTAAGGCGGTCAATAATAGCTGCCATATCATGGTCTTCTTGAAGTCTTCGTTGAAACTCCTCTTTTTTATGTATTGCCTCTGCCAACGCATCTTGAAACATTTTGGAGAGATTAAAGGATTGCCTCCACTCTTCCATCTTTTCGTAAAGCATATCAGGAATGCTCAATGTTATCTTTCGTGTCATATATCTTGCTGCTCCTAAAATTTTTCGTTCTTTTTATTGCGAAGCTCGGGGTAATACCCCGCCGCTTGCAGCGGGTAGCTTCATTGTCATATGTGTTTGTAGCCGGAATATGTATATTGCTCAAGAGGTATGTGCTAATATAATTAGTACGTATTATATTTTTATAGGGGTGTCAAGGATATAAGAAGCGTGTTAAGGGTTGGGTTGTTTCTTTTTTCCAACAACAGCAATGGTCAATATATAAAAAGAGAAGTATAGTTACTGATTTGTATAAAATCCTTATTTATCAAAAGTAGTGCGTAACATCACTAATTAATTGTATGATGATACAATGATCTCATCAATGCTTCGTTTAGGCACATGATGAACCCCGCTGCTGTCTCGCCAGTAACGGATATTCCCATCTGATGCAACAGGTTCAATCACCACATTCTCAACCGGTTTACCAAGTGCAATAACTAAAAGAACCTCATGGTGTGGATCAATGTTTAGACAAGATTTAAGATTTCTGTGGTGGATAGCTGCAATCATACAGCCGGCAAGCCCAATCTCCCGTGCTCCAAGCAGAATGGATTGGGCTGCAATTCCATGATCGCAGCGAAAGTTATCAGTAATAGACTTATCACCCATTATCACAATATATCCAGATGGTTTTTCACCCTCTGTGGGTCCGTCCCAATCTTTAAGATAAGCAGCCCATGCAAGACATGAAAATATTCGTTCGTTTGTAATAGGGTCAACCGAGAGGATATATTTCAAAGGCTGCAAATTTGCTGCTGATGCAGAACAGCGGGCAAGATCGACCAATGATCTTAATGTATCCAATTCAATCTTCACAGACTGGTCAAAACGTCTGCAGCTTCTATTTTTTTTAATAAGATCAGATATGGACATGGTTTGTTATCTCCTTATTCAATTTAAAATATTGTAAGATTGCTTCTCTTTTAAGATTTACACTCAACCGGTGCAAATCTCGGCATATTGATATCTATCCATGTGAGTATTTTGTCAAATTCACTTATAATTTCCTTGAATGCTTTTCCCCGGTGGCTTACAGCTTTTTTCTCCTCTATTGACAGCTCTGCAAAGGTCTTTCCAAGCTCTGGATAGAAAAAAACAGGATCATAGCCAAAGCCGTCTGTACCCTTTGGCTCGTGTGCAATAACACCTTCGCATCTTCCCTCGTAAGTTAAGGCTGCGCCGGTCGGCACGGCAATGGATATGACGCACTCAAACGCAGCCCGTCTGTCTGTCTGTTTAGATAAATTTCCAGTCTTATCGGCAGCAGTTGAAGATTCAACCTCGTTTAGCTCATTGAGCAGTTTTTTTACATTCATCTCATCTGTGGCATTTTCTCCGGCATAGCGTGCTGATCTTACACCCGGTCTTCCTCCAAGAGCCTCAACAACAAGACCAGAATCATCAGCAATCGCAGGGTATCCTAAAATTCTTGATACAAACGAGGCTTTTTTATAGGCATTTTCATCAAATGTTGTGCCATCTTCTTCAACTTCTGGAATAGGTCCAAAATCATCAAGATTCATGATATTAATCGGAAATCCTTTTAACATATCTCTAATCTCTTTTGTTTTACCTTGATTTCTTGTTGCTAAAACTAAAATAGTCTTCATTAATGTTTCTCCGTAACCTTTAAAATAGTGGACAGCAAATATTTAATAATAGTTTATAATACCTTTGATTCTTATGTAATTCTGTTCTCTTTACGCTTTGAGTAATATCAAAAATAGATATCAAAAAAAATATATTTCTTGAAAAATAACCTTTGAGCCATTAAGTTTATGAAAATATTATGTTGATTAATGGCATATGTTGGTCACATCGTATATAGTACAAATTATATCCTCATATTTATAACTTATTTATAAATTAATGCAGAACAGCTTGGAGGATATCTTTTTATTACAAACATTTATAATTTTTTATGAAAACAAAGGAGTTATAGCTATGACACTATTTCAAATCAAACCGTTCCGTTTAGTAATTTGTGCGTTACTCTGCCTTTCTCTTATTTCATGTGCAGGTACTACAAACCAGCAGGTAAAAACTCAGCAGGGCACTCTTGTCGGTGCAGGTGTTGGCGCTGTGCTTGGTCAGGTTATCGGAAGAGACACTAAAGCAACTCTTATCGGTGCTGGTCTTGGTGCAGCACTCGGAGGCATTGCAGGCAATCAGATCGGTGCATACATGGACAGACAGGAGCAGGCTTTAAGAAGCGTAGTTATAGAGTCTGACCAAACATCTATTGTGAGAACTGAAAATGTGCTGACCGCTACTTTTCAATCAAGCATGTTTTTTGATACAAACTCTGATGTGCTAAAGGCTGGCGGATACACTGAGATGGATAGAGTCTCAGGTGTTTTAAGAGATTATCCGCAGACAAGAATTAGAGTTGAAGGACATACAGATTCTAAAGGCTCTGATGTATATAATCAGGCTCTTTCAGAGAGACGCGCCCGATCTGTAGCTAATGCCTTAATACAAAGAGGAGTTGATCCTTCAAGAATCGAAGTGTTTGGATATGGTGAATCTCAGCCAATATCTTCAGACGATGCAACCAACCGCAGAGTGAATATTGTAATTATTCCGATTCAGGGATAAAGCATAAATTCTATAAGAGCCTGTTTAAATATTCAGGCTCTTAAGACTCTCCAACTCTTCCCACCTTGCATAAAGTTTTTCGATCTCCTCTTGGGTTTTCTGCATCATAACACAAGTTTGAGCCAATAGTTCAGGGTTGTTTAGCACCTCAGGGTCATTAGTTTTTCCTTGAATCTCTTCAAGCTCAGATTCAGCTTTAAGAATCTTATCCTCTATCTGTTCTAACTCAAATTTATGCTTATAAGAGAATTTTTGAGAAGATTTTTTAGACTTGGACTCTGGTTTAGCAGAACTTTTTTTGTCTGCGATGCTTTCATCTTTTTTTTGCTGTTTTTGCGTATCATCTTTATACGTTAAACACTGTCTGTAATCGGCAAATATCCCAGAACCGCCTTTTCCATCAAAATATAAAATTCGGTTGCACACTCTATCCATAAGAAAACGGTCGTGTGAGACTAAAACCACAGCTCCCGGAAACTCAAGCAGACTCTCCTCTAATACCTCAAGAGAGGGGATATCTAAATCATTTGTAGGCTCATCAAGCAGAAGAAGATCAGCAGGCTGAAGCATCAGATTTGCAATTAAAATTCTTGCCTTCTCTCCTCCTGATAAACGTCTTATCGGCAGGGTAAGCTGCTTTGGAGTAAAGAGAAATTTTTTTGCCCATGATACAACATGTACGCTTCTCCCTTTATAGACAACAGATTCACCAGCAGGACTTAAAGCATCTTTGAGAGTCATTTTAGGATCAAGCTGGGAACGGTTTTGATCAAAAACTGCAATTTTTAGATTTTCTGCTCGGTTGATTATTCCTGCATCTGGAGAAAGTTTCTCCTCAAGCAGACGCATAAATGTGGTCTTTCCGCTGCCATTTTCTCCCATAAGTCCTAAACGGGTTCCGGGCATAAGTTTTAGGCTTATATTTTCAAACAGAGTGCGTCCATTTATAGATTTTGCAACATCGCTGCATGTTAGAAGCTGCTTGGTTTTTCGTTCAGTAGAGTCAAAATCAATATCAACTTTGCCGGTTTGCCGGTTTCGGTTTCGCAGCATGGAAAGTTCAAGACGCATCTTTTCAGCCTGATCGATTCGATATTTTGCCTTTGTTGTTCTTGCTTTTGCCCCTTGGTTCAGCCACTCAGTCTCACGCCTCATTTTGTTGGAGAGTACCTCTTCTTGCTTAAATTGCGATTCTAAAAAGTTCTCTCTATACTCTGCAAACTTGACGTATCCGCTGTTTAATGTAAGAGCACCTTCAGGATAGCACTTTCCAAGCTCCATGATCCTATCGCACACATTTTCTAAAAAACAGCGGTCATGGCTTACCACAACAAATGCAAAAGAGGCGTTTTTTAAAATCTCCTCAAGCCACAAAATGCCCCTGATATCTAAATGGTTTGTTGGTTCATCAAGCAGTAAAATATCTGGTTCAAGGCAGAGTGCCCGTGCAATAGCAACGCGTTTATGCCACCCTCCAGACAGTTGAGAGCATAAAAAATTTTCATTATCAAAGCCGCACTTTCCTAAAATGCGTTTAACTATCCGGTACTTTTCCTGATCATCAATAGTTTGTGCAGCAGATATATCAGAGTTTGAAGGCAGGCTTAACGCATCAAAGAGTGTCTGTTCAACGGTTTTATCAGGATCAAGACGATCTTCCTGCGGCAGATAGACAAGCCGTGTAAACTGCTTGAGATACTTATCACCCTCGTCCGGCATTGATTCACCAGCCATCAATCTCAACAGCGTAGATTTTCCGCTTCCGTTTCCTCCGATAAGCCCTAATCTTTCCGCTGCTTTAACATTTATCGTGAGGTCTTCAAATACTGCCTCTTCACCGTAAGTTTTGTATATTGATTTGTAACTAAATAGAAGTGTCATAGATTTTGTCTGCGTTTTAAATTGTAGTATTTATGTGAAATTAAAATTTGACAAACTATTATGATGATATAAACCTTGTCAAGGTGTAATTGAATTACCATTATATATGCCGATTATGAGATGCTTTTAGTAGTTATTCGGTTGTATATGGTTTTAGATTATGAGTTTTTAACTTTTATACCCCTAATTAATTTCTATAAAATTTTAAGGATAACCATTATGAAACATTACAGAGAGGAGATTTGGCTTGAAGTTCCTACCAGACGGGCATTTATAAATATCACGCCTAAAGTTGAGGAGATACTTAAAAAAAGCGGCATAAAAAACGGGTTGCTGTTGTGCAACGCTATGCACATAACTGCATCTGTTTTTATTAATGACGATGAATCTGGTCTTCACCACGATTATGAGGTGTGGTTGGAAAAACTTGCACCGCATGAGCCTGTATCTCAGTATCGACATAATGGATATGAGGATAATGCTGATGCCCACATGAAACGGCAGATTATGGGGCGTGAGGTTGTAGTTGCTGTTACAGATGGTAAACTTGACTTTGGTACATGGGAGCGTATATTTTACGGCGAGTTTGACGGCAGAAGAAAAAAGAGAGTTCTTGTTAAAATTATTGGGGAGTAGAAATTTAAAAAGGAGATTGATATGCAAAAAATTAGTTATATTGCAGGCAGAGTTGAAAAAAATTATAGAGCGTCAAGTATGGCGGTTAAAGTGCCTAATATTGTCTGGCTGATGCTGATATCCTTAGCTTTTGCATTTATGCCGAATGTATCGTTGGCTAAATCAGCCCCGCCTCCTATGGTACCGGCAAGTTTCAGCGATATTGCAGATCAGGCAAGGGCTGCTGTTGTTAATATACGCACCACAAAAAACATAAGAGGCGGCGGAAGGGTGTTTAACCACTTTTTTGGTCAGCCGTTTAGCGATGATATGCTTCGTCAGTTTATGGCACCTTTTTTGGAGAAGCAGCCAAAACAGTATGAACAAAACAGCTTGGGATCAGGATTTATTGTAAGCCCAGAAGGTTATATTGTTACTAACAACCATGTTGTTGAAGAGGCAGACAGCATCAGCGTTAAGATGTACGATAACAAAGAGTATGAGGCTAAAGTGGTCGGACGTGATCCTAAAACCGATCTTGCCTTGATTAAAATTGATGCTAAATCTCTTAAATATTTGACTCTTGGCAACTCGTCTGAGCTTAAAGTCGGCACATGGGTTGTAGCAATCGGAAGCCCGTTTGGACTTGAGCAGACAGTTACTGCTGGTATTGTAAGTGCAAAGGGAAGAATACTTGGTTCTGGTCCTTATGATGACTTTATACAGACAGATGCCTCAATCAATCCGGGCAACAGCGGAGGTCCTCTTCTTAATCTTGAAGGCGAGGTTGTTGGTATAAATACAGCAATCGTGCAGTCTGGGCAGGGAATTGGTTTTGCCATTCCTTCTGATCTTGCAAGGGGAATTGTTGATCAGCTCAAAAATTCCGGAGAGGTTACCCGCGGCTGGCTTGGAGTTGGAATCCAAGATATAACGCCTGAACTTGCAGAATATTATGGACTTAAAGAGCGTGATGGTGCTCTTATAGGCACAGTATATAAGGATCACCCTGCTGATAAAGCTGGTATCAAAGCTGGTGATATTATCATAAAAGTAAATGATGAGCCGGTAAAGACAAGCCGCGATCTATCTACATCAATTGCAGCCCACGCTGTAGGAGAGAAGGTTGAAATAACTTTTATTCGTGATGGTCAGGTAAAAACCACAAAGGTAACGCTAACAAAAAGGGGAGACTCTGATCAGTTTGAGGACTCTTTAGCTCAATCTGAAAGTGGTAAATTTGATGAGTTTGGTATGAATTTAGTTACCTTAAACGAAGAGAGTGCTTCAAGATTCGGCTACGATCCAAGAGTAAGAGGTCTTGCGGTTACCGAGCTTGATCCTGATAATAAGGCTGCACGTTCAGGAATTAGGGTGGGCGATATTTTAAGAGAGGTAAACCACAGACCAGTTGAAAACTTAAATCAGTACAACACCATAATTAAACAGATTCCAAAAGGCTCTCCTGTGCAGCTTCTGTTTATAAGAGGCAACTCAAGCTTTATAGCTGTTAGAATTGTTAAGTAGATGGTTAAGTGGTAGCAGTTGGTATTACAAATTGATATGTAATTTGTGCAGACAAAATTTATATTGAAATAGACTATTGAGCCGATTCGATCTGTATAGAATCGGCTCAATTTTTTTATTCAAACTGACACTCTTCTTCTAACCTTACCCTTGCACAATTGGCTGTTCTGGTGTAATTCCAAAATTAAACTAAATAATAGTATAAAATTAAAGCTATTTAAGATTACATCAGATACTGGATTTCCCGATATGGTTTCATCAAAAAAAATTTGTTCTATACTTGTAAATGCTGGTGTTATATCTGCAGAACATGCAAAGATTGCCTTGCAAAGAGATAATTTGACCAGAAGCAAAATTCAGCTTGAGCGAGAAAAAAAGAGAGAAAATTCAGGTGCTCCCAATACAGTTGATGTTCCGATTGACTTTGTTGATGTGCTGCTTGCCCTGAAAGTGAAAAGAGCTGATAATCCTGAAATTCCAGTCGAAGAGGATACTTTGTACGAGACAATCGCTAATGGTCTTAATATCCCGTATAAAAAGATTGATCCTCTTAACCTTGATCTGAACTTAGTTACAAGAACCATACCTAAATCTTTTGCCATGAAACACCTTCTTCTGCCATTAGAGATTAATGAAGGTCGTTTGGTTGTGGCAACTATAAACCCTTTTAATCATGAAGCAATTGCAGATGTTGAGCGTGTAACCAACCTTAAAGTTACGCCGGTTGTGAGTTCAAAATCTGATATCAAAAAGATGATTGCAGAGTGTTTCGGCTTTAAATATTCTATTAGTGCTGCTGAGGATCATTTCTCTAAAACAGGCGTTGAGCTTGGCAATTTTGAGCAGTATGTCCGCCTTACAGCTTCAGATGAACTTCCCTCAACAGATCAACATATTGTCAATGCAGTCAACCACCTATTCTCCTATTCGTTTGAACAGAGAGCAAGCGATATTCATATTGAGCCAAAGCGTGATACGTCTATTGTAAGAATGCGGATTGACGGAGTGCTCCATACAGTTTATAAACTTCCTAAAAAGGTGCATAATGCCGTTATAAGCAGAATCAAAACCTTATCCGGTCTTAATATGGCAGAAAAGAGGCGGCCCCAAGATGGGCGTATCAAGACAGAAAAAGATGGTGTTGAGGTGGAGATCCGCGTTTCAACCATTCCTGTTGCGTTTGGTGAAAAGGTGGTAATGAGGATTATGGACCCTGCTGTTCTGTTCCAAAATCTTGAGTTTCTTGGATTTGAAGATGACGATTATCATAAATACAAGAAGATGATAAGTATGCCTCACGGCATCATTTTAGTTACAGGTCCAACTGGAAGCGGTAAATCTACAACACTCTACTCCACATTAAGGCTTCTCTCCTCTCCAGAGATAAATATAACAACTATTGAAGACCCGATTGAGATGATCCATGAAGACTTTAATCAGATTGCTGTTCAGCCTGCAATTGATGTTACCTTCGACACTATTTTACGAAACATTCTCCGTCAAGACCCTGATATTATAATGGTAGGTGAGATAAGAGACCTTCAGACAGCTCAAAGTGCTATTCAAGCAGCACTGACAGGTCACCTTGTTCTTTCAACTCTTCACACCAATGATGCTGTCTCTTCGGTTACCCGTCTTCTTGATCTTGGTATTCCGCCGTTTTTGGTTCACTCATCACTTACCGGCATTATTGCCCAAAGACTTGTAAGAACTATATGTCCATTGTGTGCTGAAAATTTTAACATGGATATAGATGAGTTTAATGATTTAGGGTTTAATATGGACTCTGATGGAACAATACGTCATAATGGTCATGTGACTCATAAGGCAAATCTAAGCAGTGATGGTAATGTTGTATTGAGGCGAGGTAAGGGCTGCGTTCAGTGCAGATATACAGGTTATAAGGGTAGAAAGGCTGTTTTTGAGGTGCTGCCATATTCTGAAAACTTAAAAAAGATGACATCTGCCGATGTTAATATTTCAGAGTTGAGAAAAATTGCCGAGATTGAAGGCTTTGCCACTTTAAGAGAGCGGGCAGTTGCAAAAATGCTCCATGGAGAGACAACATATCAAGAGGTGTTGAAAGTTACATGGGAAAATATTTAGAATTTACGCAATCGAGAGATGTACGACCGTGCGTATCTGATAAACGGAAAATGATCTTAAATGATAAAGAGAATCACAGATTTTTTATTTGAAATAAATATGTTAAAAGAGCTTCCCCGTTCAGGATACGCTTTTCTCGGCTCTGGACGAGAGACTGTTGCGGAACACTCTTTTATGATAGCCATGATCTGCTTTGTAATATCCCGCATCGAGCAAAATATTAACAGTGAGCGGCTGATTACAATGGCACTTGCACACGATCTGCCAGAGGCTCGCACTGGTGATTTAAACTATGTGCAGAAAAAATATGTTACTGCTCATGAGCAGAGGGCTGTTCGTGATATGACAGATGGTCTGCCGTTTGGAAGCGAAATTATCTCTTTGCTCAATGAATTTAATCAGGCAGAGAGCCGCGAGGCTATGTTGGCAAAAGATGCTGATCAGTTGGCTTTTATTATTGAGCTTAAAAAAAAGCATGATAATGGGGCTAAATCTCCTGAAAAATGGCTGCCTTTTATTGTGGAAAGGCTGAAGACAGATACGGGTAGAAAACTTGCACAAAGTATTATTGATTCAAATTGGGATGACTGGTGGTTTAAGAACTATTCAGAATAGAGCTTGCTTATTATAAAGAGCACAATTTTACAGTCACAAAGAATAATTAAGTTCGTATAAATTTTAATATAAAGAGCATAACCATGAATAGATACGAGGATAGAGAGATTACAAAGATAGTCTGTTTTTGTGCCTCAGAAGAGTCCTCTGTTGCACAGTATCTGCAAAATGAGCAGAGCTATCTGGTAAAATTGTGCCGTGATGCCCAATCTCTTGAACAGATAGTTGATGCCATAAATCCTGATATAATATTGATTCACTATACAGAAAATCTCTCTGTTTTGGAGCAATCTGAGCGGCTTATTGAACTTGAAGATGTTGTTGAATCTGAGCGTGCTGATTATGGTTACGACTCTTGCTCAGAAGTTAAAAATGCTGGTGAAGCAGATATAACAGATGCGATTCAAGCTGGTTTACCCGTAAATTCCCACCTTATGCCTGAATATCTCTCTGATAGTTTAGCGATCAGAAATATTTCTAATAAAGCACAAGTGCTCTTTCTATTTGATTCTGATCCCGGCACCAATGTTAGAAATCAATGCCTTTTAAGCAGATGCGATCTTATGGTTGCACCGTTTCATTTTGAAGAGCTTAAATTTAGAATATCGCTCTATGTAAACCAAAAAGAGCTGAATTATAGAGTTGCGTGGCAGCAGGAGGCTCTTAACCGTGCTGTTGACCATATTGATAATTTAAAACAGATTATTGTTGAGACAAGAAAAAATTGGTCAAGAGAGAATGAGCTTCTTCACAACTCTTTAAAGCAGATAAACATGATGTCCAATGATCGTGATATCCTCCAAAACCAGCTTAGAGTATCTCGTGCAAAACTTGTTGGAAACATAAAAGGGGTAAACTCATTTTTGTGCAGCATGGTTGAGTCAAGAAATGAGCATCAAAAAGGTCACTCTAAAAGGGTTGCAGATATTTGTGAGTTTGCAGCAGAAAAGCTCAATATTGAACCAAAATCTATACGGCTGTTAAAAAATGCTGCAATGCTTCATGAGGTTGGAATGCTTCTTATTCCATCTTCCATATTAAATAAAGAGCCTTCACAGTGGTCAGAGTATGAGAAAAATATGATGCTTCACCACCCGTCAAATGGTGCGGCATATTTAGATGACTGCCCCGGATTTGAAAAAATTGCAGAGATTATACGTCATCTGCATGAAAATTCTGACGGAACAGGTTATCCACAGGGGTTGAAAAAAAGATATATTCCGCTTCTCTCCAAAATACTTGCTGGTGCTGATGTGTTGGATCAGATATGGATTGACAACCCTTATGCGTCTGTTGACAGGATTCTTGAGATTCTTGAGCAGGAGTATGCAGGCTCAAGACTTGATCCATCTATTGTTAATGTGCTTGAGAAATATGCAGTTACAGTTCTAAATTTTCAAACTGTTTTTTGCAAGACAGATGATATTGAGCAGCCAGATTCAGATAAAGATCAGTCCTTGAACAGCCGCACAAGGCTTAAAGAGATTGCTGTCTATCAATTAACACCCGGAATGGTTCTTGGTACAGGATTGTTTACAAAAACAGGAACTAAACTTTTTGCTGCTGGCACAACCTTAACAGAGGAGTTAATCTGTATGATGGAAAAATATACAAAAGAGTACCCTGTTGATGAGACAGTATTTATAAAATTAGATTCATCTAATATGTTATAAAATTGATTAAAGTATCGATATAAAATAGTATAAATATTATCATTATATATAATAAATTGCATTTTTATATATCTAAAACATACAATAGATTTATAGCAGCGGAGTAACGGTATGGATATTGCAACAATTATTGGTATTGTATCTGGTCTTGGATTTATTGCTGGTACTATTCTTTTGGGCAGTAGTCTTCTTCTTTTTTGGGATACTCCTTCAGTTGTTATTGTGTGCGGAGGTACTGTAGCTGGGCTATTTGTGGCATTTCCTCTTGCGAATGTTCTTGGGCTTATAAAAGTTACTATGAGGCTTTTTATGTTTAAACTGGAGAAGCCTGAAAATATTGTAGCTAATTTATTAGAGATATCTAATAAAGCAAGAAAAGGGGGGCTTTTATCTATTGAATCTGATATTGCAAACACACCAGACGCTTATTTAGCAAGTGCGTTGCAGATGACTGTAGATGGCGTAAAAACTGCTGATATCGCCGCAGTTATGCAGAAAAAGATGGATTTGGTAAAAGAGTCAAATGGAACAGGAGCTTCAATGTACGCAACACTTGGCTCAATTGCCCCTGCTTTTGGTATGATAGGAACTCTTATCGGACTTGTTCAGATGCTTGCCAATCTTGATGATCCGGCAAGTATAGGTCCGTCAATGGCTGTTGCAATGATAACTACATTTTATGGTGCTATTCTGGCAAATCTATTTTTTAACCCGATGTCAAATAAGCTGAAAATTCGTTGCGGTGAAGAGATTTCCAATATGAACATCATTTACGAAGGCGTGCTCTCTATCCGTGAAGGAGAACATCCTAAATTATTAGAAGAGAAGTTAAATGTCTATCTTGGTCCAAATAAGCCTAAAGAGGGTGGAAAGTAGATAACCTTTTATAATTACAAGTTAATTATAAATAAAGAGGATAACAAAAAATGGCAGAAGAGAATACGTCAGAAGCAGATGCCCCAGCTCTTAATTGCCCAAAACAAGAGGAGCAGGAGTGTCCGGCTGGTGCACCTGAGTGGATGGCAACCTTCTCTGATCTTGTTACACTGCTTATGTGTTTTTTTGTGTTGATGTTTGCCATGAGTACAACACAGCAGGAAACTTTTAAAGAGCTTGTAGAGTCTTTGCGAAGTGCTTTGGGTGTTGCGTCAGTTCCAGAGGCAGGAAGCAGGGAAGGGTTGACTATGCACGCTGTACCGTCAGCAGCACCTCCTGAAGAGCAGAAGGTTGATGAGATGGGTAATATGATACAAAAAGAGCTTGAAGATGTTATGAGTGAAGTTAGAGAGCTTGTAATGTTCAACAAACTTGGGGGACTTGTAACTGCCTCAGAAGGTGATATGGGTGCTGTGATTACTATGACTGATATGCTTTTGTTTGAACAAGGCGGAGCACAGCTATCTGAAATGGGCGTAGATGTCTTAAGAAAAATAGCCTCTGTTCTTTCAAGGCTTGCCTATCATGTTAAAGTTAAAGGTCATACTGATAATGTTGAGATCAACTCTAAGCTATACCCTTCAAATTGGGAGCTTTCTGCTGCAAGAGCAAGCGCAGTTGTCAGAATGCTTGTTGAAAGCGGCGTAAATCCCAAATATATTTCAGCCGAAGGCTATGCTCACTACCAACCTGTTGCAACTAATGACACTGAAGAGGGCAGGGCAAGAAATAGGAGAGTTGAAATCGTTTATGATAGAGATATCATTGCCCGTGAATTTGACGGATTAAATAAGAAATAATTGCAGTTATTATAAATTTTTAAGGATTTGTGATTAATGAGACGTGATTTAACTGAAATTGCCCATGAGCTTGGATTAAATTTAGATACATTAAACCGCTGGATAAGACAGGGAAAAATACCTATAAATAAACAGGGCAGCTTTGGCATTTACAGTGAGTCTGAGCTTAATAGATGGGCTGAACGGCAGCGGAAGACCACACTCCCTCTTGATGATGAGGAAAATTTGAGTAAAGAGCAGAATAGCAGCGATACTGAATCGTCATCTGTTCTGTTTGCTGCTTTAAAAAGAGGCGGCGTATTTCACAACATTGCCGGTAAAACTAAGTATGATGTAATTAAAGCTGTGGTTGATGTGATTCCTGATTTTGCAGGAAAAAATAGAGATGAGATTTTTTCTCAGCTTATGGAGCGGGAGCATCTTGCCTCAACCGGTATTGGTAAAGGGGTTGCAATACCCCACCCAAGAAATCCTTTACATAATGGTCCGACCAATCCAATTATTACTTTATGTTTTCTTCAAAATAAAGTAGAGTTTGATGCTATTGATGATAAGCCTGTATCTGTTCTTTTTGTTATTTTAAGCCCGACAGTGGAAAATCATTTGAATCTTCTCTCCCGCATCTCTTTTTGTTTGAGAGACAGAGATTTTATTGATTTTATCCATCAGAATCCAGATAAAGAACTTTTTCTCAGCAGAATAAAAGAGATGGAGATGACTATTGGTGAATTTTAAGAATTTAAGTTTATCTATTTGTAAAATTTAACAAAAAAAGAATATAAAAGGAGATTTATAAACAAATGCTCTCTCTTAGCAATTTAAAGATTGGTTATAAAGTTATTTTGGTAACTCTTGTTCCGCTTATGCTATTTCTTGTCACCGGTACAATGACAATAGTTGACAACTGGCGGGAGCTAAAGATTGTTAAAACTATGGATAAAAATATGGAGCTGTTTAAAAACACTTCAGATTTAGTCAATGAGCTTCAAAAAGAGCGTGGAAGAACATCTTTATATCTTGGCAACACTGCAACCGGTCAAAGTGATCTGGACGGTCAGCGTAAGTTTTCTGATCAAAAGATTGAGCCGTTTATTAACGCTTTAAAAAATGCTGATATTAGTCAAGAGCATAAAAATCCTGTTGAGAATATTGATAATAAGATAAATGAGCTTAGAAATCAAATTGGCAGCACAATAACTAAATCAACTGAATCCGCACGAATTTACACTGAGATTATAGAAAAACTTGTTGATACAATGTCTGCCATAGCTAATGCTCCAACCTCTCGGGGAATCGGCAAGGTGATGACATCACTGCTTTTGCTGGAGAGTGCAAAAGAGAGTGCAGGACTCACAAGGGCAACGGTTTCAGAAATTATAAGTAAAAATGAACCAATATCAAATGAGCTTTTAGATATGGTGCTTACGCTTAAAGCCGGAACTGATATTAATATGAACTCGCGTGCTCTTACACTCTCTCAAGAGTCTCTAAACAAGATTAAACAGTTAGCCTACGAGGAAAATTGGGTTAAACGAGACTCTATGATAAGCAAAGTAATTGAGCTGTATCAGAAGGGTGGGTTTGGAATTGATTCAAAAGAGTTTTTTCAAGTAGCAACATCTGTTATTGATGATTTAGGCAGATTGGTTGGAGATGAGATTAAGACATTGGACAAAAAAGTGGCGGAAATTGGAGACGATATAACAAACGGAGTTATACTTACCATTATTCTGATTGCCGGTGCATTTTTGGTCACCCTTGTTTTAGCTTTTATTATCATTATGAGTATTGTAAAGCCTATCCGCAGTACTGTGAATATGCTCAAAGATATCTCTGAAGGCGAAGGCGATCTTACACGCCGTCTTGATGATTCACGCAATGATGAGACAGGAGAGATGTCTCGCTGGTTTAATCTATTTATAAACAAGATTAAAAATATTGTAATTGATATAACCCAATCTTTTCAAGGTCTTGCTTCAGCTTCTACTGAGCTTATGGCAATTTCGGAACAGACCTCATCTTCAGTAAAAATGATGGCTGAACAGGCTTCAAGCGTTGCTGCAGACGCTGAGACAACCGGCATGAATACCCATGCTGTATCAATGACAATGGTAGAGACATCTTCAAGTCTAAACAGCGTGGCAGCGGCAACTGAAGAGATGAGTGCAACCATAGGCGAGGTCGCGGCAAATGCTGAAAGAGCAAGGGTTGTTGGTGAGCAGGCATCAAAACGGGCAGCAGAGATTACACGCCTGATGGAGACTTTAGGACAGGCAGCCAAAGAGATAGGGCAGGTTACTGAAACCATAACTGAAATATCTTCACAGACCAATCTTCTTGCCTTGAATGCAACCATTGAAGCTGCAAGAGCAGGGGAGGCTGGCAAAGGGTTTGCAGTTGTTGCAAATGAGATTAAGGCTCTTGCACTTCAGACAGCAGGAGCAACAGAAGATATAAAATCTAAGATCAGCGGAGTTCAAGGTTCTGCATCAAATGCTGTCAATGATATGGTGAAGGTGAACAACGTTATTCAAGAGATGGAGACTATTATATCTTCGATCGCAGCGGCTATAGAGGAGCAGGCAACAGTAACGCGTGATTTATCTGACAACATTGCCAGAGCGTCAGCAGGGGTTCAGGATTCTGCTGAACGTATGTCTGAAACTGATGAAGCATCTAATGCTATTAGTAAGAAAATCAGCGAGTTGAGTAT
This sequence comes from uncultured Desulfobacterales bacterium, assembly GCA_964539635.1. Lineage (GTDB taxonomy): Bacteria > Desulfobacterota > Desulfobacteria > Desulfobacterales > Desulfobacteraceae > Desulfamplus. Next base: position 33,941 of record CAZIJN010000023.1, on the reverse strand, counting down.
GGCACTTGCTGAATTGAAAGAGGGTGGAGAGCAGGTTCACTCAAGTGCCTCTGAGATGTCCATTCTTGCCGAGAAGCTCCAGTATTTAGTAGGACAGTTCAAAATTGCTTAATTTTTCATACAGATAATTGTAATGCTGGTGTATCAAAAAGATATACGAGTGCACCAATTATAATTTTAATATTATGTATCATGACTAATATCATATGTTATGACTAATTTGATCTATTTTAGCCCTGAAATAAATTTCCGGGCTAAAATAAAGGCAATTTGTTTTTTAAATATCAATATCTATAAATTGACATATAGCTCTCAAACCTAACAGATAGCTGTTCAAGCCAAATCCGCAAATCTGCCCTTTCGCAATCGGAGCAACGACTGAAACATGCCTAAAAGTTTCACGAGCATGAATGTTTGACATATGAACCTCTACAATAGGTATTGTAAGGATTGCAAGTGCGTCCATAATTGCATAGCTGTAGTGTGTCCAAGCACCGGCATTGATGATAACTCCATCAACTCTCTCCTGAGATTCTATAAAATTTTTACTATCGGCACTTTTTTGATTGAGCAAGCTCCTGTGATGAATTTGATGAATTTTTTCAACCATCTCTCCTTCATGGTTAGTTTGAAATAACTCTACAGAAATATTTAGTTCAGCGGCAAGTCCAGCTATTGTCTTATCAATCTCTTCAAGTGTTAGAGTACCATACTGTAAGGGATCACGCTTGCCAAACATATTAAGATTGACACCATGCAACACAACGATTTTTTTCATGATTTTACTCCTGTTTTCAATATTTTGTCTCAAATCTGTTTTTCAATTTTATTCTTGACACTGACTTTTACTCTATCTTATATCATAATCTCAATAACCTGCTTTTAGCCATCAGAATAGTGTTTATTTTTTTTACGATAATTTTAAGTTAAACAACAAAACTTTTATATTTGTAATTATAAAAGAGATGGGAGGAGTAACATTATAATCAATGCGATTTTTCAATAATTTAAAACTTTCCACAAAATTGGTAGGAGGCTTTGGTATTGTACTTCTTCTATTTACCTGTGTTATGGCTATTTACCATATTACCGTTCAATCAACATCAAGTAATTTTCAAAATCTAATGGAGGTCAATGTTGCTATTGCATCTCAGGCGGCTGATATAAAAACTTTGATGAAACAGTGCCGCATTGATGAAAAAAATTTCCTCTCCTCTCTTGATACTAAATATCTAAAACAGCTTGAAGAAAATATAAATAACCTTGCCTTAAACGCCCAAAACATTGTTAAAAAAGCACAATATTCACAAAACAGCATCACAGCCCAACAAGCAGAAGATATATCGGATTATATTGATAACTACTCAAAATCATTTATTACACTTAGCCAATCTTATGAGATCAGAGGTCTTGATGTTAAATCTGGTTTAAGAGGAGAATTTGCAACTGCTGCTGATACGCTTGTCCGAGAGATGGCTTATGTAGATGTTGAAGATGTCTATATACAGATGTTAAGAATAGTTCAGGCTCAAAATAGATGTGCGGCTGATAATTTCAACCAAGAACAAATTGACATTATTGATAAACTTCTTTCAGACTACGCTGATGTAATTGAGAAATCTAACGCAAATGAGCAGATGATTAAAACTCTTTTGAGAGAGGTTTTGTCAGACTACAGAGAATCTTTTGAAAAGATGAAGTCTCAAGAGGGTTTAGATGAAAAAATGCTCTATTTTAAACAGATGCAGAGTGCATTTGTTGATATTGACGAGGTCTTTAATATATCCTACTTGCCAAATGCAAAGTCTATGCTGCTTGAAATACGAAGTAAGGAGAAAGATTATCTTCTGTTTGGCGGTCAAGAGTACGCTGCAATAGCACATCAATCTATTACAAATCTTTTTACAGCAATAGAAAAATCAGATATTGGAGAGGACTACAGAAACAACAGCATAAAGTACCTTACAGCTTACAAACAGGCATTTGATAATCTTATTAAAGAAGATTTTAAGATTGAGAAACTTTATGCAAAAATGAGCGATGCAGTCAACAATGTAGAGCCTCTTATTGAAGAGCTTTATGCAAATGCTCAAAATATTGCAAAAAAAGGTGCTGAAGATGTTATCGTAAAGGGTGCCTTTAGCTCTAAAGTAGCCATGAGCATTGGTTTGGGTGCTATCTTGTTTGGTCTGCTCCTATCTCTTTTCATAACACGAATGATTTCCGTTCCAATTACAAAAGCTGTTAATTTTTCAAGGCAGATGTCTAAAGGTGATTTTACACAGACACTGAATATTGTCCAAAAAGATGAAATAGGCACTCTTGCGGCTGCTCTTAACGAGATTGTAATTAATATCGGAGGTATGGTAAAAGATATTACAAGTGATGTAAACATACTCTCCTCATCATCTGTATATCTTAAAGATATTTCTCTTGATATGTCAAAGAGTGCAAATAACACAGCTCTGAAATTTAATACAGTAGCAGCGGCAACAGAAGAGATGAGTTCAAACCTTAATTCTGTAGCAGCAGCAATTGAACAGACTTCTGCCAACCTCAACACTGTAGCAGCAGCAACAGAAGAGAACACAGCAACTATTGCTGAAATTGCAAAAAATTCTGATAAAGCCCGCACAATTTCAAATGATGCTGTTAATCAGGCAGCCGATACATCAGTAGATTTAAAAAAGTTGGAAGATGCTGCACAAGATATCGGCAAGATTACAGAGACTATTGCAGATATCTCTGAGCAGACAAACCTGCTTGCATTAAATGCAACTATTGAAGCTGCAAGAGCAGGAGAATCTGGAAAAGGTTTTGCAGTTGTTGCAAACGAGATAAAAGAGCTTGCAAATCAGACTGCAGCGGCTACAAAAGCTATCAGCACTCAGATTCAAGGTGTGCAAGATACTGCTGAGAATACAATACAGGGAATTGAGAAGATAACTTCAATTATAACTCAAGTGAACGATATCATCTCAGCCATAACTTTGACTATTGCAGATCAGACAACTGCAACTGAAGAGATAAGCAGCAATGTTGCTCAAGGCTCTCAAGGTATTCAGGAGGTTGCTGAAAATGTAGCTCAATGTTCTGCTGTAGCCTCTGATATAGCTTCCGATATAGCAGGTGTAAATCAAGAGGCAGCACAGATTTCAGAAAATAGCTGTAATCTTAATGGAAGTGCTGAAAATCTCTCTAAACTTGCAGACAAGATTAAAATAATGATGAAAAAATTTCAGGTATAGATATGTTTGTCTGAATAGTGTTATTCAGGCTCATTAACTTAATAATGTTCCATTACAATTTAAAAGGAGTCAAAATGTTTAAAAAATTTCCGTTTAAAAGGTTTCTTGCTATAGAAATTTTTTCTTTAGCAGCAATACTGTCTCTCTTTCTCTTCTCTACACCTGCTGTTCAGGCAGCAGATGATGCTAAAATTCCTGACAAACTTGTTCTTGATGGCGGTAAAGGCGAACTTGTTATTAATGGCACTGGTACACGTAAAAAATTTGGATTCAAAGTGTATGATGGCTCTCTCTATCTTAAGGCTAAAACCACAGATTCCCAAAAGATCATCAATGCAGACGAGCCAATGGCAATAACAATGTCATGGAAAAGAGAGGCTCCAATAGATAAAACCACAGATGTTTTTGCAGATGGCTTCAAATATGGTGCTGGTGCAAATTACGATGCACAAAAGGCGAATATTGATTCCTTTTTAAAGACCCTTATAGTGGCAAAAAAGGGTGATGTCTGGAAATATACCTATATTCCAGGCGAGGGAACTTCAATATACTATAACGATAAACTTACACTAAATATTGCTGGAATAGATTTTAAAAAAGCACTCTTTTCAGTCTGGCTGCTTGAAGATGCTGCTTTTAAAGGTGATGCTGCTCTGCGTACAGGCATGTTGGGTAAATAATAATTTTTAAATTTTATAAAGGAGATTGATTGTGAAAAAGATTTATATCTCGTTTGTTCTTTTGTCGTTGATCTGTTTAGGTTTTGCATCATTTTCATTTGCAGAAGATACAATTAAAATCGGCTTTAATATTCCTCTGACAGGTGAAATTCCAAAAGTTGGAGAGGAGTCAAAATTTGCAGGTCAGATGCTCATGAATGAGGTGAATGCTGCAGGCGGTCTTGATGTTGGCGGCAAAAAATATAAACTTGAGTTCATTTATGAGGATAATGAGTCAAAAGCAGAGTCTGCCGTAGCTGTTACACTAAAGCTGATTGAAAGAGACCAGGTTTTGGCAATAGTTGGTCCTAACTCAAGCAAACAGGCTGTGCCAGCGGGTCAGGTTGCCAATGACAATAGAACTCCGATGATCTCCCCATGGTCAACTAACCCTGATACAACTAAGGATCGTCCGTGGGTATTTAGAGCAGCCTTTATTGATCCATTTCAAGGTCCTATTGCTGTAGATTTTGCTATTAAAACATTTAAAGCTCAAAAAGCTGCTGTTCTATATGCACTTGCCAATGATTACAGCAAAAATCTTGCTGAAATCTTTCAGCAAGATTTTAACAAGAAAAAAGGTGCTGGTGCTGTCGTTGCCTTTGAAAGCTATGGCGATAAAGATCAAGATTTTAGTGCACAGCTTACCAAAATTATCGCTGCAAAACCCGATTTCATATTCCTTCCGAACAACTACAATGAAGTTGCTCTTATAGTAAAACAGGCACATGATCTCGGCTGGAAAGGTCCATTTATGGGTGCTGATGCTTGGGGTAACTCTGAGCTTATGACACTTTGCGGAGATAATTGTAAAGGTCACTATTTTTCAACCCACTATGCAGCAGCAGGTGCAAAAGGTGCAACTAAGGAGTTTATTGATAAATATCAGAAACTTTATGGTTATCAGCCTGCTGATGTTGCAGCTCTTACATGGGACGCTATTAATGTTGTATTAGCCGGTATCCAGAATGCTGGCAAACTTACCGGCAATATAAGAAAAGATCGCCAGGCATTAAGGGACGGCATTTCATCAATTAAAGAAGTTAAAGGGATCACTGGTAATATGAGATTTGATGAGCAAGGCGATCCTATCAAATGTGCAGTTGTTGTAAAAATCAATGATGCTGGTGAGTTTGAGTTTGCAGAATCTGTCTGCCCATAGTATGCTTTTAAAAGTTATGGCTTTGTTAAAATTATATTTCTAACAGTTTAACAGCTCTTTTTAACCCAAAACCATATTGAGCATTTACCACCGTAGGAGCATTATCTCTTGATAAGATTAAGAATAGTGCCCCTACGGTTTTTTATTAATTTACTGCTCAAGTCTGTAAGGGGATACAAACGTGTTTGACAGTATTATTCAAAATTTATTCAATGCACTGCAATGGGGAAGTTTTTATTCGCTCATTGCATTGGGATACACCCTTGTTTATGGTGTCCTCAGACTTATTAACTTTGCACATGGCGATATATTCATGGTTGGTGCCTATATTGCATATTTTATCGCTATATTTTTATTCAAAGGCTCTTTGGGATTATCAGGCTCAACAACCCTTGCTTTGGTGATTCCGCTGACCATGATTCTTACGGCTGTCTTTGGAGTGACGCTTGAGCGTATAGCTTACAGACCACTGAGGCGAAAAGGTGCAAACAGGCTCTATGTAGTTATAACAGCTCTTATGTGTGGACTTATTTTAGAAAACGGTAACCTTGCCTTTCTTGGTGCGAGCCGGAAAAGCTTTCCTGAACTTATCGATAAAGTTGTCTATAACTTTGGCTCGATAAGTATGACCAACCTTAAAATTTGGGTTATAATTTCCTCGATACTTGTCTATTTTGTACTTAATGCAATTATATCTAAAACAAAAATAGGTATGGCAATGAGGGGAATATCTTACGATAAATTTGCAATTCCTCTGATGGGCATTCCTATTGATACTATTATTGTATTTACCTTTATACTCGGCTCCTCTCTTGCCGGTCTTGCAGGAATTTTGTTTGCCATGTCATATCCAATACTTGATCCATTTATGGGGGCACTGATAGGTTGGAAAGCCTTTATTGCTGCGGTTGTAGGAGGTATCGGCGATATAAAAGGGGCTTTTGTCGGCGGTTTTCTTCTTGGAATTGTTGAGATTTTGGTTGTTGCTGTCTTTCCGTCAACCTTCAGGGATCTGATCGCATTTTCAATACTTCTCATAATTTTAGTAATCAAGCCCACGGGACTTTTCGGTATTGCAAAATCCACAAAAATATAACTCATCATAAGATTTGGAAATTATGCAGACAGAACTGATAACATTAAATGAAGCAAAGATAAGACTCGACGAACTGCTTGCAATGGCAATTCTCGGCAATGATGTGATTATTGCCAAAGATGATGGAACTACTTTCAGGATAGTCCCGTTTGCCAAGCCTTATCCGAAGTTCGGCAGTGCAAAGGGATTGATTGAAATTTCGGATGATTTTGATGAACCTGTTGAAGGTTTTGAGGAATACATGCCGTGATAATTTTACTCGATACACATACTTTTCTGTGGTTTATAAACGGTGATCCCAATTTAAGCGGTTATGCAAGACGGCATATTGAAAATTTGGAAAATAAACGACTGATTAGCACTGCAAGTCTTTGGGAGATGGCGATAAAAATCAGTACAGGTAAGCTGAAGCTCAGATTATCTTTCAGAGAACTTTACACTGTTCATATCAGGGGCAATGCGATTGATGTTCTGGAAATGACAGCCGAACATCTTGATATTCTGAAAACACTGCCTTTTCACCATAAGGATCCGTTTGACCGTCTGATAATAGCCCAGAGCATTGCAGAGAGTATTCCGATACTGAGTCGTGATGAATTATTTGACAAATATGAAAATGTACAACGTTTCTGGTAGCTTTAAAGGCTGAAAAAAGCTCTTTTTTATAAACTGAATAGTTTAACCAAAGGCTGTACCCGCCCACGCAGGACGCAGGCGGTTCTTTTGGAGTTCTTGGTGGGGGCGTGGCTGGTGAGTTTATTGTTTTACACAACGAGAAATGAAAGCCTTAATAAAAATAGATATTTACTGAGACTTTCATATAAAACTATTGCAACTAAAAGCGGAGGCTTATGAAAAAAATCTCTGTACCTGCTTTACTTACACTTTTTGCCATAGGCACTGTTATTGCCGCACAGTTTGAATTTATCGATCTATATGTTCAGACAATAATGATGTTCATAGGTGTAAATATAATATTATCCTCAAGTTTTAACATCATTAACGGCTATATGGGAGAATTTGCCTGCGGTCATGCTGGATTTATGGCTGTTGGAGCTTATGTTACATCAGTGCTTAATATAATGTTGTTTACAAACAGTAAAACTTTTGGAGAACCGCTTCTATCGCCTGAACTGGCACTCTACTTTTTTCCTGTAACTATGATAATAGGTGGCGTTGCAGCCGCAATTGCAGGAGTTCTTGTAGCTATCCCATCTTTTAAAACCCGTGATGACTATCTTGCAATCATAACGCTTGCCGCAAATTTTATTATTGTGAGCATGCTGATAAACATGGATTCGGTCGGCGGTGCAAGAGGATTCATGGGTATGAAGCAGATTATATTTTTAATGGAAGATGTGGCTTTTCTCCCATGGATGCTTATCTGGACATTTGTATTTACATATTTGGTTGTCTTTCTTATCCGAAGGTTTGTATCATCTACCTATGGAAAGGGAATAATTGCCATACATCAAGATGAGATCGCATCGGAAATTATGAGTGTAAACACAGATAAAATGAAGCTTGTTGCGTTCATGTTCTCATCTGGGCTTGCTGGAATTGCAGGCGGACTGTTTGCCCATATTTTGGGATATATTAATCCAAATTCATTCAATATTTTAAAATCAACTGAGTGTCTTGTAATGGTCTATCTTGGCGGTATGGGGTCATTGAGCGGCTCAATTATTTCAGCAATTCTTTTTACTCTTCTGATCGAAGGGCTTAGATTTGTTATACCTGCTGCTGATACTCTGATCCATTTTTTCCCATTAGTACCCGAGACATTTCATTTAAGCCAGGTCTTAAAATGGGTTATTATTCCATTTATTTTAGTCATTCTTATGCAGTTTAGACCTGAAGGTATTATGGGAAATAGGGAGTTGTCTGATTTTTTCCCAAAACTTAAGAAATTTTATGAATTCAAATAATATTCTTTAAAAAAGCGTATAAAGTAATCAGAAAAGAGCTGTCCTATGAATATAGAGTTTAATTCATAAAGATGAATTATCTCATGGAGATATGATTTATGTCATTATTAAAAATAAACGGTTTGACCCAGCAGTTTGGAGGGCTTACTGCAGTATCAGATTTTAAAGTTGAGTTTAAGGGTAATGAATTGACGGGGCTTATAGGTCCAAACGGTGCTGGGAAAACAACTGTATTTAATATTGTCAGCGGTTTTTATAAAGCAACTCAAGGAGAGATTCTGTTCAAAGGGCAATCTATTAAAGGCTTAAAACCCAACAAGGTAACTGGTATGGGTGTTGCCCGCACTTTTCAAAATATAAGATTGTGGAACGATATGTCGCTTTTGGATAATATTCTTATCTCTCAGCACTACAATTTAGGTTATAATCTGTTTGATCTCTTTGTCCGAAATAGTCGTTATATAGAAAATGAAAAACGCATGAAAAATATTGCTATGCAGCTTCTTGAACAGCTCGATCTTGTACAGTTTATAGATGAACAGCCAAAAAATCTGCCTTATGGGATTCAGCGTAAAATTGAGATTGCACGTGCACTTTCAGTTAAGCCGTCTCTATTGCTTCTTGATGAACCGGCAGCAGGACTTAACTCTTCTGATATTCAAGATTTAATTAAACTCATAAGATGGATTCACAAAGAGTTTGATATTGCTATCTGGATGATTGAGCATCAGATGGCTGTGGTAATGTCTCTCTGTTCATGGATACAGGTGATCGATTTTGGTAAAACTATTGCAGAGGGGACACCTGAACAGATTCAGAATAATCCTGATGTTATTAAAGCCTATTTAGGGGACGACAATATCTAATGTTACTTGAAATAAAAAATTTATACGTTAAATATGGAAATATTGAAGCTCTTCACGGTATCTCGTTTACTGTTGATAAAGGTGAAATTGTTACTTTGATTGGTGCAAACGGTGCTGGAAAAACTACAACTCTCCATGCAATTACACGCGTACCTCCGCCAGAAGGGTCAAAAGTTTCAGGCGGAGATATCTTATATAATGGTAAATCTATTTTAAATGTTCCTGCCCACTCAATAGTTTCTGATTATCATATTGCACTTGCACCTGAGGGAAGGCATATTTTTGGAAATCTTACGGTTGAGGAGAATCTCAAACTTGCCACATACTCAAGACCTGATGATGAGTCTATGGAAAAAGATTACGAACGAGTTTATGAGCTTTTTCCCAAAATGGCAGATAGACGGTATCAGAGAAGTGAAACCTTAAGCGGCGGAGAGCAGCAGATGCTGTCGGTCAGCCGTGCAATTATGACCGGCTGTGATTTTATAATGCTTGATGAACCGTCAATGGGATTATCTCCACTTCTGATGTATGATATGTTCAGAGTGCTCAAACAGTTGAATGAAGAGGGAATGACAATCCTTTTGATTGAGCAGAATGCACATCTTGCCCTCAAATTTGCCCATCGTGGATATGTTATGGATACAGGAGAGATTGTTGCAAGCGGAAAAGCAGAGGAGCTTCTTGATAATCCTGAAGTTAAAAAGGCGTATTTGGGGGGGTAAGAATTGTTAAGGTTGTATAAGTAATGAAATTTGAGATAATTAGCCAGATTGAAGATATTCAAATTATAGCAATTGCTAATTCTATTAGAAATTTGACGTATCTTGAAAAAGTTTATGGTTCTGGTCGGTGGAGAAAACTCAAAGGTAAAGCACATGTCAAGCTCCCAAATGGTAATATTAGATTTGTTGAATTACATTGGTATGAATCTCATGGTATTGGTCGTAAAGATATTAAAATTAAAGATTATATAGGATAAAATAATGTTTAATAATAAAAAGAATTTCGCGATCTGTGTAGATAATTCTGATTATGAAGCATCTTTGATTGTCAGAAAGATTTATAATGTAATACCAGATAATAAAGCAGAAAATGATGATCTAATAAGAATAATGGACGAAAGCGGTGAAGATTATCTTTATCATAAAAGCCTTTTCTTAATCGTTGATTTTCCATATGAAATTGAAAATGCACTTAATCTTTCAGAGACTATTATACTTTAAAAAATATTATGAAATTTAGACCATGTATTGACATAAAAAACGGTAAGGTTGTCCAGATTGTTGGTGGAAGTTTAACTGATATTAGTAGCAAAACTGATACTACAATCACCAACTTTGAGAGTACAAAAGATTCCTCGTATTTCGCAAATCTTTATAAACAAGATGGAATTTACGGAGGACATGTTATCTCTCTTGGTGCTGGGAACAATGATGCTGTCGTCTCTGCACTCAGAGCATTTCCTCAAGGGTTGCAGTTTGGAGGAGGAATTAATCCTGATAATGCTGCAACTTATTTAGATGCTGGTGCAAGCCATGTGATTGTAACCTCTTTTGTATTTTCAGGAGGCAATATTGATATGGATAAACTTCAGCTTTTAGTAAAAAAAGTCGGCAGAAAAAATCTTGTTCTTGATCTAAGCTGCCGCAAAAAAGATGATAAATTTTGGATTGTAACTGATAGATGGCAGAAATTTACTCAAGTCGCTGTAACTGAAAAGAGCCTTGATCAATTTGCTGCCTATTGTGATGAGTTTCTTGTTCATGGAGTTGATGTTGAGGGAAAAATGGGCGGAGTTCAGTGTGATCTTGTTGAAATGCTTGGGAGATATTCACCAATACCAGTAACTTACGCAGGCGGGGCAAAATCTTATTCTGACCTTGATCTTGTTAAAAATATCGGCTGCAACCGCGTTGATCTTACAATCGGCAGTGCACTTGATATATTCGGCGGAACAATACCGTATAAAGATGTGGTCAGATGGCATAACTTTAACCAAATAGAATAGCACAATTGTATCAGGATAATATTTCCAATCAAATGAAGTTGAGATAAAGATGCGAAAATCAAAAAAACAAGATGCTTATCAAGAAGATGCAGATTGGGAGCAGCAAGAGGAGAGACCGAGCAGAACCCAGAAAAAAAAAGCTGCGCAAAACCTTCAGAAAATTGGAGAGTTTCTCATAACAATGGCTGCATCTGAAATAGAGAAGTTAGATATTAATCAAGAACTTAAAAATGCAATCAATACGGCAAAAAGTATAACAAAACATGGGGCAAAAAAACGACAACTGCAATATATTGGCGTGCTTATGAGAGAAGCTGATTCTGCCTCGATAACTGAGATAGTAGAAAAAATGTCCCGCCTTAATAAATCCTGATGTTTCTTCCCACCACTAAAAAAGAGCTTTCAGCACTTGGCTGGCAATCCCTTGATGTTATTCTTGTAACAGGAGATGCTTACATTGACTCTCCTTCAACAGGAGTTGCTGTTATCGGCAAGACGCTTGTGAAAAAAGGCTTTAAGGTTGGGATTATTGCACAGCCTGATATGGACTCTGATAAAGATATAACAAGACTTGGCGAGCCTTCTCTTTTTTGGGGAATAAGCTCTGGTGCAGTTGACTCAATGGTTTCAAACTACACAGCCCTTAAAAAAAGACGAAAAAGCGATGATTACACACCGGGCGGGATTAATAACAGAAGACCAGACAGGGCGGTAATTGCTTACTCGAATCTTGTCAGACGCTATTTTAAGGGCACCTCTCCTATTGTTCTTGGCGGTATTGAGGCAAGTTTAAGGAGAATCTGCCATTATGACTTTTGGTCAGACAGAATAAGGCGATCTATTTTGTTTGATGCAAAGGCTGATTATCTTATTTATGGAATGGGAGAAGCCTCAGTCGTTGAGCTTGCAGATGTTCTCAGAAGTGCTTTTAGTGATCGTAAAGATAATGATGATGAAAAAAAAATATCCCAAATTCATAAAATCAGAGGACTTTGTTATATTTCAAAAGCTATGCCTGAAGATAATTTATCTTTTAAATATCTGCCGCTTTATCCGTATGAGTCGGTAAAAAGTGATAAAGATAAATTTGCCGAAAGTTTTCATATCTTTTATGCCAATAACGATCCATTGACAGCTCAAGGATTGGTCCAGCAGCAAGATTCAAGATATCTTGTTCAAAATCCTCCTCAGTTTTATCCTGATACTAACGGTATGGATAAGATTGCACAACTTGATTTTGAGCGAGATGTGCATCCATATTATAAAAAGTCTGGCAAAGTTAGAGCACTTGATACTATTCAGTTTTCTGTATCTACACATAGAGGCTGTTATGGAGAGTGTAATTTCTGCTCAATTGCGGTTCATGAAGGCAGAACGGTAAGATGGAGAAGTGAAGAGTCTATTTTAAATGAGATAAGAGATTTGACCAGACACCCTGATTTTAAAGGGATAATATCTGATGCAGGCGGTCCTACTGCAAACATGTATGGTTTTGAGTGCGAAAAGAAGATAAAACATGGAGCGTGCAAGGATAAACGCTGCATGTTTCCTAATATCTGCAAAAATTTAAAGCCTGATCACTCAAAACAGATAAAACTTTTGCAAAAAATAAGAGAAATTAAAGGTGTAAGAAAGGTTTTTGTCGCTTCAGGCATTAGATATGATCTTATGTTTGCTGATAAGAAATCGGGCATTAAATATCTTGAGACTATTGTAAAAGATCATGTTTCAGGGCAGTTAAAGGTTGCACCAGAACACACAGAGCCTCGTCTGCTTGAGATTATGGGCAAATCAGATAAATCTTTTCTGTGTGATAATTATAATGTAATGGTTAATAATTCCACTCTTTTAGAGTTTAAAAAAAGATTTGATGCTCTCTCTCAAAAAGTTGATAAAAAGCAGTTTCTGACCTATTATCTGATGGCTGCCCACCCGGGCTGCACATTAAATGATATGAAAGAGCTTAAAAAATTTGCCACAGAACGCCTTCACACCAATCCTGAACAGATTCAGATTTTCACGCCGACTCCATCAAGCTATTCAACATTGATGTATTACACTGGAAAATCCCCTTTTACAGGCAGACTCCTGTTTGTTGAAAAAAACATCAAAGCAAAGGAGGAGCAGAAAAAAGCGGTAACACAAAGGCAGATAAAGAAAAAATAGATGAAAAATAAGCTGAGTTTTAAAAATTACAGAAGAGTTATAAATGTAAGTCTCCCTTTAGTGTTAAGCATGGGTTCTACAACTGTGATGGAGTTTACTGATCGAGTTTTTTTAGGCAACCACTCCTTAGAGGCATTAGCAGCAGCAACACCGGCAGGCATCACCTCATTTCTCTTTGCCTCTTTTTTCTTAGGCGTAGCAGGATATGTTAATGTATTTATTGCCCAATATACAGGTTCTGGGAGTAAAGAGGGTGTTGGAGCATCTTTATGGCAGGGAATATATTTTACCATATTAGGAGCTGTTTTTATGTCTATGCTCGCAATATTTGCCGTTCCAATATTTGCATTTATCGGGCATGACCCTCATATACAGCAGCTTGAGGTGCCGTATTTTCGTATTCTCTGTCTTGGTGCAGGAGTGAGCCTTACAGGTGCAACTCTATCCTCTTTTTATTCAGGCAGAGGTCTTACCCGCATAGTGATGTTTGTCCATATAGCAGGAACACTCTTTAATATCCCGCTTGATTATGCTCTGATAAATGGGAAATGGATATTTCCAGAACTTGGCATACAAGGTGCGGCAGTTGCAACTGTAAGCTGTTGGATTTTTATCACATCAACGTTTGCAGCGTTAATATTTAGAAGAAAAAATATAAAAGAGTTTCATCTGTTTGATAAACGGGCATTTAATAAAGAGCTATTTATGCGTCTGATGAAATATGGAGTCCCCGGAGGAGTTCAGCTTTTTTTAGATATTTTAGTATTTACATTTTTTATTTTGATGATCGGGCGGCTTGGCAAGACAGAACTTGCAGTTACCAATCTTGTGCTCTCAATAAATGGACTCTCCTATATGCCGATGTGGGGATTTTCAGTGGGCGTGAGCACACTTGTAGGTCAGGCAATGGGCAGAAAAAGACCTGCTGATGCTGCTATAGCTGCCAAATCAACTGTTCATATTGCGTTGGTATATGTCTCATCACTGATCTTAATATTTATTTTAAAACCCGAACCTCTTATAAACATTTTTTTGTCAGATAATCTATCGCTGGCTGAAAAAGAGCCGTTAATGCAAATGGGTATAAAATTGATGAAATTTGTCTCACTTTATCTTTTATTTGATGCTCTGATCATTATCTACACAGGAGTTTTAAAAGGTGCTGGAGATTCTCAATTTATTATGACGAGCATTATAAGCGTCAGCGTTACGTGTCTATTTATACCGCTTTGGTTTGGTATGCAGCACTTTGGTATGGGGCTTTATTTTGCATGGTCATGTATTACAGTTTATCTTATTGTTCTGTTCATCATTGTAATAACTCGATATCACAGAGGCAGATGGAAGGAGATAACCATTCTTGAACATTAACCTTAATATTGATAGACAACCAAATATTGACAAACAGCTTAAAAAAAGAGCTGTGCACTACTATTTTTCCGAAGACAATGCATCTTATGAAAAAAGTCTTGAGCTGCTGCAAGAAGAGCCTTTGTCTATAAATATACAGGGAAAAACATACAGCGTAATTATGAGAACTCCCGGAGAGGAGCGTGCCCATGCCGCAGGTTTCTGTCTTGCTGAGGGGTTGGTTGATAAGATAGATGATATTGCAGATATTGCCCTGTGTGACGGAGAGGATTCCAATGTTGCGGCAGTGATGCTCTCTAAAGAGAGGCTTTGCAAAGTATCTGCTGTTCTTGAGAAAAAAAGTTATGTGAGTCAGACAAGCTGCGGTATCTGCGGACGAGAGATAATTGATGATCTAACAGATATTTTAAAACCTGTGCCAAACTCTATTAAAATATCGTTTGATGAGATTATGGAAATTACGAGCAGAATGAGCGATATTCAATATCTGAGAAAAAGATGCCGATCATCACATGCCGCAATGATACTTGATTGCAAACTCAATCTGCTTGCAAGTGCAGAAGATGCAGGCAGACACAACGCATTGGATAAAGCTATCGGGAAAATTTTTCTTCAAGGAAAGTTGGATCACGCATCTATTGCCTTAATATCTTCCAGAGCAAGTTATGAGATGATTCAAAAGTGTGCCAGAGCTGGAATTGAACTTGTAATCAGCATGTCAAGACCTACAGCGTTAGCGTGTGAGTTGGGAGAACGTCTTGGAATGACCCTTGCCGATGTAAGAGACAAGGGTTTGTATGTTTTTACCTGCAATCAGAGAGTAATCTTAAAGGATTAAATTTTTAGGGCAGATATGAGATTTGATTATTAATCGTAACCCATTTAAGCTATCATGTTTATAACAGTGCCTTTCATCTGATCATCAGCCTGAATAGATTTTATGTTAGCCCCATAACCAGATTGGTAGTTGATCATGTTTGTAAATTCAGTTGCAAGATCAGTGTTGGAAATCTCTTTTGTTGAGCCATTGCTCTGCGTAACAAGATGTCCCTGTGCTGAGTTGGTGCTCAACGAGACTTTAACCCCTCCGTCAGCCCCTTCGTTCATCACTGCTCTGCTGCTTTTAAAATTGTCTGACTCAACATTTGCAATGTTGTTTGCACTAACAGCAGTTGCTGTACCAAATGCTTTTAATGCCTGTGTACTGCTATTTATAGAAGATACCATTTTGCCTCCTTTCAGCCAGATTAAAAAAACTTCTTATCTGTCGTAAAGCATAACTTTTTAATTTTTAATATGGTGATTTTACAAGACGGACAGGCAGCATATTTTTAATATCTGCCATTTTAGATTCTTCATAATTCATTGCATAAGGAATATAGTCGCACTGCTCTCCAACACAGAATTCCCACCATGAAGATGTCCAAAACCATGATTTATTAACAGGAAATGTATCATCGCTGCAATATACCAAAGTTCCTAACTCTTGAACAGTAGGGGTTCTCCAGCCTCCGTCCATAGTCAGCTCAAAGGCAGCATTGGCATTCATTAGCGCTGCATCTCCATCACAGCTTTTTGAGGCTTGATTCCATGTCTGACCATAACTGCAACGCTGCCATTCAAGACCTGTTTCACTATCTTTCATAACGCTTCCGTTTGTGCCGCTGACTTCTTGATAACGACAGCCAGCTTTTAAAGAATATAATTCAGTATCATCTTTAAAAACTGCTGCTAACTGAGCTTCATATACCCCCTCTGGTCCTGAAAAAGATACTTTTGCTTCAAAATCACCATTTCCAGAAAATATCAGGTCTGAAAGTTCGCCTTCTAATTGTTTATTTGGATCGTTTTTATCTGTAAAAATTATTTTCATTGTGCCGTTTTTAAGGCGGTTTTCAGGAGAGTTATCACCTGGCCAGTTGAGCTTACCTGTGATAGGCTCGTTTGAATAGGTATTTTTACCGCCTGATAATTTTGCAAGATTAGCTGTTAATTCAGGATTATCATAATTTTTATTTGTACCAATACCAAGAGTTGTTATTGTTTCGTTACTTGTTGTTTTAGCTTTTCCTACCTCCATGAATTGACCTGGTGATGATGGTGCCCCAAAATACTCTTCATGGTCAATATCGCCTAAATACTTGCTCTCCCCTGCAACTCCGAAACCTTCCATACTCATAATAGGAACAGCACCGTCAGCACTTCCCACTGTATAATTTTCATAATTGTTATTTGCATATCTCATAATGAGTGATGTTGCTTTTGCTCCAAGGGCTATATCGCCGCCAGTAACTGTAAAATATGGGAAAGATGTGCTTGGATCGATTCCGACTGTCTTAGATGTTACGCCATAGAGAAATATATATTTCTCTGCTGAATTTTTAAATTTATCGTTATCATTGAGATGTTTTAAATTAACATTATAAACATAACCGCCTGTATTTAAATCATAATAAGACTCATCTATTCCACTTGCGATATTATATAACTTGTTAAATTTAAAATAGTTATCAAAACATAGTTCAAAAGAACTTAAACTTCTGTCAGATGTCCATCTTAAATCACGCGTTCCAGGAGTGTCCATCGTCATTCCAGTTACTGCTTTTCTTATTATAAATCTGGCTGCTTCTTCAGCTGCCCTTGCTTTTAGAGATGTCATACCAGTTGGAACCTGAGGCATTACTATTGTTTGATATGCTGGAGAACCAAGCACATAACGCATAGATACTATAGCTCCTCCAAGATGAGGAGTTCCCCAAGTTATTAATTTTTGAAACTGAGAGGATAAATTTTGATCAATTTTTTGTAAACCTGCCCTTGAAACCAACCCTCCCATTGAATGGGCAACTATAAAAAGGTTAAATTTAAGTCCATTCTCAAGCTGTAAAGCAAGCTCTTTTTTTAGTGCTTCGGCAAATTGATTATCTAAAGTTTCAACAGCAGCGCCATTAATAGTGGTTGGTGTAAATATAGGTCTATAAGATGGATATACAAATTCATAGAACCTTGTACTCTCAAGATTCTCTTTTCTTGAATCCAAAAATTGGTTGTAGAAAATTGTCCAAACATCTCTTTTATAGGAAAAAAGCCATGGTGCAGAGACATCGGTTGATACATCTTGCCCTGCTTTTTCTGCTTCATTATGCCCATGCACAAGAACAACGACATTCTGAACAGGCTTTTTGTTCTCTTTTACAATCTCTTCTTTTGTAGAGGAATCTAAAGTTTTACGTTTATGTTGCCCTTCTTTATAAGGAAGCATTCTAATCAGTTTAGCATCTCTTCGCCAATTTGCACTATCTTGAAACGAACCCACAACATAGCTAATCGTCAATGAAGCATTATTGGAGGATAGAGTATCTGCTCTTTGAGAAGATCGTTTATTATAAGATACGATTGAACTTAAAAGAGAGTCCGGCATAAATATATCGTATGCTACAATATTACCATCGCCATCTACTGAAACAGGTAAAAATTGAATATCTCCACTCTTAACTGTTCCATTTTCAAAGTTATCTCCAACTCTTATAAGATTTATAGTGTTTACGTCAATAGAACCTATCCACTCTTTAGGGATAACTATTTGAGGAATAAATGAACCAACTCCAGCATCTTCGTCTGTATTGGGTGTAAAATTAAAAGATGCATTTATTAGGAGGCTGCCTATTGCCATATCTAAATTTTGGAGATTTAGATTGTTAGTAGTGGTTTCAAGATTACATTTCATATCTAACGCAACATCTTGTGATGGGGGAAAAATAAAACTTATACCTTCATCTGATGATATTGTTGTATCAGAATCACTATCAACAGGCTCAAAACCATCAGAAACAGGCTCAGCACCTTTAGAGACAACAAGATTAACTTTACTGCCGGCAGTAGCATTCTGACCTGGCGATGGATTTTGGCTGATAACAGTACCCGCTGGAACAGACGAACTAAACTGCTGGGTTATAGTGCCCTGATGCAGCTCTGCTGAAGTTATTGCAGAGATTGCATCTGACTGGGTCTTGCCAACAACGTCAGGAATAACAATCATCTCTGGCTCATTAGGATCATCTGGGATAGTGCTTTTATTAACCTGAAAAATATAAAACCCCAACTCATAATCCCCATTTTCAAGTGCCTTGATGATATCGCCATTGCTTGCAGGCGATATAAGCCAATAGACTGTCCACACGCCGTTTTCGGGAAAAGGGTCAAATGGTGTTGAGACTGCTGATGAATCAGAAGAAGGGACTTCAAATGGGGTTAGGATTGTTTTTTCAGTCTTTATACCTGATACTCCTGATACAATGGCTAAAAACCCGCTTGTGTCAAGATTCAAGAGTCTGCCTCCCTCGTCAGCAACGTAGAAACGCCCGTCTGGAAGCCCTATTAATATCCAGATATCAACTGGTTTGTTGTAAGCTGGAAAATCAACTGAAAGCTCCATTTTGCCTCTCAATTCAGGCAGACCGCCTCCAGCAGCAGTTATATTTCCCATATAAACAGGAGCAGAAGATGGATTGGGAGTTGCATCGACCACAGAGTCTCCGTTTGGGGGAGATATTCCCTCTGTATTGTCTGTCTGAGAATCTGACCATACCTCAATTTCAGACACGCCCACATATTGGGGCCAGTTTGCATAAGCATGATATTTTATATACCGTGCCTGATATATACCGTTTGGCGAAAATGAGAGAAGTCCTCCATAGCTCTCGCCATCTCTTGTAAATCTTTCTGTATAGTTTATTCCGTCTGTTGAAGTGCTGACTGCTACTCCATAAACCTGCAACACATACATATCGACTCTGTCGATAGTGTAAACAGCTCCAAGATCAAGAATAAAATCCTGAACAGTGGGATTGCCCTGATAGCTGTACCAATAAGTTTCTTCTGTTCCATCAACTATATTTGAAGGGATTCCCAATTGAGAATTTGTGCTGGCTGCAACTGTTTTATTAAGTGCAATGTTGGTTGAGCTTCCGAATACTAAAGATGGCAGCAACATTGTAAAGGATAGATAGAGCCATATTACGAGTCTTTTTATTTGGTTTGTTTTCATGTTGACTCCTGTTTTTTAGATTAATTTTTTCCGTCTTTATAGTCTCAAATTGTATCTTTATTGCAAAGCTCGGGTTAATATTGCGTCCCCAAGGGGTGGGAGTTTCATTGCAAGCTTAGGCTCAATATCCACCCCTTCGGGCTGAATAATCAAAAATTCCCCGCTTTAGCTAAGAAGAAAAAGTGGTTTGACTCGATGATTTTTATTAAGGGCAGGGTAGACTTCCGCCACCATCATAGTCATATATGCTCTGACAGCTTCCGTTGTAATAGTTCCAGTATCTCCAGATCCCTGTCTTTTCATCATTTGTATATTGACCTTCTATAAGCAACAGGCCATTTGTATACCAGTATTTAAATGGTCCATCTTTCTTCCCGTTTTTATAGTTATTCTCATATTGTTGTATACCATTGGAATACCAGTATTTCCAGAGCCCATTGGCTTTGTCATTAACGTAGCTGCCTTCCACTAGCTTATTGCCGTCGACCCCCCATGTTCTCGATACACCTTCCCGTTTGCCATTACAATAGAATACCAGCGAGTTAAGCTGGCTTCGTGAATCGTCATACCAATAATAATAAGAGCCGTGTTTCAAGCCATCCTTGTTCTTATAATAAAGGGAACTAGGACTTTCAAATTTTGTCAGCTCGGAATAATCCACTGGTTTTCCGTCACATACATGTTCCTGAGTTTGTCCTATATGTAATGCAATAATATCGTATGCCAAAAATTCTCCAGCCTGATTGTAGATTTTTACTTGGGGGTTGAATGTATCTCCATTATTCAAATCTGTATAAATGTGGCTTAATTTAGATCGTTCCCCTGATTGTTTTATTTCGCTGAAAGTGTTGCCGTCTCCAAAGTCCCAGTCAAAGCGGTAGATGCCATCAGGGGTTGGCACTGCTTCAAAATCATGTTCAAGCATATTTTGTCCGCTGCTTAGCTCATAATTGATGATTCTCTCGCCTTGGATTGTAACAGTATTGAAATAAATATTGGCTTCAGCTTCAGCCAGTTTGTTATCTGTAGCAAAATCTTTGACACTTCCCTTTATAGTACATTGACTCCTGCCAGACATATAAGTGTGTGATAACTCAAACTCTGCCTCACCCCCTTCTGATACTGTAATTACTGGACTGAAGCCAGAACTGTGGCTTTGATAATCACCGAAATCAAATTCAAAATATACTTTCTTTATTGTTGACGGAATATTTTCTGCAGTAAATTGAAAGGTGTAGGGTTCATCTGCTTTGCCATTGGAAATTTCTTCAGGGGTGATCATGAATACAGTATCACTGGATTTAACTTCAATAGTCCACAACTTCGCCGTATAGCCGCCTTTTAATATAAAAGTATATTTTTTTTCAATATCCTGATTTTTTCCATCTTCGTTCTGATCGCCAATCATCTTAACGGAAACAGTAATAGTTTCATCATTGCCTCCTGAGTTACTTGCCAAAAGACATATAAGGTCTCCGATTTCAACATTGATTTTATATTTATCCTGGTTACCTATAGAGTAATCAGGAGCCTGGATTTCCGATGACAATTTCTGATTTTTGATAAGTCCATCAAAAATATATATATCGACAATCCCCTCGTTTGCTCCGCTGACACTTATAGAAAGCTCCCCGCTTGAATCTTCAGGAAGCAGTATCTCGTCATTCTGTTCAGAGATTGTGGCAATATCATATTTTTTCAGGAATGAATCACTGTTAAAAATACCCCATGCTGCAAACTCTCTATAATATTGTGCAAGGTTAATTCCATTGTACCCATTGAGCATTTCTAAAGGATTATATAAAGGACTGCCGCTTGCAACATATTCGACCATATCCTTAAAGTTAAGCCCCTTGTTTTCAACCAAAAACTGTATAAATGCTGAAGCTGCGTATTCATAATTAGCATTAAGCCCCCAATTTTTTCCTCCTTCAATTTCTCCGGTTGTTGATATTGGATAATGAAAAAAATCGGCTCCTGTTACCTCATGCATACTATCTAATTTCTTGTCTGGCCAGGCTGCTCTGTAGCCAGCATAATTAGCAGTAGCTTCAATCCACCATTTGTGGGAGCCGGCCATCATCTCAGCAAAGGAATAGTATTCTCCTTGAATCGTATGAAAAAGCTCATGTCCTATTATTCCGTAACTTGATGAACCACTTTGGAAATTATTTCCCACTAAGGCTTCAGTTGGATAATGAATATACCCAAATATTGGATCTCTAAGTGGTTGGTACTGACGATAACGCAAATACCATGAATCTATTTTAACGTTAATGGGATTATTACCCCATATCAATCCCTTTCTTGGATCTTGAAATTTATTGGTATCAATATAACTTTTTAATGCAATTTCAAGAAGATTATACATATCTTGAATGAAATAGGGATATCTTGGTTCGCCAGTTTTGCTATCTTTAATTTCATTATATGTTATTGGATATACAGGTGGTGCATAGGTAAAATTTATCCACTCTTGATTGCTCAACTTTTTCTCATTAGAAAACATGGCATTTTGTATATTTGATTTATTGTAAAAAATTCTGAAATCACCGCCATCTACAAGAATTTCTCGCATCAATTCATCTGGATAAATATCATTTAGCAATTGTTCTCCAGCCCATGTAACAGTTGTCGAAATTCCTGATGCGAATATTGCAGCACCTGCAAGACCTGTAACAGAAATAACGCACAGGTGATCAGTTGTGATATTAACCATATGATTTATCTCGTCAACATTATAGGAAAGAGGTATCCAGATTTTTAGCGAATCATCCCATCTCATGGCAAGGAGTTGTTCTGTAGCAGAATAGTCAGAGTTAAGCCTATTTGGATCATATTTAACACTGATTTCAATAAAATCGTTAAGTTGTTCCAGCCCATCAATAGTTACATCAATAGCATTGGAACCAAATGGTTCCAATAGATTGGGTGGAGCATTACTTACAGTTGAAATACTTATATTTCTAGTGGTGTCAAGAATGCCCTGAGGTATAGTTACGACTACCTCATCTTTATAACTGATAACCTGTTCAGTAGAAGATGGACTTACAGATTGGGAAATCAGAGGTGTTGTAACAGAAGATAGTATGACAAATGGTATAGTGTTACTTTCATTGTCGCCTGATTTTATATGGATATTTCCTGATTCTGCATCCTCAGGAACAATAAATTCTAAAATATCCTCACTTATTGTGATGGTATTGGCATCAACTTGTTTATGATTATAAAAAACACTTAAATTATTAGTAAAATTTGATATAGATTTGTTCAACTTTAAAAATAGATGAGAAGCCGCTGGTCCGCTTTTGGGAAAATAATCAGTTATAATAATATCTTCGGTTTGACCATCATCTGAACTCTTAACTTCAAAGCTATAAAACCCCAACTCATAATTTTCATTTTCAATAGCTTCTATAATATCTCCGCCGCTCTTTGGCGAAACAAGCCAATAGACACTCCAAACACCGTATGACATTGGATCAAACGGCGTGCCTGAAGCTGCTGTATCAAACGGAGTAAGAACTGTTTTTTCACTCTTTTTACCAGCAATATCTGACGCAATTGTTAAAAATCCACTTTCATCAAGATTCAAGAGTTTTCCAGCCTCGTCAGCAACGTAAAAACGCCCGTCTGGAAGCCCGATCAATATCCAGATATCAACTGGCTTGTTATACGCTGGAAAATCAACTGACAACTCCATCTTTCCGCTGAGAGTTCCTGCATTACCGCCGCTGCTGACGATATTTCCCATGTAAACAGGGGCAGAAGATGGATTGGCTGTCATATCGGTTACTGAAATACCATTAGGAATATCAAGACCTTCTATTGAAGTCTCATCAGGCTCATTAATTTCATTAACAATAGAAAAATTACCGCTTGCAATTTCCTCTGTACCGTAAAATAACTTGACAGTGTAGTTACCAAGCTGCCAGTTATCAGGCTTTTGCCAGCCCCATCCATTAACATGCCACGAAGTTTTCCATTCTGGAAGCATATATGTATTATGATCGAATTCACCGAACAAACTACCGTCAGCTTTGTAATAACGAGCTTTCAGAGTTATATCTACCCGAGCAGATAATTCGGTATGAGATAGGGATAGTTGATAGAATATAGATCTTGAAGATGATTTAAGAAAAGAGTTGGTAAATTT
Organism: uncultured Desulfobacterales bacterium; assembly: GCA_964539635.1. Taxonomy (GTDB): domain Bacteria; phylum Desulfobacterota; class Desulfobacteria; order Desulfobacterales; family Desulfobacteraceae; genus Desulfamplus. The sequence continues at coordinate 10,171 of CAZIJN010000023.1, read as the reverse complement.
TCTTTCATTAACTGGCGGTATATTTTCGTCTGATTCAAAAAACTGTAGATTACTTACAGTTGCACCTGTGGAGCCAAAATTAGTAAATGCTTGTGAATTAGGGGGAAGTGTAATAGATAGATACAATATCCATATGAAACAAACTATAGAACATCTAATATTTCTTTTCATTGTAAGCTCCTTATTATTTTAAAATATGTTTTTCATCATTTTACATTTTGACTCAACCGGCAAAATGATTAGACAGTACAAATAATTTTTACACAGGCTTTTAAACATACTTCATTCAAAACAGACAAACTTTATATGAAACGGATAAGGTTCATACAATAAAATATATCGTCAGTGCTACTTTACAACCTTAACCATTTTTTTAAATGCCTCTCCTTCAGCAGCTTTCATCAATTCAAAAATGATCATCTCTGTGGTTGTCTCGGCACCGCCTGCTTGAACAATACGCCTTATTCCAACCTCTTTATTCTCTTTTTTTCTTGATGAGACACAATCTGTAACAACTTGTAACTCATAACCGGAATTTAACAAATCTAAAGATGTTTGATATACGCATATATGTGTTTCAATACCAACCACAAGCACCTGTTTTCTGTTGATGCTTTTAAATTTTTCCATAAATTTTTCATTTCCGCAGCAACTGAAAGATTTTTTTGGAATCGGCTTTAGATCAGGCATAACCTCTTGGAGCAATTGAGCCACTTCAGGAGTTGTACTACCAAGTTTTTCAGGAATCTGTTCAACCCATATGATAGGAACATCTAAGATAGCCAACCCTTTGATCAGCGTGTTTAAAGATTCAAACAGCTCCTCTTTATTGTACATCAACTGAGCAAGTTTGCCTTGGACATCAATTAGAAGCAATACTGTATTTTCTTTTGAAAACATAATGGTTATCTCCTTTTTTTATCTGTTATATGTACAACTTATCCTTTTTTATTTATAGTATCATAACCATTGGATTTTTTTAAAGTTTTTTATTCAAAAACTAACTTTTATATTATAAAGTGTGTACATCTTTCAAATCATCACTATTAAGGTGTGGTGATTTTTCATTAATGACAACAATAATTTAAGGAATATAGATAATTATGATAGAACAGTTTCACGGTACAACCATTCTTGCTCTTCGCCACAAAGGAAAGGTTGTTGTTGCAGGTGACGGGCAGGTTACTCTTGGCAATACCATAACAAAACATCACGCCAAAAAGGTGCGTAGAATCTATAATAACAAGATTATTACAGGATTTGCAGGAGCCACAGCCGATGCCCTCCATCTTGCTGAGAAATTAGAGCAGAAATTGGAGCGTTTTAACGGCAATCTCACAAGAGGTGCGGTTGAGCTTGCAAGAGAGTGGAGAACTGATAAATATTTGAGAAAACTTGAAGCAATGATGATTGCAGCAGATGAGACAATTACATACCTGATTTCAGGTAACGGAGATGTGATTGAGCCTGATGAGGGTGTTATAAGCATTGGCTCTGGAAGTGTGGCTGCTCAGGCAGCAGCTCAAGCTATGATGAGATACACTGATCTTGATGCAAGAACAATTGTGGAGAATGCTATGGCTATTGCTGCATCTATCTGTATTTATACAAATACAAATATAACCATTGAAGAGGTATAAAAGTTATAAATGGACAGATAATGAACCTTTATATGATTAAACAGAGTAAATTACAGATAAGATGATTAAAAAAATAAACCTCCAGATAACTATACCGGAGGTTTATGCTCTATATTATAACCTGTTACATGGAACATTTGCCAGCATCTCTTCCATGTAATCGTCTATTAAATCTTTATATCTATCTTGAGGATATCTTGTTCTGCATGACCTGCATACTAAATATACACTTCTTCAAGTTTTTTTTAGTATAAGTGTTCCTCCGCACGCGAGACAGCTCCCTTTTTTCACTTTCTCATCCATAATATGAATAATCCTTTTATAATATTAATATTTTCTGATAAAAACACTCATAAAAATTGTTAAATTTAAATTATAGCAAAAAGGCAATTATAACAAAAAAATATAGAGATATAAAACAATAAAAAAATTAGCCGTCATCTATTGTGGTGCTTTAATCTTTTTAATATGGCACTAAAATTCAAAGTAAATCCGGAGGAACTATTAATGAAAGGTTTTAAATTCAAGGGTATTATGGCTGGTATCAAAAAAGGTGGAAAAAATGAAAAAAAAGATTTAGGTCTTATTTTTTCTACCCGTCCTGCATCTGCTGCGGCACTGTTTACAGAAAACAGAGTTGTTGCTGCGCCTGTAATAATAGGACGGGAGAGAATTAAATCTGGACTTTGTCAAGCAGTTGTTGCGAACAGCGGGAATGCAAACTGCTTTACTGGAGATCAGGGGTTGCGGGACACAATAGAGACTGCAAAACTTGCAGCAAATTCGCTCAATATTTCCGAAGAGCTGGTTATGGTTGCATCTACCGGAGTTATTGGAGCACCGCTTCCTATGGAAAAATTTAGAGATGCAATGCCTGAATTGACAGCCAATCTTGATGATGGAACGTTTGAAGATTTTGCCCAAGCCATTATGACAACTGATCTTGCAATGAAAGTTGTTATAAAAAAGCACAGAATAAAAGGAGAGGAGTTTACAGTTGCAGGTGCTGCTAAAGGCTCGGGAATGATAAAACCAAATATGGCAACAATGCTTGCCTTTATCTGCACTGATATTGACATATCTTCAACTCTTTTGAAATCAGCCTTGAAAATAGCCTGTGATAAATCTTTTAACCGGATTTCTGTAGATGGAGACACCAGCACAAATGATATGGTTCTTGCAATGGCAAATGGAATGTCAAATGCAACAGTTGAAGAGAGTGATGATGCCTTAGAGTTTCAAAAGGTTCTGAATGAAGTTGCCCTTGAGCTTGCTAAGATGATTGTAAGAGATGGAGAGGGTGCAACCAAACTTGTTAAAATAGTTATAAACGGTGCTGCGTCTGCTGAAGATGCACTTAAAGCTGCTGAAGCTGTATCGCACTCTAATCTTGTTAAGACCGCGATTTACGGGCAAGACCCCAACTGGGGAAGAATAACTGCTGCTGCTGGAAGATCAGGAGCAAAGGTTGATCCTGATTTGATGAATCTAACTTTTGGAGATGTGGTTTTAGTAAAAAAAGGGTTATGGCAGGGAGTTGAGGCTGAAAAAAGGGCAGCAGAAGTTATGAAAAATAGTGAGCTTGATATTGTTCTTGAGCTTAATATGGGCAGTTTCAGTGATTTCTACTATTTTTGTGATTTTTCAGAGAACTACGTCAAAATTAATGCAAACTACCGTTCATGATCTTAAAATTTTTTTATATTCACATTTAAAAAAAATCGAAATTCTTAACCCTTAACTAAAAGATTGCAGTTAGGCAAAGTATGGTTGAATCAAATAAGATGAGACTCCAGAAATTTTTATCACAAGCTGGGGTCTGCTCAAGAAGAAAAGGTGAGGAGTATATCGCTGCCGGCTTGGTTACAGTTAATGGTAACACTGTAACTCAGCTTGGCAGCTCAATTGATATCGAAAAAGATGAGGTAAAATTTCAGGGTGAGATTTTAACCTTACTGCCCCAAAAGAGTAGAATTTATATTGCGTTAAACAAGCCGATTGGTGTTATTGCATCTTGTTCACACTCTTATCCAAATGAGAAGATAGTTCTTGATCTGATCGATATTAACCAAAGAATCTATCCGGTTGGAAGACTTGATAAGGATTCAAGCGGACTTTTGCTTTTAACTGATGATGGAGAGCTGCACAATAAGCTGTCCCACCCATCATACAACCATGAAAAAGAGTATATAGTTACAACAGTGGAGCCTGTTTCTCAATCTGCCCTTAAAAAGATGTCTGACGGCGTAATGTTAGATGGTAAAAAAACAAGGCGTGCCCAAGTAGAACAGCTATCAAGATTTAAATTTAAGATAATACTTAAACAGGGACTTAATAGACAGATAAGAAGAATGGTTGAAAAGACAGGAAATCAGGTCAAAGAGCTTATCAGAGTACGAATAGGAGTTATCAAACTTGATAGCCTTGAAGTTGGCAAGTGGAGATTTCTTAATAAAAATGAGATAAATGAGTTAAAAAAAAGTGTTGATTAGCAATTTGTAAATCTATGATTCTGAAATGGAATATTCAAGGAAATTTTAAGATGAAAAAATTATTTGGAACTGATGGGATAAGAGGTGTTGCAAATAAGTATCCAATGACTCCTGCAATGGCAATGAATACCGGAGCTGCTATTGCACAGTATGTAAAAAAAGGGGGTTATAACTATATTGTGATCGGCAGAGATACGAGATTGTCTGGTCAGATGCTGGAATCTGCACTTGCTGCTGGAATAACATCGCAAGGCGTTAATGTGCTGACTGCCGGAGTCGTTCCAACTCCTGCTGTGGCATTTCTACTATCAAGTTTCAACCAATCAGAGATGAGATTTGGAGGGACAGATGGTTCAGATATAAAGGATAAGATAGGGGCAGGTATTGTAATTTCTGCATCTCATAACCCTTGGCAGGATAATGGAATTAAAATCTTTAAACATGGGGGGTGGAAACTTTCAGACGATGAAGAGCAAAGTATCGAATCAATGATATTTGCAAGGGCATCTGAGCAGATAGAAAATGAAAAAGGCGTTAGTGAAGTTGGTAAAATTTATCCTATAACTGACGTTCAAAATATATATTGCGATTTTCTCAAAAAAGGATTTTTAAACGATATATCAGACTCAACAGCAGATGCACCTAAGAGTTTAAAAGTTGTGGTTGACTGCTCTAATGGTGCTGCAAGCGGAGTTGCTCCTATTTTATTTGACAAATCTTTAGTATTAACTAAAAAAGATGGTTCAGCTTCTGCCGCATGTTTTGACGCATATTTTATCTTTAATCAGCCTGATGGAACTAACATAAACAATAATTGTGGTTCTCAGCATACCCAGACTCTTGCAGAAAAAGTAGTTGAAATTGGTGCAGATATAGGTCTTGCATTTGATGGAGATGCAGACCGCCTTATTGCTGTTGATCGAAAAGGGGCTGTTATTACCGGCGATAGAATCCTTGCAATATGTGCTGCTTACTTAAAATCTAAAGGAAGGCTTGATAATAATCGAGTTGTAAGCACTGTGATGAGCAATATCGGTCTTGTAAGAACTCTTGAAACTCTTGGAGTCGAGCATCTGGTAACAGGGGTTGGAGATCGTGAGGTGCTGCACAAAATGTTGGAATTTAGTGCAGTAATCGGAGGAGAAGATTCTGGTCACATGATATTTTCCCAATATCACACTACAGGAGACGGGCTTCTTACAGCTTTACGGCTTATTGAAGTGATGCTCGATACAGGCAAATCTCTGTCAGAACTTGCATCAATAATGAAGGTCTATCCGCAGATTCTTATGAATGTGGAAGTTGATGCGTCTCGTCCTGATTTTATGCGTATCCAGTCGATTGCTGATGAGATAAGAGCTGTTGAAGCAGAACTTGGAGCAGACGGCAGGGTTTTGGTGAGATATTCAGGAACACAGCCTCTATTGCGTGTTATGGTCGAAGGTCCAGATCATGATACGACAAAAGAGTGCTGCGAGAGGATATGTAATAAAATCAGAGAGTATAAATTATAAAAAACTAAAAAGGGTAGAAGTTATCTGCTCTACCCTTAATACTAAATATCAGTTATCTGTAATAAACTTATATCTTATCAGACGTTTACTCCATAGCTTTTACAAACAGCCGCAAGTCCGCCTGCATAACCTTGCCCTACTGCTGTAAAACGCCATTCGCCTGTTTTAAAGTAAACTTCGCCAAAGATCATGGCAGTCTCCATAGAGTAATCTTCGCTCAGATCATATCTTACAATCTCTTTGTTGTCATCTTGATTTACAATACGGATAAAGGCGTTGTTTATCTGCCCAAAGTTCTGTTTTCTGTTCTCTGCGTCATGGATTGTTACAACAAAAGCAAGTTTTTCAACATCTGGTGCATCGCTTTCAAGTTTTTTCAGATCAATCTTAACCACCTCATCATCGCCCTCTCCAGCACCTGTGAGATTGTCGCCCATATGTTCAACTGCACCGTTTATGCCTTTTAAGTTGTTGTAAAAGATAAAGTCGCTGTCACTGCGTACCTTGCCTGACGAGTTAAGAAGAAAGACAGAAGCATCAAGGTCATACTGTGCCCCGTCAGTTACTCTTGCGTCCCAGCCAAGCCCAATCTGAATTTTTGATAATCCAGGAGCCTCTTTTGATAATGATAATCTACCGCCCTTACTTAATGATACAGACATTTTATTACCCTCCGTTGCTATTCAAATGGCTTAAGGTTTTACTTGTCTAAATTCTGCAGAGATACATAGCCATGCGTCTCTGCTTAGAGTATATCTAATCTAAAATGATACAGTTTCTATATATTAACGCCATAATCTTTACAAGCAGCAGCAAGACCGCCTGCATAACCTTGTCCTACTGCTGTAAATCTCCATTCGCCGCCTTTTTTGTAGATTTCACCAAAAACAAGAGCTGTCTCCATTGAGTAATCTTCAGTTAGATCATACCTTACAAGCTCAATTTGGTTTTCATCATTCAATACCCGTATAAACGCATTATTGACCTGACCAAAATTCTGCTTTCTTGTCTCTGCTTCATGGATTGTTACCACTAATGCAAGTTTTTCTACATCAGGAGCTTTTGCATCAAGATCAGTAAAGCTGACTTTTATAACCTCATCATCACCTTCACCAGCACCAGTAAGGTTATCTCCAAGATGTTCTACTGCACCGTCAACTGCTTTGAGATTGCCATAAAAGACAAAATCAGCATCATTGCGCACCTTGCCAGAAGCGTTGAGCAGAAATACAGATGTATCTAAATCAAAAGGTGCACCGTCAGTTGTCCTGCAATCCCAGCCGAGTCCGATATAAATTTTTGACAAGCCAGGTGCCTCTTTGCTTAGAGAGATACGTCCGCCTTTACTTAAAGATACTGTCATTTTACGACTCCTTTTTGATATGTGTTATATTATTTATCATTAATAGTTTAAGCTATTTAAATTACACTACTTTTATAAGTTTGCCTGCATTACCGGCATTAAATCGTGAAAAGTTCTGCCGCTGCAATTTTCACCGATTGCGTGCATTTTCCACTCATTGTTATGCTTGTAAACTTTTGCCATTAACATAGCTGTATGATTGCCGTTGCAGCTTAAGTTATACCTTGCAATTTCCTTATTGTCTGCATGATTGACGATTCTGGTAAAGGCATTTTCAATCTCGCCAAAGTTCTGACCAGTAAAGCTGTTTACAATAAACATCAAGGTCTTGATATTTGCAGGCACCTTAGATAGATCAACAATAATCTGCTCATCATCTCCCTCGCCTTCACCAGTTCTATTATCTCCTGTGTGGATAATGCTGCCGTCTTTGCTTTTAAGCTGCTTAAACCAGACAGTATCAACCATATTTTTATTCTCATCAAACAGAACGCATGAAGCATCAAGATCAATGCTCTGATCTTTAGAGCCGAAACCAAATAAGCCCTTTTTCTTTTTTGCGTCCCAGCCAAGACCCATTACTACTTTTGAGAGACCTGTTCCAGCCTCTTTTTCCAAAGATATTTTCTGACCTTTTACAAGAGAAATTGCCATAGTTTTACCCCATACATTTTTGTATTGATTGTAAGAATAGTCTGTTTAAGCAAAAAAACAGTATAAAAACACCCTGATTCAAATTATTATATGGAGTAAACCTGACATGTCAAGGTAAACAGGATAAACTAAATCAAAGGAGAGCAGTGATTCATCTGCTGTTCTTTTTGTCTTTTTTTCAATTTTAATATCATCTTATTGCCAAAGGCAAACACGTATTTATGGCACCAATACTTGCTGGTTTGATAACTTGCCCTATACTTGATCATCGAGTTCAAGAAAGAGGTAAAAAGCAATAAAAAGAGATTTTTAATAGAAAAACCTGTTTTGCTTTATAAAATAAGGTTTATTAATATTAAATGTTTATTAATGCTTGACATCAACTTTTAATGTTGATATCGCTACTCAAAAAAATTGTTAAAGCAGTGGTTTGTTTTTTTGTTAAAAAACAACAAATATAATATAAATTTAAATAATAAAGGAGGTGCTCTCAAAAAATATAGAAGATGTTGTGAAGAAATAATTTATTTTAAATTATTTTTGTTTATGGTTGTTACATTAAATTAACAAATTTATTTGTTTTTTGTAGGAGGAAAACAAAAGAGATGAAAAGATTTACAATGCTGTTTATAGCGGCTGTATGTGCCGTAATGTTTATTGCACCTGCGTATGCAGATGATAGAGTTAATCTGTCTGGTGAGTTCCGTATCCGTGGTTGGGATATAAGTAATCAAAATTATACTAACGATAAAGATTCCAGTTATTTTGATCAGAGACTTAGAATAGGTACAAAAATTAATGTGGCTGATAATGTCAGCATCCAGCTTAGAGCAGACTGGGGTGAAGGTGTCTGGGGTTCAGACTATACTGGTGGCGGATTGGTTAATGATAACGCAACTGTTGCAGGCAGTGCAACTCGCCCAAGAAAAGCTTTTTCAAACACTCTTGATATTGACAGAGCATTTGTTGATATTAAACAAGAGTGGTGGAGCTTAAGAGCTGGACAGCAGTACATGGGGTTAGGTGTGAATCAGGTTCTTGATGCCAATGCTACTGGTTTTAAGTTTGATCTTAATTTTGCACCTGTTGTAACAAGTTTGCTCTATGCAAAAATCAGTGAAGATGGATCATTGATGGATGATAATGATGTAGTACCTGATTCAGAAGATCAGGACTTCTATGCATTAAATGTAAACTATACTTGTGATGCTTTTACAGGTAATGTTTTTGTTGCTGGACTTAATGATAGTACAGATTATGACAACTCTCCAATAATGGCTGGTATTCAGGGTTCTGCTAAACTTGGAGCAATAACTCTGTTAAGTGAGCTTGATTTTGCAACTGGTGATACCAATGATGGTCAGACAGATTACATGGGTACACAGTTCTTTCTTGGTGGATATGCTGATGTTGCTGAGGGTGTAAACCTTGGTGCTGAACTTGTTTATGCTTTAGGTGCAGACCCAGATGATAATGAGATGCAATATTCTTACTTTAACAAATGGGGAGACACATTCCATCCTATGGATATGAATACTCCTTTTGCTGGTGAGTTGAATGGATATTGTTTTGTTGACGTATTTGATCCTTTTGAAGCTATACAGGACAGCAGCGGAGTTCAGGGTATTTTATTCCAGGGTAAATACAGCCCAATGGATATCGTATCCTTTGGTGCAAAGTTTGCCTATTTGCAGCCTGAAGAAGACATTGTAATAAACACTATAGATGCTGATGCTTCTGCAATATCTTGTAACGTATGGATGAAGTACACAATTGCGAGCAATACAGAGTTGTGGCTTACCTATCTTTATACAGATATAGATGTTGATGATTCTCTAAATCTTCAGCTTGAAGCACAGAAGGTTCTTGTTAGCCAGCTTTCTATTAAATTCTAATTTATTGATTTAATAACGCTTAAGTTTATAACATAACAATAAAAGGGAGTTGAGAAATCAGCTCCCTTTTATTGTTTATATGAAAAAGGAAAATACAAAATGATAACATATCAACTTGAATCAGTAATCACTGAAAATGGTATAATAGTTCTACCTGATAATATGAGAAATTTGCAGAAACACCGAGTGAATATTCTAATAACAGATTTAGAAGTTCAAAGTTCAAAATCTACTGCATTTTTGGATTACATTACACATAAGTTTATCAATATAGAAGAAAATGATTTAAACTTAAACGAAATATACAAACAGAGAGAAACTATTAATGAACGGCAGATTGTGTTTGATTGATACAGATATTCTTAGCTATATCCTTAAACGTAAAGAGCCTGTGTATAATAATGCTTGTAAATATTTACACTCAAATAAGAATTTTACAATAAGCTGTATAACATACTATGAGTGTCTGCGCGGATATAAGGCTGTCAATGCTTTAAAACGTTTGCAGGTATTTTATGAATTTCTTGATATAACAAACATACTTTATCTTGATCATTCAGTTATAGAAAAGGCGAGTGAAATATATGGATTCCTAAAACAAAAGGGTAAAATA
>CAZIJN010000022.1:0-65032 GCA_964539635.1 uncultured Desulfobacterales bacterium | reverse complement strand
TTTTTTCACACTTTTATCTCACTTTGAAAAACTTGATTTTATATATTAGCCGTGATACCTCAATGCAATTATGAAAAAGAGAAAACCTGTATCAATTCACGGTGGACACAGCGGAGAGTTCTGCAACCATGCAAGAGATACTCTTGAAGAGATAATTTTGCAATACATCAAATTTGGATTTAAATGGGTTGCAATTACAGAGCATATATATCCAATTTCCAACCAGTTAAGATATCCTGACGAGGTTATTGCTGGTCTTGATGTGCAGACTCTTGCCCAAAGGTTCAGCCGGTATATAGAAACATGCAGAATGCTTCAAAAGAAATATAGCGATAGTATCACTATATTTACATCTTTTGAAACAGAAACTTATAGTGGATACAAAAATTTTATTCCATTTTTGATAAAAAAATTCACGCCTGATTATGTTGTCGGTTCGGTTCACCATGTTCCCATTTATGCTGATTTTGATAGTCCATTAAATGCTCAAACTAATGCTCAAAACAAAGATTCAGAGTATATCTGCATTGATTACTCAGAAGAGTATTACAACCGTGCAGCAGAATCTGTTGGCGGGATAGATAATCTATACTGCCGCTATTTTGATATACAATATGAGATGATGTATAACATTGAACCTGCTGTGGTTGGTCATTTTGATTTAGTAAGAATTTTTGATAAAACCTACCTTGAAAGAATCAGACAGCCTGCTATCTGGAAGCGTATAATAAGAAATCTTGAATTGATAAGAGAGAAAAATTTGGTTATGGATTTTAACCTGCGGGCACTTATGAAAGGTGCATCAGAGCCGTACATATCTGCTCCGATTCTTGCAGAGGCAAAAAAGATGGGAATCAGAGTCATTATAGGAGATGACTCTCATGGAACAAGCGATATCGGCGTTAATATAGAGTATGGTCTTGATATTTTAGAGGCATCAGGTTTTGATACATCTTTTTCTTATCCCAATCTTTATAATTGGAGATAAGGGCGATTTACCAATATTTAAGGAATCACTTATGATTGAAAAATTAATTGAAATGGCATTTGAAGAAGATTTAAGCACCATTGGAGATATCACAAGCGATGCCATATTCACTGATAATAGGACAGATACCTACTGGCTTGTGGCGAAACAAGATGGAGTGCTTTGCGGTGCTGATATCTTTGTAAAGGTATTTAATCATATTACTCCGAAATGCACAGTTGAATTTTACAACTCAAGCAAAGGTAAAAAGTTATCAGATGGCGATACGTTGAAAAATGGTCAGACAGTTGCAAAGATCGAAGGGTCAATTAACAGCCTCTTAAAGTGCGAGCGTGTTGCACTAAACTTTATCTCTCATTTAAGCGGTATTGCTACAGAAGTTAGAAAGTGGACAGATTTAATTTCATCAAATTCAAATAATACGACAAAAATATTAGATACCCGTAAGACTCTTCCGGGGTGGAGGCAGCTTCAGAAATATGCGGTCAGTTGTGGCGGAGGCACTAACCACAGAATGGGGCTGTACGATATGGTTTTGATTAAAGATAACCATATAGATGGTGTAGGCAGTATAACCAAAGCTGTTCAAAGAGTTCGTAATAAGTGGGGAGAGCGGTTTAAAATTGAAGTTGAAACAAGAACATTGCAAGAGGTTCAAGAGGCATTGGATTTGGGTGTTGAGATAATCATGCTCGACAACATGGATATTACAACAATGAGAGAGGCTGTCAAAATAATCGGAGGTAAAGCTGCAACTGAAGCCTCTGGAAACATGACTTTTGAGAGGATAAAAGAGGTTGCCCAAACTCGTGTCGATTATATCTCTGTTGGAGCACTGACACACAGCGTGACTGCATTTGACTTCTCTTTGCGTAAGATTTTGTAATAAAAAAGATATGTTATCAAGAACAATATATACAATTATTAGAGGAAAACAATAAAGTATGAAAATACAACTGACAGCAGTTTATCAGAGAGTACCAGAGGGTTACATAGGATTTGTTGAAGAACTGCCTGGTGCAAACACTCAGGGAGAGACTTTAGAAGAGGTAAAAGCTAATTTATGTGAAGCAGTAGAACTTATTATGGAATCAAACCGACTGCTTGCAGAAAAGTCTTATCAAAATAAGGAAATTATCAGAGAACCTTTGTTTGTATATGAAGCGGCGTGATCTTATTCGACATATAGAATCTCATGGCTGTGTATTTCTAAGAGAGGGTGGAAATCATACTGTTTATGTTAATACTGAGCTGCGAAAAACCTCCACTATCCCAAGACATCGTGAAATTTATGATAATCTTGTGCGAAAAATTTGTGACGATTTGGAAATTGAAGAGCCTTAAAAATTGATATATAAACATATGATTACTATTAATATGTTTTAAATCTCGTATTTATAAAAAGAAAAAAATTAGGAATAAGAGTTAAAATGACAGATAATCTATTTAAAGAAGTAATGGCAATAAAAGAGAGTCTTGGTAATTCAGTTGTTATACCAGCTCACCATTATGAGATGGACGAGATCGTAAAGATGGCAGATTTTCTTGGCGATTCGTATAAACTTGCAGTTGATTGTGCTGCAACTGACGCTGAATATATAGTATTTTGCGGCGTAATGTTTATGGCAGAAGGTGCTGCACTTCTTTCAAAACCTTACCAGAAAGTTCTCATTCCAGACAGAACCGCAGGCTGTCCTATGGCAGAGATGATTGACGCTGTTCAGGCAGAAAAATGTTATCAAAAACTATCATCACTATCTGATCAAGAGATTATTCCTGTAGTTTATATGAACTCCTATGCTGACATGAAGGCATTTTGCGGAGCAAAAAAAGGGACTGTCTGCACAAGTTCTAATGCAGCAAAGATCGTTAAGCACTTTTTAGATCAGGGAAAATCTCTATTTTTCACACCTGACTACAATCTTGGCATCAACACGGCTAACGCTCTTGGACTTAGCAAAGATGAAGTTGTAACTGTAAGGAAAGATTTGTCTTTAGAAGGAGGCAATCCCAAGATAGCAAAAATGTTCTTATGGGACGGCTTCTGCCATGTCCACAAGGTCTTTACAGTAGAAGATATAAATCGGTTCCGTCACAATTATAGTGAAAGATGTCTTAACCATAAAGATATCAATGTTATTGTCCACCCTGAATGCAACGAAGATGTTGTAAATGCTGCTGACTATTCAGGTTCGACATCCATGATTTGGAAAACTGTTAAGGCTGGCAAAGCAGGCAGTGTCTGGTCAGTTGGAACAGAGCTGAGATTTGTAGATAGAATGGCTGGTGAGTTTAAAGATAAAACTGTTGAACCTCTTCGTAAATCAATATGCCATAACATGAGCAAAATTACATTAGAGAAACTTGGAAACTCTCTTAAGTTGGTTGCAGAACATTTAAAAAATGGGAATAAAGTTCCACTTAATGAGATAACGGTTAAAGAAGAGTATAGAGAAGATGCAAGAAAAGCATTACAGTTAATGATTGATATTGTAGAGGGAAAATAGAGGCAAAATAATGAACCGCATTAACCATATGCTGGAGAGAGTAAAATGAGACATTTTTATGATGTAGTAGTAGTTGGTACCGGCATTGCGGGGCTTTCTGCTGCAATTATGCTGAAAGAGTATGGGCTTAATACTGTTGTGCTTACAAAAGAAGATGCTCCAGATAAAACAGCAACCAACTATGCACAAGGAGGTATTATTGCATGGGAAGAGGCAGACACGCCTGAACTTTTAGAAGCTGATATTCTTAGAGCTGGCTGCGGTTACAATAACATTGAAGCTGTGAAACTTCTTTCTGAAAAAGGACCAGAACTTGTATTTGATTTTTTGATTAACAAGATAGGTATTCAATTTACACGCACATTGGCAGGAAATTTAGATTACACAGAAGAGGCTGCCCACTCCAGACGGCGGATTCTCCACTATTCTGACCACACCGGCGATACTATTCAGATTGCTCTTATAAACTACGCAAAAAAACTCGGACTGCCAATTTTAAACGGATTTACAGCTATCGACCTTATCACCAACAACCATCACTCAAAAGATACACAAGAGCTTTACAGAACTCGTGAGGTGATGGGGCTTTATGCTCTCAATAATGAGAAAAAACAGGTCGAGACCTTTTTCGCAAATTCGATTATTTTAGCAGCAGGCGGACTTGGCGAACTCTATCAGCATACCACAAATCCAGCCTCTGCAACTGGTGACGGCATGAGCATGGCATATCGTGCAGGTGCTGATATTATTAATGCCCAATTTGTTCAATTTCATCCAACATCGCTATATCACAGAGATATCAAGCGTTTTCTCATATCAGAGTCATTAAGGGGAGAGGGTGCAAGACTTCTTAACCACAAAGGTGACCATTTTATGGAGAAATACTCCCCGCTTGGAGATTTAGCTCCTCGTGATGTTGTTGCAAGAGGCATATATGAGGAGATGGGAAAAACAGGAACAGAGTGTATGATGCTTGATATCTGCTCATATTATAAAGGTGAACTGCCGATTGAAGAGAGATTTTCAAAAGTTTACGCCACCTGTTTAAAAGGCGGTATTGATATAGCTAAAGAGCCGATTCCTGTTGTACCGGCAGCCCACTATTTTTGCGGAGGAATTAAAGTTGATCTGTTTGGCAAATCGACTCTTCCAAATCTGTATGCTATTGGAGAGACAAGCTGCACAGGTCTTCATGGTGCAAACCGTTTAGCATCAACCTCTCTGCTTGAGGGGCTTATGTGGGCAAAACAGTCTGCTGATCATATACACTCCACTTTTAAAGCTATAGACAGCAAAAGATATGCAAATATTCCTGACTGGGAATCTCCTGATTGTTACGAAGAGTTTGATCCACTGCTCTTTCATCAAGACTGGAGATTGATCAAATTGACCATGTGGAACTATGCTGGAATTGTAAGAAATATAAAAGGGTTAGAGCGTGCAAATGCTGATTTGAACTATCATGCACACAGAATCTTTCAGTTTTATAGAGCGGCTAAACTTAACCGTCAGATTATAGAACTTAGAAACGGCGTAATTAATGCTTCAATTATTGTAAATGCAGCTATACGTCATAAAAAATCGATTGGCTGCCATTACATTGCATCTTAAAAAAGAAAAAAAAGAGGAATAAAAAAAGAGATAGGCAGATTTAAAAATTAGCCTATCTCTTTTTTTTTGCATGGTAACTTACACTAAAAAACTATCAAGAACTTTTCTCACTGTAAAAGCAAGCTCTCTATAATCAACAGGTTTAATCAAAAATGCTTTGATTCCAATCTCTTCTGCTCGCTGGGCATCTACTTTAGTGCTGTAGCCGGTGCACAGTATTACAGGAATATCCTCTCTTATATCTATTATTTTTTCAACAAGTTCAGCACCAGTAAGTTTTGGCATAGTCTGATCAGTAATTATAAGATCAAACTTATCAGGCATTGACTCAAATATTATAAGTGCATCACTGCTGTTTGTCATTCCAGTTACTGTATAACCAAGACTTTCGAGTCTATGAGTAGTTATCTCAATAAGATCAGGCTCGTCATCTACAACAAGAATCCGCTCCTCTCCTCTTGGCAGATCATCATTATAAACAAGTCCTGCAGCACCATTATCACTGCCATTTATACTGCTGCTGCATACCCTATCGTTGCTGATAATTGCCTGTTCATTGATCTGAGGAAGCCATACTTTAAATGTTGTACCTTCTCCCTTTTTACTTTCAACGGTGATCATACCCCCTCTTTTTTGCACAATTCCCTGAGTAACGGCAAGACCCATGCCTGCACCTTTTCCCGGAGGCTTTGTGGTAAAATAGGGGTCAAAAATCCTTTCTATATGCTCTGGTGCAATACCGCTTCCTGTATCACTAACAGATATTACAATATAATTACCCGGTTTTACTGAGTTTATATTAATACCGTAACTGACAATAGAGCGGGCATCAAGATCTGATTTTGCAAGATGTTCAACATCAAGAGAGACAGTCATTACACCGCCTTTTTCGTCCATAGCATGTGATGCATTAGTACATAGATTCATAATTACCTGATGTATCTGGGTAGAGTCTCCAATCGCATAACCGCAGTTCTTGTTAATATTGGTTACTATCTCTATTGTTGTGGGAATTGATGCACGGATAAGCTGAAGCGTCTCTTGCAAAATATCATAAATATTTAAACGAACAAGACACTCTTCTGTAGATGTACGGCTGAATGTAAGTATCTGTCTAATAAGATGCTTTGCCCTGTTGCACGCATACAGCACCTTTTCCATAGATATCTTTTCAGGGCTATAGTCAGAAAGCTCGTACATAACAATCTCTGAATAACCCTGTATAGCTGAGAGAATGTTATTGAAATCATGGGCAACTCCAGCGGCTAAAGTTCCAATTGCCTCCATTTTCTGAGATTGGCGAAGTTGGTTAGCAAGTATATTTTTCTCTTGTTCAGCTTTTTGCAGAATATCCATCTTTGACTCAAGCTCGTCTGAATAACTCTTTATCTGTTGAGCTTTTGATTCCAACTCAACCGAGTATCTTTTAATCTCTGCTGACATCTCATTAAAAGCCTGTGCAAGTATCTCTAACTCATCGTTTGTCTTACAGCTAACTGTGGTGTCAAAATCACGATATTTGAGTCTGTAAACCCCTTGAGTCAACTCAGCAATAGGTTTAGCAAAATGGCGTGCTATCATGGCAGATATCAAGATGATAAGAAAAACTGCAACTATGCCTAACAGTAAGGTATTTCTCTTAAGTTCTCTGAGTCCTGCAAATGCTTCGTCCTTGTCAATCTCAGCTATAATTGCCCATTTGGTATTAAAAATATTAAGCGGGGCATATGCTGAAAGCACCTCTACTCCACGATAATCTGTGATTATTTTCTCGTTTGTAATGCCTGCAAGCGCATCTGTTACAGCCCCGCTTTTTACACGGTGTAGAACTGGAGAAGCTGGTTTATCTGAAAATCCCGGTAAAAATGAGCGGCTAAAGCCGTCAGTTCCGACTAAATATATTGAGCTTGCGGATCTGTTCATGCCGGTGTTTTCATTCATTATCTGGTTTATCAGATCAAGAGGAATTTTTAGGGCAACAATAATCTCAACCTCTCCTTTATCGTCAAGAAGAGGCTCTCCAATATAGGCAAATGGTTTAGAATAGATTGGATCAACAAAAGAGACAGTATTATGCGACACTTTATATGAAGATATAAAACCAACATATCCAAATTTTCTGCTTAAAGATATTTTTTGGAAGAGCTGCCCTATACCAGTTTTGGCAAGTTTATCATCAGAAATGTTTTTTTCATACTCTGGATCGTCAGAAACCGAGTAAAAAAGATCACCTGTACCAGATATAAGCAGAAGATCAATAAAGCCGTAAACATCGGCGTATCTGCTGAAATAGTCATCTTTTTTTGAAAAAGCAGGTGCAATCTCCTCTTCTAATGACATAGATGTAGCCATTATCCAATTTAATCCGTCAATATCAATCGAATCATATCTTACAATCTCCATCTGCCCGTTGCTCCCCTTCTCTATCACAGGACCATACGAGTTTTCATTTTTTCGTTTAACAGCAGTTTTATGGTTGGCTGCTGTTGTTGTTTTTATATAATTTTTATTATTGCTATCAATTTTGGCTCTTATATTATTGTCGTAAGCCTTCTCGCCCATACGTCCAGATTTAACCACCTGATCACTTCTATAGAATAGTATTCCATTTAGATCGCTTATCAGATAGCTCTCTCCATTACGTCCCATATCTTGACGATTCTGAAGAATCTCATTTATGGCACTTTTATCTATTTTAAGTACAACTACTCCAGCGGTATTCCCATCTTTTCCATAGATTGGAGCTGCAATAAATGCAATATAACGACCTTGAGAAGGTTCATACGTTTGAAAATCTTCTATTATTACAGGGATAGCTGACATAAAATTATTATTGGCTGAACGGATAGCTTTTGCGAAACAGTTGACAATTTTGCTGTTAATAAGCGTAATGCTTTTAAAGATATTCTGACCAAGTTCAGACTCTCTTTTAGTAGAAAATACAACTGTACCTCTCTTATTTATAAGCATCATGTCATAGTATTTATAACTTTCTGCAAACTGCCTCATAAAATTGTTATATGTGCTCTGTTCTAAACTTTCATACATTGATTTATCAAAATCGTTGTTATTATATATAGCCGGCAGGTTATTAGCATCCACAATCTCTGAAAAGTCGTAAAGTGCATTCCTAATGGTTCTGCTTATAGCTAACATTCTGATATCATTAGAACAATCATTGAAAAATCTGATTAAATCAGATTTTTTTTTATTCTGCACCGTATTTAGACGTTCAAAAGCTGACAACTTAAGGCTTTTTAGAGCCTCAAGAAGAAATCCAAGGTCTGTCTGCTGCTTTGTAAAAAAGTTTTCAACTTGAACCTTTTTGGTCTCTCTTATGCTGCTTAACTGCTCAAACGCAATAGATGAGACAGCTTTACTTGAAGTGATAAAAGAGAGTATGCCTACTGCAGAAAATGGTATTAGACTTAATATTAAAAAGGCTGCGAGTAATTTGGTTCGTATAGTTGAAAAGTATTTAAGTGTGTTATTCATTAAAGTACAACCGTTTAAAAAAATTTATAAAAACTAACTAAAAAATCGGATCAAATTATAAAACTTATTTACAAACCAATGTGAAAAAAATGGTATTATCAACTTATAATTTGTAAATAGGCTGTTGATGTTAAGCATTTAATGGCTCATTATCAACTGTTTTTTATTTAAACCTACTTTTTGTAGGCAATTTACCTACAAAAGAGTTTAATTTAATACATATGTTTAATTTAATAAAATTATGTGTACTTGACAACGGTTGCAAATATTAATATTTATTCAAAATAATTGAGGATAAAAAAGATACTCACAAAGTAGAACAGACAAAAAGCAGAACAGACAAATTACAAAATTTAAGATAAAAAAAGGCTAAACTATTATGAAGATTATTTCTGTAAAGAGGCTTACCGATTTTCGACATCTAAATCTTTTTTACGCAAAATATATAGATAGAACAGGCAGAGAGAAATCATGGATATTTGCATCAAGGGCAGAAAAGCCTGATGTGATGCTAAAAAGCGGTATTAGCGATAATATTAGATTAACTGACAACAAACCCAATGCAGTAGTGATTGTTCCGTTTCATCAAAAGTACGAAAAATTGGTTATGATAAAGGAGTTCCGCGTAACACTTGGAGATTATCAATACGGCTTTCCAGCAGGACTTGTGGACAAAGGAGA
Source organism: uncultured Desulfobacterales bacterium (assembly GCA_964539635.1). Taxonomy (GTDB): domain Bacteria; phylum Desulfobacterota; class Desulfobacteria; order Desulfobacterales; family Desulfobacteraceae; genus Desulfamplus. The sequence continues at coordinate 55,750 of CAZIJN010000022.1, read as the reverse complement.
GGAGATTGAAGAGACCGCAGCCCGTGAGCTTAAAGAGGAGACAGGGCTTGAGATTGTTGAAATTATCAGAAAAAGCCCGGTTATCTACTCATCTTCCGGCATGTCTGATGAATCTATCTCTTTGGTCTATGTAACTTGCACAGGCGAGCCTTCTATTGAGTGGAACGAGGATTCAGAAGATATCACAGTTTTGATGCTCTCACCTGATGATGCTCAAAAGCTGCTTGACACTCAGCAAATCAAATTTGATGTAAAAACATGGATTGTACTCTCAACATTTGCAAGGACAGGCAGAATATAAATGTTTTCTAATTTCATATACTTTCTTGTAGCACTTATTCTCTATTCAACAAGCGAATTTCCAGCCGCAGAACGACAAACTCCTGATAATGCAGCTATTACAGCTCTTTTTCTTGCATCTCTATTTGCTGCTGTCTGCCACTTTACATTTAAGCATTTAGAGAAACGAGCCTTAGATTCAGTTGGAGGGATCAGGCTTCAAAATTTAGATATCCATATGGAAAAGAGCCTGTCACGACTATCCATTCTTGCTCTTGTTCTGTTTGCCTTTGATCTCTATATTTTACGGCTTAATCTGCTGCTTGATAATATCTCGATTTTTAAAATATTTCCCACTTTAGAGGCAATTATATTTTTAGCTATTTTTCTGCTCTATTTAGTGGTTATCTGGTACTCAGCATGGGATATTCATAACAGATATTTTACAGGTTATACATCTAAAAAAGAGTTTGTTATCTCAAATATCTCCTTCTCTCTTCCAGCACTTCTGCCTTGGTTTTTACTCTCTTTTACAGCAGATATAATTGAACTCATTCCGTTTGAACAGCCAAAGGGATTTCTTGCAACTCCTTTGGGCGAGATATTTTATGTGCTTTCATTTATGATTGCGGTTGCATGTTTTGGACCTTTTTTGATTAAAAAAATTTGGGGCTGCACATCTCTCGAACCAGGATTTGTAAGGTTCAGAATAGAAAATCTCTGCCATAGTGCAAAACTCCAATATGCTGATATACTCAAATGGGAGCTGTTTGGAGGCTCAATGATTACTGCGGGCGTGATGGGGCTTTGGGGAAAATTCCGCTATATTCTGGTAACCCCTGCAATGATATCAAGACTTGAGCCTGATGAGATTGATGCTGTTATTGTTCATGAAATAGGTCATATCCAGCACCGGCATATCCACTTTTATCTGCTATTTTTTGCGGGATATATTGCCTGTATCTATTCTCTATTTGATCCCATGATTCTTATTTACTACTCAGAACCAGTTATCAGGTTTATATCGCTTTTAGGGTTAAGCCATGAAACTGGGGTAACGATTATATTGAGTCTTATATTAATCATGGTTTTTCTGCTCTATTTTCGTTATATATTTGGCTTTTTTATGAGAAACTTTGAGCGTCAGGCAGATATTCATGTATATAATTATATGCCTGATGCCTCTGCTCTTGTACGCACATTTTACAAAATTGCAGGGGTAAACCGTCAGTCATGGGATAAACCAAACTGGCATCACTACAGCATAAAAGAGAGAGTTGACTTCTTAACCTTGTGTGAACTAAATCCAGCACACATTCGTAAGCATCACAAAAAAGTAAAAATTATGATGCAGCTCTATATCGTAATAATTATACTGGTATGCGGAGTTGGATACTATTTTAACTTTGGAGAGGGTAAAGAGCAGATAAACAGATTTCTTGCAGAGAGGATTTTAACTGAACAAATTGAGAGCACCCCGCATAACAAAGATATCCTGCTTTTAGCCGCAGATTACTACTACAATAAAGAGAACTTTGATAAGGCAATATTATACTACAATACTGTAATTAAACTTGACGCACAAAACAGCCATGCTCTAAATAATCTTGCATGGCTTTATGCGACCTGCCCTGATATATCGCTTCAAAATTATAAAAAGGCACTTGAGCTTGCTATAAAGGCGTTAGATATAGAAAGGCAGATAATAATATCTCAAAATCAAAATAATAATAAAGATGCTATTACAGATAATTATAATAAGTTTATATATAAAAGCATTCCATCTTATTTGCTCGATACTTATGCAGAGGCATGTTTTGTTAACGGACTTTATCCAGAGGCTTTAGAGGCAGCACAACAAGCTCTTAAAAATGCCACAGAAAAGATAGATTATTACGAGCAGCAGGTGGCAAAATTTAAAAAGTCGGCTCCATAGATACATTAAAACCATAATCGCTATACTAAAGTTAATATTATTGACGGTGTATGATTATTAAACCCTATATTTATCAATCCATAAGTTAAAGGATTAAAAATTTTTACAATTATTGTAGGAGAGATATGAGAACAGCAGAAGAGTGTAATAGAGTAGCTCAAGAGACCCTGCCGGGTTATTTGGGCGTTGTCGTGACACATGTAGCTAAAGGAGAGGTAAGGGCAGAACTTCCTATCAAACAATTTCTTATGGCACCTAATGGATTTCTTCACGCAGGAAGCGTGATAGCTTTAGCAGATACATCAACGGGTCACGGCTGCATGTCTAATCTTCCAGAAGGTGCAATCGGGTTTACCACAGTTGAACTCAAATCCAACCACTTAAGTACAGCAAGGTCTGGAACAATAGAGTGTAAGGCATCAATGGTGCATAGCGGCAGAACCACTCAAGTATGGGATTCAGTTGTAACTCACAGAGAGACAGGCAAAACTATTGCCCTGTTTAGGTGTACTCAGATGATTCTATATCAGAGATAGGACTTGAAAAATTAAGAGCACAAATATAGAGATCAAAGAGGAAAAGAGCATCAGTTCACACGCCATTGTTATCGTTCCTATTGCAGGATTACCAAAGAGTTTACCAATATATGGTTTTTCTACAAGCGTTCCATGATAATAGTTAGCTCCTCCAAGTTTTACTTGAAGAGCACCTGCAAAAGCAGCCTCTGGATATCCTGAATTTGGGCTTTTGTGCTCTCTGCCCTCGTAAAAAGCAGTTTTTAGCGAGGATATTCCCCTTTTAAGCGACAATAGAGCCGCAGCAGTTGAGATTATAACAACAGAAATTCTTGCCGGAATAAAATTTGCTATATCATCGATTCTTGCTGAGGCTCTTCCAAATAGAATATATTTATCATTTTTATAGCCAACCATTGAATCAAGAGTGTTTATCATCTTATAGGCAACTGCTGCCGGCACTCCGCCAACAACGGCAAAAAAAATAGGAGATAGAAAGCCGTCAACAAAGTTCTCTGCAACAGTCTCAACCGCTGCCTTTACAACTCCAGTCTCATCAAGATATTTTACCTCTCTGCCAACGATCATAGATACTTTAAAACGTGCGGCTTCAAGCCCTTTATCAGAAGAGCTGTTGTTAAAAGCATTTTTGACCTCTGATGCAGCTCTTTCCAAAGTTCTTGCTGAAAGACAAAAAAACATCAACACCACATTCGCAGCAATACCAGCAAACGGGTGAATCGTATGAGCTGTATTGATTACTCCAAAAGCAATGACCCAAGCAGAACATATTAAAAACAAAGCAAAAAAAAGACCAGCAATGAATTGATTTTTAATTAATGCTCTAAAAATAGGTTCAAAAAAAGATATTGCATTGCCCATCAAGACTACAGGGTGTGGAAGCCGGCGTGGATCACCTAATATAATATCAAGAATATATGCCGCTAAAATAGTATAAATTATAGAGTCGCTAAACATTTAAACTCACCATAATGAAAATGAAAACTAAGATGCACGGCTGTGCATCTTACGGTTTAGGTTAAATCTAAAAAAGACTATTCTGATAAAATTTTTGTTAAAATTTCTGCTAATTTAAGGTTTGTATCTCTGTCTCTCAACGAAAATCTGACAAATCGGTTTGACAGCCCTTTAAAATTTGCACAGTTACGGATTAATATCTTATGCTCTCCTACCTTTGTACAAAGCTCGTCTGATGTCATGCTGCCTGTAATCTCTGCAAGAAGAAAGTAGGTCAATTCAGGATAGAGTTTTAATCTGATGCAGAGATTCTTGGGATTAGAACCATCTCCAATAGCATCTTGAAAGAGTTTTTTCTCTGTCTGAACAAAAGAACGGGTCATCTCAAGAAATGGTCTGATTGACTCTGGATTTTTGAAAATATGCGAAGTTGCAGCTTGAGAGAGGGCATTGACTGACCATGGCTGATAGTATTGCATTAAATTTTCAACAATATCAGGGGGAGCAGATAGATATCCTGTTCTCAAACCAGGAATCCTGAATATTTTGGACATTGAAGAGAGAACAATCAGATTTGGAAATCGAGTTTCTGATATCAGGCTTCTCTTTTCTGCGTCTGGTAAGAATGGAAGATATGATTCATCAATAATAAAATAGGTTTTTGTGTGAGTTTTTAGCAGCTCAATAATTTTATCAGTTGGAATAATCGCACCAGTAGGATTATTAGGATTACATATAATGACTGTATCAGAGTGTTTTGCCATATCACTTATACGGCTGATATCTGGCTTGAACATATTTGCAGGATCTGACATACAAAACTCAAAATTAACCTTATTCATAATGCAGCCGTCTTGATAGTCTGAATAGGTAGGTCCTACAATAAGCACATTTTTAGATTGAAGAGCTGCCGGCAGAGTGTAGATAAACCATGTTGTTCCATTAGCCGCAATTACACGTTCAAGAGGCACATTGTAGTATCTGCTGAATGACTCTACCATATCAGCAGCATCAGGCTGAGGAAGGGAGCGGATAAGATGAATGTTTGCAGCAATAAACTTTTCCAAACCTTCAGGCGGACCTAATGGGTTAATGTTGCTGCTCATGTCTATTATCTCATCAATCGAACAGTTGTGCATTTTTGCCAAAGCCTGCACATTGCCCCCGTGCCCTTTAATCATGATTTCAACTCCTAAAATTTTCTATACAATTTAGAAAGGCTCTTTTAAGCTGTTTTAAATCGAGTTTTGCCTAAACCGTAGAATACAAATTTATTTATTGCTGAATGTTAAATTATTGCCATACCAGCAGCCAAAAATAGAATTGACTCTGTAACTTCACACATTGCCCCTAACATATCACCTGTGATGCAGCCCATCTTTTTTTTGTAAAACAGAAGAATCAGAAAAACTGTGACAATAAAAACTATGTTTATAATCAGCCCCTTAACCCCTAAAAAAAGGGAGATAATCAAGGGCAGTGCAAGAAAAATAAAATCTTCAACTGGAAGTTTTTTTTCAAATAGATCGTATCCTGTGCCTTTAGCTCGTCCATATTTGAAATATCTTATACCAAATAACATTCCGGCTCTTGCGTATGCTGGAATAATAAACAAAATAATTGCAGCATCAAAATAAGCAGACGTAGTTTTAACAGAATAGATACCGGCAATCTTAAGGGCAAGAGATAAAAATACTGCAACAAGCCCCATCATTCCTGTACGGCTGTCTTTCATAATCTCAAGAGCACGCTCTTTGGAACGGTGGCTGAAGATTCCGTCAGCAGTATCTCCAAGCCCGTCTAAATGGAACGCACCTGTCAACACAACCAGCACAACTACATCTATTAATGCAACAACAGCATCAGACCAAAAGTATGAGGCAGCACTATTTGTACAGGCTAAAACAGCACCAAGTATTAAACCAACTACAGGGAAAAAGCGGATCATACCAGTTGGAGAGAAGGGGACATTACTGCCGGCTGGAAGAATTGTGATAAACATTATTGCAGAGCGTAAGCAGGCAAAATTAGATACAAAAGACTCTTTTATTTTTAACATAAATTTACACACAAAGCATCTTTCACAGCATATCAGAGCATTCTACTCTTTTACGCTATGGTAAAAAATCCCTCTTTGCTGAGTTACAGAGACAATCTTGCCTGACTGCTCTAAGGTTGAAAGATATTTGTTTATCTCATTAGTGTGGGAACCAAGAATTGAAGTTAAATCTTCAACTGTACAAGGTCTTCTGTAAATAGTCTCTAAAATAGCAGACTCCATATCGCTGCGGTATGCTCTGTTATCCTTGCGGTTAGATGAAGCAATAATCTCTACCGGCAGAGTCTCAGATTGGATAAATGATTTAATCTCTTCAAGCAACTGGCTTGAAGCAGGAGTTAGATTATCAAGAGCTCCTGGTCGATCTAAAGTGTTGAGCTGAACAACATCAGGGTTGATTTTGCAGCAGGCATTCTTTAGAAGCTTAAGATCATGCCTGCTGTCATTAAATCGCGGTAGAATAAGAATCTCAAGAGCCATTTTACCTTTATAAACCTGCCTAAAATCAACAAGCCCTTGAATATAACTATCTAAATTGATTCGGCTGTGAGGTCTGTTGATCCGCTTGAACGACTCTATTGATGCAGCATCAAGAGAGGGCATAACAAGATCAGCTTTGAGCAGAGCGTTTCTGACAGATTCATCTCCAAGAAGAGTTCCATTTGTAAGCACCGCAACTGACACTTTATCTTTTATACTTGTGTCAGATCGGGTGCAGAACTCTTTTCTTGCTTTAATATAATCTATCACATCTCCAATTTTAGAGTTTAGAGTCGGCTCGCCGGATCCTGAAAATGTTATATAATCAGGAGCCGGGTGGTTTGAAAAATAGTGATCCAACTCGTCAATGACCTGTTTAAACGGTACATACTCTTTGCGTTCAACGGTAAGGTTTGTAGTACTTCCGCATTCGCAGTAAACACAGTCTAAAGAGCAGGTTTTATGCGTAACCAAATCAATTCCAAGCGAAACACCAAGACGGCGTGACGGCACAGGTCCAAATAGATATTTATACATAAGCATTAAAATGGAATATCATCTTCAGGGGGAACATTGTTACCCGCAGTCGGATCAGAAGGCATGGGCTGCTGAGAGTTCTGATTCATCTGCTGTGGGTTTCCTGAATTGGCTGGAGGATAACCGCCACCCTGCTGCTGATATCCGCCTTGCTGCTGTTGCTGCTTTGGAGGCTGGTATCCGCCTTGCTGCTGTCCTCCTCCTTGCTGAGAACCTCCCTGCTGAGACTGATAGCCGCCAGCTCCCTGCTGCTGGTTGTATGCTCCTCCATCTTGCTTTGTTCCAAGAAAATGGACAACATCTGCTATTATTTTGGTAGTATAGTGAGTCTGCCCGTCTTTCTCATAAGAGCTTGTTTGGAGTTTGCCTTCAACATAGACCTGTCTGCCTTTTGATAAATATTTTGCACAGTTCTCGGCTGTTTTCCCAAAAGTAACAATCCTATGCCACTCTGTACGCTCCTGTTTTTCCCCTGTATTTCTGTCTGCCCATGAGTCGCTTGTTGCAACCGAAAAATTGGTAAATGCAGTCCCTTGTGGTGAGTATCGAAGTTCTGGATCACCTCCAAGGTTACCAATAACCATAACTTTATTAAGACCAGCCATTGATGATCTCCTTAAATTACCTAATTAATTAAAATTTTAAATTTTCTACAAAAAATAGAATTATGCGATATTAGAATTTGTGTAATACTTGATACTATATTAATATAGAACTCTATGCTAAATATAATAACTTGATATTATTCTATAGTAAAAGATATCGGAAGAACATGAAGCTGACGGTTTTTTTCCTTAGTCGTTCCAACCCGCCAGCCGGTACAGGAAAATTTACCATCTAAAAGAGTATCAATATTTTTTGCAATTCCTTTTATATTTATAATTGGATGACGCTCAAAAACAGTTGGTAATCCATATGTTAAATTACATGCAAGACATTTACCGGGTCGCTGTTTAAGATGAAATTCAAATAAAAGTTGATTTTTTTCAATACCCTTGAACACAAGGGAGATATCATAGGCACCCTCTGATGCTTCTCCATAAAGGGCTTCAAAAAAATTATCAGCTCTATCAGAGGGAAATATCTCATCAAGCCTCTCCCGCGTAAAAATCTCAGAACCGTTTACTAAAGTCATAACAATTATTTTCTCCAAAGTTAAAGTTGATCTTAAAAAAAGATTGATTTCCCATTATCACAGAAATTGAGAATTAGAAAATAAAATCGGTTATTACTTCAAACTATATAAAATACGTCCGTTAATCTCCTTAACAGTTGTTTGACCAGTCATAAACATCGCTTTTTTAAAGACCTTTTTAATATGATCAAGATGCAGCCTGACTCCAAGAGCACCTCCACCAACTGAAGCCCTTATAATATCTCGTCCAAGCAGAACTGCGTCAGCACCAAGAGCTATCATCTTGAGCACATCATAACCGGTTCTGACTCCTCCATCAGCAGTAATAAATACTCTGCCTTTAAGAGTTGCCGCAATCTCTGGCACAACTTCGGCAACACCTGGAGTCGAGTCAAGCACCCTGCCTCCGTGATTTGATATTGATACCACCTTTACGCCAGCCTCTGCACAAGCCTCAGCATCTTCAACAGCCATAATTCCCTTTGTTATGAATGGAAGATGTGTAAACTCAACAAGCTCTCTGATATCTTTTTTGCTTTTACGAAAAACAGGCTGACCATGCCGAGCCATGATTGTAGAGCCGCAACCGTCAAGATCAACGCCTACAGCAGGACAGCCAGCCTCTTCTGCCATACGGATAAGCCTTTTTAGAACATCTTGAGACCTTGGTTTAAAAATCGGAATGCCAGCCCCTTTCTCCTCTTTGAGAACTTCAAGAGCTGGATTTTTTTCAGGAGTGTAAAACCATGTATCCCCACGCCAGCCGATTGTGCCAGCCTCTTTGCACCCTCTTACAACTGCACGGCAGAAATCTTTTTCAGGCATTGAATCATTATATTTTTCAATGCCGGCAGTTGAAGCTCCCATCACAGGAAAATCAAGTTTTATACCAAGAAAATCAGTTGATGTATCAGGTTCTGTATGCTCTCCTACAACTCTCATTTTCAGCTTTATATTCATAAGAGCCTGTACATTATTCTTAAACGACTCGCCCTGCCCTGCCCCGCCAAATCCAATAGGCTTGCCGTAAGCCTCTTTTTGGCATACTTTGTCAAAATTGCCGTCACAAAAGGGGTATGCAGCACAAATGCCTTTAAGTTTTTTTCTTGCAATGTCTCTGACATCTTCAGGAGTAACGGGAAGTCCATCTTCCATGCTTAAAAACAGTTTTCTGTCTGCACTGCAATTTGGACAGTTTTGAGGAGCTTCATCTTGCTCAAGTTTAAAATGACAATTTGTGCAATACCATATAGCCATAAATTAACCTCCGATATTTTTTGTAAACAATAATAAAATGTTATCCTCGTAATCATAGATAGATTTTGCAAAAGCACAAGAGCTGTTACTTTGCGATTAATCCAGCAATTTTTTGCACCTCGTCAATAACCGCGTCAACATCAATGGTCAGAAGTTTGCGATCTCTCATCACAATCTTACCATCAATAATGGTTGTAGAGACATCGCCTCCAGATGCAGAATAGACAATATGAGAGTATGGATTATACATTGGAACCATATGAGGAGAAGATGTGTTTACCACAATAATGTCCGCTCGTTTACCAACCTCTATTGATCCGATTATGCTATCAAGCCCCAATGCTTTTGCTCCGTTGATAGTTGCCATTTTAAGGGCAGTTTCAGCGTTTATTGCCTCTGGATTCATGGTAAATACCTTGTGGAGTTTAGCAGCAGTATCCATCTCAAGAAAGAGATCAAGATCATTGTTGCTTGCACAACCGTCTGTACCAAGCCCAACACATATTCCCCTTTCAACCATTTTGGGAATAGGGGCTACGCCAGATGCAAGTTTCATATTACTTTCGGGGCAGTGTGCAACTTTCACATCAAAATATTTGTACAGCTCAATATCCTCTTCTGTTAAATGGACAGAGTGACATGCAATCAGATTAGGACTTAGCACGCCGATATCAGCTAAAAATTTAGCAGGAGTTGTGCCGTATCTATCCTTTATCTGTCTGCATTCACTTAATGTTTCTGCAACATGGATAACCAAAGGGCTTGAGTTTTCACGGGCAAGCTGGGCAGCCTTTTGAAGAAGCTCTGGAGCACAGAGGTATGTAGAGTGAGGTTCTACTGCAACGGTAATCAGAGATGGTGATTTTGCTTTTATATGAAAGTCTCCTGACTGACTTTCACTGTTCGTTGTGTGAGTCATTTCATGGGAGTTATAAGAATTACGAGAGTTCAAATCAGCACCTGAACCCCATCTTCTCATCATATTTTGGACATACTCAAAACCCTGCTCAATCTTACCATAACAAGGAGATGGAAAATCGTAGAGTACCTCGCCGACTACTGCCCTCATTGAAGAGTCATATGCTGCTTTTGCAACCTCCTCCTCAAACAGATACATATCGCAAAAACAGGTTGTTCCAGATAAGATCATCTCTGCACAGGCAAGTTTTGCACCTGTATATACCCAATGCGGTGTAAGTTTTGCTTCTGCTGGAAAGATGTGGTTATTGAGCCACTCCATTAACGGTAGATCATCTGCAATGCCGCGGAAAAGGGTCATAGAGGCATGGGTGTGGCTGTTAATAAGACCGGGCATAATGATTCCGCCCTTTGCATCAACAACTTCATCTATCTGTTCGTATATCTGATTATAAAGCAGCTTGTCTGATGAACCGATATCGACAATCTGACCATCTTTAACTGCAACATATCCGTTGCTAATAAGGCTCATCTGATTATCAATGGTCAAAACCGTACCGTTTTTTATTAAAATATCAATATTATTACTGCTGCTACTGGTATTATTAGTATTATCCATTAAATAAATCTCTTGCTCTAATAAAGTAGAGACGCACGGCTGTTACGTCTCTACAGTTTCGGTTAAATTTATAGTATGGGAATTTCCATTTTTTTTAGGCATTATATCAAATAGTTGTGTATTTGTGGGGAACAGTTGTATTTTATAAAAAGCTGCACTCAAATCAGGAGTGGTGGATTGGCAGATATATTAGAACCTCAGTTCCAATTCCAGGAGAGCTGTTGATAATTATATCTCCATCATAGCTCTTTACAATACCCTGTACAACCGAAAGTCCAAGTCCTGTACCTTTATCACCAATTTTAGTTGTAAAGTATGGGTCAAAAACTTTGTCAATAATAGATTGATCAATACCTATTCCGGTATCACTGACTTTAAGACAGATAAAATCCTCTGGAACTGTATCACGCACAACCTCTTTTAATTCAACTGTAAGAATCCCGCCGTTTTCCTCCATTGCATGACAGGCGTTTGTAGCAAGATTCATTATGATCTGATGAATTTGAGTTATATCAGCAACAACAAAACCGGCATTTTTATCAATCCTTTCAACTATTTTAATGTTTGGCGGAACAGATGATTTAATAAGATTAAGAGCCTCTTTTATTACAGGTGCAAGTTTGATTGGTGCTAATTTTTGTTCTGCCTGACGGCTGAAGGTTAAAATTTGATGAACCAGCTCCTTTGAACGAAGTGCCGCTGTATAGATGCCGTCAGCATACGCATTCAATTCACTCTCCTCAGGGATATCCATCTTAAGCATCTGAGTATAGCTTATAATCGGAGAGAGCATATTATTAAAATCATGGGCAACACCGCCGGCAAGCCTTCCGAGTGCTTGAGTTTTATTTAGCTGTAAAATCTGTTTCTCAAGAGCCTCCTCTTTTTCCAGCATGAGTTTACGCTCTGTAATATCACGGCATACAACAAGCAGAAATTGAGAACTTCCATTATCATCACAAATAGGTATCTTCTGCACATTGACCCAGCGAAGCCCCTTACCAGAAAAATAGAGCTGTTTTTCTGGAATCTCAAGATGTTCACCGCTGTTGAGCACATATCTATCCTCTTGAGTTACAATATCAGCCTCTTCTTTTGTAAGGATATCGTATGCTGTTTTTCCAATCAACTCGTTGCGTGCGTATCCAAAAAGCTCCTCCCCTGCCAGATTAACGCGGACAAAAGAGAGTGTATTAGCATCTTTTACACAGATAACACTTGGAATCTGCTGGATAATTGTATCTAAAAAACGCTCGCTTTGCTGAAGCCTCTTAAGCAACTGATAGTTTTCCTGCTCCAAATAGTAGCTTTTTAGATTACTCTCAATTTTCTTTCTTATAGAATCTGGATCAAATGGTTTTGAAAAATAACCATGTAATCTTCCTTTATTAATTGCATCTACCAATGGATTGTAATCAGTGAAACCGGTGAGCATGAAACGAAGAGTATCAGGATAGTCATTAGCAACAATTGCAAGAAGCTCGCTTCCGGTCATCTCAGGCATTCTCTGATCCGTAATCATAACCTGAATCTGATTTGTGCGTAGAATATCAATCGCTTCCATAGCAGATGACGCTAAAAAGATATCATACATACGCCGAAATACAGCTTTAAAACTGGTCAAGTTTTCAACATCATCATCAACATAAAGAATTGTAGGTTTTGAGATTTCAGTTATATTATTCATTATTTGTCCTTATTTTATAGGCAGAAAAATAGAGAATGTCGTTCCTAAGCCAGAGGCTCGTATCTCTGCGGCTTGCTCTTCTGATAATTTTGAACTTACTACTTCTGATTCGGTCAATACTAATTTTATCAACTCTTTTCCATTATTGCTTACAACCTCAACGATACCGTTATGCTCTCTAATAATACCTATACTTATGGCAAGACCCAATCCAGAACCTTTGCCGACATCTTTTGTTGTAAAAAAAGGGTCAAAAATTTTATTGATATGCTCTGATCGTATTCCAGGTCCATTATCTTTAATATGAACAGCAATGTAATTTTGTTTTTTATTATCGGAATCTTTATTTGATTCTAAATCTGTACTAATTACAATCTCTTTTCGATCTGGCAGAACATATTTAATGCTCTCTTCACTACAACCCGTATTTTCTGTTCTACCATTTAACCCATTTCCTTGAAGAGCATCAATTGCATTGGCAATAATATTTGTAAATACTTGAGTCAGCTTACCCGGATGTGCATAAACTTCAGGAACATCAGCGTACTCTTTTCTTATATCAATTAAGCGTTTATAACGATTTTTTAATATCACCAAAGATACGTCTATTAAAGGGTGGATATCTGTTTTCTTAAAATCAAAATCATCTATACGTGAATAGACCCTAAGACTTGAGACAATCTCTTGTGTGCGGCTTACCCCCACTTTAATATTGTTCATAAGTTCGGGAAGCTCTTTTATCAGAAGATCAAAATCAATCTCTTTTTTTATAGATTCCAACTGCTGGCTGACTGAAATATCATTAGTACAGATGGTGCAGCTATTTTTATAAAAGGAGATAAGCTGCTCAATATCTTTTATATCCTGCTCTAAACCTAAGGCACTGCTTTTAATAAAATTGACAGGATTATTAATTTCATGTGCAATCCCTGCTGTCAGAACACCTAATGCTGCCATCTTTTCAGATTGAACCAGTTGCTGCTGGGTAGATTTAAGATCAGCAAGTGTCTTTTCAAGAAGTTGATTTTTATCCTCCACTATCTGCTGAACACGTTTGAGGTTAAGATGGGTTTTGACTCTGGCATAAACCTCTTCAAATTGAAATGGTTTTGTAACATAATCAACTCCGCCTGTCTCAAACGCTTTGATTTTATCAAGAGTCTCTGTAAGTGCACTGATAAAGATAACTGGAATATGCCGGGTCCGCTCATCAGCTTTAAGCCTGCGGCACACCTCAAATCCGTCTATCTCAGGCATGTTGATATCAAGCAGAATAAGATCAGGAGGATCGTTGAATGCAGCATTCAAAGCCATCAGCCCCTTAGGAAAAGGTCTAACCTTATACCCTTTTTCTGAAAGCATCTTCTCAAGAAGTTTTAAATTGGCAGGCTTATCGTCAACTATCATAATGGAGTTGTTAAAATCGATCTCTGACATGGCTGATAGGTATCCTTAAGAATAATTATTATTTAATCTGTAATGGGTATATCTTTGAAATTACGATATTATATATATATTAAAATTTCAAGAAGGGATAGGATTCAAAGAATCAAAACATATGACAAGCAACCAAATGCCCGTCTGAACTCTCTACCTCAGAAGGGGCAGAGGTTCTGCATATCTCCATTGCATAGTCGCACCTGTTGCTGAATCGGCAGCCTGACGGCATCTCCTCAAGCGACGGCACTCTTCCCCTTATGGTAGGCAGAGTAGTTTTTGGGGTGCGTGCAAGTCCCGGAATCGATTTTAGAAGCCCTTTAGTGTAGGGGTGGAGAGGATTTTTAAAAAGCTCGACAACTTCTGCACTTTCAGCAACCCTTCCTCCGTACATAACTACGGCATTATCGCAATTTTCAGCAATAACACCAAGATCGTGGGTTATTAAAATAACAGACATGCCCATTTTCTTTTTTAGATCGTTTATCATGTCAAGAATTTGAGCCTGTACCGTAACGTCAAGAGCAGTGGTTGGTTCATCTGCGATTAAAATATCAGGCTTTGATGAAAGAGCCATAGCAATCATCACACGCTGGCGCATTCCGCCGGAAAGTTCGTGGGGATACTGATGTAAGACTTTTTCAGGTGTTGCGATTCCTACTTGAGCGAGCATCTCAATTGAGGCTCTATCCATCTGGGGGCGGCTCATCTGAGGAAAATGGAGCTTATAAACTTCACTCATCTGTGCTCCTATTTTATGCACAGGGTTTAGAGCTGTCATAGGCTCCTGAAATATCATTGATATCTGCCTGCCTCTGATTTTGTACATCTGTCCGCCTTTAGAGTTGGATTTACCCATCAAAGGCACAATATCTTCTCCTTTAAATTGGATAACTCCAGATTCAATTCTACCAGAGGGTTTTGGCAAAAGTCCCATGACTGCAAGAGCTGTAACACTCTTTCCACATCCAGACTCACCAACAATACCAAGAGATGTCCCCTGTTTTAGCTTGAATGATACACCATCAACTGCCCTGATCCTGCTGTTTTCCGTCTCAAATGAGACTATAAGATTCTCTATTTCAAGTATCATCTGTCCCTTGTTGTTTATAAGCATTGCGTATGATTTTTATTAAAACTGTTAATCGTATAAAAGTGCTGAAATTGACATTTATTAAATAATATAAATATTAACATTTTGATCAAACTGAGGCAACTTTGAATCTAATAAAAGCGTTAAAAAGTGTGTCCTATTTTTTCTTGACTCAATGAACCTGTAAAAGTATATAAACAGAAATCAATTAGTTATTTTATTTAGCAGACTTTTTGAAGTATAGTGTTGTTACTAATTTTTAAAAGTACAAAGTATAGTGTGTTGTTCTATTAAATTTTTATTTTATTTTATCAGGGTGATTAGCAACAAGTTGTTCCTTAGAGTTTTTTTATTAATACATAATTTTTTAGAGGGAGATTCTTATGAAAAGATCGGTTAAATGGATAAGCATTATTACAATATCATTTTTTGCACTTGCATTTTCAGGATTTGCAATTGCAGCAGACACAATAAAAGTCGGTGTGGCGGGCGCTCATAGTGGAGACTTGGCTTCCTATGGTCTTCCGACAGTTAATGCAGCTAAACTTGTGGTAAAAAAGATCAATGCAAGCGGCGGAATTCTTGGCAAACAGGTTGAACTTCTTGTTGAAGATGATGTGTGTAAACCAGAAGTTGCCGGCAACACTGCAACAAAACTGGTTTCAGACGGTGCTAATGTAGTTATAGGTCATATATGCAGCGGAGCTACAAAGTCTGCTCTTGGTATATACAAGAATGCAAATATAATCACAATATCACCATCAGCGACAAGTCCTGATCTCACTTTAAGCGGTGAATATCCAAACTTTTTTAGAACAATTGCACACGATGCAGTTCAAGCTCAGGTTCAGGCAAAATATGCAGTTGAGACGCTTAAAGTCAAAACTCTTGCTATCCTCCATGATAAAGGAGATTACGGCAAAGGTCAGGCAGAACTTGCCCAGAAATATTTTACAGAAGCTGGATTAAAGGTTGTTCTGTTTGAGGGTGTAACTCCGGGAGCTGTTGATTACTCTGCTATAGTTACTAAAGTGAAGAGCAAAAAACCAGAACTTGTAATATGGGGTGGATATCATCCAGAAGCGTCAAAAATTGTTACTCTGATGAGAAAAAAGAAGATGGATACAATATTCATGGGCGGTGACGGCATCAAAGATGATACCTTTATTAAAGTAGGCGGTAAATTTACAGAAGGCGTATATGCAACAGGACCAAGGGATATCTCACAAAACCCACTCGCAATTCAGGCAAAAAAAGAGCATCAGGACGCTTATGGTTCAGACCCGGGCGCATTTTATGACAATGCCTACTCAGCAACACTTGCCATTCTAAACGCAATTCAAAAAGCCGGCTCAACTGATTATGCTGCTGTTGTAAAAGCTCTTCAGACTGAAGATGTTGAAACACCGCTTGGAAAAATTAAATTTGACGAAAAAGGTGATGCCACTGGTATTGGTTTTTCTGTTTACAAAATTGAAAACGGTGTTTTTGCTGAACAAAAATAGTCTCTTTTCTTAATTTCACCCTTACCCCTCTCCAAATTGTGAGTATTTTTAACTAAATTTAAATAACTTCACATGAAGGAGAGGGTAAAATACCCGCCTCTTTTTAAAAAGCAGGAAAATTTATGGATTTTGAATATTTTACACAACTTTTTTTTGGTGGATTGACCAGAGGAAGCATTTATGCCCTTATTGCCTTAGGATACACTATGGTTTACGGCATAATAGAGCTTATAAATTTTGCTCATGGTGAAATTTATATGATTGGTGCTTTTACAGCTCTTATAATATCAAGTGTCCTTACAATGATGGGAATGCCAACACTTGCAATAGTTGTTTTAGCCGGCATAGCAGCAATTATCTACTCATCTGCTTACGGCTACACTATGGAGAAGATCGCCTACAAACCTTTAAGAAATGCTCCAAGGCTCTCTGCACTTATAAGTGCAATCGGAATGTCTCTTTTTCTACAAAATTACGTTCTTCTTGCTCAAACCTCAGACTTTCTCCCATTTCCAAGTCTTGTTCCTGAATTTGCATTTTGGGAACCGTACTCTCACATTATTACATCACCAGAACTTATGATTCTTTGCACCACAGTAGTTGTTATGATTCTTCTTACCCTGCTTATAAAGTTTACAAAAATAGGTAAAGCAATGCGTGCAACATCTCAAGATCAGATGATGGCATCTTTGCTCGGCATAAATGTGGATCAGGTCATATCCGCAACATTTGTTGTTGGTTCTGCAACTGCTGCTATCGGCGGAGTATTGATTGCCTCCCACATTGGTCAGATTAACTTTTATATGGGATTTATTGCCGGTATAAAGGCTTTTGTTGCAGCAGTGCTTGGAGGAATCGGAAGCATTCCAGGTGCTGTTCTCGGCTCATTTGTTTTGGGCTGGACAGAGAGTTTTTTTACAGGATACATCTCAAGCGATTATGAAGATGTTTTTGCATTTATCTTTCTTGTAGTTATTTTAATATTCAGACCATCAGGAATACTTGGAAGATCACAGACTCAGAAGGTGTAACCATGACAGCAGCCAATGAAATTAAAAAATCAATTATTGCATCATTATGGTTTATGTTTCTTACTTTCCCCATAATGGTTATAAAGGTAAATACAGTTATTAACTCTGTTGAGTGGCGTTGGCACAACATGCTATTTGTCGGAGTGGGTACGTTTTTTCTTTCCATGTTGTGGCGTTATCTTCTTAAAAGAAAAGAGGCTGGACTGAAAAAAGAGAAAGCAGAGGGTCTGACTATTGTTCAACGCCTTCTAAATGAGAAGCAGTTTGCGATTCCAAGCCTTGTGGTAATAGGCGTGATAACTGTTTTTTTTCCACACATATTTTCCATGTACCAGACAAACATAATGATATCTGCACTGATCTTTGTGGTGTTAGGACTTGGGCTGAATATTGTAATCGGTCTTGCAGGCTTGCTTGTTCTTGGATATGCGGCATTTTTTGCAGTTGGTGCATACTCTTATGCCCTTTTAAATCTTCACTATGGTGTGGGCTTTTGGTTAGCTCTTCCGATTGGCGGAGTTCTTGCTGCTCTTTTCGGCATTCTTCTTGGTTATCCTGTGCTGAGGCTTAGAGGAGATTATCTTGCTATTGTAACTCTTGGTTTTGGTGAAATTATCCGCCTTGTTTTGGAAAATTGGAACGAGTTCTCTTTTGGTCCAAGCGGTATTAAAAATATTCCAAAACCCGGATTTTTCGGCATTGAACTCTCAATGCAGGCAACAACAATTTATATTTTTTATATAGTTGTCCTGCTTGTTATATTTACCATTTTTGTAATCAACAGGCTTAAAAATTCAAGAATTGGAAGGGCATGGGTTGCACTAAAAGATGATGAGATTGCATCTCAAGCAATGGGCATTGATAAGGCAAAAACTAAACTTCGTGCATTTGCTCTTGGTTCTACATGGGCAGGTATGGCTGGGGTTGTATTTGCTGCAAAAACAACATTTATCAATCCTGCAAGTTTCACATTATGGGAATCTATCATCATTTTATGTACAGTTGTGCTTGGTGGAATGGGTTCAATTGCAGGTGTAATTGCAGGTGCACTTATTCTGATTCTTCTGCCTGAGTATATGAGAGATTTTGGTGAGTTTAGAATGATAACATTTGGTGCAGTGCTGATAATTATGATGATCTTTAAACCAGGAGGTATGGTTGAAGATATCCGTAAAGCATACAAATTTGAGAAGCGATAATATGAAACCAATTCTTGAAGTAAAAAATATGACAATGGATTTTGGAGGGCTGCGTGCAATCGACAGCGTTGATCTCTCCATTGAAAAAGGTCAGATTGCAGCCCTTATAGGTCCTAATGGTGCAGGGAAAACCACTTTTTTTAACTGCATTACAGGCATTTATACCCCAACATCAGGAGATATTTACATATCCCCAAATGGAGATGAGACAAAGCAGCAGCGTATTAATGGCTTAAAACCCAATATTGTAACCCGAAAAGGTCTTGCCAGAACATTTCAGAACATACGCCTATTCACATCAATGACAGTGTTGGAAAATGTAATGATTGGGTGTCATTCAATTACAAAAGCTGGAATTATGGGTGCAATATTTAGAGGTGCATCTACACAGGCTGAAGAGAAGATGATTGTTGAAAAGAGCTATTCAATACTTGAAAAGATAGGTCTTGCAAAGTATGTTGATGAGCTTGCAATTAATCTTCCTTATGGTGCTCAAAGAAGGCTCGAAATTGCACGGGCACTTGCTACAAACCCATTTCTTCTGCTGCTTGATGAACCTGCTGCCGGCATGAATCCTCAAGAGACAATGGAATTGGACGAGCTGATTCTTAGAATTAGAGATACAGAAGGCGTATCTATTCTGCTGATTGAGCATGATATGAAACTTGTTATGAGCTTATCTGAAAAAATTTATGTGGTTGATTACGGTAGAAAAATAGCTTCAGGTACACCAGAAAATATACGAAATAACCCTGTAGTTATTAAAGCGTACTTAGGAGAGGCAGTTGAT
This sequence comes from uncultured Desulfobacterales bacterium, assembly GCA_964539635.1. Lineage (GTDB taxonomy): Bacteria > Desulfobacterota > Desulfobacteria > Desulfobacterales > Desulfobacteraceae > Desulfamplus. The sequence goes on along the minus strand of CAZIJN010000022.1, from coordinate 36,295 downwards.
GATTAAAATTTCACCGATCCATCTATATCTTAACTATTTGAGAAATATCTGTGGAGAAAAAAGATGCTTAAAATAAGAAACGTTCAGGCATTTTATGGCAATATTCAAGCTCTTAAAGATATCAGCATGGATGTTCAAGAAGGAGAGATCATTACCCTGATTGGTGCCAATGGTGCTGGAAAATCAACAACCTTGATGACAATCTGCGGGGTTGTTCCAGCAAGATCAGGTGATATTATATTTGAGGGGCAGCGTATCAACAACATGCCGACAAATAAAATTGTTGCTCTTGGTATTAATCAAGTACCTGAAGGTCGCCATATATTTCCATATCTGACAGTTATGGAAAATCTTGATATGGGAACATTTTTAAGAAAAGATAAAGATGGAATCAAACAAGACCTTGAGTATATTTTTACCCTTTTCCCGAGACTTGCAGAGAGAAAAAGTCAGGCAGGCGGAACATTGAGCGGCGGTGAGCAGCAGATGCTTGCAATATCAAGAGCAATAATGACCCGTCCAAGGCTTCTGCTTTTAGATGAGCCGTCTCTCGGACTTGCACCTATTATAACACGCCAGATATTTGATATTATCAAAAAGATAAACAGAGAGAACAAAACTACAATCTTTTTGGTTGAACAGAATGCCAATCTTGCCCTTAAGGTTGCAGACCGTGGATATGTAATGGAAAACGGAGTAATAACTATGACAGATACAGGAAAAAATCTTCTTTCAAATGAAGCAGTAAAAAAAGCATATTTAGGAATGTAAAATAGACTCTTTATTTGAACTATATTCACTTCTGATTAATAAAACTGCATTTTTACGGTAAAAACAACATGTCAAAATTAGTGGCAGCCTTGCCAGACAACTCTACTGTCGAGTTTGATCGTGGTTCGTTTGATGATTGGTGTGTATATCTAAAACAGCCTGAACTCTCTCGATATGCTCCAAAGGATACCCAATATTTTACCATTCTTAAAGAGTTAGGCTCAATTTATGGAAACCAGAAGATATATGATGATTTTGTAAAAATATACAACATTACAACCTCCCAAATTGACAGCAATGTTATAAAAACTATAATTGAGATTTCATCAAACTACTGCAAAAACCAAGATAAGAGCCATAAAGATGAGATTTGCAGGTGGTTTACTGTTGTTTATGCTGGTATGGTAGCAGAAGAGAATAAACAGAATGCAGTTTTAAAAAAACGGATAAAACGCTTAGGCATACATCAAGTTCTTATAGAGGGATTAAAGCCGATTTATGCAGCAGATTTCAGCCGCGGTAAAAAATGGAGAGAGCTTGACGCAATTTGCAGGGAAAAGGGATTTTAATATGAGATGCAGCTTAATCAAAATAAGAGAATTAATAAAAGAAGCAGTTAATTTTATAGAGATATCGGTTAATATTAAATGATCAAGGCAAAGCCTTTTCTAAAATGGGCTGGAGGGAAAAATCAACTTCTCAAACAGTTTGAAAACTACTATCCAGATGAGCTGCGTAACGGTAAGATTAAAAAATATATAGAGCCTTTTATCGGCGGCGGTGCTGTTTTTTTTGATGTTATACAAAAATATCATATCCAATCCTCTTACATTTCTGATGTAAATCCAAATCTGATTTTAACATACAGGGTCATTCAGCAGCGACCTGATATTTTATTAGAGCGTTTAGAGAGATATCAAAGAGAGTATGACGGCTCTGATCAAGAAAAACGTAAAACTCTTTTTTTATCAACAAGAGAGCTTTTTAACTCAACCCAGCCTCAAATTAATCACCGTTTACTCAATATTAGTTATAAAAAATTATCAGATAGCTGTATAGATGCAGCAGCACAGCTTATTTTTTTAAATAAAACCTGTTTTAACGGGCTGTTTCGTTTAAACTCAAAAGGCAGATTTAATGTCCCTTTTGGAAAATATAAAAAACCAAACATATTGGACAGCGAAAATATACTATCTGTCTCCAAGATATTACAGAGAACGGAAATTATGCTGTCTGATTATGGCTATTGTTTTGATATTGCAGACGAAAAGACATTTATCTATTTTGATCCCCCCTATAAACCTATCAGCAAAACTGCAAATTTTACCAACTATGCAGGTTTTCAATTTACAGACACGGAACAGATTAAGTTAGCCTCTTTTTTTAGAAAATTGGATATTGAAAAGCACTCTAAATTAATGTTAAGCAATTCTGACCCTAAAAACGAAAATCCAGATGACTCTTTTTTTGAAAAGATTTATGATGGTTATAATTTACACCATGTTTATGCTAATAGAATGATAAACTGTGATGCTAAAAAGCGGGGGCAGATTAGGGAGCTGGTTATAACAAATTACAAAAATACAGAATAATCAAATAGTTAATGAATCTACTTGCTACAATATCATCTGAATTAAGAATAGAATAACTAAGGGATATTATAATGCAGCAAAGCCAAATTATAGATACAATTAAGAGTCTTAAAGATGAAGTTTATAAAAAATATAAAGCAACACTTAAAGGTGTTTTTGGCTCCTATGCCAGAGGGGAAGCTAAAGAAGAGAGCGATATAGATATATTGGTTGAATTTCAGAAAAGTGCAACATTATTGGATTTAGCTGCACTTGGTAATTTTCTTGAGGAAAGATTAAACCATAAAGTCGATTTGGTATCCCAAAGTGCTGTTCGCAAAGAAATTAAATCGAACCTTTATAGTGAGATAATATATCTATGAAAAGAGACAATACACTTTAGAGTTTGATATTCCAAAAATTTTATCATCAGTATCTAAAATTTTAGATGACTTGAAAAAAATAGCAGACACATGAAAAAGGCAAACGTAAAATTTAACATTGGATTGACAAAAATATGGATATTAGATTTAAAAATGGAATAAAATCGGGAGTCAAACGGGGACTTTCAGGCTATATCTGGCTGTTAAAAATTCTCACTCCGATATCATTAGGCACAGCTCTTTTAGTTTATACAGGCTGGCTTTATAAGCTTGATTTTATAATAGAGCCTGTAATGGGTGTTTTATCTCTTCCCGCCTCTGCCGCCCTGCCCCTGATAATCGGACTTTTTACTGGAATTTACGGTGCAATTGGAGCTATGGCAGCTCTTCCTTTAACAGTTGAGCAGATGACACTGATTGCAATATTTCTGCTTATATCCCACAATCTTATTCAAGAGAGTATTGTGCAGGGGCAGTCAGGTTTAAATCCATTTGTTGCTGCCGGTTTTAGATTAGTTGTCTCATTTATTGTTACAGCAACTGTAGCTCTTATTATTGATCCTCAAAGTGCTGTAGTATTACCTGCTTCTATAGCCAACTCTCCGGTAGCTCTTGTATCTTCTTCTGGAGTAGAAAGCGTCCATAAATCCTTACCTTTTCTATCAATGCTCAAAGATTGGTCTATAGATTTTGGATTGCTTGCATTAAGAATCTTCACAATAATCATGCCCCTTATGGTTGTTATGGAATTGATGAAATCATTTGATCTGATACGCCATATTGTAAAACTCATCTCTCCAGTTCTCTCAATCATGGGACTCAGCCGCTCAACTGGAGTTCTCTGGCTTACTGCTGCCTGTTTTGGTCTTGCATACGGTGCGGCTGTAATTGTTGAAGAGACCCGCACTAATACCTTTTCAAAAGATGAGCTGATACGCCTTCAGCTCTCTATTGGTATAAACCACGCTATGATTGAAGACCCTGCCCTATTTCTGCCGCTCGGCATTCTTCCATTCTGGCTTTGGATTCCACGCCTTGCAGCAGCTATTCTTACAATCTATATTGTTCATATTATCAACCTTGTTAGGAAACTTCATGCTCAAAGAACTTGCCATAAAAAACTTTGCAATCATTGATGATATAAGAATCTCTTTTTCAGAAGGACTCTCTATCTTAACTGGTGAGACCGGAGCGGGCAAATCAATTATTATTGAAGCTGTAAATCTGCTTCTTGGAGGTCGTGCATACGCTGATCTTGTTCGAGCTGGAGAAAAACATGCAGAACTTGAGGTATTTTTTCTGATATCTGACAACTCTGCGGCTGCCCGCATAATGAGAGAAAATGACTTTGATCCATCAGAAGGTCTTAGAATCAGACGGATTATATCCTACAACGGAAGACACAAGATATTTATAAATTCCCAGCAATCAACTATACAGACGCTTAAAATTGTAACTGAAAATCTTGCATCAATATCAAGCCAGCATGCACACCAAACTCTTTTGAATGAGGATAACCATCTTGATATTATTGACTCTTTTGCAGGTACATGGACGCAAAGAAGAGATATTCAAGCTATCTACAACGAGCTTGTTCCTCTGGTAAAAGAGATTACAAATCTTAAGGCAAATATAGATAAAATATCTGAAGAGAACGAGTTCTTAAAATTTCAGATAGATGAAATTGAGAGGGCTGATATAAAACCTCAAGAAGATGAGACGCTTGAGGCACAGAGTAACAAGCTCAAAAACGGCTCACATATTTATGAGGCAATGCAGTCGGCAATAAGTGAGATATACTCAAAAGATGGCTCAATCTTAGAAAAACTTGGATCAATAAAGTCAGATTTTGAAAAATATGGTCAGATAGAAAACTCTCTTGAAAAAGGGGCACAAACTCTTGGGCGGACCATGCTTGAACTTGAGGATTTAACAGATGAATTAAGAAGATTGTCTGACTCTATTGATCTTGATCCAGAAATCTTAGAGCAGACTCAATCGCGTCTTGATCTGATACAAAAACTTAAAAGAAAATATGGCACTGCAACTGCAAATAGAGCCTCTGCCATAGGAACAACAGTTGGCAGCAGCCTCGGCACTCTTGAATCTCTCTTCGCAAGACTTGAAAAGATGAAAGAAAAAATTTCTGCTACAGACAATATTGCAGAAAAGATCGAGCAGATGGAAAAACGTGCACAGCTCCTCTCTTCTGAAATTGGACAGAAATCTCTTAAACTATCTGAACAAAGAGAGAGAGCATCAGTTGAACTTGCAAAACTTGCTGAAGATGAGTTGAGAGAACTTGAGATGGAAAATGCAAAATTTAAAATCTCATTAAGCAACACACCTGTTATGAATGATCCGCAAATCGACTCTCGCGAGCTATCTGGTCTCGATAATTCTAATGTTCTTCAATTTTCCAGCAATGCTGCTGCCATATCTGAGATTGATGCAGACTCTTCCTATATTGACGGCTGCTCGACTTTTCTGAGTGTAAATGGTTTTAAAATCTATCCCACAGGTATTGATCGAGCACTATTTTTAATGACTCCAAACCCGGGAGAGCCTCCAAAACCGCTTAGCAGAATCGCATCAGGCGGAGAGCTGTCAAGAGTTGTTCTTGCATTAAAGGCTGTTCTCTCTGAAAACGAATCTTACGGGACATTAGTGTTTGATGAGGTTGATTCAGGAATCGGCGGAAGAACTTCTGATAAGGTGGGAATCAAACTTAAACGGCTTTCTGAAAAATATCAGATAATCTGCATTACACATCTTGCCCAGATTGCAAAATATGGCACTGCCCATTACAAAATTGAAAAACAGGTGAAAAACAGCCGCACATCAACAGTAATAACGCCTCTTGTTAAAGATAAAGATAGAATAGATGAGCTTGCAAGAATGATGGGTGGAACAAATATCTCTCAGGCAACTTTGGATCACGCTGCCGAGATGTTGAAAACAACATTAGATATTACCAACGGTGCTGTTTAAGTTCATATTTATTACTCTGGTGATTATACTCCTCTCTAAAGACAAACCCCTCACAATCACTTTTTAGAACCTGCTTATTGTATCTAAACTGAATCATAGTTCCAGCAGGAAGCATTGTATGTCTTATATCAATTTCAGGTATCTCCTGCTCTTTTTTGTAAATATCAATTATAAGGGTTCCAAGCTCTTTTTTCTCTTTTTCCAATAGATTTTTCTCCTCCTGATACTGTTTTATCTGCTGGGAATTTTGCATAAAAATAGAGCCGTACTTATCAACACTTGCCTCATACTCCTTCTCTTTTTGGCGTTTGATTAAGCGTAGTTCAGCTATTCTATCTAAATCATCTTTTGTTCTCTGATTCTTAGAGAGCAGCTTAATCTCCTGATCAATTTCAGCAATGTCTTTTTTTTCAATCTTAGTGAAAATTTGACGGGATTCATTCTGGATAGTTTTTATTTTAATATCTAATTCTCTAATATCATTAGATACTTTTTCAATTCTCTGCTTGTAGCCTATAACATGAACATTATCACCAACAATAAATTTGCACTGCTCTCCTACTGTAACCTTTTTTAGTATGATTTTATTTCTTGCACGCACGATTGAAGAGACTATTTTTGCATCGCTGATTCTTAATATATCATTGCTTGTAATAATTGAGCTGTATATCTTATTAAAAGAGCTGGTTGCATCTTCACTGTTCAGTTGAACAGTAATACTCTTTTGAGCTGTAACCATGCTGTTTTCAACAGATTTAAGATAAATATTGCCTTTAGATATGATATCACCGTTTATAGTTTCATTAGCAACAGTTACATCATCAGAAGCATCAACCTTTCCCTTAATATATTCTGCCTTTAATTTGCGGCAGCTAAGTCCAACTCCTTTTTCAACCGTGCCTTTGATATTAAAATCGCAGTCTATCTCAAGCTGTGGAGAGCCGGGCATATTTTCAGGGGTAAGATCAAAATCAATATTTATTAAAGAGAATAGAGAGAGAACCCTATTTTTAGAAAAGTGGGGAAGCCCGTCACATGAAGCTGCAAAACTGTTGTCATTACGGGTAATGTTCTCCCCTTTTATAACGGTAAGCGGAGTTACCATAGATGCTGCAACAAAACAGTGGTTCACATTTAGACCAGATTTTCCCTTTACCTTCTCAAGAGTGATTAACTTAGTACCTTTACGAACAATAGAGGATAAAAAATTCTTAGCAGCTTGAGCGTCTCCCTTATAGGATTGATGTCCTGAATGAACAGTTGAAGCGTAGGGGTAAGCAGCAGTTGATTCAACATCAAAATGGAACTTATACTTCATCTGGGCAGCAACAGGTTCGTCACCTTTGGCAAGTAGGATCGTTTTTCCGGGTTTTACCTTGTTACTGATTAAACTGTCAATTGCAGTTGCAATACGCCCATAGCTTATCTTTTTATGGTATAGCCATATTACAATATTATCTTTTGTCATTGTCTTTGGAACAGGCTTTAACACTTTGATATAAGCCTCTACTTTATCATTTGAGTATGACAATTCAAAATACTGCTCCATCTCATTGAAAAGCTCAATATGAGAGTTGCTCAGATTTAATCCAAATTTAAGATTTATCCTCTCAATCTTGTATTCCATCTGTTTTTTGACGATTCGCTTACGGTCACGCTCGGAGAGTCCAAAATCTTGAACTAAAATATCGCCGATCCAGCGGGGTTTAACATTTGAAGCTGATCCATCTTTTTGCGATCTGCTCTTTTGAGAGCTATCAAAGTTCTCTTCAGCTTCTGTCTGTTTTCGGTAGGCTTCAAACTCTTTAGATTGGATTTTTAAAGCCTCAACAACCTTCTGCTCGTCAAGAAGATGCTCTTTAATGATCAGTGCTCCAAACATCGCATTTTTCTCTTTTTCCTCAATAGAAGACTGTCCAACCTCTTTTAAGGTCTCTTCCCAATCCTCTTCTAACACTCTGTTTTGAATGATCAGAATTTCATTGCGTGTTTCAGGAGTTATATGCTGCTGCTCAACTAAAATATCGCCGATAATATGGTTTTTACTGGTCTTTTTGTATATTTCTGTCTGCTCATCAAGAGCCTTCTTTACAATCTCTTGAGTGGTAAAATCATTGCTTACAGCTATCTCTCCAAATTTACGGTCTTGAGCTTTAATCTCAAGATGTTCTGCACTGCTGTGAATAAAATCTAAATGAGACTCTTGTATAAAACCAGACTCTAAAAGCATATCGTCAATATTTCTCTGATTTGATGCTAAATAGTCGTTGGTTATCTGTTTTAATACTTTTGAGAATACATCTTGTACCTGTTTATTGGCTTGATCAATGGATATGGGATCACTGTTTTGGAGTTTAAACTGCTGGGTTATTGTATTTTTCGCAAACTGCTGTGCTAATTTTATGATAATCTGATGATACTTGAAAATCTCTTTATTTATCACATTTTTAACCTCTTCAAACGAAGATGGCAAAAATGATGCCAAAAGCTCTTCAATCGGGGTCTGCTCACCATTATTGAGCTTTTCATCTAATATATTTTTAATATTATTATAATCATCTTTGGAGATAGACTTTTTTTCTAAAGCGATCTTTAATTTACGCCTGTTATACCTGTATAGAGCTTGAATAGACTTTGATTTATGCTTTTTATGCTGTTTAGACTCTGAAACCATTTTACAACTCTCCGCCCATCATAAATTCATATCTGCCATAATCTTGGATTTCTAACTGATAGTTTCTCTTTTCAAAATAGGAGAAAAACGCTTTTGCTTCACTAAATCCATTTAAGGTAATTAAAATATCTATGCCATTTGATGATACAGATTTCTTTATAAGATGGATATCAACTGGAAAACTAATAGAGTTGACCATCTGAATAATATCAATAACCTTTACAGATGAGTTTAAAAGTCTTAGGCGGAATGTCAATGGTGTCTTCCAAAGAGATCGCATATCCCACAAAATATCCACAATCTGAATCCTATTTAAAATATACTCTCTATCTTGCTTATATTTTTCGCAATAATCTCTATGAAAAGAGACACCATCTCTATTTAACAGTGCAAGACACGAATCAGACCCGGGCAGAGGGTTACAGCACTGGGAAAATTTGTGGATATCTCGTTCAATATCCGATATGGTCAGCATAAATCTTTTCGGCTCATCTTTTTTCCCTTTGATCTCCCAAAGTATCTCTCTCGGCATCTCTACAGATTGCCCGATGTTAGTAAAAAGCTGATCAATATTTTCATATCCCTTGTATGTTAGAAAATGGGGCATTGCACTGCTGTTTAATAAATCTTCAAACAGATCATCTGGTGCTACTGCCTGTGCCATTATGCTTTTTCCGATCTCTTGTGCAAACATATCTCTTTTTTTCTGAAGCTGTCTGTTTACAGCACTTCTTGCCTTAGGAGTTTTGCATCTGCCCTCCATATCTGCACTGATTTCAACTGGTTCACTTGAAGTTACAATCTCTACAGTATCATTATCTTTAAGCATATAGGCTCTGCTGACAATGCGGTTATTAACTCTTGCACACTCACATCTATCTCCAAGACTGCTGTGAACCTTATACGCAAAATCAAGCACAATGCTTCCAGACGGCAGATACTCCATATCTCCTTTCGGGGTATAGACAAATATCTTCTCATCTTCTGTCAACTGCCTGATCATATGTTTTCTGTTTACTGCCGAGCCTTGATACTCTCCGATATTTTTGAGTATATCTGTTATATTTTTTCTGTACTCTGCCATATTTTCAGGTTCGTCCCAGTGCAGAAGAAGACCCTTTCTTGCGACACGTTCCATCTCTGTGGTTCGTATCTTTATTAGATATCTTCTATCCTTATGCCCGATTCTTAAATGAAGACTTTTATAACCGCTGGCTTTTGGATTGGCAATATAATCACGGATAGTTTTCGGGACAAGCGAGCACTTTCTATTTATCATACCCATAGCTGTATAGCAGTGCAAAATATCGTCTGTATCCATAACAACCGTAAAATCAACTAAATTTTCAGCATTATTAATATCAAGAGTTCCTTTTTCACAAGAATAGAATGCATAGAGATTTTTTAGCCGTGAGTTGACGGTTATATTAAAAGGAAATATTTTGTCGTTAGATTTCAGCACACTCTCAAGCAGAGTTTTAACCTCATTTATTTTTGTTGAAGTCTCTTCGCTCTTTAAAATAGATAAGAGTTTTTTGCTTTTGCTTGGAAAACGCTGGCGTATAGCAAGATCAAACAAAATCCTCTTAACAGAAAAAAGACCTAATTTTTCGGCAAGAGGACCATAAACCTCTATTGTCTCTTGTGCAATACGATGCCGTTTACGCTCTTTAAGTGATGAAATGGTCTGAAGATTATGAATCCTGTCTGCAAATTTTATAAGCAGAATCTCAGGGTGATCGCTTGCCATTAAAATAAGTTTCTGGTAGGTCATATCCTTATTGATGCTCTGATCAAGGCTCATCAGCTTCAGTTTTGTGCAGCCATCTACAAACGCTGCCACATTTTTTCCAAACTTTTTTTCTATAATTATTGTTGTCAGAAAACTTACATCTTCAACAATATCGTGCAAAATAGTTGCTGAGATAAGTTCAGGGTCTTTAAGCCCGAGAGTTCCGGCAATAATCTCTGCAACTGCAATCGGATGGTTGATATATGGCTCTCCAGATTTTCTCACTTGACCAGAATGGTGCCTAAATGCAAACTCAAGTGCCTCAAAAACTAAATTTCTACCGCCCTTATCAGGTGCTTGGCAACACAGCTCTATAACATGCCTGTATCTATCTAAAGGAACAACCTTACCAATTTCATCAATAAATTTTTCTATATTTTTCACAACCCACTTCCTTAACCTGGTCATTCCAGAATTTTATATTTAATAATTTTTTCAAACAGTTGAAATATCATTTCGATTTTGTCACAATAATTATAATAATAGATTGATATAAAAGGATTTATTAGGTAAGTCAAGGAGGGTTTTAATACGCTGTTTTAGGAATTTAAAGCAGAAAGACTCAATAGTCTTGTCTAATCTTTCATATAATTCCCATTATAAACGCTATAAAATGTTTATCTGTACTGATCTCATGGTTTGCCAACCATTCGACAAATAGAGTCTCAATTCTCAAAAGCAGATGCAGAGCCTCAGATTTTTGGGCATAATCTGTTTTTGAAATCATCTCGGAAATATACTCTGAATTGGTCAAAAACTCTTTGTGAAGAATTATGTGGCGTTTAAATCCCGGATAATCTGCCTGATACATCATATACTCTTCAGTTTTAAAGTGCTGTACAGCCTTTTTGTTCAGTTCAACCAACACCGCAATTATCTTTTCGAGGCTGCTGTTCTGTTTAATATTTTCGATTAAAAGTTCTGTAAGGCTAAACATCTGAGTATGCTCATCGTCAATTATCGGTATGTCGCAAATAAGATTATCTTTAAGCTGCTCCCCTTTCTCCCGCCATGGTGAGAATGGGGAGAATATTGTTCCATAGCTATTTTCAGAATCCAATGTATATTTTTTAGCTACACAATCCTCAGGAGAAATTTTTGACAGAGTGTTAAGCATTTGTTTAGCATGATCCATGTCATGATAACGAAAGTGGTACATTGCAGTTTCAAACTCTATTCTATTAGAGAGTTTTGACTCAAAAAGTTCAGGAGGATCAGCATTGAACACCTCATAAATGGCAATAGGTTCGTTACGCCCCTTGACCAGAACGCGATCAATAAAACGAATAGCAAACTGTGACGGATTTTTTAGCGAGTGGAATGTATGTTCGCTTATTAACAGAGGAGTGTTATACCTTTTTGTCAACTGCTCCAATCTTGATGCAGCATTTACAGCATCACTGATAACCGTTCCTTCCATACGGTCAGCCTCTCCAATTGTACCCATCATCAACATGCCTGTATTTATACCGATTCCAATCTGAATTGTAGGATATCCAGCCCTTTGCCTGCCTTCATTATAATATTTAAGCGACTTTAACATTCCAATACCAGCAACAACAGCATCATCAGCATCTCTTCCAAAAATTGCCATAATAGAGTCCCCAATGAATTTATCAATAAATCCATGATGCTGCCGCACCAATGGACCCATATGGCTGAGATAGGAGTTTATGAACTTAAAATTTTCTTCAGGAGTCATACTTTCAGAAAGGGTAGAAAAAAGACGAATATCAGAAAATAGTATGGTCATCTTTTTTTGAATTCTATCATTGAGCTCAACATCTTCAATACTCTTTTTGCCTAATGCCTTAAGAAACTCTTGAGGAACAAATCTTTCGTATGCTTTATTGAGTCGTTTAAGTTTATCAACAGCCTCTTTTCTCTCTGTAATATCTTCGAGAACACCATCAATCCATTTTATTGTCCTGACTTTGCTTATATAGCGGATATCTGTAGTATCAGGATTATCAGACAACTCAATATCGTAACGCTCTTGATACTTTACAGTGGCATTAAACGAGACCCATATGAGAGTTCCGTCTCTTTTAAGCATCTCAATTTCAAGATTTTTCCACTCTCCCTCATTGCGGAGTCGATCTATCAGAATATCCATCTCTTCTGGATACTTATAGTGATCATACATTGAAGTTTTCATAAACTCTTCAACAGAGTCATAACCAAAAATATGGGCAGTAGCGGGGTTGATGCGAATAAATATCATATCTTCTGCGGTAACACGGAAAACCCCTACATTTAGAGATTCTACCAACTCCCTGTATTGGTCGTCTTCTTGTTCTTGAAGCGGGATTAGGCGCAAAGGAGGCTGAGCTAATTTTGTTAGTTTCATGGAATTATGGACTTGGATTAGTGAAAAAAGTTCTTTGACAAAATAAGTCTTGGGATATGTTTTGAGTTAAGCTGGCAAATCAAATACTATTTCTGGATTATTAACCGAAATCAATTGTTTATGTTCCTTATGCTCTTTCCTATATACTCTTTTTCAAATTTAAACAATATCTAAAAATGATACTTAATATCTAAAAAAAGCTGATCGTTATAATCAAATCGTCCCATAAAAGTGTATGGGCTTCCCTCAAAAATATGCACTCCAAATATAATATCCATATTAGTAATATAGCTGTACTCAATCCTCGGGGAGAGATAAAATTGGTTTTCATTGATGGTAATATGGTAATGCAGAGCAGTTTTAAGCCATGAAGAGAAGAACTCTTTATTTATCTCCCCTAAAAGTGCAAAGGTATCTTTTTTAAAATAGAGGATATCATCTTCATAATCAGAAATATGAGTATAACTTAGCTGGAGATTAGCATACCAGTTGTTTAAACCTGTATAATCTGCACCAACAATGCTGTAAAAAACAGGAGTCTCAGTAGAAAAGAGACTTGATGTCAAAAAAGGCTGGCTGTCATACCATGCAGCTTCTCCCCTGAGACCAAAATCAGAGATTATAGTCTCAAATTCAAACCCTGTAACATTGCTCCTTATGTAATCAGCTTCTACCATTTCTTGAGTGAAAACTGCATTTTCCATAGCTGTCATAAGAGCGTTCTCTGTTAAACTGCCATCTATATTTAAATTTTTGATAGGAAAAGATCGGAAGAAAGGCTGATCATTCCATGTATAGTGATAGCTTGCACCTAAATCCCACCCGTTAAGAGAAGCTGCAACTCGAACTGCATACTCGCCGTTTAAGCCGTTGTCATCAGGATATGTTTCATTGGCTTTAATCTGCCCAAAATAAGTTTTAAGTTCATCTGGAACATATTGATTATTACTAATATCATCTTTTATGTGTCCGTAGATCGCCCAGTCTGTTCCAAAATAATCCATCTTCATAGGTTCAAAGATTGGTATGTAAACAGCTTCGATTGAAAAATAGTCTGATTTTAAAAGAGCATCAGCCATCCATACAGGCATTTTGCGATCTTCGTAATCTAAAGTTATAAATTCTCTTATATTTTCAGGGTTCAGCGTATCAACAGGGCTGAATTGATCCGCCTTGCCCCACCGCCTAATCTGCCTGCCTACCTTTAGAGACAGAGGATTGAATGAATATTTAAGATATGCCTCATAAAGTTCAATATCGCTGTTTTCATATCTATTATTATCTCCTGAATAACTGTAATCTGATTGGGCAGAAAGAGTTAATATATCTTTATATTCAGCAGATAGGATAAATCTATCAAAAGTTCCCCATTTATGCTCATTGGAATTAATACCATTTTCATTATAAACAGTATCAGCATACAGCCTCGACATAAGAGAGCCTGAGAGAGAAAAAGGAGATGCGTTATTACTGCTTTCATCGCTTGGCAGAATAATTGTATTTTTTGAAGAGTTATCATTACTAAACAGACCATCTGGAATATCTGAGGCAAATATTGCTGTTTGCGGCTCTTTTGTGTTTTTTGAAGAAGTGGTTGTTTGAGCCTCTTGCGTGTTTTTCGCAGGAGCGGTTATTTGAGGCTCTTGTGCATTTTTCGCAGAAATGGCTGTTTTTGGCTCTTTAGGTGCATCTGGCTGGGATTCATCTATTGTTCGAGAAGATTTGGTTTTATGATTCTCATCTGTAAAACTATCTTGGGGCAAGGAGTTATGCTGTTTTTGTTCTGTCATGGCTGTTATGATGGCTGTTATCGTATAATTATGATTAGGTGCTGCATTAGACGATAAAGCTGTATTGTATTTAACCGTATTTTTTATATCTAATACAACCCTTACTTTGTTGTTTGTATTTTGTGAAATACGGCAGGATTTAATGATGTTTCCATTGATAGTTTTGACAAGATGTGTTTCAGGAAGAAAGCTGTTTTTAATATCAATAACTATTCTATCAGGGTTCTCTAAGGTAGTGGTGGTATATTTAGGGAGTTGGCTCAGGCATATAGTTATCTTTTCCTGCTCTGATTCAATTGTGTGTTCCACGAATAGAATCTTGTTTTTTGGAAGTGCAGATATAGTATTAACCGCACAAAAAAACAATAAATATTGAACAATCACGAGCCAGGCTGATATCAGCCGACGGTTCCATGTCAACATGATTTAGTGCCTCCATGGAGAAAAATTCTCTTCTTTTTTAATGATTAAAAGTTTTCTAAAGCCTGCTGCGACAACTCCGCTCTCTTAATATTTGTATTATAGTCAATTTTTTGAATATTTAGATAGGTTTTATGGCTCTTTTCCAATGTTTCTACCATTATTGTTGTTTCTGTCCAGATATTTTGTATCTTATCAAGTTTCATAACTTTATACTGCTTAACCATTCTGCCTTTTTGATCAAAAAACTCTATCAGCAGCGGAACAAAAGAGTCCTTTGCAATATGGCTTTTAACCATTGAATATTGAGATTCTACACCTTTATTTGGTCGTGATGTGATCGTATAGCAGACCACCGAATTAATTGTGCTGTCTCCCTCCATAGTGTAAGAGTAGTCTTCTACAGGGTGTCGTTCCATATCTTCATAAGAGAGATCGCTGTTTACAAAGCTGTGGGATTTTTGAGACGATACAATTCTGCGGGTTCTTCTCAAAGCTGGAAGATAGAGAAACTGATCCGTCTGCCAACCCTCTTTTTCAACTGTAAGAAAGCTTGTTCCCCGTATATCAGCAGGTGATAAAAATCTTATTAAATTGCTCTCCAACTCCCCATGTTTAAGGCGGAGAGTCTCAAATTCCCGCATTCGTTTATCGCCTTTGCTGTTGATAAGAACCATCTGAGCCGCTGCCCTTGAGTTCTCTCCGCGATCTCTGTCAAACACCTTTTGTGCGATCTGCTTTGCAGAGATAGCAGGCTCTTGAGCAGATATAGTTTTTATAAAAGGGGTTGGGAAAAATAGAAAAGCAGTTGTAAAAATAATAAGGCAGAATATAAAAGCTATGCTCTGTTGATAATTTTTTCTATTTTGATTCATTATAATAGGTTCCTTTTTTATCAGGTTATATTAAATTCATCAGCTTATATTAGATTTATTATGGTGTTGTTGATAGTTGGGAAAGAAGTTTTTCAGCTTCTTCCGCACCTTCAAAGCTGCTCTCTAACTCTAATGCTTTTTTAAGGTTTTTTACGGCAAGTTCAGTCTCTCCTTTTTTATGGTAGGCAAGTCCAAGGTGGAAATGGACAATAGGATTGTCAGGCAGTTTTGCAACGGCATCAAGAAATTCGCTAACAGCATTTCCATACAGCTCTTTTTTGTAATAGGCAAGTCCCATAGTATCCATAACGCCTGGCTCATTGGGAAGTTTTTCTTTAGCAATACGAGCATATTTAAGAGCCTCATCATATTGCTGGGTCCGTTCTGCAAGATGATATGATAAATTGTTAGCAGCAGGGGCAAAGTTTGGGTTTATCTCCAGTGCTTTTATATAGTGCTGTGCAGCAATATCATATTTTTTTTCCATATCATAAATAGTGCCGAGCATCATATGAGGCTCGGGTAAATTAGGATTTTTCTCAAGCAGTGCTTTATACTGCTCGACAGCCTTATTTGTATCTTTTTTTTCAAGATAAATAGCGGCAATTGCAAAATAGGGCTTAGGATAGTCTGGATTTGCAGCTATAGCCCGTTCAAAACTTTGAAATGCTCTATCTTGATCCTTTTCCATAGTGTAAATAGAGCCTTGAATGGTATGAACAATAGCCGCAACATCTGGTTTATCAGTAGAGAGTTCAATCTGCTCCCTGCAAATGGCATGTGCTTTTTCAAACTCCTTTTGAACAGCATAATTTCTCACAAGAAGAGCGAAAACGTCCATAAGCATATTGTTTTTCGAGCGGGCTTGATTTAAAAAAGATTCTGCATCTTTGTACTGTTTTAAAGCAGTTTTTAAAACTCCCATGCGATAATACCCAATAGGGTTATCCGGCTCCATTTTAATAAGATCATTAAAGCCTTTTTCTGCCTCTTTTGCCTTTCCTGTATTAAGGTATGAATCAGCAGAAATCATCATTGCTCTATAGTTAAATGGTGCTATTTTTAAAATTTCAGAAGACTCTTTTTGGGCAATATCAAATGACCTTTCGTGGAAATGTATCTCTGCAAGCAGCAATTTTGCCTTTAAGTATTCAGGCTCAATCTCAACAGCTTTAGCAATAGATGCTTTTGCCTGTGCAGTATCTCCTTTTCCAATCTGACATAGCCCTTTAAAATAGTGTATTCTGGAAAATTCAGGCTCCTCTTTTTCTAATTTTTCAAGTAATTTTAATGCTTCATCAAACTCTTTTCGATAGATCATCAACTCGCTTTTGAGCATTAATGCTGGAAAAAATTCTGGTCTATTGCTCAACATCTCTTTTACTAAAGCATCAGCAGCATCAATATTTTTATTTTTATATTGAAATCTTGCAAGCGTATTTTTAACAGATAGGTTGTCAGGTTCAAGTTTCAGAGCTTTTTTATAATATTCCAATGCTTTATCATTATTTTTAATAACTTCATAAAATCCAGCAATATTAATATACGGTTTAATTACTGAAGGGGAAATTTCTATAGCCTTAAGATATGCTCCCTCAGCTTTAGATTGCTGTTTTGTTCTTAAATAAAAATTGCCGATAATTATCTGTATATCTGAATTTTTGGGATTAAGTTCTGCTGTTTTAAGCAGTTGAGCCTCTGCATTAGCAAAATCGGTTCTGCTAATATAGAAACTTGCAAGAGCTAATCTTGGCTCAATAGCATTAGTATCTATATCTATTGATTTTAGTAAAAGTTCTTCTGCTTGATTAAAATCTTTTTGAAAACTTCTTATCCTTGCAAGTCCTTGAAGTGCAAGGATATGATTCTTTTCAATAGATAGAATTTTTTCAAACAGTGCGGCAGATTGGTCAAGTTCATTTTCATTGGTTAAAATCTGGGCTTTTAATAAAAGACCATCAATATTATTAGGCTCTTTTTCAAGTAATTTATCTATTTTCTCTTTAGCCAAATCCATCTCTCGTCCAAGAATACAAAAACCTGCAAGTTTTAAAAGAGCCTCTGGATTGTTTGGCTGGAGCTTTTCAATACGAGAATAAATTTGAAATGCCTCTTTAGCACGCCCTAATTTGAGCATTGTTTCGCCAAGTTTAGATAGACCTTCTTGATTGTTACGATCTATTTGCAACACATTTTGAAATTCAATAGCAGCTTTATTATATTCACTCGTACTGAAGTATTTGTTCCCATTCATCAAATAGGTGTGAATTTTTTCCTGATCTGTTTGGCATCCCAAGAAAAAGAACAATAGCATAACAATAGAGATAAATACAAAGAAGTGCTTACGGTTTTTGAATATAGAATACATCTGTCCTCCGAATTTAAGGTGAATACTTAGGAAGCTGTTAATACGAGATATATTTTAAAGGAGTTTATATGGACTTTTCTTTAAATTTCAGGTAATTTTTAGAAATTAACAATTACATTGGGCGTTTATATAGTAAATCAAACAAATTGATTATATTATAGCTGATTTATTGCAAGTTATTTATGAACTCTAACTATTCAGCTTTCAGCGATTAATACACTGTATTAAAGATAATATAATTTAGTCACTATTATCAAATAAAAAATGGTTAATTAAATTTATTTTTCAAATGCAACTAAAACGACTTTTTATACTTACATCTATTTTTATAACTATAATATTCTTTCCATCTCTTCTATTAGGATGGTTTGCAGAGAGCAGTGAAGTAAGTCAGCCATTTTATGATCCAACTTCACAAGTATCTACTACTCCAGGAATATTTTACGTTTATGATAACATTGTTAGTGGACAAAATAGAGAGGATACACCATATATTATGCCATTAACTAATCATTTTGTTCCAGCAGACACTATCCATATAAATGTGCCTTTGCAATCTCTTTACGAAAGAACTTTTTCAATAAGTGAATCTTTAGATACCCTACTAAATGCTAATTTAGCACTTCAGCTTTTGTTAGAACAATATAGAGAGCTTCAAAAAAGAACTTCTGAACTTTTGAAGAGCCTAAATCTACCTTATCTTGAGAATTTACAAGACAAAAGTATCAATAATACGAATATCTCCTTAAATAAAAAAGATAATAGCAGGGTAAATACGGCTCAGGAAAGTGAAAGTATTAGGTTAGAGGCTGATAAATTGACTCATCAGATATCAGAGACTGTTAGAAATATGCCTAATGGCACTTTTTATCTCTCTAATAAAGATATTCCATCATTTGCGGGACTAAGAGTTGACCAAGAGTTGCAAATAGGCAGTGGCAAAAAGGTATTCTCTGTCGTTGGTAATGGTACATCAATGCAGGTAGATAAAACGGTGAGTGATTTAGGTTTTTCAGGTGGTTTGTCTGAAGGAGGAAGAATTGCTTCAAATGAAATTACAGATAGAGAAGGTAAAGGGAGAGTTAGTATAAATGGCTCTTATGGTTCTGAGCAAAATGAACTACCTTGGATTTTTAGAGCAGCAATAAATACCATTGGCTATATTACAGCTAATAAAGTTGAATCTATTTTTTATGGTTTAATTCTATTTTCTATCTTCTATTTTATTTTTATTGGTACAAGAGAGTAAGAGCCGTTAATGACCTCTAAGAGAAAAAAGATTATTATTACGTTGTTAATTCTATTATCAGTTGTGGTTTTTACTGTAAGACATGGTAAGAGAGGTTCATTTGAAGAGAAAATTTTTAAAGGAGACGCTCTCTATTCGCAAGGTGATTATGAAGAGTCCATAAGGGTCTGGAAACAGCTCATTGGAGATAGTAATAACGATGCAGAGCTTTATGAAAAAATCGGACGGGCGTTTTTAAAACTTGCAAATTGGAACAAGGCAAAGGAGTATTTTGAGAAGGCAAGAGGTATGACAGATGATGGTTATATGCTTGATATTGAGATTATTCAGTTGGATATTTTGACTGGAGATTTACCATCTGCTGAAAAACGATGTCTTAAATTGAAGGAAAAGATACCAGATGCTCCGGAATTTAATGCTGTTTATGGTGATATGATGTTTTTTTCAGGAGACCTTAAAGCTGCTGAAATTTATTATAGAAACGCACATAAATCAGAACCAACTTCTGCACGTTATTCTTTGAAACTTGCCACCTGTCTCTTAGCACAAGGCAGACGAGAAGATGCTGACACTTTTTTTAGGCTTGCACAGAGTCTATCATATAATTCACCAAAGATTACAGCGCAGCTTGCAGAATATTTTATACTTTTAAAGGAGTATGACAAAGCAGAAGAATATCTGAAACGCTCTCTTACTATGATGCCTGATGACTTAGGCTTAAAAATTCGTTTAGCACAACTCTATTTTCTTGCTGGAAACATGGAAAAAGCTGAAGATTTGCTAATAGAACTTGTTGCATCTCAAAAGAAAAATATCTCCTTTAAAAAGATGTTGGCAGATATATTTATATCTTTAAATCGTATGAAAGAGGCAGAAAATATAATTTCAGAAATTAAGGCAGAGGTTGGACATGACGATCCCCAATATAATCTCATTCAGGGTAAATACTGGCTTTTCAAGGGTGATCCTGTATATGCAGCAGCTCATCTAAAAAGTGCGGTAGATATGGTTCCAGGATTTATTTTTGCACGCTACTATTTAAGTGTCGCATATCTTGCTGCTGGTCAGAAGCAGCTCGCGGAAAATAGCTTAACTAAAACTTTAATGTATGACCCTGATCATACCGATTCTCAACTATTAATGGCAGATATTTTTTACAAAAAAAGTCAGTTTAGTATTTCACAACAGTACATTAACAAAGTAATGCTGAATAAAACAGAGAGTTACAGGGTCTATATGCTCAAAGGGCTTAATTTTCTCTCTATTAAAGAATACGATAGTGCTAATACTGAATTTTTAAAGGCTTTAAAACTTGATCCAAAGAGCGTAAGTGCTCTGTACTATCTTGGAGTATCATCAGAGTTGGCAGGCAGAAAAGTTGATGCTATAACCTATTACGAAAAGGCAATGACACTTCAATCTGGTCTTTCAGATATAACCTATAGATACGTCATGGTTTTACTCCATAGTGGTAACACTAAAAAGGCTGAAAACTTTATTGAAGAGTTGATTAAAACACATCCTGATCATTTCGATTTATATTATATTGCATCTGAAGTATTTTGGAAAAATGGTAATGAAATAAATTCTATATCATATCTTGAAACTGCAATTTCAAAAAAAAGATGTCCAGCATATTTTTACGTTAAATTGTCTCGAATTTATTGGAATAAAGGCAAGAATGAACGTGCTATCAATATACTTAAAGATTGCCTTACTCTTCACCCTTTTAATAAAGATGCGTGGATATCTATAGCCCAACTGCATCTTGAAACTGGTAAGATGCAAGATGCAATTATTCTGCTTGAACAAGCTGAAAAAAAGCTCCCTTATGAGCCTGAGATACTATCCAATCTTGCATGGTTATACCTTGAAACAGATTCAAATCTTGATATGGCTCTTGAGTATGCAAGAAGTGCTTATGAAAAGATGCCAAATAATACTGCAATAGCAGATACTCTTGGCTGGGCATATTACAAAAAAGGAGCATTTGCCCAAGCATCATGGGTATTAAATGAAATACTTATTAAAGAGCCTGATAATGTATGGATATTGCACCATCTTGCAATGTCTCTATATAGTGAAGGTAAACTAACTAAAGCACTTGAGATATTTAAAAAAGTGATACAAGTATCTCAGAAGAAAACGCCGGTTTCTATTCTTAATACTGTAAATAAATATATTAAAAAAATTGAAAATAAAGACACCATAGATGACATTTCTATTGAAACAGATGAATTAAACCCAATAGACAGCAATGAAATATTTAAGTTTCCTGAAAAATCAATAAAAGATGATGAAGATATTTTAGAGCCGCAGTGGAAAAAAGATGATAATTTTATGAATGCAAAACAGATACAACAAGGACTATAGTTGTATTGTAAATATAAGATTAAATCGTAACAGATATTATCTGTATATAAGGTTATTAAATTTAAACATTAAATGATTATAAATAAGTGGAGCGATAAACTATGGATAAAGTACATGAGCATATTCTATTAAAAAAAGGGATTATAATTCAGGAAGAGAATGGTGTATTGGTAATTAAAACATTAGATGGGAATAAGATGCTGACAAAACTTTCTCCTGAACTTGAAAAGATGATCTTAGAGTGTGAGCAAGATATGATTGATGCATTGGGCAGCAACTGAAACAGTGCTGTTTTTTTTAACTTATGGTTGAGTGGTTTAAATGAAATATTTCCCAGTCAAAATAGTACTTTTTTGCATACTTTTTACACCAATTTTATATACAGGAACGTTGAAGTTTCTTGAGAGCTATCTTAGCAGAGTATATCAGCAGAAAATTGAAAATTGTATTATCGGAGATTCGGCACCTATACTTAATGGCAGCATAACAATTGAAGAGGCTGTCTATCGTAATATTGAGGCTCTTATGCAAAAAGAGTCTATTATACAAAAACTTGGCATCAAGCTTAATATCTTGATAACAGCAGTTGAAGGAAAGATAATCTACCCTTATGTAGATGCCGCTATTATATCAACAGATATCATAGAAAACTCATTGATTGATAGTAAAACCGAAATTGCCCGTAGAAATTTTCATATTTTGAATAATGATTTAAAGACAGTTGTAGAGATTCATATTCCTTACGGTTCAATCGGCGCAAATAGTATTCTGACTATATATGTTCTATTCTCCTTATCTCTTTTTTTTATTTTTTATAAGAATAGTCTTGAAAAAGCTAAAAAATATGAAGCTAAAAAGGTAGAACTGCTTAATGAACTTATAGAGGTAGAGAAGTCATATCAAAAGAGATTGGAGAGCCTTGAATCTGAACGAAAAGAGATAATTGAACAATATCAACACATAAAATCTGATTATGATGAAATAAGCCGTCAATCCAGTATCACTGAAAATGAGATGTTTGAAGAGATAGTTACCCTTGAAAAGAGGCTTAATGAAAATATAGCAAGTCAAAAAGAGAAA
This sequence comes from uncultured Desulfobacterales bacterium, assembly GCA_964539635.1. Taxonomy (GTDB): domain Bacteria; phylum Desulfobacterota; class Desulfobacteria; order Desulfobacterales; family Desulfobacteraceae; genus Desulfamplus. Next base: position 13,608 of record CAZIJN010000022.1, on the reverse strand, counting down.
GAAGAAGAGATTGAACGGCTTAAGGAAGAGCTGACAAAGGAGGAGAAGAGAAAGGGAGGTAGTAAAAAACGTAAGTCATTTGATATGACTGAAAAACGTTTTGCAACGCTCTATAAAAATGTTGATATGAATAGAAAAGCTCTAATAGGTCTATCTGAATTAAACGATGAGATGCAGATAAAGGCTGAGGAGTTAATTCATCAATTAAATGACGATTCTTCAAAGGTGACTATTAAAAGAAAAGTTTTTTCTGGAAAAAAAAATAAAAATGCGTCATTTGAAGTTCTGTTCTCTTATAGTGGAAGGCTATATTTCAGAAATACTGAAGCTAATCGTATTGAAGTGCTTGTGATTGGCACTAAAAACAGTCAAGATAAAGATATGGAGTTTTTGCATGATCTATCCTGATTTTTTTCAAACTATACACTTTTCAATAAGAGCTGAACATAATGAATACTAACCAATCAATTGAAATAAATCGTGAGCTTGATGAAATTCCTTCCCATGTAATAGATTTACTGCTCAATATAATTCTTGATGTTATGAAGGCTCAGAGCGGTTCTATTATGCTTACCGAAAAAAATAGAGATGAACTTACTATTAAAAGTTCACGAGGTTTAAAAGAGGAGATTATCAAAAATGCAAAAGTACGTCTTGGATTTGGTATCTCTGGTAAAATTGCTAATAACGGCAGACCTCTTTTAATAAAAAAACAAAATTGGGATCGTCGTAGTAATGTTAATTTAACTGACTTTATCAAACCTGAAATTGAGACATCTTATATTGTCCCGATAACTCTTAATAATGGATCAGTTGGAACTATCAACATCAACTCGATTCAAATTCCAATTGAAACACTTGAAGAGAAGCAAGCTATAATACAAGATATCCTAACCAGATTTTATGAGTATCTCATTCAAACAGAACTTCCCACCTCCCACCATGTTCCGCCTTCAAATCTCTATATGATGAATATATTTAGAGAATATAATGTACTAAGAGAGTTTAGAATTGTATTTGACTATATTTTTAAGCTTATAACTGACATTAGCGGAATACAAAAAAAAGGGGTCTTTTGCCTAAAGAACAAAGAGTCTGGTTTTTTTGATTTAGTATTAGGTTATGGCTTTGAAACGAAGAACTATCGGGACATATATGAAGATTTAATTCCTTGCTTAAAAAATCCAACTGTTGAACAACAGTGTGATATCAAAATATTCAACAAAAAGGAGCTTGCTCTAAGAGCCAAAAACTTTAAAGAGAAGTATCTAATATTGCTCCCATTAGCCACAAATCAGAAAAATGGAAATATTATTCAGGGTCAGCTAATACTTCTCAATGATGAATATCCAGAGATTATCAGCCAAAAACAGGAGCTGCTTAAAACTATCTGTACCATTGCAGCAGACACAATTGATAAATCTAATTCCAATCGCTACTATCACGATCTTACTTACACGGATAGTTTAACAGGTACTTATAATTATGGTCTATGGTGGAAAAGGCTGCATGAAGAGTATAGCCGTTCAAAAAGAGAAAAAGAGACAACTATCTCTCTGCTTCTTCTTGATATTGACCATTTTAACCGTATAAACATCTCTCATGGATATATGGCAGGAGACCATTTATTGCGTTTTATTGCAGATAAAATAAAATCATGCGTTCGCACAAGCGATATTGTTGGCAGAATCGGAGGAGAAGAGTTTGGGGTTATTCTTATTAAATCATCTAAAGAGTCAACCGTGATGATTGGGGATAGAATTTTGAAATCCGTCTCTAACATGCCAAGAGAGATGAATATTAACTTTGCTGTTCCAGTGACATTAAGCGGCGGCATTGCATCTATCCCTACAGATGCAGATACTCCTAATTCTCTTGTTGAAAAAGCACATACTGCACTGATTTCTGCAAAGATTATGGGAGGAAATAACATTAGAGGATTTGATACGCTTGAGGAGTAAGCTATGCTATTTTCAATCCGAACGAGCAACGGATTTCTTTCAATACTCTTGTTCGACTTTTTTTTATCCTACATTATTCTATCAACTATTTTGCCTTTACTACCTGGAAGTTTGCCATCTCTTAAAGTTACAACACTTAACGGGAATGTTATAATATTAATATTCTCACTTCTAATGCTGCTCTCTATTGCTTTGAATAGATTATATCAACCTATTGACTGTATCTACATATCTGATCTTATAAAAAAAATAATCCTAACTTTGATCACAGCCTTTTTTTTATCTTCATCACTTTTCTTTTTTTCTGGCAGCCTAATTCAACGGAATTGGCATATTGTCCCGGTATTACTTATATTATTCTTAGCCGTCTTTATATTTAGGATATATATCTTCTTTAGAATGGAAATCAATAAAGAGAGAATAGTTCTGCTTGGCATCTCTGAACAGGCAAGGGAGATTATAAAAGAGGCAAATCAAAAAAAATTAAAAGGCTATTATATTGTAGGCGTTGCAACTTCCATAGAATCACAGATTGATTCAACAATTGACGGCGTAAATATAGTTGGACATCTAAATGAGCTTGAATCTATAGTCAGCTCACATATTATTGACACTATTGTTGTTACACTGAGAAATAGACGAGCAAAGTTACCTGTAGAGCAGCTACTTCAATGTAAATTCAAAAACATCAGAATTTTAGAAGGGGCAAAATTTTATGAGCAGATCAAACAAAAAATATTGATTGATAACTTTTTTAAACCAAGCTGGTTTATATTTGAAGAGGGATTTTACTATACATCGCTGCACGAATTTATGAAACGGGCACAAGGACTTGCTGTCTCTATAATTTTGCTGGTACTTCTCTCCCCTTTTTTGATTATCACAGCTATATTGATTAAAATTGAATCTCCAGGTCCTCTTTTTTATATTCAAGAGAGGGTCGGACTGCACGGAAAAATTTTTAAACTGCTGAAATTTAGGTCTATGGCAGAGAGTGCAGAAAAAGAGTCCGGACCTCAGTTTGCGGTAAAAGGAGATATGCGTGTCACACGTATAGGAAAGCTCATTAGAAAAATTCGTTTAGATGAGGTTCCACAACTTATCAATATTTTTATGGGAGATATGGATCTTGTAGGACCTCGACTTGAACGCGAAGTGTTTGTAAATGAGCTTGAAAAAATAGTACCCTATTATTCACTTAGGCACTCAGTCAGACCAGGATTAACGGGTTGGGCACAGGTAAATTATCCTTATGGAGAGAACTTTGAGGATAGCAAGGAGAAGCTAAAGTATGATCTATATTACATAAAACATTACTCATTATATCTTGACATTCAAATTTTTTTTATGACAATACGAGAAATTTTATTTGCAAAAGGACGCTAAAGGCATGTTCATTGCATACTTTTTCTAATAAGATACTAATATTTTTTATGATATTTTTTTTGGAGGAAGGAGCTATGGAAAATACTCGAATCTTAACTGACAAAGAGCGAAGAGCCTATAAAAGGTATAATGCTTTAGACGGATCGTTTGCAGCAATCAGTCCAAATTCATTTAAGTTAGGGCAAATAATTGACATCAGCAAAGGTGGACTTGCTTTTCAATATATTCAGACAAACAGAAACAGTAAGTATAACACAGAGGAAAAATATATTTTTTTAAGCAGCAAAGGGTATTATGTGCATGGAATCCCGTTTAAAACCGTTGCAGATATCCCTATTCCTACAGACAATCCTTTTAGTAGTATAACTATGAGAAGATGCTCTATACAGTTTGGAGAGATGGAGTTTGAACAAAAAGTTGAGCTGGAGAACTATATATTAAATAATACTGCTAAATACGATCAGTATTAGAATTGTTTAACTCATTTTACAAGGCGGCTCTAAATTTAGTTCTGAAATTTTGGTTAGTAAATTTTTATAACTTATTTTTAAAATTTTAGCAGCTTTGGAACGATTCCACGAAGTTTTATTAAGTACATATCCAATGACCTCTTTCTCAACTTTATAGATAGCTTGTCTCTTAATATTTTTAAGCGAAAAATCGTTATCAGACTTTTCTAAATCATCCTCGCTGCCAATAAATTCAGCGAGGATTGAATTTTCTGGAATATCTCCTTTTCTTCTACGCCTCATCTCAGATGTATCTAATTTACGATCAATTTTAATATCAGCGGCACGGCGGTTGTAGTTATTAGAATCAGTTTTAATATCAGTGGTGCGGCGATTGTAGTTATTAGAAGAAGATTGTCCAGGATAGATTGGACTATTACTTTGATTTATACCTCCTCCCTCTCTTAGTTCCTGAATAACTATCTCCCAGTCATTCACTATAAGCTGCTTCTTTATAATATTTTGAAGCTGCCTGATGTTGCCGGGCCATGGAAAACGAATAAGTTCATCTAAAATTTCATTATTAGGATGAATAATCTCTCTTCCTTGATAACGTTTTTGATAAAAAGATATGTAATAATCGATCAGAAGAGGAATATCTTCAGTGCGGTCTCTTAACGGTGGAACATCAATTCTTATAATATTTAAACGATAAAAAAGATCAGCACGAAACTCTTTATTTTTTATCTTTGACTCAAGATTATGGTTTGTCGCTGCAATTACCCAAACATCGCTGCTCATCTCTTCGTCAGCTCCAAGAGGAGAAAAAGTGCCGGTTTGCAGTACATGGAGAATTTTTGACTGAAGAGAGAGAGGCATATCTCCAATCTCGTCAAGAAAAAGAACACCTTTATCTGCCATCTTAAACTTTCCAAGTCTTGTTTTTTGAGCGCCTGTAAATGCACCTTTAGAATATCCGTAAAGCTCGCTTTCTAAAAGAGTTTCAGGAAGAGCTGCACAATTTACAGTTATAAATGGCTTATATTTTCTTGGCGAAGCAGCGTGAAGATTTTTAGCAATGATCCCTTTTCCTACTCCTGTCTCTCCTGTTATTAATATGTTAAGATAGGTATCTGATATACTTTCTATTAAATTCCTTATTTCAACAATCAGCTTGCTGTTTCCAATTATAGGCGGTGGATTTATCATATTTGTGGCTACCTAAATCTTTAATTATACAGACGTGTTACAATTTAGTGATGTTGCGGCTTGGATTTATATTTTTTCTTGACTATTTTAGCAATTTCACCTTTATATTAATTAATCATCTTATGATTTTTTTAACTGTTGGTTAATATCGTATTCTAAATAAATCCACAAACTTTTAATTAATTTAAGTATGAAAAATAAGGATTTAACATGTTTCTTTCATATTATAAACTGCAAAAAAACCCTTTTAAGATAAGTTCAGATCCAAGTTTTCTCTGGATGGGAGAGAAACATAAAGAGGCTCTTGCTACACTAACCTACGGCATTGACGATAATAAAGGCTTTTTGCTGCTTACAGGAGATGTTGGTTCAGGAAAAACAACCATAATAAACGCTTTGCTCAACAATATTGGTGAAAATGTAGTAGTTGGTGTTATTTCTGATCCTGGTCTATCACCGATTGATTTTTTTAACTATATTGCATACATATTTGACTTCAAAAAAAAATTTGAGTCAAAGGGTGATTTCCTTATTCACTTTTCCATGTTTTTAAATGGTATATATATAGCCAAGAAAAAGGTTCTGCTAATTATTGATGAAGCTCAACGCATGCCTGACGAATTATTAGAAGAGGTAAGGCTTCTCTCTAATATTGAGAGACAGGACACTAAACTTATAAATATTTTTTTTGTAGGGCAGAGTGAATTCAATAAAATGCTCTTAAAAGAGTCTAACAGAGCATTAAAGCAGCGATTAGCACTAAACTATCACATTCCTGCTCTTAATGAAGCAGAGACTCTTCAATACATTAAACATCGTCTGCAAGTAGCAGGCGGCAAATATATGATGTTTACAGCAGAGGCTGTCTCAGAAATCTACAAATACTCAGGTGGATATCCAAGACAAATTAATATTATATGCGATCACGCCATGCTCTCAGGTTATGTTAAAGAAAAACGGATTATCAATGATGAAATTATCAAAGAATGTGTTAAAGAGTTGAATATTTCTCATAAAACTGTGAAAAAAAATTCACAAAATAGTGAAAAAGATTTCACACCTGAAATTGAATCAAATTTAAATAAGACAGAAACATCTTCTCCTAAAGATCAGAACTCCAACAACAAACCATCATCTTTAAAATCAAAGAAATCTCTATACGTTATCGCTGCAATTATTACAGCTATTATCATACTTTTATCATATATTTTTATTTCTAAATCTATACAGCCTAACCAGATAGTTGAGATTGCAGAAAAAAAATTAACCAGCCTATATTCAACTGTTTTTGAAAAATCCGCAACTGATTATAAATCAAGCGTAGAAGGTGAGATAGTAGAAACCCCGCCTAACACAATAAGCACAATCCCAAAAGAAAATATCAATAAAATAGAAGAACAGCCTAAAGAAGAGCAGCCTACAATAGAAGAAAGCAGCTCCTCAACCGCTAAAGAGATATCTGATATAAATTTAATCATCAATACTCCGAAAACTCCACAAGAAACAGCAGCAGAACAACCTAAATCAACATCTGATGAGGAGACTAAAGAGGAAAAAACAGCTGAACTAACTGAATCAATTAAATCAGATAAAGCTAAAACAGACCAAACCTCACCAAGCGAATTAATTAAATCAGAAGCAACAGAGACAGACCAAACCTCACCAACTGAACCAATTAAATCAGAGATAGTGGAAACAGACCAAACATACCTAAATAAAAAGGTTGCTATAAACTTTGATTATAATTCAAATGATCTCTCTCCAGAAAGTCGGCAAGAGTTACAAAAACTTGTTCAACTGCTAAAGGAGGATAAAAATAGAAAGATTAAAATCATAGGGCATTCAGACTCTATGGGTAATCCATCTTATAATATGCAGCTATCAATATTTAGAGCAAATATTGTAAAAAGCTTTATGTCTGGAAGCGGAGCAGAAGCCGAGCAGTTGATCGTGGAGGGCAGAGGAGGAGATGAGCCTGTCGCTGACAATCGCACTGCACAGGGCAGAGAGATTAACAGGCGGGTTGAATTAGAGTTTATTCTTCCTTAATTTTTCCATAATCCGCACAAAAATAGAACTCATTACAAAAAAATAGAGCCTGAAAGAAATTCAGGCTCTAAACGTCAATAACAAATTTTTTAAATTTCTAAAAATCCATTCTAAAAATCCAAGTTTAACAGTATTACAAAGTTTTACCTCATTACTTTTTTATTCTCTTTCTACCAACATTGCTGCAAAAGATAAGTCCTAAACCTAAAAGGACAAAAGTGGAAGGTTCAGGAGTGGAATTTGTCTCCGTAGGAGGATCAACAGGAGTTGTACTCCAAAAAGAGATATGTGAAAGACCTTTGCCTGTATAAGGTTTTATATAAGTATTATTAGTGTATGGTTGTGTTGTTCCCCAATCAAATGTGAAACTCTTACCTATATCAAAAGGTAGTATTTTAGAGTCATATACTGTATATCCCTTGCCTGCTTTTAATGTAAAAAACAGAGGATTAGTCCATGTTAAACCACTAATATTAGTAATTTCTATGCTTCCTGTTACAGGCTGATTACCATCAAAACTTGTTCCAGTTAAAGAAAATGTAAAATATTGAGTATTTAATGATATAGTCTTCGTGCCAAGAGGATCGTCAATCTTACCTAACTGCAAAAAATCATCTAAACTAAACTCAGTTTCAAATAGTGCGTCATGTATATCACTGTTCTTAACAATCACGTCTATTATAGCTTTTTTATCTGCATCACTTGCATCGCCTTCATTAGCACCTGCAACATACCCTAAATATGTAGGAGTTGTAGATGTAGGAGTAGTTGTGTCTGCTTGGATAAGTGACGGCAGCAAAAGAATTGCAAGTGCTAATATTATAAGTGAGGCTTTATTTTTGTTGGCTGAATTTTTCATATTGATTTCCCCCATATTAAAAAATACAAATCATATAACACATATTAATTATATTCACGCAAAAAACATACCATATTCTGTATATTTACATTTTTTAGAATTTTTTAACAAGCTCAAATTGATATATAATAAGAATTAAACTAAACACTTTAATCCAATATCCTTTTAGCAATTTCCGCCCCTCTAAAATTGGGATTTATTTTTAATGCTCTTCTGATGTGTTCTCTTGCTTTATCAAATTTAGCCAATTTATAATATGTCATTCCTAAATGGTAATGGGCAGTTGCACTATTGGGATTTAAAGATATACTCTCTTCAAGCATTTCAGCAGCACTTGAGTAGTTTTCACGTTTATATAGTATCCAACCCATTGTATCAATTACATTGGGATCATTTGGAGTTTTCTCTATAGCTGTCTGAGCCAGCCTTAAAGCCTCTTCAATGTTACCATCAGTTTCTGTTATTATAAACGCAAGGTTATTGGCAGCTTGAGCCTGATTTGGATCAACTTGAAGTGCTTTTCTATAATATATTTCTGCTTTGTCCCATTCTCCTTTTATATCGTAAAGATAACCCATAGTATTTAATGTGGGAAGATGAGACGGAGATATTTCAAGAATTTTTTCATAAATCTTCACAGCATCTGCAATCTGATTATTTTTTCTTAAAATCTCAGCAAGATAGATATATGGCTCCAAAAGTTTAGGATCAGCATTAATAGCATTTTTAAAATGTCCTACCGCATCTTGCAAATCCCCTTTTTCCATAAAAACAAACCCTTTTAAATTGAGAATCTGGGCAGCATCATTACTATTTTCACTTTTTACTGGAAATCGGTCAATATAATCAAACGCTTCATCGTAGCGATTTTCAGCAGATAGAAGTTTTACAGGATATTTTAGAAACGATATATTTTCAGGGCTGATTTCCAATGCTCTATTAAATGATTTTATTGCTGATTCAGCTTTGCCTGATAACTGATAAACTACTCCTAACTGTAAGTATCCTCTTGAATATTCAGGGGTTAGCTCAACAATTTTTTCAAACAGCTCTTCTGCCCTATCGATATTTCCTTCAAGCAGTTCAACCTTTCCAAAAAGCGTCAGAGCCTGAATACTGTTCGGAGAGATATCAAGCAGTTTTTCAAGCTGGTTTCTTGCTTTGAGCAAATCATTCTCATCAATATAAATATCAGTCAATATAAGCCGGGCATCTATAAGATTAGGATCAAGCTCAATAGATGCTAAAAGATGCTCTTTTACCATAGTGCTTTCAAACACAACTGGATTATCCATCAAACCAGCAGCCGCTCTGTAAAGCTCTTGTCCCGGAAGCCCTCTGCCTCCTTGATGCTTTAAACACAACCCTTTGTAATAATAAGCTCTTGCATTATAAGAATCCAATTTAATCACTAAATCAAATTGTTTTAATGCTTCTTCAAAGTTACGCCTCTGCATCAATATTCTGCCTTTCTGATAAATGGCATCTGCATAATTGCTGCGTTGTGCCAACACCTTGTCAATAACCTGTTCAGCCTCATCAAGCATCTCAAATTGAAGATATATCTGAGCAAGACCTGTCAGCAGTAAAGGGTGGTTTTTGTTCAATGCAACTGCATTCAACATATAATCAACTGCTTTATCTTTTTGATTTCTACGGACATAAAATTCAGCTAAATTCATGTAAGGCATAATGACTTTAGGGTTAGACTCAACAGCTTTAAGATAATTTTTTTCTGCAAGATCGAATTTTTTCTGCTCTTCATAAAAATGGGCAAGATCGGTAAATTTTCTATTCTCTATTCCCGGTGTCTTTGTAACTTGCAACAGAACTTTTTCTACTTTATCCCAATCTCCATCTCTTGCATAAAGCTGGCAGAGACCCATGTAAGCCTCTCTATTATTTGAATCAAGGGCAACCGCTTTTTTTAATAGAGTTTCAGCAAGTTCTAACTCTTTACCCTCTCTTAAAATAAAAAAGGCAAAAAGAAAATTTGTCATAGAGTTTTCAGGATTAATACGCATAGCTTTTTCAAGTGTCTGGCGGGCAGCTTGAGGATTATTTTCCCTAAGTTGTATTGCAGAGAGAAGATACATAGCCTCAATATTATCTGGATATTTTTCAAGAACTGTAGATGCAATGGTTCTGGCTTGAAGCAGTTCATTCATCTGAACATGAATGTTTCCCATAGTCATTTGAGCTTTAAGATTATCAGGGTTGAGTGCAGCAGCCCGTTTAAATGATTTAAGTGCTAAGGGACCATGTCTGAGCTTCATGTATGTTTCACCTAACTCATAATGGGCAGCATCATTCTCTGGCTGAAGCTGTATAACGTTTTTATATTCAATAACTGCACTTTTTAAATCTTCATGATTTGCATACTGCCGTGCTTTGCTCAAATACTCCTCTGCTGATTCAATCTTATTGCCAGAGCAGGAAAATATTGCTGATGCTGCTAAAGAGAAAAAAATAGAAATATATAGTAAAGATTTTATCATAGTTTTTTATCCAGAATATAAGGTAATTTTTGACATTTTTAAATTCACGATTCCGGTGAATGTCAAAGAATATAATATCTAAGGTAATATTAGAGTTTAAAAAAACATAGGATTAAATGTCAAAGTTAATACTATATTTTTGATGATTTAAAAGGCTTATAAAGAGGGTCTCCTATAAGCACCATCTTCCATGATACAAAAGGAAGGCTCAAGTAGTAGCACTCTACAAGGTTTAAACGTCCATCAAGTATCAGTTTAAAAAATATTTCAGGGTTTGGAAATGACTGGACATAAGGCTCTCCTACCGGACCAATCGCAGCAGCAATGCCGTTTTCAAGCATTCGTTTGCACCAAACCTCGCTTTTTCCAGCTTTAAGCGTAGCACATTCAGAGCTTGCTATATGATACCCGATAGAACCTTTAGCCCATGTAAACGCATCAACATATTTAGCAAGGCTGTACCATCCGCAATATAGTGCTGTATCAGGACACTCTCCAGACTGAAACAGCCGCTCATTATCATCTTTAAACACTTTATTAAGCAGCCCGCTCTTCTCTGCGGCTCGGGCAGCTATGTGGATAAGTTTATCAGTAAGAGCGTATCCAGAGAGTTTTTTATTATCGTCAGGCTCTTTCCAGCGGGCATCAAAACAGCCGTTTCCTTTAAGCCCTTTTTTTTCAACATCAATACTATCATTAATAATACGTTTAACAGTAAGAGCGTCAGGTCCATCTAATCGGCTGACCATAATCAAATCTTCTATGGATAGAGGCATATTATTCATATTTCTATAAGGCAGAAACAACGGATTAGGCAGCCATAATGATAGTTCATACTGCTCTTTTTTTACAAGTGAAAGTTCAGAATCAAGAGATGCCCATTTATCATGCCTGACTTTAAAATCATTTATCTGTTTGAGCACCTTATCATATTTTTTAACAATATCTTCATTCGCCTTTGCTTCGCTTGATTGAATCTCTTTAGCAAGAGCATCTCGTTTTTGGGTGAGCAAATTCATCTCTTGCAACTCTTTTTGATCAGGTTCAGGCGGAGATATCTTAAGAGGAACACCATAAACGGTAACAATACATCTAATATTTTTACCATTGCTGCTGTCAAGAAACCTTCTGACAGGAGGAACTATTTTATTTACATATATTTCTCTTGTACACACCTCATTATCAGTAACCCAAAGAGAAACCAAGTTATGTTCTGGTATATTACGCTGTTTTATATAATAATGAGCAAGACCAACACTGCTTGAGGAATTACGGTTAGCCAGCACAAGTATTTCATGGGGTTCAAGAGCATTGATAAATTTAATGTCTATCACAGTAATAAAAAATACTAACCAGAAAAATATTGTAAAATTATTTTTGAAGAGATAAGTTTTAAGTAACATTAAGCCTCTTTAATTATAGTATGATATTTTTTTCACAAAACTATGAAAAAAATTACATAGTTTTGTGAAAAAAACTACCTGTTTATAAATCTGACAGTTAAATTGAAATTTTATTTGTTCATTATTATATTATAATTAAAAATAAATAAATTTATTAAACTAATTCTCTGAAATATAATCTGTTATAAAAAGAATCATTCTAATTAAACAATAAGGATATCCCAATGTCAGATGATTATGACAGCCCATGGAAAGAGGCACTTGAAATTTACTTCAAAGAGTTCATGGACTTCTTTTTTCCATGGATTGCAAGCGAGATAGATTGGACAAAAAAATACAAATTCAGAGATAAAGAGTTCCAGCAGATTGTCAGAGATGCCTCACTTGGCAGACGTTATGCCGATAAACTTGTGAGTGTGCTGTACCCTTGATTTTCAATTTCCGACTGTAAAATTAAAGCCTCTTGGAGATGATATAGATGCTCTTTTGCTAAATCCCAACCCATTTGCCCTGATAACAGCAGCACACTTGATGACTCAAGCATCACGACATGACCCTCAAGAACGCTATCAGTGGAAATGGAAGCTGACCCGTATGCTTTACGAACGAAATTATACTAAAGAAGAGATTCTAAATCTTTATCGTTTCATTGACTGGCTTATGGGATTACCAGAATCTTTGACAAAGCAATTCAATACTCAACATAAGGAATATGAGGAGGAAAAGAGAATGCCTTACATAACAACTGCTGAAAGAATCGGAAGAGAAGAAGGACTGCGGGAAGGACTCCAAAAAGGACTTGAAAAAGGCGAATTAATTGGCAACATCACAACACTCGAAAAAATACTGAAGTGCCAGATAGCAACCAAAGCGGAGCTAAGAGAAAAAAGCATTGACGAGCTTCTAAATATCCTTGAATCCCTTGATAAACAGATTAATTAAGGCAAATACAGACAGGAATAAGACTACAACCTGCGGCAGGTAGAAAAGCCTCGTGAAAACAGTATTTAAAAGTCTGTCAAATTCCGCACTTGGTCGTATGGACTTCTTTTTTCCATGGATTGCAAGCGAGATAGATTGGGCAAAAAAATACAAATTCAGAGATAAAGAGTTCCAGCAGATTGTCAGAGATGCCTCACTTGGCAGACGTTATGCCGATAAACTTGTGAGTGTGCTGTACCCTTGATTTTCAATTTCCGACTGTAAAATTAAAGCCTCTTGGAGATGATATAGATGCTCTTTTGCTAAATCCCAACCCATTTGCCCTGATAACAGCAGCACACTTGATGACTCAAGCATCACGACATGACCCTCAAGAACGCTATCAGTGGAAATGGAAGCTGACCCGTATGCTTTACGAACGAAATTATACTAAAGAAGAGATTCTAAATCTTTATCGTTTCATTGACTGGCTTATGGGATTACCAGAATCTTTGACAAAACAATTCAATACTCGACATAAAGAATATGAGGAGGAAAAGAAAATGCCTTACATAACAACGGCTGAAAGAATCGGAAGAGAAGAGGGACTGCGGGAAGGAATACAAAAAGGACTGCAAGAAGGAATACAAAAAGGAATACAGGAAGGAGAACTGATTGGGAAAATCCAACTATTACAGCAGATACTCAAACAACCTGTCTCTGCAAAAGCTGACCTGCTCAACAAAAGCATCAGCCAGCTTCAACAGATGTTTGACTCCCTTGAACAAGAGTGGATGTTGATAAAGATATAACTGTTTAATCCGACATTGAGCAGTTGAATTTTGTGAAAAAAAGAATATAAGTTGAGCCTCA
>CAZIJN010000021.1:0-73559 GCA_964539635.1 uncultured Desulfobacterales bacterium | reverse complement strand
AGCGTCAATACACATATAATCAGTTTCGGGAGTTATTAAATTCTTATTCCTAAGATAAGCTATTAATTTTCCATAATGCTGCTATTTTGACGCTATAAGCTGTTTGTTGGTTTCGCTTAAATTAATCCACTTTCCATAAGGAATGCTTGTTATATTGTTAAGATCATAATTGGGAATAAGACCAAAACTTGGAGATGCAATATATACAACTGTCTTTTTCCCGGGTGTCAGCTCTTCTTGTCCTCCATCTTGAACAGCTATCTTTTTTCCTACAAAAAGTTTTGCCTTGTCACTTAGTTTTTTTGTCTCTTGCGGCTGATATTGAGCTTCGTAAAACATATTCCCATCCTTTAATAAAATAGTGCCCTTATGTAGAGTATCCATTTCAATAATAGCCAATCTCCACCTAAAATTTGAGAGAAGTGTTGTCTATTTAAATGGTGCGTTTCCTATGTGATAAGTAGTGTGGATTTAAGTGTGCTATGGACATAGCAAATACATTACTTGTTATACACAAAACATAAGATTAAATAAAGTACCGCCCTGAAATAAATTTTTAGGCTGAAATAATATAAATCAGCTGAATCCGATTATAAAAAATAGGCTACTTTAGTTGAATTTATTGCATCTTAGCCGTTCGATTGATCGCTTGGTTATAAAAGTTATTAGAACAAACAATTTTTAAAATTAGAATTGGTGCTTTAAATCTGTTAAAGCATAATATTGACGTAAACAGGCAATATGTTATTATAAAAAATTCATAAGAAAAAAATAAACCATGTTCAGGAGAATTAAAATGACACAGATGTTTGAGGAAGATGAAGAGATTGTTGAAGATGAGAAGAGTTTTGCAGAACTTTTGGATTCATACGATGCAGAAGAGAGCCACGATATCCGTCAAGGAGACAAAATTAACGGTACAATTATCTCTATAGGTAAAAGCACTGTATATGTCAGCACAGGCTCAAAAAGTGACGGTGTTGTTGAAAAGGCAGAGCTTTTAGATGAAAATGGTCAGCTCCCATATAGTGTGGGTGATAAGCTCAGTCTTTATGTGGTCTCATTAAACGAGAGCGAAATAATACTTTCCCGTGCACTTTCAGGTGCTGGATACGCTGCTATGCTTGAAGATGCAGCCTCAAACCACACTCCGGTTGAAGGGAAGGTTTCAGGTATAATAAAAGGCGGATTCAGCGTTGATATTATGGGAAAGAGGGCTTTTTGTCCGGTAAGCCAGATAGATACTAAATATGTGGAAAATCAGGAAGACTATCTTGGTAAAACTCTAAGTTTTCTTATCACACGTTATGCTGAAGGTGGAAAAAATATTGTTCTATCCAGAAGAGACCTTATGAACCGTGATATACAGGAGAGTCGGGAGAGCTATCTTCAAACCATTTCAGAGGGTGATATTGTGCAGGGCAAAGTTATTAAAATCATGCCTTATGGTGCTTTTATTGAACTTGCCCCAGGTGTTGAAGGCATGGCACACATATCAGAGTTAAGCTGGTCAAGAGTCGATAAGACAGACGAGGCATTAGTTCAAGATGAACTTGTGAGCGTAAAGATACTTAAAATTGAAAAGAGAGATTCAAATCAAAAGAGTGATTCGCCTAAAATATCTCTATCTATCAGACAGACAACTCAAGACCCTTGGGAGCGTGCCGAGCAGACATTTGCAGTCGGTCAGCAGCTGACAGGTAAAGTTGTCAGACTTGCCCCGTTTGGTGCTTTTGTCGAGATTGCACCTGGTGTTGATGGTCTTGTCCATTTAAGCGAAATGAGCCACACAAAGCGTGTGTTAAAAGCTGATGATATTCTTGAACAAGGGCAGATGGTTCAGGTGGTTGTCAGAGAGATTGATCTTAAAAACAAGAGAATATCGTTGAGCATGAAAGATGCCCACGAAGACCCGTGGAGCGGTGCAGAGTCAAAATATCTTGTTGGAACCGTTGTTGAGGGAAAGGTTGAAAAAAGAGAAAAGTTTGGACTTTTTATCTGCCTTGAACCCGGTGTTACAGGACTTCTTCCGTTATCTGTTATTGCAAAAGCATCAGAGCCTTCAAATTATGATAGGTTGAAACCCGGCGATATGGTCAATGTAATGGTTGCTGAGATAAACGAGGATAGCAGAAGAGTAAGCCTTGCACCTCCTGATGCCAAAGAGGGAAGTGACTGGAAAAAATTTGCAGATAATGACAATAAGAGCCAGAGCATTGGAAGTATGGGAGATTTGCTGATGGAGGCTATGAAGAAAAAGTAGTAACTGCCTGTTTATATTATAAAATTATAACCTTTCCTTAGTTGGGTAAGTTCTGTTTGATACTTAAAACAAAACAAACTGATATCAAGAAAAAAGAAAGCTCAATTCTAAACATTAGAATTGAGCTTTATAATTATAAATAGCGATTTTGTTAATATGCTCAATTACATATATGAGTGACCATTAGTGGTTTTCAGGGTATTTTCCAGTAACACCTTTATAAAACGAGCGTATAACAACCATATCAGCATCAATATCTCCAGTTGGAATAATAGACATTCCAAGTCCGCCAGCCTTACGCCTATAATCTATATATCCCATAACAATCGGAACATTAGCTCCTCTTGCTATATGATAAAAACCGCTTTTCCAATACATAACCTTTTTCCGGGTGCCAGATGGCGGGATTACAACAATAAGCTCATCATGTTTATTAAATGTCTGAACAATATTAGCAACTGTATTATTTGACTTACTACGGTCAATAGGAATAACTCCAAGCCATTTTACAATTTTTCCAAATGGGGGACGAAAAAGCTCTTGTTTACCCATCATATAAATTTTAATCTGTAAAATAAAAGCAACCAGCATTGTATAAACAAAATCCCAATTAGAAGTATGAGGAGCGGCTATAAGGACATATTTTTTAAAATTGGGTTTCTTGCCTTCTGCCTTCCATCCTGTTGCATAGAAAAAAAGTCGTGCCAACCAATAGAGGATGGTTTTTAGAATAGGCGTATCAAAAATAGTATAGTTTATCAAAAGTTTTTCCTTTACTGCTTTGTAGGTTATTCTGATGTTCTTGCATACCAAACAATCTGCATCAAAATTGGTATGATGTAACATAGCTTAATAGACATATTTAAGTAAAAATAAGGCTGAAGAAAGAGAGGTTTATCACTCAAGAAGTCCGTCTCTTCCTCGTTTTCCAGATGAAAAACTTCTGCCGATAAACCACCCCGCTATCAGCACTCCTGCTCCTGCACAGAACCACTTGATCATTGAGGTTTTAAGTACATCATCATCAGGCAGGAATACCATCTCTTTTTCTGAAAAGAGCAAGTCATCTCCTTCATCGACCTGTGCTCTGCTGCTTACTGGATAGACCTCTTCTTCTATATCTTTTTCTGCAATGTTAGTATCTATAGCAGCACTGTGGCTGGCGGGTTGATTATCGTTATTTACATCAAGCTGTGTAGAGCTGTTATTTTGCTCCGGCATCTGTTCAGATGTAAATTTAGCCTGTTGAGATTTTACTTTAAGCAGGTGGGCTTCCATAAGTTTGTTCTTTTCAATCTGAGTATTTAGAGCAGCTTCAAGAGATTTGATTCTGTCTAAATATTCTGTCTCTTTAATGTTAAAATCACTTTGGAAAGAGTTGGGCTGGTTTTGAAGTTGAGCTGTCACTCCTGTAGTTTGGCTTGCCTCTCTATTTTGGGCAGATTGAGAATCTACGCCTATTCCTTCAAGTTGTGCTATTTTGTTGTTTAGCTGCTCTATAATTAAAGTTTTAGGAATCTCTTTGGTCACATACTGACTCTCTACCCAGCCGACATCTCCCTCTTCAGTTTGAATTTTAAGAAACCTGTCAGCAGTTGAAATTATCTCAATTGGTGTATTGCTTCGTAATGTTCTAATGGTATTGTACTGCCTGCCTGGTCCCTCTTTTAGGCTTAGAATGAGCATATCAGAGACATATCCTTTTTCTGCAAATAGGCAAGGTGTTGCTGTTAAAGAGTATATTAAAATTGATACTATATAGATAGCATAGTTTTTTTCATTTTTTTTCATTTTTTAGCCACCTTTTTTATTACAAATTAAATCCAAATAGGAGTGCGGTATTTTTAAATTTTTATTGCAATTAGAGAACCATGCTGTGCGTCTCTACAGTTTATTATTGTCCGCATTAAATAACAGCCCTTTAAAAATTTTACAATACCAAAAAATACCTTGCAAAGGTGCCAAAGTGAGTGTATCACATAGAACATGATGAAACTTTTATATGAACGAGAAGAAATTTTAAAATACTCTCTTAAAATGCTCAAATCAGGGCTTACAACAGGCTCTGGAGGAAATTTGAGCGTTTTTAACAGAAAAGAGGGTCTTATTGCCATTACTCCAAGTGGTGTTGAATATCCTGATATGAGAGTTGAAGATGTTATTCTTCTTGATATTAACGGCAATATTGACCATTCTACTGAAGATTTTTCTTCTAACGACTCAGATATTGGAAAAAATTTAGTCCATACGCTAAATATCCCTTCTAATAAACCTTCAAGTGAAGCAGGATTTCATATCGCACTCTATCGGCATAGACCAGATATTAATGCTGTAGTGCATACACACTCTCCATATGCCACAACTTTTGCCTGCCTTAATAGAGAGATTCTGCCTGTCCACTATCTTGTTGCTTTTGCAGGGAAAAAAGTGCCGTTAGCTCCTTACGCTGCTTTTGGAACCAAAGAGCTTGCAGACAACATCATTTCAACTATTGACAACTATAATGCTATTTTACTTGCCAATCATGGTTTGGTTGCAGTGGGCAGCTCTATACAAAATGCCTTTAATGCTGCTGAAGAGATTGAGCTTGTAGCACGCATCTTTTATCAAGCAGAGTGTATCGGAAAACCTGTGATGCTTTCTGATAATGAGATGGATATAGTTATAGAGAAGTTTAAAAGTTATGGTTCAGGAAAAAGATAACGATTAACTCCCTAACCATATAAAAAACAATACAAACTTTAAAAGAACATCTGACAAAAAAAGATAAATTTTTGATAATAATGGCTTTGAGAAGAGAGAATATGCTTAAGGAGAAATATTGTAATTTAGCCATTCAAAATATTTATACTGGTCTTGTAGAGGGGCTGTCTAACTTTTCTCAGCAGAGCAGAGTTGCACTGATCTATGCCCGGCGATACTCTGATCCTCTGCGTATTTATGATCCCCAGCAGCTTTTAAAAGGTCACGAGATTCGACTTAAAGAGCTATATTTTGATAACAATGGCTGGCGTGAAACTCTTGCTTGTGCCATAGAGTCCCAACCCAATGATCATTTTATCACTATTGATAATCTTCAGCTCTCAGGCACAATATCATTTGGTGGCAGCTCAAGATCATTTTTTTACCAGATGTGGTTTACAGATCACCACCCCAATATGTGTTCTATATATCCGACTGAACGGTGGCTTGAACATGCCGGCTGGCTGCTCTCTCAAGATTTTTCAATGGATAATATCTCAATTTGGAGTTCAGGGCATGTGATGGAGAACTATGCTCTTCATGCTATTGAGGATCATATTATAGATGCGAGAAATAGGCTTCTTGGCATTGATGCACGTATGATGATCCAACCTATATTGGATATTATTCTTAAAATCTCGAAAACAAAGGAAGAGGGTTATTGGCCTCGAGGTCGTCTTGTGTTTGTTGATCCAGAATTTTTGAATAATCTGCACTTTCTTGCAAGAATTAAAAGATTTGAACGTCCGTTTACAAGCAATATAAAGCATGTAAGAAAACTTATGCTTTCAGTAGAGTACTCTGACAGAATATTGGTATCTGACGGCAATACAATCATAGGGATATCAGATTCTCCTGTGCCTGATTATGCAGTGTCAGCGTTTTTTAACGGAGACTATGGCTTTGTTGAGATAGCCGGAGAACCAATATGCAGCTTTTTTGATGGTTCATTCCACTCAACAACCAGACGTGCAAAACTTGTTGAACTTGAAGAGCTGCTGTTTGACTTTAAACTTGATCCCTCAACCAGTACAGAACTCTTTTTGTTAGTGGCAAAACTTGTCCATATTGCCCAAAATAGACGGCATGGAGCAACTATTGTACTAAATTTGACGGATAAGCCGGTTCCTTTATCAGGACATATTCTTGATCCGCCTCTTGATCTTCGCAAAGAGGACTATTTTAACCTTGCATCGTCTCTGATTAAGATTGACGGAGCACTGCATGTCATGTCAACATGCGATCTCATAGGATTCGGCTGTCTGCTTGATGGAAAATCAATACCAGCAGAAAATATAGGAAGAGGTGCAAGGTATAATTCAGCACTAAGATTTACAGCAGAGCATGAAAATGTGATTGTTGTAGTTGTCTCTTCTGATAGACCTGTATCTATAATTTATCATGGAATTGAATTAAATGCCCATTGCGTATGGAACCTTATGTCTGGGTATCTGTATCAAGATGTAACTCTTAAAGAACATTTGAAATTATAAGGAGTATTAGGATGTCACACCATAAAGAGCATGATCATGACCACCACCACGATCACCATAAACATAAACACGATTCTGATAAACATCATGATCACGACCACCACAGCCATGATCATGATCACCATAGCCACAATCACGATGGAGACCACCATGACTACCAAAATGACGAACACCACGCTCATGAGCACCACCATGACCACCATAGCCACGATCATGCTCACCATCATCATGACGAGCATAAACAATCTAATACAAACTGTTCAGGCAGAGAGATGTCTCTTAGCCAAAAATTTTCTCTTCTGCTAAAAAACTGGATTGATCACAACAACAGCCATAAAGATAGTTATATCTCTTGGGCAGAGAAGGCAGAGGCAGATAAATCAGGGGAAAATAATCTTTTGGAAGCAGCTAAATTTCTAAGACAGACAGCAGAGCTTTCTGAACAAATAACAAAAAATCTTGAGAGTGCACTCAACTCTATTCGTCATTAATTAGCAGTCAGCCTGTTTTTTAAGCCGGCAGTCATAAAACTGCTCGGCTTAAATTTTTAGATTTCGTTAGATATAGATTCGTTAGATGTGGTTGTATTTAGTTAATTTAAGATATGTTATCCGGCATAGCCCGACCGTTTGAAAACATAGGGGCAAAGTATGGGTAAAGTTGAGATGTAAGCATTCCAGCCATCATAATAGCACAGCCTGCAAGTGCCCGTCCTGATAGTATCTCACCTAATATAAGCCAGCCTCCAATTGCAGCCATTACAGATTCAAGACTCATCAAAATCGAAGCATGAGCAGGGTGGCTGGTTTTCTGTCCATAAATTTGAAGAGAATAGGCAATTCCAACTGAAAAGATACCGCCGTACAAAATCGGCAGCGCAGCCATTTTTATCCCTTCCAACTCTATTGTCTCTAAAGCAAATGCAGCGATTATACTTAAAATTGAACAGAGCATAGATTGAATAAATGAGAGCGTAAGAGTATCCATACGTGCGCCAAGTTTTCCGACAAGATGAACATGTATTGCAAAGCAAAATGCACCTATAAGCTCAAGAAGATCACCATAACTAATTGTCAAGGCTTCAGTTACACTTAGAAAATAAAGCCCTATGGCTGCTAAAAGAGCACCAATCCATGTTCCGCTGCCTGTCCGCTCTTTCCATAAAAGACCCATAACCGGCACAATCACCACATAAAGACCCGTTATAAAGCCAGCTTTGCCGGCAGTGGTATAGACAAGTCCTATCTGCTGAAATGATGCACCTGCAAACAGTGCAGCACCTGCGAGTGCCCCGCCTTTTAAATCAGACTTAATATTGTTAAAACTCTCTATTTTAAATCTGTTTTTATTTGATTTTGTATTTAATATATCTGTTTTTGATGCTTTGGGTTTTAAAAGAAACATCAAGGGGATTAGAGATAGTGCACCTAATGCAAAGCGGATTCCGTTGAATGTATAAGGTCCTATATGATCCATTCCCATTCGCTGGGCAACAAATGCAAATCCCCATATAGTTGCAACCAGCAGCAGGATAAAGTCTGATTTAAGGGTTCTCAAAATATTTTTCCTTTTACGTTTAGTCTGATATAGTTTAATTTGTTATTAAAAAATTTTCTGTTTTTACAGAATCTCTTATTTTTTATCAATAATTTTTATATTGTGAGTTTTAGCTCATATGTGGTATTTTGAAAAGTGATTCATCTTTATAAATAGATATAGCCAAATCTTTTTATAGGCGGATTAGTTAAGGATAGTGTAACAGGGTGCTCTTAAAAAATAAAAACATTAATAAATAGGAGATAAAAAATGGCAGAGGACTCAATAACAAATAATGTTTTGATAGCTCTTTCATGTGGTACTGACAACACTAACAGAAGTACAAGAGCTTTTCATTTAGCTACTGTTGCTCAGAAACTTGGTAAAAACGTAACGATATTTCTTCTTGATGAGGCTGTCTATCTTGCAAGACAGGGTGCTATGGAGAATATTAAAGCTGCTACAGGAGATATTGCAGATGATCTTCTTGCACATCTTCAGGCTCATGAAGTACCTATTCTTGTGTGCACTCCTTGTGCAAAAGCAAGATTTATAAGAGAAGATGAGCTTGCTGAAGGCTTCAGACTTGCTGCTGCTACTGAATTAATTGAACTCTCTTGCAAATCAACAGTTCTAAGTCTTTAATTATATTAATTTTTTTTAATAAATTTTTATTTAAACTTGTTTTGTAGGCGAGCAATCAACCCCCTTCTTTTAAGAGGAAAGGATTTATGAGAGTTTAGAGTAAAACAGGTTTAAAGTATGATGTGAGGAATACATGGTAGAAAAAGTATTGATTATAGGTGCTGTAGCACTTGGTCCAAAAGTGGCATGTCGTTTAAGGCGTATAAACCCTGATGTTGAGATAACTGTTTTAGATAGAGACGCTCTGATATCTTATGGCGGATGCGGCATTCCATACTATGTCGGCGGAGATGTTCAAGAGCTTGAAGGATTGTATTCAACAATTGCACATGCAAAACGAGATGTTCCATTTTTTAAAAATGTAAAAGGTTTTAATGTACTAACCCGTGTAGAGGCTCTTGAGATCAAACGGGCTGAAAAAAAGGTTGTTGTCCGTTATTTAGATGAAGGAAGAGATGGAGAGATTGAGTATGACAAATTAGTTATTGCAACCGGTGCTACTCCAATGCGTCCTCCTTTCCCTGGTTCTAATCTTCCGAAAGTTCATGTTGTATCAAATCTCCACCATGCAAGTGCAATCAAAGCAGCCATATCAAACGGCGAAGTTGAAAAAGCTGTTGTAATTGGTGCCGGAGCTATTGGAATTGAGATGGCAGAGGCATTGACTGATCTGTGGGGAGTTGAAACCACAATTGTTGAGATGGCTGATCAGGTTCTTCCGCAGGCTCTTGGCAAGGATATGGCAAGAATTGTTGAGAAAAAACTGCAAGATCACGGCGTGAATCTGCTCTTATCCCAGAGGGTTATGAAGATAAACGGAGATGCAGATAATGGTGCCCAATCGGTTGAAGTGGTTGATTTATCTGGAAAATCTCCAGCAATGACACTGCCTTGCGATATGGTTATTCTTGCTGCCGGTGTTCGTCCAAATTCTGAGCTTGCAGCCTCATCAGGACTTGCAATCGGCAGAAACAGAGGAATTTTGGTCAATAAATGTATGCAGACCACTGATCCCAATATTTACGCTGGTGGAGATTGTGCAGAGTTTACCAACCTTATAAGCGGTATGGATTGCGTCATGCCTCTTGGTTCTCTTGCAAACCGTCAAGGACGTATCATTGCAACCAACATAAATGGCGGCAATGAGCAGTTTACAGGAAGTGTAGGATCGTTTTGTATTAAAGTGTTTGATTTAGGAGTTGCAAAGGCTGGATTGACTGTTAATCAGGCTAAAGCTGCTGGTTTTGATCCTGTTTATGCGGTTGTATCTCAGTCAGACAGGGCACACTTCTTTCCTGATGCTGACTTTATGTTTATGAAGCTCATTGCAGACAGAAAAACAAGAACAATTTTAGGCGTAGAGGCAGCAGGTCCTCAGGGAGATGCTGTTAAATCCAGAGTTGATGCGGTCGGACCTCTCTTAAAGTTTAAAGTTGATGTAAGCGAAATCTCTAATCTTGAGGTTAGCTACTCTCCTCCTTATGCCTCTGCAATGGATGTTGTGAACAATGTTGGAAACGCTTTGGACAATACTCTGAATGGTAATCTCAGGTCTATTGACACCTTTGAATTTCTTGAGCTGCTCAAAAAAGGAGATATAAAGGTCTTAGATGTAAGAAGCTCTATTCAGGCAGAGCCTTTTGTTGAAAAATATCCTAACCAGTGGATAAATATTCCTCAAGATGAGATTAGAAGCCGTTTTAATGAAATTGAACTTATCGTTAAAAATCTTCCATCAGGTTCACCATTATATCTGATGTGCGGAACTGGTCCACGCTCTTATGAAACCCAAGCGTTTCTTAACGGCAAAGGGATCACAAATACTAAAAATGTACAAGGTGGTTATGGAATGGTACTTGCAGTCCATGAGCCTTTAGTCTAATTTAAATTTAATTTCAAAAAATCTGAAAAATTGTCGTATCAATCTATAGTTATTGGCTATAGTTATTGGTACGGCAATTTTAATATATAAGGGGAGGACGTGTTTTTATGTTTTTTTCGTTAATTGAAAGTAGAAGAAGCATCAGACGATTTAAATCTACGCCCGTTGAAAAGGAAAAGATTGACAGAATCATTGAGGCTGCCTTAAGATCACCATCTTCAAGAGGATTTAATCCTTGGCGGTTTGTTGTAGTTGATCGCCAAGATATTTTAGAGCGTCTATCAAATGCAAAGCCTCACGGCTCATCTTTTTTAAAGGAAGCTCCTCTTGGAATAGTAGTTTGTGCTGATGAAAATATAACAGATGTATGGGTTGAAGACGCATCAATTGCAACTATATTTATTCAGCTTGCAGCTCAAGCTCTTGGTCTTGGAAGCTGCTGGATACAGATTCGTAAAAGAGAGCATAATAAAGAGATATCAGCAGAATCTTATATAAAAGAGATTCTTTCGCTTCCTGAGAATTTTAAAGTTGAGTCAATGGTTGCTATAGGTTATCCTGATCAGGATAAAAAGCCTCATTCAAGAGACTCCTTAGAGATGGAAAAGATTTTTTGGAATGGTTTTAAAAGGTAATTTGTTAAGATTTTTGATATATCTAATCTGGTTTGATAGTAGAGATTTGATTATAAATTTTAATATTTTAGCGAAAAGGAAAATACACTGGAACTTCAGCAGAGAATAATACGTCTGATTCAGCGAAATGATACGGAACTTCCAAGTCTTCCGGTTGTTGTGAATAAAATTTTAGATGTTGCTTCAGATGAGAGCACAACTATTGATGAGCTTGCAGAGGTTATAAGCTATGATCAGGGAATGACCAACAAGCTGCTTCGGCTTGCCAACTCTGTTTATTATGGGCAAAGAAGTGCGGTTGACAGCGTAAGAAGGGCTATTGCTGTTATTGGATTTGATGAGATTATCGGCATTGCACTTGGTATGAGCGTACTATCTACCCTGACTGACAAAGATTCTGGCTTAAGCCTTGATATGAAGGCTCTCTGGATTCACTCTATCGGCTGTGCTACTGCTGCAAAAGAGATAGCAGCACGAATCCACCCTGAAATTGCAGGTAAAATTTTTATTCCGGGACTTTTGCACGATATGGGAAAGGTAATACTCTCAATCTATTTTAAAGATGATTACCGTAATGTTCGGGCACTGGCTATGGAGCAGCAGGTTCCTCTGTTTCGTGTTGAAAGAACAGTATTTGATCTTGATCATGCAGTGCTATCTGGTCTGTTGATGAAAAGATGGCAGTTTCCAGATCATATACTCTATCCAAGCAGATACCACCACAATCCATCTGCCTGTCCAACTGCATATAGGGAGTATGCTTTGATAATCAACCTTGCCAACTATCTATGTCATAAAGCAAATATTGGATATAGCGGCAACCCAATGTCAGTTGCTGTAAAAAACTCTACCCATAAGGCTGGAATAAACGAGATTGCACTTAAGCTCATTCTTGATCAATTGCGTCTAAAAGAGGAGAATATCAAGACCTTTTTTAATATTACAACTGATTAGTTATTTGCATCGGATTGGTTATTGATTAACCATCTCTTGAGCCGCATCAAACCCTCTTGTGTAGATACAACCGGATAGTATCCCAAATCTTTTTTTGCCCTTGAAATATCAAACCAGTGTGAGGTTGCAAGCTCCTTTGCCATAAATTGTGTCATAGGAGGGTCGCTCTTTATATTCAAAAGATTGAATATGGTCTCAACCACTTTACCCGCCTTTTCTGCTGTTTCTACTGAAACTGAGCCTTTAACTTTTGGTAAGCCGGCAGCTTCCAGCATACGATCAACCATCTTCCAGAGCAGCACAGGTTCATCTTGACTTATAAAATAGATATTTCCCGAAATAGATTGTTTTTTTGAACCACAAACTCTGCTCTCCTCCTTTTTTAATTTATCGTAGGCAAGAATATGGGCATAAGCGGCATTATCGATATAAATAGTATCGACTCTGTTTGTCCCGTCTCCCACTCTTTTAAGTCGTTTGTGCCTTGCAATAATGCCCGGCAGCAGATGGTTATCGCCAGCTCCCCAGATAAGGTGTGGTCTTAGGATAATAGTTTTGAGTTTATCTGATGCAGCGTTGAGAACAATCTTTTCTGCCATAGCTTTGGTTGCAGGGTAGGGGGCATGATATTTTGAAGGGTAGGGCACAGATTCGTCAACCCCTTCCATATTATTTCCATCAAATACAACACTCGGCGAGCTTGTATAGATAAGTCGAGCTACGCCGTTTTTAATAGATGCTCTGATAATATTTTCCGTGCCAACGACATTTGGTTTAAAGTAATCGTCCCATCTGCCTGAAACTCCTGCTTTAGCAGCAACATGAAATATAGTATCAATGCCGATGCACGCATTATCAACATCTTCAAAATTGGCAATATCTCCTTGAAACTGCTTTACACCCATGCTTGCAAGTTCAGGATAGAAATTTCTTGAAAAACTTGTAACATCGCTCCCGCGATCAACAAGCATCTTAACAACAGCTTTTCCAAGAAATCCGCCTCCGCCTGTAACCAATATTTTATCTGTTTTCATAATTTAAAAATAATACCTCTTTGCGAAAAGTTTCTTCCTTTATCAAGCACCGTGTGACAGCTCAATAATTCCTGCAATATCAAGAATAAGGCTTACCCTTCCATCTGGCATGATTGTGCCGCCTGATATTCCTTTGATATCCTCTATTCCCATTCCAACACCCATTCCAAGGCTTTTGATTACCGTGTTCTGTTTGCCTAAAAGCTCATCTACTAAAAGTGCTGTATGCAGACCGCTCTCCTCAACCACAACAACAATTTGATCGGAAATATCTTTCTCAACTGTATGGCTCAGATTAAACAGACTCTTTAACCGGAAAAGAGGAATCAGTCGTCCAAGCACGTTTATCATCTCACCCTTTTCAAATACATTAGAAATATCTTTTTTATCGACTTTTAGAGATGTTACTACGGACAGAGTTGGAATAACAAATATATCCTGTGCCACACGTACAACAAGACCGTCGATTATAGAGAGTGTTAGAGGAATTTTAATTGTGCATGTAGTACCTCTGCCTTCCTTAGATATAATAGATACTTTACCTCTGCACGCTTCAATACTTTTTCTGACAACATCCATACCAACGCCTCTTCCAGAGACATCAGTCACTTCTCTTGCAGTACTAAGCCCTTGATGAAATACTAAATTGAGTATCTCATCTCCAAATATTTTATCAATATGGTTAATATTTTCATAAGATAAAACCTCTCCGTGCTGTGATATTGATTTTATTGTAATTCCTTGGGATAGTGCTTTTTCTGCAAGCCGTTTTCTATTAACTCCTCTGCCATCGTCTTCTATCTCAATAAAAAGAGAGCCTCCTTTGTGAAACGCTCTTAACTCAATAGTTGATGTTTCTGGTTTTCCTAAATCTAATCTATCTTTTACGCTCTCTTCCACCCCGTGATCTACGCTGTTTCGGAGAATATGAATCAGAGGGTCTCCAAGTTTATCAACAACTGTTTTATCAAGTTCTGTCTGTTCTCCTTTAATGACAAATTGAATCTGTTTGCCTGTTTTTTTGGCGAGATCACGAACTAACCTATCCATTTTGTTAAAGAGCGATTTAAGAGGAACCATTCTAAGGCTTAGTCCTAAAGTTTGAAGCTCTCTTGTTATTTTATGAAGAGAGCTTAATGCCCTTAAAAGAGTTGGCGAAGCAGATGCTGTAATTTCAGGAGATTGGCTGATCATTGATTCTGTGATGGCAAGCTCTCCTATGATATTTACCATCTTGTCTAATCTTGATGCATCTACATTTATAGAATCAGTTAGAATAGGTGTATATAAATTTTCAGGAGAAATGGGCTTAGATAAGTTTTCAGAAGGAATGGGATTAGATGAGTTTTCAGACGGCTGACTCTTTTTGTTTGGCAGAGTATTACTACTATCCAAATCGATTATAGGAGTTTTTTTATCTGAACCGCTCTGCTGTCTGCGGCTATCAAACAACTCTTCAAGGGAGGGAAG
The DNA here is from genome assembly GCA_964539635.1 of uncultured Desulfobacterales bacterium. Taxonomy (GTDB): domain Bacteria; phylum Desulfobacterota; class Desulfobacteria; order Desulfobacterales; family Desulfobacteraceae; genus Desulfamplus. The sequence continues at coordinate 58,905 of CAZIJN010000021.1, read as the reverse complement.
TGCTGCCTGTCTGCCGGAATCTTGTCTGCCGGCATATATATTATAGGTTGTCTCAAGCCAGTCTTTGACTGCAAGAAGAGTGTCAACAATATTTTCACAGTGCTCTTTTTCCATAAGGTCTTCTGATAGATGGCACACCTTTTCAACCTCTTTAAGACCTAAAAAACCTGCCTCTCCTTTAGTTGTGTGAAAAAGTCGTTTTAACTCTCCTTTTGCATATTCTCGATTGTTGTTTTTCTCAATATCAAGAATAAGAACTTCCATGCTGTTTAATATATTTTTTTGCAATGATAAAAATTCTGCAAAATCGTCAATATTAAGAAAAGAGGGAAGCTCTCCCGGGTGGGTAAGATTTAACTGTTCTGTTGAAATATCGGCAGCGTCAGATTGAAGTGTGGTTGTAGAATCAGATTCAAGTATGGTTGCAGATGTTGGTTGAACCGCTGGATCATCTTTTAGTTTAAAATCATCAGACGACTGATTGTCCGCATCTTTGACTGATGATTGTTCAGCATCTCGTAATTTTGGACTAAGTGAATCTTCTGATTGATCAACTTGATTGAATCTTTTTTCTTCCTCATATGAGCGTGTTATAAAGTGGAGAAACGATTTCATCTCAGATATTATCAGATTGACGGACTCTACCTGATTTTCAATCTCAGGCATGTTTTGTGATATATTATCTGATTGATTAATGCTGCTCGATATTCGATGCTCCATGATTGTCTTTACAAGTTTTCCAGCCTTTTTTGCATCTTCTGCAAGTTCCGGAAAATTACACTCTTTTGCCTTCTGAAAAAACTGCTTTAAAAGTGCAAGGAGCTGAGAAAAACTCTCAGGCTCTGAGATATCTGCAAGAACACATTCCAAAGATATCTCTTCAAGGATAGACTTCAGAATAGTGCTCTCTAATACGCACTCTTTTGATTTTGTACTTGGTATAATCGTTATATCAGGCATGATATTTCCCGGAAAATCATTAAGTTACCAACATAAATAATGACCATTCACTGACAGGCAACGCATGGTCATTATACAAATATTTATATATAGATAATTATAAAACCGATTGTACTGCAAAACAAATATTTTTTATTTTATCCTCTTAATTTGTTTTATCTCTTAAAATTAAATAAGTTGCCTCTCTACCTAAATAGTGTTATTTTTTTCTTAAATATTCTTTAATTTTTCAAGCAGATTTTATGCTTTTTTAAATTTTAAAGTCGCTAAGGTTACGTATCTTTTACTAATAAGGATTTTTATAGTTATATGCCAAACATACTTATAGTTGATGATTCGTGGCTCACAAGGCGTGGAGTAAAACGGATTCTATTATCTAACGATGAATATCAAGTGCTTGAAGCTGAAAATGGGTTTCAAGCTATGGATATTCTACTATCAAAAGATAAACCGCCTGTAGATGCCATTATTCTTGATTTGCTCATGCCTGAAATGAGCGGAGTAGAGTTTCTTGAAAAACTTAATAGTAATAGTGTTAAAACTCCTGTAATTGTCCTTACAGCAGATATCCAGCACACTGTAAAAGCAAAGTGCATTGCTCTTGGTGCAGCCGCATTTGTTAATAAACCCCCTGAACCTGATCAGATTCTCAATCTTGTTAATAATTTATTAAACAGATCATCTGAAAAAACAGGCAGTTGTCTAAGCTAATCCCACCTCAATAATTTAAAGGCACAGAGAGAACCAATGGATAAATTATCTATATCTCATGAACAGCTTGAAGCAATCAAGGAGTTATGCAATATCGGAGTAGGCAAGGGGGCATCTGTGCTCAATACAATGCTCTCGTGCCACATAACTCTGAGTGTACCTCATGTTAAGATTGTCTCTCAAAACGATTTTAAAGAGGAGCTTAAATTATTTGCTAAAGATAGCAGTATTTCTGCTGTTTCTCTTGATTTTAATGGAAAGATCAGCGGTTCTGCACAGTTGATATTTCCGACTGAAACAGCATCTTCATTAGTAGCAGTGCTGGTTGATGAGTGTGATGATTTAGATATGGACGCTTTAAGAGCTGGGACATTCTGCGAAGTTGGAAATATTGTTCTTAATGGAGTGATGGGTTCTATTTCAAATATGCTCAATCTCAGTTTTGACTATTCAGTACCAGAATATATTGAGACTAAACCAGAAAATTTTATTAATAAGCCATCAGTTACTCAAGAATCGCATGTGCTGCTTGCAAGAACACGTTTTATTATAGATGAGCTTGATATTGAGGGAGATATCGCCCTTTTCATGCAGATTAGAGAGATTCATACGCTAATTGAGACCATTGAAGAACAATTTGCACTTTAATTTATGCCTGTCCGCTGAAAAATGTTAAATCATTTGGGCGTACTGCTTTATTGAGCTTTTTATGTTGGAATTATTATGGATACAGCAAAATTAAATATTTCAGAAGAAAATTACAAAAACTGCATTACAGAATTTAAACACTGCGTTCACGGTTATAGTGTTCTTGAGTATGTACCTCTCGGCATCTGTATATTTGATAAAAACTATGAGGTTATATTCTGGAATAAGTGTCTTACCAACTGGAGCGGTGTCGCTTCGTCTGATATTGTTGGTAAAAATATAATAGAGCGGTTTCCAACTCTCAACTCTCCGGGATTTACAGAGAGACTTGATTATGTTTTTAAAGGTGGACCGCCTGTACTTTTCTCATCGCAATTACACAGAAACACTATTCCCTGCAAACTCTCTGACGGCTCTTACATGATCCAGAAAAGCGTAATTTCATCTATGCCCTCCCCGGTTAAAGCAGGTGATTTTTTTGCACTTATGGCAATTGAGAATGCAACTGAGCTTTCAAGAAAAGTCTCTGAATATAGAATGCTTAGAAATCAGGCAATGGAAGAGGTGAAGCTGAGGAAAAAGATAGAGGCGGATTTGATTGAATCCCATCTGGCTATTTTGGAGCATCAAGAGGTTACAATGCAAAAAGAGAGGCTTAAAGTCCTTTTAGAGATGGCAGGAGCAACCGCCCATGAGTTAAATCAGCCTCTAATGACTCTTTTAGGAACAATTGAACTGATGAATATGACACAAGAGATTTCTGAGGAGACTTTAAAGTATCTTGCAAATATAGAAAAATCTGCCAAAAGAATCGCCGATATTGTCTCTAAAATCCAGACGATAAGACAATACCAGACTAAAAAATATTTAGATAACGTATCAATAATTGATTTTAATGAGAGTAGTTCATTGTAGCAGATACCCAAGCCACCGCTCACCTGTTGCAAGCATTGAGATTGTTTCGGAAAAACTTACCACTTTAAGACCTATTTTTGAAAAAATGCTCTCTATAGACTCTCTATTCCAAAGATAAAAGGTTCTTGTATAAGCTGTACAAAAATCCCCGCCTTTGCCTCTGCTATTTTTATCTTGACTTAAATTATCCCCGCTCAAAGCAATAATCTCATCATATTTTAAATTTTTATCTCCTTTTTTTACAGAAATATATATGATGCCCCACCTTTTAAGACCGTTGACTATATTTTTTAACACCATTTCAATCTGATCGTGCGGAGTGTGTACCAGAGCACCAATCAGGAGCATACCGTCTGCCGTTAGGCTTGAAAAATCAAATATCGTAAAATCTGCCTCAATAACTTCACAGCCGGAATATTCGCGTGCAAGCAGGGCAAGACCAGCAGATCGTTCGATTCCAACTGCATCAAAGCCTCTTGTTTTAAGATACTTTAAATCTCTGCCTGAACCGCAGCCGATATCTACAACCATTGCTCTTTTAGGTAATCTGTTCACAAAAGGCGTAAGAAAAGAGGCAGGATTTACTTTAACTGTCTTTTCAAAATAAGAGAGGCTCTCTTTGTCATAGTAGTCTAATCTCATTTTTTTCTCTTTTTGTCTGTTTTGTATTCGGCAATAAGGAAGGCGTGATCGAAAAGGGCAGCTATAAAGTTAAGCTGCCCTTTATACTGTATTTCAGCCGTAGGTTAAAACCATCGGCTAAAACCTTAAAAGTCCTCTTAAGAGGACTTCAATAAAGTTAGCCCTGAGCTTTAGCTCTGGGTGATAAAAGATTAAAAGCTCAAATTAAGACCGTGTAAAGTAAAGTATAATCTATTCAATTCTTAAAACTATTTATTTGGGAATTGTTCCATTAACATTATCAACATAATACATCATGCTCAATAAATCTTGTTTAGATGCACGACTGCCGGCTTTTATCTGCTCTTTGCCGCTATTGTCTTTAACAGGACCTTCAAATGGGTCAAACTCTTCAACCCCTTTTTGCATCTGGGCATATCTTTTAAGAACAAGATCATACACTGAAAGGTCTCCTAAACCAGGGGCTTTGGTTTTTATTGCCTTAAGATCGTTTATAAATTTTGAGTTTATTATTTCGTCAAAACTTCCACCTAAAATAGCTGCTTTTTCCGCAGCAAGCCACCACATATCTTCATTTGTCCATGTTCCATTGTAGATATCTTGAAGAGTCTTTACATACATGCCGCCCCAATCTATCAACTGACCAGATACCACTGAATCTTTTCCATAAGGCTGCATTGGACTGTAGTGGCTGAATGTGTAAATCTGTTTGCCCTTTTCTGTGTGTGATTGACCAACTTCGATTACAGCAGGAGTATCCTCTGTAAATGCAAGTGCATCACAACCCTCTCCAACTAACGACTCAGCAGCCTCTTTTGCCTTGTCTGGTCCGTACCATGCGTATGTCCATCTTACATCAACTTTAGCTTTAGGATTGACAGCCTTAATGCCAAGTGCAAACGCATTGATGTGGCGAACTATTTCAGGTATTGGAAATGCTGCTACATATCCGATTTTATTACTTTTTGTGAGTGCTCCTGCCATTACGCCGTTTAAATAGTACATCTGATAAAGATCACCAAAATAGGTTCCAACATTGGGAAGATTTTTAAATCCTGAGCAGTGCATAAATTTTTTATCTGGATATCTCTGTCCAGCAGCAAGAGTTGCGTCCATATATCCAAAACTTGTTGCAAACACAACATCGCACTTCTGCTCTTGAATTAGGCGATCAATTATTCTTGAACAGTCTGCATCTGTAACTGATTCAATAATAACAGTTTCTAACCAAGGAAGTTTTGACTCTGCAAATTTTCTGCCCTGATCATGTGCATGTGAAAAACCGTAATCTCCAACAGGTCCAACATAGATAAAGCCTGCTTTAAGTTTTTTATCCTCTGCTGATGCCTCGTTACACAGCAATTCAAAGGTTAAGCCGAATAGAAAAATCATAGATGCTGTTAAAAGGCAGATACGCTTGAAAAAGTTCATTTTTTACTCCTTTTTTGTTTGATAAATTTAAAATATCGTGAACTTAAAGATAATTTACGATATTACAACCTTTTGAGTCAATCAAAATGATTTTAAACCAAATTTGTTTAAGCCCAAATTGATTAAATAGAAAAATAGGGCAGTTGTTTTTAATGTCTGCTGTTTGGACAACTATTTTTATATTAAATCAAAACATAGAATTATAGAGAATAAAATTTTTATCGACATATTTATATTTTTATGTTTATAAAATAATATATTAAAAAACAGCTTATCAAAATGCTGTACAATAAAGACAAACAAGACTTAGGAAACAAAAATTTAAACCCTCAAAAACCATTAACAAGAAAAGATTTAAGGAGAACAGATGGAAATCAGAGAGCTGTTGGAGAAGCTCGAACAGAAAAACATGCAGGCAGTTGAAGCCGGAGGTGCCAAACGGATTCAAAAACAGCATGAGTCAGGTAAACTGACCGCAAGAGAGAGGATAGAGATTCTTTTAGATAAAGGCTCTTTTGTAGAGATTGACCGCTTCAAATCTCATCGCTGCAACGACTTTGGAATGGAAGATCAAAAATACTTAGGAGATGGAGTAGTTACAGGTTATGGGCTTATCCACGGAAAGCAGACCTTTGTATTTGCTCAGGATTTTACAGTCCTTGGCGGCTCTCTGTCTCTTGCACATTCAGAAAAAATCTGCAAAGTGATGAAGATGGCAATGAAAGTAGGTGCACCAGTTATTGGAATGTCTGATTCAGGAGGTGCACGTATTCAAGAAGGTGTAAACAGCCTTGCCGGTTATGCTGATATTTTTCTTCAGAATGTGTTAGCATCAGGAGTTGTTCCGCAGATTACCGCAATAATGGGACCATCAGCCGGAGGTGCTGTATATTCGCCAGCATTGACTGACTGGATTTTCATGGTGGAAAAGACAAGCCACATGTTTATTACAGGACCTGAAGTTATAAAAGCTGTAACCCGTGAAGTTGTTGATAAAGAGGATTTAGGCGGAGCAATGGCACACAACTCTGTTAGCGGCGTTGCCCATTTTGCCTCACCAGATGATGAATCATGCCTGCTCAAAATCAGAGAATTGATGACATTCCTGCCTCAAAACAACATGGAAGAGCCTTCTGTCCAAGAGTGCGATGATGATCCTATGCGTATTGACGAAAACTTGAGAAATATCGTTCCAGCAGACCCAAATCAGCCTTACGATATTCGTAATGTTATCCGATCAAGCATGGACAACAACTACTTCTTTGAAGTTCAAGAGCACTATGGAAAAAATATTGTTGTAGGATTTGCAAGAGTTGAAGGTAAATCTGTTGGAATTATTGCAAATCAGCCGGCAGTAATGGCAGGCTGCTTAGATATTAACGCTTCATTAAAAGGTGCCCGTTTTGTACGCTTCTGTGATGCCTTTAACATTCCTATTATAATTTATGAAGATGTACCAGGATTTCTTCCCGGAACTCATCAAGAACATGGCGGAATCATCAAGCACGGTGCAAAGCTGATTTATGCCTTTTGCGAAGCTACAGTTCCACGCATCACAATCATCACAAGAAAGGCTTACGGCGGAGCATACTGCGTTATGAGTTCTAAACATATCAGAGGCGACATCAATCTTGCCTATCCAACTGCTGAGATTGCTGTAATGGGTGCAGATGGTGCTGTAAATATTGTTTTCCGTAATGAGATCAAAAAAGCAGAAGACCCGGCAACTGAACGAAAACGGCTTATTGAGGATTATCGTGATAAGTTTGCCAATCCTTATAAGGCAGCAGAGCTTGGATATATTGACGCAGTAATTGATCCTGCTGAGACCCGTCCTAAAATTGTTGAGGCATTAAGAATGCTTAAAAACAAACGAGATACCAATCCACCTAAAAAACATGGCAATATCCCGTTATAAAAAGGAGAAAAAATTAAAATGTCTTGGAGTCAAGTATTAGAGCTTATTCAAAATATCCTTATCACTCAGACAGGCGTTCCTCATGTGACGTGGGGACAGGTTGTGATGATGATGATAGGGCTGTTTTTTCTTTATCTTGCAATTGCAAAAGAGTACGAACCCCTTCTTCTTCTCCCAATAGGTTTTGGGATATTTCTTGTCAATTTTCCAATCACGCCGCTTATGGGCTTTACAGAACACGGAACACCTGAGCTTATCCGTGTTTTCTATAAATATGGTGTGGAATGGGAGGTAATCCCCTGCGTAATATTTCTTGGTTTAGGTGCTATGACCGATTTTGGTCCTCTTATAGCAAATCCTAAGACTTTGATTATTGGTGCAGGTGCCCAGCTTGGTGTGTTTGTAACATATATTGGCGTGCTCTTCTTTGGTTTTACACTTAAAGAGGCTGCATCTGTAGGAATTATCGGTGGAGCTGACGGACCTACAACAATTTATCTTACAGCCAAACTTGCACCTCATCTGTTAGGTGCAAATGCCCTTGCAGCCTACTCTTACATGGCAATGGTTCCGCTCATCCAGCCGCCAATCATGCGTTTAATGACAACTGAGGCACAACGTAAGATTAAAATGAGCCAGCTTCGTTATGTATCTCCTCGCGAGAAACTTCTCTTTCCATTAATTGCAATTACCCTTATCGTGCTTCTGATTCCAGCAGTTGCTCCTCTAATGGGCATGTTCATGTTTGGTAATCTTATGAGAGAGAGCAGTGTAGTAAAACGGCTTTCTGATACCGCACAAAATTCTCTTATGAATATTGTAACTATATTTCTTGGTCTATCTGTAGGTGCAACAATGAAAGCAGAGGTTTTTTTGAGCTGGAAACCACTTCTCATTTTCGGTTTTGGTCTGCTTGATTTTATAATCTGCACATTTGGAGGTCTTTTAACGGTTCACATCATGAATATGTTTTTAAAAAACAAGATGAATCCGCTAATTGGTGCAGCAGGCGTTTCTGCGGTTCCTATGTCTGCTCGCGTAGCCCATTCAGAAGGTCTTAAAGCTGATCCAAGCAACTGGCTTTTGATGCACGCAATGGGTCCAAACCTTGCCGGCGTAATTGGTTCAGCAGCAGCAGCCGGCATGTTTATTGCAATGTTTCAATAGGAGGGATAGATATTATGGTAATGAAAATATATAAAACATTGAGCAATAAAATGAGTAGAATCTGGTTAAGCTGCGCATTGATTATAGCTTTATCTGCATTCTTTGTTTTTGCGGCAGCCTCATTGGAAAAAGCCTTTGCAAGCTCTGGCGGTGAGTATAAGCCGATCAGCGTATCTGGTCAGGAGCTTGAAAAACCAAAGCCGGTTTTTACCCGCAATGGTGACGAAATTTCAGCAAAATATATACCTCGTGCAAAAAGCACAAGCGTTACTACAACATTTAAGGTAAGCAAAGGCGGAAAGCTTGTTGAAGTAAAAGGCATGGATTTTGAAGAAGCTGCCCGCCCTGAAGTTGATATTAAAAATTATAAATCTGCTCTATTTATAGTTGAGATTGGAGATGTATCGCCTGCTGGATCAGATGCAACTCTTGTTGTAGCATCTGATTTTTTTGCAAGCGGCACTGAGTATCGTGTTTTTAACGAGCGTCTTCCACAACCATGGTTTAATTCAGAGTGCCATAATGTGGCAAGTAAGGGGAGAGTAAGGGAGCTTTTAATTACCATAAAAGATGGTGGTCCGTTTGACGCTGATGGTGCAGCAAACGGCTCTATAACCTTTGTCGGCGGTCCGCGTGACTCTTTTTGGGGTTATGCCCTTGGAACTCTATTTATACGCTTTTTCGGAATCTTCCTTGTTCTCTCTGTTCTTATGATAGGAATGATTCTCTCTGGTGCTCTATTCAGCAGAATAGAGGCAAAAAAAGCTGATAAAGAGTCAGATTCTAAGAGCGGCGATGACTCTGATGATGCCCTCTCCCATGATGCTCAAGCTGATATTGAATCAGAAGAGACTCAATCTGTTGAAATCGAAGATTCAGAGCCTTATGCTGATACTGTTGATGATTATGAGATAGCTGCTGCCATCTCTACAGCTCTGCATCTTTACTTTGAATCAGCAAATCTCTCAGACTCTCTAAAATCTACAGATTTAAAGTCCTCCGAGCCGCCGGCATCAAAAAACATAAGAGGTGCTCAAACTGCCCAGAGTAACACATGGTCAAATGATGGTCGTGCTCAGATGATGAGGGATCGTCTGCAGACCTATAACCGCGGCAATCGTTAAAAATATCTGAAACATAAATAACTGAAAGGTTTTTTAAAATGAAATATAATCTTATAATAAACGATAAAGAATTTGACGTAGAGATTGGAGCTGTTCAGGACGGATATGCTCAAGTGTATGTAAACGATGAGCCTTTTGAGGTCGATATTGTAAACTTCCAAGATGTGTCATACTCAGAACCAGCTCAAAGACGTGCTAAACCTGTAATGGCAAGACGTGTTCAGCCGGCAGTTGCAAGAGAGCCTCAGCCGGTAAGAAGGGCTGCACCGCCGGCACCAGCAAGAGCTGCGGCAGCAGCACCGTCAAAAGCAGCACCAGCCGCCAAACCAGCAGCAGCTCCGGCACCTAAACCGGTTGCTGCCTCAAATGGTGCTGGAGCTATTAAAGCACCAATGCCCGGGCTTATTCTTGATATAAAAGTGCAGGTTGGAGATGCTGTAAAAGCAGGACAGGTTGTGGCTGTTATGGAAGCGATGAAGATGGAAAATGATCTTCCAAGCCCGCTTAACGGAACAGTAAAAGAGATTTGCGTTCAAAAAGGTGCTCAAGTTTCAACAGGTGATCCGCTTATTATTATTGGATAATGCCCGCCTTACCTTATCAAGCTGTAGATTTTTGTTCGTAAATCTAAATATTTAAAATTAAGAATAGAGGGGAGTTCATTAGAGTTTTATAATTTGAACTCCCTGTTCATTTTTAATACACATACAAATGTATATTCTAAGGAAAAAGGGAGTTTATTTATCATGCTTGAGACAAAAATCGAAGATAATATTATGGTTGCCGCATTAACAAACGGCAAGACCAACTCTATTACAAAACAGACTCTTGATAATTTAAAAGAGTGTGTTGCAACAGTAAATCAAGATGAAAATATAAAGGGAATCGTTCTTACAGGTCAAAACCGTTTCTTTTCAAGCGGCTTTGATCTTTATACATTCATGGGTTTTAAAAAGATTGAAGAGGCAATTGAATTTCTCGGTTATGCTGATCAAGTTTTTCTTGATCTCTTTTTGTGTTCCAAACCTGTAGTTTGTGCCATGAATGGTCATTCTGCTGCCGGCGGCTTGATTTTGGCTATGGCATCTGATTACAGAATAATTGTCAACCACCCTAAAATTAAAGTCGGCATGTCTGAAGTTAAAATAGGCGTTCCTCTTTCAGTTGCCCAGAGTGCTATTATGCGATTTGGTCTTGATTCAGACAAGAAGTTTCGTGATGTTATGTATTTTGGCGCGATGATTGATGTTGCAAAAGCTCTTGAAAAAGAGATCGTTGATGAGGTTGTTGAGGCAGACGAGCTTATTACAAGAGCTAAAACTATTATATCAATGTGGATTGACACTCCGGCACGCCCATTTATCCGATTAAAGGAGGAGTTGAAAAAAGAGGTTGGGGAGCATATTAAAAAACGGATGAGCGAGACAGATTGGCACTATGGTTTGAACTGCTTTTTTAACAAACAGGTTAAAGATACTTTGGCTTTTGTTCAGTCTGGTATGGAGTAAAATAGATTTAACTTTTTTCTGATGACTTAACCAGATCAAAAATTTTGCAGTCAGGATAGTCTTTAGTTTTATATTGAGATATCTGCATCAATCTTTTTGTAATTTCAGCCATACGTTCGATCTGTTTCATTATTTTTTGAAGTTTCAAATAGACAGGGTTGTTATTCTGGTTGTCGTTAGATGAGACATCCATCATTGCAAGTTCTGTATATCCTAAAATACTCTGAAGGGGCTGATTAAGTTCATGGCAGACAGCCCCTGTAATTTCAAGAACTGTGTTGAGCTTCTCGCTTTCTAAAAATTTCTCTTGAGCCTCTTTTTTTTCTGTTAAATCTCTTATTACACTCAGCATACCTATATTTTTGTCTGTTTGAGTCTTTAAAAGTGCTGCTGTGTGTTCGCTTGGGAAAATAGTCCCATTTTTCCTTTTTACCTCATACTCAAAATTTATGGTTTCATCTCTTTCAAACGCATGAACAGTCCTATTTTGAAATTCAATGTAGTGTTCTGGATCAACATGCAGCATCTCAAACGATCTATGTCTCATCTCATCTCTTTTGTAGCCGAACATCTTTTCAGCAGCAGGATTTACATCAATTATCACTCTTTTAGGATTCAGGATAATCACAGCCTCATCAAGGGCATTGAATACGCTTCTAAGCCAAAGAGAGGTCTCTTTGAGTGTCTCCTCAATTTCCCGCCTCTCTTTATTTTCAATCTCAAGCTGCCTGTTAAGGGCTGACATCTCCTCTTTCTGTTTATGAAGACTCTTTTGAAGAGCATACATTTTAAGGTGCATCTCAACTCTGGCTACCACCTCATCTGCTTGAAATGGTTTGGTGATATAATCAACAGCTCCTAAGGAGAATCCCCTAATCTTATCTTGAATATTATCTTTAGCAGTTATGAAAATTACTGGAATATCTTTAGTCTCAAAATCTGATTTTAAACAGGCACACACATCATATCCTGACATTGTGGGCATCATTATATCGAGCAGAATTATATCAGGAGGTTCTGATTTTATAGCACTAAGAGCCATAAGAGGGTCTGGTATGGGGCGTATCATATAATCAGGACGGGCTAAAATACCTGTTAATAGACGAAGATTTGCAGGGACATCATCTATAATAACTATATTAGATTTGGCTCGGCTCTCCCAATTATTATCAAGTTGTTTACCTATACTCTTCATATCACGCTATCCCTGCTGTTTTTGTTTTTTTCAATCATATCAAGCAGCTTCATATATTCATAATTATCAACCATAGACTCTAAACTCTGAGCAATATCAGGATTTTGTAAACCAATATTTTCAATAATTCTTTTTATCAAATCTGTATTTACCCGTTTAAGTGCATCTTCAAGAGATACTAATAGGTTAGAATCTACAACTGACAGATCGAGCAGATCAGTTAATTTACTTTTATCTACTTTTTGTAAACCATTTTGCCCTTTAATTGTTGATAGATTATCCAAGCTCTTACCCGAATCTTTAGATTGCGTTACTATAATAGCATTAATATCAAACTTAAAGGTTGTTCCTCTGCCTTGAACGCTGTTTATGCTCATATCGCCGCCCATAAGCTGGACAAACTTGCGGCTTAAACTCAATCCAAGTCCTGTTCCCTCTCCTGAATTAACACCAGTTACAGTTTGTGTAAATGGTTGAAATATTTTTTCCATCTCATTTTCAGCAATACCATATCCTGTATCTTCCACCTCAAAATGGATTACAGCCTGAGATAAACTATCTTTAGCATAAGCCGGATAGTTGGCAAGATCATATCTGTCAATAAAAGAGAGAGATACAACCCTTATAATAATTTTACCATGATCTGTAAATTTAATAGAGTTGCTTACAAGATTTATAAGAACCTGCTTTAACCTCCTATCATCTGTTCTTATATATTTAGGCAGTTTATCAGATATCTCCAACAGCAGCTTCAGCCCTTTTTCTTCAGCCTTTAGTCTGAAAAGCTCTTCAACTTCTGCCAGCAGTTTGTAGATATCAAAATTTTTTGGATAAATTTCAAAATGCCCAGCCTCTATTTTAGACATATCTAAAACGTCACTAATAAGGGATAGTAGATGTCCACCGCTTTTTATAATGGTTGAGATATGCTCTCTTTGAACCACATCAAGATTGGTTGAACGGGAGAGCAGCTCAGAGAAACCAATTATTGCATTAAGAGGCGTGCGAATCTCATGATTCATATTTGCAAGAAAATCGCTTTTTGCTCTGTTTGCCGATTCTGCTGCCTCTTTTGCCTCTTTAAGTGCAATGTTTTTCTGGTCTATCAGTTCAATTTGAGCATCTCTGTATGTCTTTACAAGCAGAAAACCACCTATGCCTAAGAAAAGCACTGCAAAATGAATGGCAATCAATCCAGTTTGCGAATATTTTATTGCATCAATATACTCTTTAGCAGGAATTGTAATACTTATTCCACCTCTGAGATCGCCCTCTTTATAGCCTTGTTTTTGGTGGCATTGAAGGCATGCTGGTTTGACAAATAGAGGAGCCATATAGCGATAAACTTTATATAAGTTTTTAATAGATTTGTCAGAAGAAGAACCGTCTTCCCCGTCTGAAATATCAGCATTATAATCTATTGAAGTTTCAACTGCATTATAAGATATAAGCTCAAGTACCTCATCTGTACCCTGCTCAAATAGCTTAATAGCTCTTTTTTCCCAAAAATCAGCCTCATTTTCTGGTCTTATAGGTTTTGTACTTGTAATTCGATACTTAATTTTATTCTCAGTTTGTGAAATCTCTGCAATCTGACGAGTCATAAATGCGGGATTTATTTTGGTGAGTTTTTGTCCATCTGTAGTTACAACATCACGATTGGGAATAATTAGATATGGATTTGGCTGGGTTGATTCTGTTATAGGCACATAAACACCGCCATGAAGTGAATTCCAAAGACGGGCAGCTTGAATCTCCTGAAAAAATGCACGGGCAATGCTTCTTACCGTCATCATCATATTTTCATTAATAGATGTTATATTCCATGCAAGCGACCCGCCGGTAACTACAATCCAGAAAATAATCGGGAAGAAAAGTACTGTTCTGCTTTTCATAGATACCTCCCATAATATGAGTGAGGCTATTCAATTTTGACAGTAAGATAGTTTGGAAAGGACTGCACTCTGCTTAGATCATTTTCAAACACAACAAGCCCATCTTCCCGCGTCTTATGTTCATGGAAATGGTTGAATTTATAGGTCATATACATCATTCGGTTGCGATCATTTGGTATCATCTCTGCAAACAGGCGGACTCCATTCGCTCTTGCCTCATTTCGTATGTGGTTGATCAAAACTGCACCAACTCCTCTTGTCATCACACGGCACGACATTAAAAGCAGTTTTATCATCCAGCTCTCTTTGCCGCACTCAATCAGCACAAGACCGATTTTGCCGTAGCTGCCATATTTATCATCAAGCCCTGCAATTAAAAGATTATGTTGCTCTGAATGGCGGAAAAAATCAAGCTCATCATGCGAATATGTGTAACCAGTTGTATTTAACTGATTTGTCCGCATGGTCAGCTCTTCAGCACGTTTAAGGTCTTCAGATTTTGGAGTGCCTATTGTGAGAACCATCTCTAAAGTTGCAAGAAAATCTTCTTGAGGTCCTTCAAAATGCTCTTCAACGTTTTTACGAGCAATATCTGCAAGATACATCTGCCGTCTCTTTGCTGAATCTTCTGTAATAAACCGAGGGTTGAATTCAGGCATATCAAGCATTGCGTCTATTTTGGCAACATCAATGCACACGACTTCAGGGTGGGCAAAAGCGACCTCTTCCCGCTCAAACGTCTGGTCATCTATAAACGCAAATGTATCGATTCCTATGTTTAAATCCTGTCTGATTCGGTTTATCGAATCTGATTTAGGTCCCCAATGAATCTGAGGATATAGAAAATAGTCGGAAACACCAAGCTCGCTAAGCCTTTTCATTGCAAGATTATAGTCGTTTTTAGATGCAATTGATTGAAGTATTCCCCTTTTATCAAGAGCTTGCATAATCTCCCGAATACCATCATAAAGCTCAACTTTCGGGTCTTCTAAAAGAGTCCCCTTCCAAAGTGTGTTATCCAAATCCCATACAACGCATTTTATTTTACGTTCTGACCGCTCTCTGCTGATAGCTTTTTTTTGCTCTTCTTGTGATGTAGAACTCATATTTTAAAGTTTGCTCCTTTATTTATTTGACTTTATAATCAATTTTTCCATAGTATTCGTTTAAAAATTCACTTCTGCTCATTTTTGAAATCTTCTCAAAAACATATTGTAGCTTCGGAATGTCTAAAATTGATTGGTTGATGAGAGGAGAAGAATACATTGTTTTATTATCATTACCATATTTATAGGTTACTTTATATTCATACATATTAAAGGATTTTAAATAATCTGACTCGTTCTCTCGTTCGCACAAAATATATAATGCCTCTTTTGCCCTTGTGATCCCGACATAAAAAAGCCTCTGTTCTTCTGCTAAAACATCTGCTGGTGTTTGACCAAAAATTTCATAAAGTTCATTATCTGGATGAATAGTTGGATATTGTCCACTATTTACATTAAGCATTATGATAATATCAGCTTCAAGTCCTTTAAAGCTGTGTGTTGTTCCGATTCTGATATTTTTATCAAAATTACGATATACATTGTCGTCGTCTTTGCAAGTATCTTTCAATTTTTGCTTTATTTTGCTTAAATTATCATAATAAAAGTCAAGGTTTCTATTACGGCTCAAAATCCCTACTGTTTTTCCTATGTTTTCACGATTAGTAATTATTGAGTGGCACGCTTTTAACATACGTCCAACAGTAAGCCCGCGATCAACTTGAACCATTGAACCATTTTTGTCGATATATGTTATAAACCGTTCATCAAATATCTTTTCATTACTATTTTCCATTTGTGGACGTTGCTCTATAAATATCTCATCAACAAAACATTTGTAGATTTTTCCTGTTCTATCAAAATGAGCGATTGATTTTTCTCCTTTTCCTTCCATAAAACGGTTAGCCAAACTGACTAAATTTGATGCACTTCTGAAATTTGTTAAAAGCGACTTATCTTTTGCTGGCGAGATATAAAAGTTGAAATTATTGAAAAATTTAAGGTTAGAGCCTGCAAACGCATTTATTGCCTGCCAGTCATCACCTACACAGAATAGTTTAAGATTTGGGTTGTATTGCCTGATTGCGTCAATAAGCTGATAAAATAGAAGGGAGAAATCTTGATACTCATCAATAAAGAGATATTTAAGATCGTTGAGTTTTAATTGGCGATCATTGGAAATTCTAATTGAACAATTACATTTTGACTGATGGACAATGTTAATGGCTCTTTCCATTAAATCATCGTAATCAATGCTGTTAGTTTTCTTAAGTTCTTCTATATAACGTCTATAAACTGCATTTGCTGTTTCTGAAAAAACTTTAACTCTCTCTTTTTTGCTGTCAATACCATTAATTTTAGAGATTAAATCATCAGGTGTGAGCCGCTGTTTTTTTGCTTTTTGGATAAACTGAAGAAACATTCCTGTTAATCTTGTTCTGTAAATTATCATCAGCCTGTTATAAATCTCTTCATCTGTAAGTTTTTGAAGCTTAACACCTTTTTGCATTAGTTTATGAGCAAGCCTCTGCTCAAACTCTTCTCTTGTGGCATACCGCAAATCAGCTACCGATAGTTCAATAAATGCAATATTAGGTCTTTCTCTCCAAAAGTTACGCTTTCTCTCCATCTCTTCTTTATAATCAAGCCATGTAGTAGTCCAGTGATTTGGAACTGATTTGGAAGAATCATTTTCATCAATCCCCCAGAATTCAATAACCATATCAGCTATTTTACTGTTTAAAAATAGAGAAAAGTCTGGTCTGTAAATCCCTTTTTTGTCCCAAAGCCAAATATGTTCATATCTATGTTTTATCCCATGTTCAAAGAGAAAATCTCCAATATATTTTTCTCCTATTGATTTTACATTGTCCCCTCGTAATGTAACATATTTATAATTTCTTCTGTATAAGTAATAGTCTTCTTTAGATAAAAACTCTCCGATATTCTCTAACTGCTTCATCTCTTGTTTAAAAAACTTATACATATTTGATTTAAATACGGGGTTCATTGACTCATTGATGATCCGCTGTATCATATTAGACTGTTTTTGTGTAGATACGTTCTGATCTCCTTCGTCAAAGAGTAAGGCTTCTTTAGGTTGGACTAACTGATAGGCTAAACCGTGAAAAGTTCGTGCATTATGGTAGTCAATGATACCATATTGTTTTCTTATACGATTTTCTATTTCATTTGCTGCTTTTTTGTTGAAAGCAAGCATCAGAATATGATCAGGGTGGATTTTTTCGTTTACGATGAGGAAAAAAGTTTTTAAAGTTGCTACTGATGTTTTGCCAGAGCCTGCTCTTGCTTTTAGTAATACATTAGTGTCAAGTTCTCGTATTGCCTCAAGCTGATCTTGGTTGATAGGAATGTTTTTAAGATTTTGATTAAAAAATGCCTTTATCTGTTTATCTAATATAGGGTTGTATTCTTCGCTTGATAGTATGCTCTGCTGTTTTAAAAGAGCATTTGTAAATAACAATCCGTTTTTGCTAAATAATTCAGGGATTTTCTGTTTGATGAGATTTTTTATATCTGTATAAGATTGAGAGGTTATATAATTTACGTTTTCTTGATAGAGTTTTTCAGCTTCTTCAAATTGGCAAAATTCTAAATAATCTTGTATCTGCTTTCTAATTTCATAAGATGATTTAAAGCTAATATACTCTTTTTCTGAGATATACAGTTTATTCTGCTCATAAAGTTTTTCAGCCTGTTCAAACTCAGAATCTTTTAAAAATCCTTCTATTTTATCTGTAATCTCTTTTGTATATTTCTTTATGTAATAAGCTTTTAAATTGCTAAAATCTTTTTCAGATATTCTTAAATTAGTAAATCCATCTTTAGATATATATTTTTGGTTCTGTTTATATAGTTTTTCGGCTTCTTCAAATTGGTAAGATATTAGTAACCTACCTATTTCATTTCTAATATCTTTTTTATATTGACGTATATAAGAGGCTTTTAAGTCGCTAAATTCTTGTTCAGATATGTATTGTTGGTTTTGCTCATAAATTTTATCAGCTTCTTCAAATTTATATAACTTTAATAGTTCTTCTATTTTTTCATTAATTTGTTTTTTAGTGTAAATAATTTTTAAATTAATAAAGTCATCTTTGGATATATATTGTTGATGTTTTATATATATTTTGTCAGCTTGTTTAAATTTGTATAACTTTAATAGTTCTTCTATTTTTTCATTAATTTGATTTTTAGTGTAAATAATTTTTAAATTAGTAAAATTATCTTTAGATATATGTTGTTGATTTTGTTTATATATTTTTTCAGCTTCTTCAAATTTGTATAACTTTAATAGCTCTTCTATTTTTTCATTAATTTGATTTTTAGTGTAAATAGTTCTTAAATTAGTAAAATCATCTTTGGATATATATTGTTGATTTTGTTTATATATTTTTTCAGCTTCTTCAAATTGATAAGATTTTAATAATTCAGTTGTATATTGAATTATATAATAAGTTTTTAAGTTGATAAAATCTTGACTATATATGCTGTACGGATTTTGCTTATAAACTTTTTCAGCTTCTTCAAATTGATAAGATTTCAATAAATATTTTATTTCACTTCCAATTGGTTTTTGCCGTTCAATCATATCTCTGATAGTCTTCATAAATACAAATATTAACACCTCTTGAATTGATTTAGGTAATGCTCGGCATTAGCAGGGTTGAACAGAAGATATAAAGTACTGCCATGAGTTGAATTCATCTGTAATCATTATTGGCTTAACTTCGAGCTGGCAAGACGATTGAGTGTTATTCCTTCTTCTGCGGCTTTAATTGCAAGCTGTCTGTGGATATCAGGCGGAACATGAACCGTTATTTTTCCACTATATTTTTTGCTTGACAGAGGTTGAGGAATATTTTCTTTGTTTTGTAGCATATCTTCTACAACTGACTTAACAGTTCTCATAATTCCTTTCAAAGCATTTTCAGGAGAAGATGAAAGCCAGCTAAGGCTTGGAAATTCAGCACAAAGTCCGACATATTCCTGATCTTCCTCTGACCATGTAACGCGATATGTATAACGATCATTTTTTAATGTCATGATGCCCACTCTTAATTTTTGCGATTGCTTTAGCACCTGTTATATAAACGCTTTTTCCATGATAAAGCCGCCTTACGCTGCCTCTTCCCACTCAAAACTTACAATATTTCTTTGAACCTTTGAAAACTCAATGCCGATTAAAAATATTTTTGGGATAATTCCCGCATACTTCTCAAAATAGCGTTTTTCTCGTATCTGCTCCAAGGGCTTTTTAGAGTTTGATTTATCATCTTCTGTAACCTTGAACTCAAAAATATATACTTTGCTGTTTTCAGGAAACTTTAGAGTCAAATCTGCCCTGCCTCTGTTTGTGATATCTTCTGCAATCAAATCAATTCCCAAACTTGCCAAGAACGCATAAACAACGCTCACATAAAAGCCCTCATAATTGTAGAGATTTCCGTGCGTGCTGTATGGAATTGCAGACAAAAGCCTCTCTATCTGAGATTTTAGACCCATAAAATCATCTTGTATCAGGCATTTATACAGCAGGTTTGTGTGGTGGAATCTGTATTCTGTCAGATAGCCCACTATATAGCCGTTAAACGCTTTTTTTACCTCAAAATTGGGATAGGAAAGAGTATAAATGATGTTTCCAAATATCTGCTCTATCTTCTTGATTGTAAGATAACCAGTCTGGAACATTAAAGATTCTATCGGGATACTGCCAACATCAAATGTGTTAAGCACCTGCTCAGAGACTTCGATATTTTCCAAATCTGGCAGGTGGTACTGCTTTTCTCGTATCATATCTATTAAAAATGTGGGCGTGCCTGTCTCAAACCAGTAGCTTTTAAAATTGCCGCCTTCTTGAAAAAATAGAAGAATATCGTAAGGATTATAGACTGATTCAACTGCAAAAGATTTATTAGACACAACAGATTCATTGTGTGGATTACCAAATGAATAGCCGTTATACCATCTCTTCAGCTCTCCAATATCAACATTGTAATGGTTGATATAATCTTTAAACGCAGCTTCAACATCATTTTGGGTATAACCGCAGATTGTGCCGTATTCTGATAACAGAGTTATATCCTGCAGATTATTCAACCCGCTGAAAAGATTCATCTTGCTGAATTTGCTCACTCCTGTGAGAAACGCAAATTTTATGTATTCGTCAGAATCTTTAATTACAGAGTATAAATTACGCAAGCCGTTTCTCATCTCAATGGCTCTCTGTTCGTCTGTGATATTATCTAAAATAGGTTTGTCGTATTCGTCAACAAGAACAACCACACGGTTATTGTGTTTCAAACAGCAGGCTTCTATTAAAAATTTAAAATAATTTCCAACAGTTGCCTTGTTTTGAACAGAGACATTGTTGTCCCGTTCATTTTTTTCTAACATACCGATAATCGATTTCTCAAGGTGGTCAGATGATTTAAAAACATCTGCTCCAAAGCTGATTTTTATAACAGGATATTTTATATTCCAATCCCATTTATCGTAAATATATAAACCCTCAAAAAGTTCTTGTCTGCCTTCAAACAGACACTTTAATGTGTCAAGAAACAGAGATTTGCCAAACCTGCGGGGGCGTGAGAGAAAATAGTATTTACCGCTGTCTGCAAGTTTGAACGCCATAGGTGTTTTATCTATATAAACGTAATTACCATTTCTTATTTCAGGAAAATTTTGTATTCCAAGAGGTAGTTTTTTCATAATGGCTCCATTTATCTAAAATAATCTATTTTATTAAATACGTTATTTGTTGATTAATTGGAAATAGATAAAATAGACTCTACTTCTTCCCACTCAAAACTTATGATATTTCTCTGCACCTTTGAAAACTCAATGCCGATTAGAAATATTTTTGGGATAACGCCTGAATATTTATCAAAATAGCGTTTTTCTCGTATCTGCTCAAGCGGCTTTTTAGAGTTTGATTTATCCTCTTCAACCACTTTAAATTCAAGGATATAGACTGTGTTTTCTGGAAATTTTATAACCATATCAGCCCTGCCTCTGCTTGAAGCATCTTCTAAAGTTATATCTATTCCAAGCGAGTAAAAATAGGCATACACAACGCTCAAATAAAAGCCTTCGTAATCTGCTATGTTGTTCTTAATGTAGGCGGTGTAGGGAATTGATGAAAAAAGGCTTTTCAAAACTGACTCCAACTTCTCAATTTTTAACTCCTCTAAAACTCCGTAAAGTTCGTCCTGATTGATTCCGCGAGAGCTGTAACTCTCTGCAAGATAGTCTATAAAATAGCTTAAAAACGAATATCTGACCTCAAAATTGGGAAAGCCGAGACAATATCGTTTTATGTGCGGAATACGGGACGGCTTTATTGATTTGATTGTAAGATAACCAGTCTGAAACATTAAAGATTCTATCGGGATATTGCCGACATCAAATGTGTTTAAAACCTGTTCAGAAACCTCAAGATTTTCCAAATCAGGCAGGTGGTAATGCTTTTCCTTTATCATATCTATCAAAAATGTCGGCGTGCCTGTCTCAAACCAGTAGCTCTTAAAATTGCCGCCTTCTTGAAAAAAGAGAAGAATATCATAAGGATTATAAACAGATTCAACTCCAGACGTTCCAGCAGATTCATTAGATGGATTGTCAAATGAATAGCCGTTATACCACCGTTTTAATTCACGAATATCAACATTGTAATGGTTGATATAATCTTTAAAGGCAGCTTCAACATCATTTTGGGTGTAACCGCAGATTGTGCAGTATTCACTTAAAAGAGTTATATCTTGCAGATTGTTCAACCCGCTGAAAAGATTCATCTTGCTGAATTTGCTCACTCCTGTGAGAAAAGCAAATTTTATGTATTCATCAGAATCTTTAATTACAGAGTATAAATTCCTTAAATTATTCCGCATCTCAAGAGCTTTGGTTTCATCTGTTATATTATCTAAAATCGGTTTGTCGTATTCATCAACAAGAACAACCACACGGTTATTGTGTTTCAGACAGCATGCTTCTATTAAAAATTTAAAATAATTTCCAACAGTTGTCTTGTTTTGAACAGAGACATTGTTGTCCCGTTCATTTTTTTCTAACATACCGATAATCGATTTCTCAAGGTGGTCAGATGATTTAAAAACATCTGCTCCAAAGCTGATTTTTATAACAGGATATTTTATATTCCAATCCCATTTATCGTAAATATATAAACCCTCAAAAAGTTCTTGTCTGCCTTCAAACAGACACTTTAATGTGTCAAGAAACAGAGATTTGCCAAACCTGCGGGGGCGTGAGAGAAAATAGTATTTACCGCTGTCTGCAAGTTTGAACGCCATAGGTGTTTTATCTATATAAACGTAATTACCATTTCTTATTTCAGGAAAATTTTGTATTCCAAGAGGTAGTTTTTTCATAATGGCTCCATTTATCTAAAATAATCTATTTTATTAAATACGTTATTTGTTGATTAATTGGAAATAGATAAAATAGACTCTACTTCTTCCCACTCAAAACTTATGATATTTCTCTGCACCTTTGAAAACTCAATGCCGATTAGAAATATTTTTGGGATAACGCCTGAATATTTATCAAAATAGCGTTTTTCTCGTATCTGCTCAAGCGGCTTTTTAGAGTTTGATTTATCCTCTTCAACCACTTTAAATTCAAGGATATAGACTGTGTTTTCTGGAAATTTTATAACCATATCAGCCCTGCCTCTGCTTGAAGCATCTTCTAAAGTTATATCTATTCCAAGCGAGTAAAAATAGGCATACACAACGCTCAAATAAAAGCCTTCGTAATCTGCTATGTTGTTCTTAATGTAGGCGGTGTAGGGAATTGATGAAAAAAGGCTTTTCAAAACTGACTCCAACTTCTCAATTTTTAACTCCTCTAAAACTCCGTAAAGTTCGTCCTGATTGATTCCGCGAGAGCTGTAACTCTCTGCAAGATAGTCTATAAAATAGCTTAAAAACGAATATCTGACCTCAAAATTGGGAAAGCCGAGACAATATCGTTTTATGTGCGGAATACGGGACGGCTTTATTGATTTGATTGTAAGATAACCAGTCTGAAACATTAAAGATTCTATCGGGATATTGCCGACATCAAATGTGTTTAAAACCTGTTCAGAAACCTCAAGATTTTCCAAATCAGGCAGGTGGTAATGCTTTTCCTTTATCATATCTATCAAAAATGTCGGCGTGCCTGTCTCAAACCAGTAGCTCTTAAAATTGCCGCCTTCTTGAAAAAAGAGAAGAATATCATAAGGATTATAAACAGATTCAACATCAACAGTTTTATTAGAAACCGCAGATTGATTAGATAAATTACCAAATAAAGATTTGCTCCTGACGCTGTCACTACTAAATAAAGACCCAGCAAATGAATAGCCGTTATACCATCTCTTCAGCTCTCCAATATCAACATTGTAATAGTTAATATAATCTTTAAACGCAGCTTCAACATCATTTTGGGTGTAACCGCAGATAGTGCTGTATTCTGATAATAGAGTTATATCTTGCAGATTGTTTAACCCGCTGAATAGATTCATCTTGCTGAATTTGCTCACTCCTGTGAGAAACGCAAATTTGATATATTTATCTGTCCCTTTGATGACTGAATAAATATCTCTTAAACCGTCTCTCATTCCAATCGCTGTCTGGTTATCTGTTATATTATCTAATATGGGCTTATCGTATTCATCAATCAGGATAACTACCGGCATCTGATATTTTTCCCAACAACCTATTATTAAATTCTCAAAAGTTGTTGAGGGTGTAGAATATTCAATTTTAACGCCTAACTCTTCGCTATTTCTTTTTAATATTGATAAAATTTTATCTTTAAGCTCATCTTTTGTCTTTAATACCCCTTTAGCAAAATCAATACGAATCACTGGATACTTCTCACTCCAATCCCATTTATCGTAAATATAAAGACCTTTAAACAGCTCTTTTTGAACTTCAAACAGACATTTTAATGTATCAAGAAAAAGAGATTTTCCAAATCTGCGGGGACGGGATAGGAAATAGTATGTGCCTTGATTTACAAGATTAAAAGCAATTTCACTTTTATCTATATAAACGCAGTCATCTTTTCTAAGTTTTTCAAAACTCTGTATGCCAAGCGATAATTTTTTCATAATGCCTCCGCTGGTTTAATTTAAAATACCCTGTTTAGAAGTAATCTGTTGAGCTAAAGCCTCTACAATCAAGGCAGGTTATTTATAAGCGTACCTTGATATTATAATCTGCTGCATCTGGTTGCTTCCCTCAATAATCTCCATGATTTTAGCATCTCTGAAATGGCGTTCAACAGGGTAGGCATCTGAACAGCCGTTTGCACCATGAATCTGGACAGCATCGCTTGCGGCTTTAAGTGCAACGCGTGATGCAAAATATTTTGCCATTGAAGTCTCCATTATGACTGACGGGTCTTTAATCTCCCTTAAATATGCAGCGTGATAGCAGAGCATTCTGGCTGCCTGAGTCTGGGTAACCATATCTGCTACCAGCTCTTGTATGAGCTGATGCTCTTTTAAGCTCACTCCAAACTGCTTTCTCTCTGTGCTGTAGGCAAGTGATGCGTCAACGCAGCCCTGTGCAAGACCTAAACAGCCCCATGCAATGCAGTAACGACCTTGATCAAGAGCAGTTCCAGCAACATGAGAAAATCCAAATCCAATTCTGCCAACCATGTTTGAAGTTGGTATCCGGCAGTTATTCATCTCAAGAGAGGCAAGCATTGCAGAGCGGAATCCCAACATATTTTTTATTGGTGTTGTTGAAAATCCTTCTCGTTCACGCTCTACAAGAAACGCTGTTGCTTTACCCTCAACCTGTGCCAAAATCAGAAAAAGATTTGCCGCTTGACCAAAAGATATCCACTTTTTCTGTCCGTTTAGGATATAGCTGTCTCCATCTTTGACTGCTGTGGTCTGTGCATTTTTTGCATCGCTTCCTGTTTTTACTTCAGTAAGACCAAATCCAGCAATAACTCCGCCTGTTTCAAGAAGAGGAAGCCATCTATTTTTCTGCTCTGCTGTTCCCCATTTTGAGAGAGCCTGAATAACCATGCTGTGGACAGTTAAAAGAGAGACAAGAGAGCCGCTTGCGTGTCCTATCTCTTCGCATAAAATCCCCCAAGTTAGAGGGTCCATTTTTTCTCCAACAAGAGCACCTAAATATCCCTCTTGGGCAATAGCTTTTATAAGCTCCATTGGTGTCTGTTCACTTCGATCATATTCAGACGCATTAGGTGCGATATATTTATCAACAAATCGGCGGAATCTGATTTTCGACTCTTTTTGCTGCTCGGTTAATTCAAAATTCATGCGGGTATTCCTAACAGTTTGATTTAGTTGTTGTTTTATAGGATTTTCAATATATTTAATGATTGCAGCTTTGTTAGATTTAATCCAAGCTGTAGAGACGCTCGTTTATATGGTATAGACGCACGGCTGTGCGTCTATGCTATTACCAATATAATCAATTAACTTATACAGCAGCGGTTTTCCGCTGGATAAATCCCAAAATAGCATCAACTGATTTAAAATTCTCGTAATCAAGGTCTTCGTTTTCAACCTTAAATCCAAACTCTTTTTCTACAAACAGAACAAGCTGCATTGCAAAAAGAGAGTTGACCCGTCCTGAGGCAAATAGATCAAGGTCATTGGTAATTTCGTTAATATTTACATACTGTCCCACAAATTTGGTCAATTTCGGCATTATATCTTCTTTAGTCATCTTTTTTAAGCTCTCGTGATTATTAAATAAAATTTAGGTTATATTAATTTTTACAACACCATGATATTTTAGAGGAAAACTCTATTTTGTCTCTATTTTAGTAAAAACTCTATTTTAGTATAAAATTTAGTAAGTGTAGAAACCTCTTCCGCTTTTACGTCCTAAAAGTCCTGCATCAACCATTTTTTTTAGAAGTGAGCATGGACGATATTTACTGTCATTAAAGCTCTCGTTCAGAACTTCAATTGAGTATAAAATAGTGTCAAGCCCGATAAGATCAGCAGTCTCAAGAGGTCCCATTTTATGACCAAAGCATTTTTTAAATATATCATCAACCTGCTTTGCCTCTGCAACCTGCTCTTGAAGTAAAAATACTGCCTCATTGATAGTGAGCATCAACACGCGGTTGGAGACAAACCCGGGAGAGTCATTTACAATTATCCAATCTTTTCCCATAGCGGCGAGAAGCTCGGTTGTAATGTTTATGGTCTCTTCTGATGTATGCCACCCCTTTATAACCTCAACTGTGGGCTTCATCGGCACAGGATTCATAAAGTGGATTCCGATAATCTTGTCAGGTCGTTTTGTTAATGCTGCCACTTTTGTAATTGAATAGCATGATGTATCTACTGCAAATACAGCATTTTCAGGGCATATTTTATCTATTTTTGGATAAACCGCACTCTTTGCCTCCCATTTTTCAACCACATTTTCCACAACATAATAGACACTTTTAAGCTGCTCATAATCTGTAGTAAACACGATTTTACTAATGATATCATCAGGATTATCAAGCCGGCTCTTATCTTTTTTCATAAAACCTTGAAACCTGACGTTGTTGTAAATCTCTTTTTTTGCCCGCTCAAGTGCAGCGTCTGCAATATCAACCAACACAACCTTAAAACCTTTTTGTGCAAGATTTTGTGCCACACCGCTTCCCATGACTCCTGCACCGATTACACCTACTTGTTTGTCTGTCATAAAAATACTCCCGATTGTTTCTTTGCGATTCAAGGATTTTGAATGCTTCTTAAAAGTTGTCCAACTCACAATATTTAATTTTTATCACAAAAACTAAGTTTGATGGTCATGTAAAAAAACTAAACGAATCTTTTTTAACTACAAATAATAAAAAACCCCGCAATTTGTCTCTAAAAAGAGAGGAATTGCGGGGTTTTAAATTAAGTTAAATCTTTTTTAATTAAACTGTGTAAAATCTTATTCTTTTTTTATCCCTTTACCTCTTCTTTAACTGTTGCTGCAAGTTTAAAAAGAACAGTTAAGATAAGAAGTCCGGTTGCAAGAACGCCAAGGCTTATAACCACCTCTGGAACTGTGGGAGCATACTCTGTAACATGATGCAGCGGGTTAGGTACAAATCCACCTGAGATCATTCCAAGACTCTTATCAATCCATGTTCCAATAAAGATCATGATGCAGGTAAATGGAAGAAGTGTCTGGTTGTTTCTAAAGGCTGGAACAACTAAAAGACCAATCCCTATGAACATTAAGATCATTGATGTCCACATCCATGGAACAAGTGCATTGTGTCCATGAAGACCAAAGAAAAGATATTGAATGTGGGTCATGTGTCCTGGAATTTTGCTGTAAAATACAACAAAAACTTCGCAGAAGAAGAAGAACACATTTGCAATCAAAGCGTAGCATACAATCTTTGAAAGGGTCTGGATTGCTTCCCAGCCCGGATCAAATTTTGTGAATTTACGAACAAGGTAGCACAAAAGAATCAAGAAAGAAGGACCTGCTGCAAACGCAGACGCAAGAAATCTTGGAGCCAAAATTGCAGTAAGCCAGAATCCTCTTCCAGGAAGTCCGCAGTAGAGATATGCTGTAACTGTATGGATACCGATTGCAAATGGAATTGAAAGATAAATCAGCGGTTTTGTCCAACCTGGTGGTTTAACCTGATTTCTCTCTGCTTCCAAAACTTTCCAGCCGATAACAATATTAAGGAACAGATAGCCGTTAAGCACACACATATCCCAAAAGAGCATTGAGTTTGGTGTTGGATACAACAGAACATTGAGCATTCTTACAGGCTGTCCTAAGTCTGCTACAATGAACATAAGGCACATGATCAGCGAGGCTACAGCAAGAAATTCACCTAAAATGGTGATTCTGTGGAAACGCTCGTAATCATGCAGGTAGTAGGGGATAACAACCATAACACCTCCGGCAGCAACACCAACAAGAAAGGTGAAATTTGCAATGTAGAACCCCCAAGATACATCACGGCTCATGCCGGTAATCATAAGACCATTCATAAACTGGTCGATATAGACTGCAAAAGCAACTGCCATGACTGTTAGCAGAACAGCTAACCATATCCAGTATTTTTTGCTTCCTTTAATAGCTATTTCAAGCATAATTTAATGCCCCCCTACATGATATAATAAACAGAAGGCTCGGTTCCAAGCTCCTGTTTACGTCTTATTGCATAGTTCTCTTTCAGAATTGCCCGAACTTCAGATTCTGGATCCTCCAAATCTCCGACAACAATTGCACCTTCTGAAGCTTCAACACATGCGGGCTGTAAACCTCTTTCAAGACGCTCTGCACAAAGATTACATTTTTCAACAACGCCTTTGGAGCGGACAGGAAACTCAGGATTAATCTTGTCAATAAAAGGTCTTGCATCTCTGAAGTTAAAACTTCTTGAACCATAAGGGCAGGCTGCCATGCAGAAACGGCATCCGATACAGCGGTGGAAATCCATTATAACTATGCCATCTTCACGCTTAAACGTTGCCTTTGTAGGACATGCCTGAACACAAGGTGCATTTTTACAGTGGTTGCAGGTTACAAGAAATGGCAGAGATTTGAATTTATCAGCAATAAAATGGTCTTCCATTTCAGGGAAAGCGTGTTCGTAATGCTCTTCCCATATCCATTTTATCTCCTGAGTCTTGTTGACAGGACGTGTATTTGGGTATTTCTCTTCATCTGGCTGATGATCGAAATTGGGTATGTTATGAGCGTTACGGCATGCTGCTATAACATTCTCAACAACCTCATCAGTGATTTTGTTTGTATCAATTACCATTCCCCAGCGTTTTGCTGTAAGTGCGTCAGCTCTTGCTGTTTTAGCTGGAAGAGAGCTTGCTCCGTCACTTGATGCAACAGAGACAGCTTTTATTGCTGGAGCTGCACCAATGGCGACCGCAGATATTCCTGCTGCCTTTAGAAAGCTTCTTCTACTTTTTTTCAAAAGGCTTTTTCTGCTATTTTTCATTGGTTACCTCCTTTGGATCAGTATGGCACTCCCAGCAATAGGGATCAACTGAGGCGTAGTTGTGACATTTATCGCAAAATTTCTCTTTGTCAACATGGCAGCCCATACATGAATCTTCACCAGTTGATAGGCTCATGTTAAAAGTTTTGCCATTAGCAGCCTTATAAACTCTATTTGAATCTCTTACTACTGTATCTCTCCACTCATCAAGAAGAGCCATGTGGTTTGCTCTCATGTCATATTTATCAAGAACACATTTTTTTGCAGCTTTTGCTTTTGCTGATAGCTCTGCCTCTGGTGCTGCATTGGTGCCACCAATGTTAAACCAGAAGGGAAAGAGTGCTGCTGCAACAAAAACAACAAGCCCTGCAATGATTGCATTTTTACTCATCTTCTTCCTCCTCCATACCGGGCAGTGGGTCACAACGCAGGTCAGTCTCTCTCTCTTTCTCACCCTGCAGAATAAGAGCATTACCAACCAACTCATGGATACCACTAACTATGACATCTGGAACCCAATACTCCATTAATGTAGAAAGAGCAGCCCTGTCAATCGCACAGATTGTGCCAAGTGTATTGACACCAAATTTTTCGTGAACGTATTTAACAGCATTTGCACGAGGAAGACCTCCTGCCATTCTAAGTTCAATATTTTCACCAGCATTAAGACCAGCACCGCTGCCGCAGCAGAATGTCTGTTCTCTAATTGTGTTTGGCGGCATCTCAAAAAAGTTATCACAGACATTTTGAATAATATATCTTGGCTCGTCAAGAAGCCCCATACCTCTTGCAGGGTTGCATGAGTCATGGAAAGTTATGATTCTGTTTGCATTTCTGCTCTTGTCAAGCTCAAGTTTTCCGTGTTTGATAAGATCAGCAGTAAACTCAGTAATATGAACCATCTTTGTTGACTTTGCATTTTCAAATTTGGTTCCAGTGATCGGGTTTACAGGTTCTTCAAGGAAATCGGCAGGACCGTTCATTGTATCCATATACTGATGGATTACTCTCCACATATGACCGCACTCTCCGCCGAGTATCCATTTAACGCCAAGACGGCGTGCCTCTGCATACATTTTAGCGTTAAGCCGTTTCATAGTCTCATGAGAGGTGAAAAAGCCAAAGTTTCCACCTTCTGATGCGTAAGTGCTCCATGTAACATCAAGACCATATTTATCTTTCAAATATTTGAAAAGAATCAGATATCCTTGGCAGGTGTATGTTCCAGGATCAGCAAACACATCTCCAGAAGGAGTTATAAAGAGAATGTCAGCCCCTTTTTTGTTAAACTGAGGTTCTACATTAACGCCTGTAATCTCTTCAATGTCGTCAGTAAAAAACTCAAGCATCTCTTTGAACGCATGAGGCTGGATTCCAAGATGGTTACCGGTCTGGTAGCAGTTGGATACAGGGGTTGCAATCCAGTCAATGTTAAGACCCAAAAGGTTGAGAAGCTCTCTTCCCATAATTGTGATCTCGGCAGTATCAATACCATAAGGGCAGAAAACTGAACAACGGCGGCACTCTGTGCACTGAAAGAAATAGTACCACCACTCTTTAAGCACATCCAGCGTCATGGGTCTGCCGCCAGATAGTTTCTCGCCGCCAGGAATCATCTTGAGAATCTTTGCAGCTTTAGTAAAATCATTTCTATAAACTGATCTTAAAAGCTCTGCTCGTAGAACAGGCATATTTTTTGGATCGCCTGTGCCGAGGAAAAAGTGGCACTTATCTGCACAAGCTCCGCAGCGGACACAGATATCCATGAAAATCTTGAAAGTTCTGAATCTCTCAAGACGCTCTTTTATACCGTTGTGGATAATCTCCTGCCAGTTTTCAGGCAGCTTCCAATCATCATCAATGGGATTCCATGTTCTTGCATTCGGCAGACTTAAAGTTTGAACACTCTCAGCCTTTGCTGCGTAGCAGTACATACCTGGTCTTATATGGACTGGTGTATCCATCCAGTTGCCAGAAGCAGGTGTGTGATCAATCCTGTCTAACAGCTCATCAGGTTTAAGTTCTTCAGCCATCTATTACGCCTCCTTATCCACTGGAAGTCCAGCTTCTATCATCTTATCTCTGAAGTGATCCTCATACTGCTCATAAGTATGAATATCTACAGCATAGTTCCAGGGGTTAATGTGTCTCTTTGCACGGGTATTATTTGCCATATTTCTTGTCGGGCTGAGAAAAATGCCTCCGGCGTGCATAAGTTTGCTCATTGGAAAATATGCAAACAGCACACTTACCATAAGAACGTGGGCATAAAAAAGCCCGCCGACTCCGGGGGGAATAACAGGATGAAAGGTAACAAGTCCCATTGTAAACTCTTTTACGCCGGTGATATCAACTTTTGTGAAATATCTCATGGCAATACCAGTAGCCGCAATTCCGATGATTAGAAACAGAGGAAAATAGTCGGCAGCAAGAGAGATATAGCTCACCTTTGCATCAAAGATTCTTCGGGCAAGCAGAAATAGTGCTGCTGCAAGAAGAACAATACCAGAGATAAAAACACCGGGAAGACCAATCTGAACAATACCATCAAGGTATTCAACAAATTTCAGACAGGCTGGCACAGGCTCCATAAAGAATCTAAGGTGGCGTATAATTACCACCAAAAAGCCATAATGGAATGCAAGTGCACCTAACCACAGAAAAATTTCCCATGAATAGGTAAGTTTGTTGTTTTCGTCTCTGTTGAATGCTGCTTTGGTGTTCCTGAAAAGAGACCTGAAAAGAAAAATCTCAAAAAGCATACGGATAAAAACGCCTAATGCTGTATCAGGATTATCAATGCGATTCTGTTTAATCCACGGAAGCGATTTCTGCTGTCCGCAGGTTGTGGGAATTCTGAATGGAACTGCTGAGTTTGCCCACCCTACTACACGAGTTACAAAGCCCCAGATAAAGGCAA
Organism: uncultured Desulfobacterales bacterium; assembly: GCA_964539635.1. GTDB lineage: Bacteria > Desulfobacterota > Desulfobacteria > Desulfobacterales > Desulfobacteraceae > Desulfamplus. The sequence continues at coordinate 26,830 of CAZIJN010000021.1, read as the reverse complement.
TAACCGCAAGATAAGGAATGACAATCCCAAAGAACCACTCAAGTCCGGCTCCCTCAACCCCTGCATATGCCAACAGAAAGAGCAGGAATACTCCTGCCAGGGGTAACATGTACTTTTGATTCATATTCCAACCACCTCACAATTTTTAGGTCATCATAAAAATAATAAAAATAATATGACAACCTGATTTAAGATTTGTTTGAGCCAAGGAGTTCTTCCTCCGTAAGCTCAGTTACTAAACCTGCCCTCTCAAAGGCACTGTGAATACGTCTTTTAGCTTCAGTTGCCTTTAAAAGGAATATATTTTCCCTACACTTCATAAACCTGTTAAATGCAGCAAGAGCAACAATATCAACCGTGTGATCAAAGGCGGTATATCCAAGCTCCTCAAGATCAATATGCTCATTGGGATCATGCAGCTCTTTTACTATAGATTTAACAATGGTTTTTAATTCAAATACAAATGCCACAGCTTGAGAGGCAGTAAAGTTCTGAACAGCTCTAATGCGGATTATCGGGTCAAGTGCGTTTTCAATCACATTTTGATTAACATCGATTTTACTTACTGCATAGTCTTGAAAATCAAGTTTAGAGGTCATAGTTAAAATTAGTTTTAATGTATTCTCAAGGCTTTGGATCGTTGCACTGCCTACTGGATTATCAAACTGATTTTTAGCTTTTCTAAAAAATCGGGCAGTATCTTCAGGGTAGGAGTTGATGGTAAATTCAAACCACTTCTTTAAAATTTCTTCTTTGCTGCGTTCAAGCTGCACATTAATATTCATCAATTTATTCCATAATAAATAGGGCATTTAAGTATCTACGGCAAAACACTCTATCTTACTTAAGAGTGCATTCATCTCTACAAAAATAGAGCAATTCTCATAATCTAATTAATCTTAGGCGATATAACCATACTATCATTTTATGTCAAGGATAAAAGAGGTTGAATCATATGGATAACTCAATCTCTACATTGACGGGCAATATCTTTTGTTATCAGTTTTTATCTGTTTTCAAATTCTCTTCTCGCCTGGATTTTTTGTTATATTTTTATAGTGCTCCAATTTAGTTTTTTCGTGGTAGAGTTTGTGCATTTGGTACAGTTTGTGATTCAGGTACTACAATATCTACTTTCATCAGCAGAAAAGCCCCTGCCATAAACAAAAAAAGAAGGCTCAGAACACCCCATCGACTCTCAGATGTTATTCTACCCACCACTCCCATTAGAAATGGACCTGTTATAGCTGCAAACTTGCCAAATATATTGTAAAATCCAAAGAACTCACCACTCTTTTCAGGTGGAATAAGAGATGCAAAATAACTTCGGCTAAGTGCCTGTAATCCTCCCATAGATGACGCAACAAGAAAAGCGATAAGCCAGAATGCAGCAACCTGAAGATTGGAATCAGTTATTGAAGGCAGTGCAAATGCAATACATGAGATAATGCAGTAAACAATAATACCTGCCATAATCATATTTCTGGTTGAAAATTTCCTTGCAAGTCTTCCATAAAGAAGAGCAAAAGGAAATGCCACAATCTGAATAAAAAGAATAACAACAATAAGCAGCGTAACACTAAATCCCAAATCCCTGCCATAAGCACTCGACATGCTGATAACAGTATCAACACCGTCAATATAGAAAAAGTAGGCTGCTAAAAACAGAAACGCTTGTCGATGGCTGGTTCTAATCTCTTTAAATGTTCGAGCTATACGTCTGAAGCTGTCTGAAATAGGAGAGGAAGATGCTGGAAGAGAGTTTTTCTGCGTAACATTTTTTATCATGGGTATTGAAAAGACAGCCCACCAGATAACAACAATAATAAACCCTGCCTTTGTCTGAAACACAGGTAATGACCCTGTTGCAGAGTCTTTCCACATGATAAGCGAAATAATAAGCAGAAATGGAACCACACTGCCGATATATCCCCAAGCATAACCCATTGATGAAACTTGATCCATTCTTTCCCTGCCTGATGCCGCATCTACAATAGCAGCATCATAAAAGATATTGGAGCCAGCCCACCCAACCCGTGCAAGAACAAAGAGTATCAAGGAGATAAGCCACATTCCCTCACCTACAAACACAAGTGAGAAGCTGAACAGCAAACCAATAGAGAGGAAAAATCTAAATAGTTTCATCTTCTGGTCTTTATAATCTGCAAGTGTTCCTAAAATCGGAGAGAGCAATGCAAGAATCAGAGAAGCTGATGAATTGGCAAATCCCCAGTTGGCAGTTGAAACAGCATCAGCTATCCCTTTTGAGGCGTAATCCTTAAAAAAAATCGGCATAATGGCGGTTACCATCACCAGAACAAATGCAGAATTTCCAACATCGTAAAGTATCCAGCTTTTTTCTTCTCTGGTCAGATTCATAATAACACCGCTAATTTAAAAACTAATGATATCTCTGTAAATGCTTGATATAACAAAGGAAGGAGACAATGAACAGATTTATGTCGGCAGGGATAGAGAGAGACTTCCCGCATTGATTGCAGGAAGTCTCTAAATTCATTATAGTATCTCTTCTGCAGCTTGAACAAGAAATGCAGACCTTGTAAGCCCTCGTTTTGCAGCTCCTCTATCAATCATAGCCAATTTGTATTCAGGTATGGTGATGTTGACACGAATGCTCTTTTTTGAAAGAAATGAAAAATCAATCTCTGCCAGCAGCCAGAAACCACCCTCAGCATCAATATCCTGTCTATTTATAACATCTTCAATTTTTGATGCATCAGGAGGAACGGTTGTATTTTCTCCATCGTAGTAACAGACTACAGCCTCTTGAAGATTTTGCAGTGCTTCACTAATGCTTTTACCTGAAGTAAAGCACCCTGGAATGTCGGGGATAGTTACTCCAAACTCAGAGTCCGCATCTTTGTGTATTAAAACAGGGTATTTCATCATTGCCCCCATTCCCAGCCAGCTTGCCGGTATATATTTCTAACAGTTCCTATTGGAAGGTCTTTTTTAGGATGTGGAATTACCACTATCCTTTCTGCTTTTTTGAATTTCCAGTGATCTCCTGTTGTATGAGTATGCTCAAATCCATCTTGCTTGAGCCTTTTTATAATGTCTTTGCTATTCATCTGCTAATTCTACACACAATACACACTTTTTCAAGATTTAATTCAGATATCACTTTATCAATGCTCTCAATTGAGAGATTGTGGCTTTTGCGTCCCCTTCGAGCATTATAGTTTTAACATTTTTATATAGAGGATTGTGAACACCAGAGTAGCCGGGCTTGTCATCAAAATTGCATACAATGATATTTTTTGCCTCATGTGCCATCAAGATCGGCATTCCCGAAATCGGGGTGCCTTCCACCTCTATGGCTGAAGGGTTTACAACATCGCAGGCACCTACAACTAAAACAAGATCAGTTGAATTAAATTCAGCGTTAATCTCCTCCATCTCTATAAGCATATCGTAATCAACATCAGCTTCTGCAAGCAGAACATTCATATGTCCCGGCATTCTTCCTGCAACTGGATGAATAGCATATTTTAGCTCTTTACCCATTTCAACTAATCTATTAGCAAGTGCTGCAACCTCCATCTGGGCTTGGGCAAGTGCCATTCCATAACCCGGAATAACTATAATCTTCTGGGCAGCCATCAAAAGCCCGCCTGCCTTTTCAAAAGGATTTAATGTTACAACTTGTTCTTCTTGTCCAACAGAAGCTACTGAAGCGTTCTCTTCTGATTCTGAAGCTGTTTCTTCAATAGGGATACTAACAACATCTTTCTTGTTTGAGACTCTATTTAATGCTTCAGGTAAAAATATTCTCAAAAGATTTCGATTCATAGCCTTGCACATCAGATAGGTTAAAATATAGCCCGATGCAGCCACTATTGCACCAAAAGCAATCAACAGGCGATTGGATAAAACTATTCCGCAAAATGATGCGGCTAAACCGGTCATTGAGTTCAAAAATGAGATGAGAACCGGCATATCAGCACCACCAATACGTATAGAGAAAAGTACTCCTAAGAGCAGCGAGAGCAATATCTCTAAGATATAAAGATAAAATGCAATACTATCCGGCACATGAAATGAGGTGCAGCAAGCAGCAAGAATACACCAGATAGTAGTTAAAACCAAAACATTATGATTCGGCAATATTTGGGGAAGCTGACTCATCTTATCAGCTAATTTTGCCCCTGCCACCATACTGGCACTAAAAGTAAACGAACCAACTACCAGCCCAATGATGCCTGAGACCACAATTATTGAATCAAGAGATTGACCATTTCTTGCAAGCTCTACAAACGATACAAGAAAAGCTGCTGCACCACCAGCTCCATTTTGAACAGCCACCATTGCAGGTATCTGTCGCATATTGACAACTTTTGCCACAATATAACCAGCCGCAGCGCCGGCAAGCAGCGATACTCCAACAACGCCTCCGCTTATAATCTGGTTACGATATAGAATTAGAATAAAGGCACACAGCATTGCAAATGCAGCGGTCAAATTACCAAATTTTGCCTTTCGTGGTTCACTAAAAAGCCATATGCCCAAGATTAGAGCAAAAATAACTATAAAATCAATAATCAGACTCATAATATTATTAATCTCTTTACCATTTAATTACTTGTTATTATTTAATTTTATCTCTTTTGTCTTTAAAAAGACCAAGCATTCTGTCTGTAATTGTAAATCCACCTACAACATTAAAGGCTGCTGCTATTATAGCAATTGAACCACACACCTTTTCCATGCCTGTACAAGGTACTGTAAACAGAAGAGTTGCACCTAAAATAGTAACTCCAGAGACAGCATTACTCATCGACATAAGCGGAGTGTGCAGAAGAGAGGGAATTTTTGATATTAATAGATATCCTATAAAAAAAGAGGCTATAAAAAATCCTAACATCAATAGTAGATCGTTCATCTTGATTCCTTTGATTTGTATGAATCATAAAATGATTGTTTATTCCAAATTTGTTATTCTCTTAAAAGTTAAAACTGTACGGATAGACACATCATAACTATCGGCTTTAGTATAAATTATGCGGTTATCCCCATTGCTTTTAATGCACCTTTATAATGGATACGAGAATCGTAAGTAACAAGAGAGTGCGATACAATCTCATCATCAAAATCAAGTGTGCCGATCCCCTTTTTGAATAGATTCTCTACATAGTAATAGATATTATTGGCATACAGCCAGCTTGCATGTACGGCAACTCTTCCGGGGATATTTTGTATTCCGCATATATTGACATTAAATTTTTGAACAAAAGAGCCTGCTTCTGTAATCTCGCAGTTACCGCCCTGATCCACAGCAACATCAATAATAACAGACCCGGGTTTCATGGCAGATACCATAGATTTAGTTAGCAAAACAGGTGCAACTTCACCTGGCACAAGAGCACTTAAAATAACAACATCAGACTCTTGCAGATGCTGATTGATAATATTTCTCTCTTTTTCAAGCCACTCGTTTTCAAGAGCTTTTGCATATCCTCCTTCTGCAACAGCAAGCTCTTGAGGAATATCAAACTCAACAGATTTAGCTCCTAAACTCTTAGCCTCTGTACAGGCATTTGTTCTAATATCAACAGCTTTAACAATTGCACCAAGCCGTTTTGCTGTGGCAATTGCCTGAAGTCCGACTACACCAGTGCCGATAATTAAAAATCGGGCTGGTTTTATAGTTCCGATAGCAGTGCCTATCATTGGAACAAATGTCTGCATCTTATTGGCAGCCATTATCACAGACTTATATCCTGTTATAGTGCTCATTGAAGATAGAGCGTCCATTCTCTGGGCACGAGATATACGGGGGATTCCGTCCATAGTAAATGATGTTAGCTTTTTATCTCTAAGACGTTTGATCATATCATGGTTGGAAGGAGAAGCTGGATGAAGAAAGGTTATAAGCATTCCTCCATCACGAAGCATCTCTACCTCATGCTTTCCTACCTTATTATTAAATTCCGGCTGTTTGACCTTTAAGATAAGCTCAGATTCAGCAAACAGCTTTTCAGGATCAGCAAATAATTTAGCACCAGCAGCTTTATAGTCATCATCACTTATCAGAACCCCTTCTCCTGCTGATGACTCGACTGCTACCTCAAAACCAAGGGCAATAAATTTTTTGACTGTTTCTGGAGTAGCTGCAACTCTATTTTCTTCTGCTAAAATCTCTTTTGGTATTCCGATTAACATTGTTTTTATCCTCCTTATGCTGTTGTTTGAATAACAGTTTAAATATTGATTCATACTATTGTCTATAAAATCACTATCTCTTTAAATGTTATAAAATAGTTTAAATAGCAATGATAATTTAAAATCTATATTCACAAAGTCTGCCTTGATAGTTTTCAACAACTGCTTTTCTGCCGTCTCTCTGTTTTATATAATCTGGCAATACAGGAACCTTTCCATAACCTCCCGGCAGATCGATCATATACTGAGGAATCGCAATGCCTGTAAGATTTCCTCTCATTGCTTTAATGATATTTAGACCAGTATCAAGAGATGGTCTAAAATGGGCGGTTCCAGCAACTGCATCAGGGTGGTGCAGATAATAGGGCTTAACCCTGATGCTGATAAGTTTTCTCATCAACTCTGTCATAACTTCAGCAGTATCATTTACCCCTTTTAGCAGCACTGTCTGACAACCTAACGGAATACCGGTATGGGCAAGTTTAGCACAGGCAGAGGCAGATTCATCAGTTATTTCAGAAGGGTGGTTAAAGTGGGTATTGATATAAAGAGGGTGGTGTTTTTCAAGCATTGAAGCAAGATTGTCGGTAATTCTAAACGGCAGCGTGCAAGGCACTCTTGTATGGATTCTGATAGTCTGTACATGCTCTATCTGTCTAAGTGAAAATAAAATTCTGTCAAGCCTCTCTGTCGTTAAAAGCAGCGGGTCGCCTCCTGAGAGAATAACATCGTGTATATTGCCGCTGCTCTTGATATATTCCAACCCCTTTTCTATACTGCAAAAACTATCCGCACTTTGTATATTTAAGCCGACTTTTCGTTTTCTCATACAGTGGCGGCAATACATGGCACATTGATTGGAGACAAGAAAAATAACTCTGTCCGGGTATCTGTGTATAATTGAAGGAACAGGAGATTGAGGCTCTTCATGCAGAGGATCATCAACCGTTATTGGATTAGAAGTTTTTTCAAACAAGGGGTTGATAAGTTCAGCAGGATCAGGAACTGCCTGCTTCCAGATTGGGTCTCCTACAGATTTAATTAGTGAAAGATAGTATGGAGTAATACGCATTGGATATCTTGAAGCTGCTTTCTCTATTTCACTAATATCGCTGTCATCTAAGCTGATTGCCAGTTTATTTTTAAAATAGTTAGTAAATTGACCAAAATCTGTAATACTTTCCTTTAACTGTTCCTGCCATTTTTCATATTTAATATTAATAATTTCCATTACGCCTGTGCTTTTATTTCCGATTATGCTTGCTGTTTATTGGTTTTAACCACATGAATCTTAATTTGGCTGATATAACATATTATCTATAAATTTAATATGTTATCAAATAGTATAGTGTTAAAAACTATCTCTTTTTTATATCAACTATCACCATTATTTAGCAAGTATTTAGCAAGAAACAAGATAAAGTTACTTCTAAAACTTAATCAGCATCTTTAATTACAGATATTATTCTGTTATATGTCTCAAATATATTTAAAATTCTATTTCAAAATTTATCATATTTCCAATATTGCAGCAAAGGATAGCAAAAGTGATACAATCAGACTTGCAATTAGAAAAATATAGAGGGCTTACCCAGCAAGAGGCAGAAGAGAAGATTACAGAAGAAGGTTACAACGAACTTCCCTCATCAAAGCCCCGAACCATTTTTGCAATAGGGTTTGATGTGGTAAAAGAGCCTATGTTTCTTCTGCTTGTATCAGCAGGAGCACTATATCTTATTTTAGGCGATCTTCAAGAGGGCGTGCTTCTGCTGTGCTTTGTATTTATAATTATGGGGATTGAGTTTTATCAGGAAAAAAAGACAGACAATGCACTCAATGCCCTTAAAGATATGGCAAGTCCAAGAGCCTTAGTTATCCGTGACGGCGTTGAAAGACGAATTGCTGGAAGAGAGCTTGTAATAGGAGATATTTTTGTGCTGCAAGAGGGAGATCGCGTGCCTGCTGATGCAGTTGTTCTCTATTCTCTAAATCTTATGGTCGATGAATCTCTATTGACTGGCGAGTCAGTAGCTGTTCGTAAATCAGAATATAAAGAGTCTAAAATCTCTACTAAATCAGACGGTAAATCAGATATAAAATCAAATAGCAGCATTAAAGAACCTCTTCAGATAGAGAGCCTTCAGCAGCCCGGAGGTGATGATCTCCCGTTTGTCTATTCAGGCTCTATGGTTGTTCAGGGCAACGGAGTTTTACAGGTTACAGCAACTGGAATCAATACAGAGATAGGAAAAATTGGAAAAGCACTTGATCAGGTAAAAGAGGAGCCGACCAGACTAAAAAAAGAGATAGGCTCGCTTGTCAGAAGGCTTGCAGTTATTGGGCTTTGCATGTGTCTTATGCTGGTTATTGTTTACACTTTAACCAGAGGTGATCTGCTCAATGGATTTCTTGCTGGAATAACCCTTGCTATGGCAATGCTGCCTGAAGAGTTTCCTGTTGTTTTAACGGTTTTTTTAGCAATCGGAGCGTGGAGAATGTCAAAAAGAGCTGTTCTTACACGCAAGCCCGCTGCCATTGAAACTTTAGGAGCTGTTACAGTTCTTTGCACTGATAAAACAGGAACTCTTACGCAGAACAAAATGAGAGTATCAAGGCTTTATAATGGCGAGGATATCTATGATGTTGATAAATTTAATAGAGATACTCCATTTCCAGAACAGTTCCACCAAATAATAGAGTTTGGAGTTTTATCAAGCCAGATCAACCCATTTGACCCAATGGAACGGGCAATTAAAGAGATGGCTGAGGCTTATCTTCTAAATACAGAGCATATTCATACAGATTGGCAGATGGTTAAAGAGTATCCTCTATCAAAAACAATGCTTGCAATGTCAAGGGTCTTTACTGATGCAGAGACCAAAGAGCAGACTATTGCTGCAAAAGGTGCACCAGAGGCAGTTTTTGATCTCTGCCATTTAGATCAAGAAATTAAAGCAAGATATGCACAATCTGTTGAAAATATGGCTTCATCAGGGCTGCGTGTTCTTGGAGTTGCAAAAGCTGCAATAGATTTAAAGAATCTGTCAAATCTGCCATATGATCAGCACGCTTTTGATTTTAAGTTTATCGGTCTTATCGGACTTTCTGATCCAATAAGAGAAAGTGTTCCAAAGGCTGTTGAAGAGTGCTACAAAGCCGGCATCAGAGTAGTTATGATTACAGGTGACTATCCAGTTACTGCACAAAATATCGCAAAAAAGATAGGCTTAAAAGATTCTCTTACCTCTACAAACCCTGCTATTACTGGAGAGGAGCTGAACCAGATGCGTGAAGAGGAACTTTGCAGACAGATAAAAGATACAAATATATTTGCAAGGGTGCTTCCTGAACAGAAACTTAAAATCGTTACTGCCCTTAAAAAAAATGGTGAGATTGTTGCTATGACTGGAGACGGCGTGAACGATGCTCCAGCATTGAAATCTGCTGATATAGGCATTGCAATGGGAGAAAAAGGGACTGATGTTGCCCGTGAATCTGCATCTTTAGTGCTGATGGACGATAACTTCTCCTCAATTGTTGGTGCGATAAGAATGGGCAGACGGATATCTGATAATCTTCAAAAAGCACTTGGATATATTTTTGCCATTCATGTTCCTATTGCAGGGCTGTCACTCATGCCTATATTTTTCAGAGACCTTCCGCTGATTTTAATGCCTGTTCATATTGTATTTATGGAGCTTATCATAGATCCCGCATGTTCCATTATTTTTGAGGCTGAACAGGAGGAGCAGGATATTATGATGCGTCCACCTGCAAGAATTGATGAGCCGTTTTTTGGAATAGACAAGATAATGATGAGCTGCACTCAAGGGCTATCTGTTCTTATTATGGTAATTTTAGTTTATACTTTGTCACTTCGTATGGGTTATTCAGAAGGAGCTGTAAGGGCTTTGACCTTTACCACTTTAATTATATCAAATGTTGCAGTAATCTTATCTAACCGTTCATGGACCCAAAACATTTTTCATATTATTGTTACACCTAACAGGGCGGTAAAATGGGTTGTAGGAGGTGCTCTATTTTTTCTGATTTTAACCCTTAATCTGCCTATATTGCTTGATCTATTCAGATTTGAGAGGATTAATCTCTTTCAATCGCTGCTATGTTTTGCAGCAGGAAGTTTGACTATTGTATGGTTTGAATTTTATAAATGTTTTAAATTGAAAAAAAGATATGAAAGGAATCTACCATGAAATTCAAAATTGGTTCGGGTTATGACGTTCATAAGTTGGTGGACGAAAAAAGGCTTATCATCGGCGGTGTCCGTATCCCCTTTGATAAGGGGTTACAGGGGCATTCAGATGCTGACGTGCTTCTTCATTCCATTTGCGATGCTATGCTTGGTGCAGCCGGTCTTGGAGATATCGGCAGACATTTTCCAGACTCGGATCCAAATTACAGTAATATATCAAGCATCATTCTTATAAGACAGTGTGCAAATATGGTGGAAGATAAAGGGTATGCTATTGAAAATATTGACTGCACCATAATTGCTCAAGCTCCTAAATTTGAACCGTACAAGAGGGAGATGGAGCATAAAATTGCTGCTGCCATTGAAATATCATCAGAATCTGTTAATGTAAAGGCAACCACAACTGAAGGTCTTGGTTTTGAAGGTAAAGGAGAGGGGATAGCTGCTCATGCTGTTGTTTTAATAACAAAAATTTCCAACTCAAACCGCAAGGCTGAAAAATAAGGCAGAATAACTTTTCAACATCAATTTAGGATAAAAAACTATATGAGCTTAAAAATTTATAACACATTGACTGGGAAAAAAGAGATATTTGAACCGTTAGAACCCAATAAAGTTGGAATGTATGTCTGCGGTCCTACTGTTTACGATACAAGCCATATTGGACACGCCCGTTCTGTAGTGATATTTGATGTGATCTTCAGATGGCTTAAAGAGTCTGGTTATGATGTCTGTTATGTTAGAAACTTCACTGATGTAGATGACAAGATTATCAAAAAGGCAAATGAGACTGGATTCTCCTGCATTGAAATTTCTGAGAAATATATCAATGAATTTCACAACGAAATGGATGCTCTTAATGTGCTCAGACCTACCATTGAACCTAAAGCTACTGAACACATTGGTGATATAATCGACTTTATCCAGATGCTTATTGAAAAGGGCAAAGCCTATTATATAGAGGGCAGTGATGTCTTTTTCTCCATCGAGTCATTTGAAGGTTATGGAAAGCTGTCTGGTAGAAATCCTGATGATATGATTGCAGGTGCCAGAATTGCTGTTGACGAAAAAAAGAGAAATCCAATGGATTTTACTCTATGGAAACCTGCAAAACCCGGAGAGCCTGCATGGGAAAGCCCTTGGGGACCAGGAAGACCCGGCTGGCATATTGAGTGTTCTGCCATGAGCAACCGTTATTTAGGTCAAAGTTTTGATATTCATGGCGGAGGCAAAGATTTAATATTTCCCCACCATGAAAACGAGATTGCCCAATCTGAGGCTCTATTTGGCAGGCAGTTTGTAAAATATTGGATTCATAACGGTTTTGTCGATATAAATAATGAAAAGATGTCTAAATCTCTTGGCAACTTTACCATGATAAAAGATGTTCTTGCAAAATATCATCCTGAAGTTATAAGGCTTTTTCTTCTTTCAAAACATTACAGAAGCCCGATTGATTATAACGAAAATTCAATGGACGAGATTATATCAAGTTTAGATAAAATTTATGGGTTTTTGGATCGTGCATCTAAGGCTGGAATAACCTTATCCGAAAAGAGTGACTCTGTAATTGTGAATGACAAAGATGATAGTATAAAAAATATATGTGGCGGAGAGTCATGGGCAGCTTTTAAAGAGGATATGGACGATGATTTCAACTCTGCAAGAGGAATTGCAACCATATTTGATACTGTAAAGAGAGGAAATAGAATTTTAGATAGCGTTGGAGATTATGCTCAAAATGAAAACTCTATCTCACCCGATATTATCCAACAGTTATCAATAATTGCTGCTGATCTTCAAAGAATGGGCAATATACTCGGTATTATATCCCAATCTCCTGAGTCGTACTTTAAAGCAAAAAAAGAGGCTGGTCTTGCTGATAGCTCGCTTGATCCAAAAATGATAGATAAATTGGTTTTGGAGAGAACAGAGGCAAGAAAAGCTAAAAATTTTGCAAGAGCAGATGAGATAAGGGCAGAGCTTGATGCTATGAAAATTATTTTAGAAGATTCTCCATCTGGCACAACATGGAAATTTGGTCAGTAAATTTTAATTGAAGGATATAATAATATCATTAAGCCAATTGATATTATTTAATAGCTCCGTGAAAAAGAAAATAGTTATTATATGTGGTCCCACAGGAATCGGAAAAACAGGCTTTGCCATTGATATTGCACAAAGATTTAATGGCGAAATTGTTGGTGCAGACTCCATGCAGATATATAAATATATGGATATTGGAACTGCAAAACCAAACCAATCAGAGCGTGAACTTGCTGTGCATCATCTGATCGATTTTCTCGAACCTTGTGAAGAGTTTGATGTTGGTAAATATATGCAGAAAGCTGATGCAGCTATCAATGATATCTCTTCTCGGTCAAAGCTGCCTATTGTTGTTGGTGGTACAGGATTTTATATCAAAGCACTCGTTCATGGGCTTTTTAGAGATAGAACTGTTGATTTAGAAGTGATTAAAAGACTTGAGCGGGAAAATGCGGAAAAGGGAAGCGATATTTTGCATCAAAGACTTGCTGTTCTTGATCCCAAAGCTGCCGAGCGAATTCATCAAAATGACAGTTTTAGAATTGTCCGTGCACTTGAAGTTGTTGAAGTTACAGGCAAACCTATCTCACATTTTCAAAATCAACATGGTTTCTCTTCTCAGCGGTATATTCCTCTTAAAATAGCTCTCTTCATGGATAGAGCTATTTTATATAGCCGTATCGAACAGCGGGTTGATATGATGATTGAACAAGGATTTGTTGATGAGGTAAAATCTCTTATTAAAAGAGGTTACGGCTGCGGGCTGAAATCAATGCAGTCTATCGGCTATCGTCATATCTGTGATTTTTTATGCGGCAGAATGGGTTGGGACGAGACAATACGCCTATTAAAACGAGATACAAGACGATATGCAAAACGACAGCTTACATGGTTAAGACAGGATAATGATATGATCTGGCTTGCTCCTGACAAGAGAGAGCAAGCCGAAGAGCTGATAAAAAACTTTTTAAATCTATGATATTTTTTTACAAACAAATCGCTTCTTTATTAACTACAATAATTAGGATATATTTTATGATGCTAAAAAACAGACCCCCTATTTTGTTCCCAGCTATCATTTGTGTTGTTCTATCGTTTTTATTCACCTCTTGCAGTCCGCTGTTAACTATGCCCGACTCTTCGTCTAAAGCAGGGCGGCAGGATCAAACCGTACAAAAAATAGCTCCTAAAGTATCTAAACCCTCATATTATAATATTGAACATAAAGCAGATGCGGCAATAAAGGCTGGCAACTACCACTCAGGTTTAAATATTTACAACAACCTGCTTGAAAAATATTCAGGAGCAGACAAAAAAAGGCTTTTAGGCAAAATTGACGCACTGCTCTCTATAATGAGGACAACCGATTTAGAGCATATAATGCAGTCAGACAAAAACATGATACCTGAGTCGATTCTTCTGTACAGAATGGGAACGGGCTATGCCCAAAAAAATGATAACAAAAAGGCAAAGGAGAGTTTAAGTAAATTCATCTCAAAATATCCTAATGACAAACATGTTGGAGAGGCTGAAAAACTTCTCAAAGAGATTGAACTCAAATCGTTTGCTAAAAATAGTATCGGCTGTATGCTCCCTCTTTCTGGAAAATATCAGGTATTTGGAAAACAGGCTTTAAGAGGAGTTAAAATGGCACTTGAAGATGCAAAGACTCTATACAACACCAATGACATTATATTTGTTATAAAAGATACTCAATCTAATGATTATAAAGCTGTCGAGTGTGTTCAAGAGCTTGCACAAAGTGATATTGCTGCTATTGCAGGTCCTATGGTTACATCAGAAGCTGCTGCAAAAGAGGCACAAAAAAATCAGATACCTATGATCTGCATGACCCAGAAGAGCGACATAATATCAACTGGAAATTATATTTTTGCCAACTTCATCACACCAGAGATGCAGATAAAAGGGCTTGTATCCTATGCAAGAGAGGTACTTAAGGTACAAAAATTTGCTGTGCTCTCTCCAAATGATAAATATGGTCAGACATTTACGAGCCTATTTAAACAGGCAGTGAACCAAGCAGGAGGAGATATCGTATTTACTGAAGTTTATCGTGAAAAAAAGAAAAATTTTTCAGATATTATAAAAAAATTAGCTGCTAATCTTCCGCAGCAGTTAGATAACAACATGAACCCATCAGATGCTCTGTTTCAGCCTGAAGATTCAAACCCTATATATAAAACAGCTATTTTTATACCAGACTCACCATTAAAGGTTGCAAAGATTCTGCCGCAACTGACATCTAACAATATACAAAATTTCTATCTTCTCGGCACAAATATCTGGCATAATAAAGCTCTTTTAAAGCTCTCATCAACGCATGTACAGAACGCTGTTATTACAGATGGTTTTTTTGCCAAAAGCAGAAAGCCTGAAGCTGCCAATTTTACAGAGGCATTCAAAGCTATGTATGGTGAAGAGCCGGGATTTATCGAAGCAGTTGCATACGATACTGCATCAATGCTTATCAAAACAGCTATGGATAAATCTGTTAATTCAAGAGCATCTTTACAAAAGGCACTTGCAGGCAATATCATCTATAATGGTGTAACTGGAGAGACCATGTTTGATAAAAATGGCAATATACAAAAAGAGCTTTTTTTTCTTACCATAAAAAACAACCAATTTGTTGAGATTGAAAGCTATTAACTTGTAAGTGACCCCTGACCTGTGGATTCAAGAACAGACTGCCAAAGTTTGCCGTGAGGATCCACATTTTTACGCTTACCAGCAGATGCCTCCATTGGAATATGCACATATGTGTTGTTCCAATGGCTTATTAAAAGTTTTGTTTTGCCTGCCATTCCTGCATGAACAGCATCACGCCCTAAAAATCCGCAAAAAACACTGTCATTAGCGTTTGCCGGAAGGCTTCTGATCATATAGCTTGGATCAATATATTTAAGCGTTATTGCAATATTTTTTTTGGCAAACCAGTCGTTGATCTCATTTTTGAGAAACACGCCGATATCTTTAAGTTTGATGTTGCCTGATGGATCATATTCAGTCTTCTGGTCTGTAAAAAATTTTTGACCCGCACCCTCTGCAACAACAATAACAGCGTGTTTCCGCTCCATAAGCCTCTTCTCAAGAGCTGCTAACAATCCAGATTCACCGTAAAGATCAATATCGATCTCAGGTATTAAAACAAAATTGGCATCTTGCTGTGCAAGTGCTGCGGTTGCAGCAAGAAATCCTGCATGACGACCCATAAGTTTTATAAGTCCGACTCCATACGGATATCCTTCTGCCTCATTATGGGCACCTTTAATAGCACTTGTGGCGATATCTACGGCTGTATCAAATCCAAATGTTTTTGACACAAGATAGATATCGTTATCAATGGTCTTAGGAATTACTACAACGCTTATTTTAAGATTTCTCTTGTTTATCTCATCAGCTATTTTGTTTGCCGCAACAAGAGTTCCATCTCCTCCGACCATAAATAAAATTCCAATATTCATACGCTCTAAACAGTCAACCACAGCATCTATATTTTGTGTTCCCCGCGATGATCCAAGTATTGTGCCTCCCATATCTAAAATATTGGCTACTGAATGGGGTGTAAACTCAACAACATCATGCCCATATTCAGGGATAAAACCTTGAAGACCATATTTAATTCCATAAATATTTCTCACACCATAACAATGGTAAAGCTCTAAAACAACAGAACGAATAATATCGTTAAGACCCGGGCACAAGCCTCCGCAGGTTACAATCGCACATTTGAGCTTGTTTGGATCAAAATATATCTTTTCCCTTGGTCCAGCTAATTCAAAACTTGGAATCTCAATATTGTTTTCAATATAGTTTAAAATAGTCTCCTGATCCATAATACCAACTACTCTATCACTATCTTTGGCAAAACGGGTTGTATATCCCCCTTTTACTCTGCCCCTTAAAGGTGATGGAATCTTTGCCTCTCCAAGTGTCTGTATCCGGGTATCCAGATTTTTCATATCCATGAGATTAATCCTTTTGCTATTTTTAAAAAATTATCCTGTAAATTTAAAAGCACCTTTTCCAAGTATATCGTGCAGATGTAAAATACCGACAAGACGTTTTTGTGAATCTGTAACTGGAAGTATTGTTATCTGATGCTGCTCCATGATGTTTAAAGCATCATAAAGAGGAAGTTCTGGCAAAATAACATGAGGTGTTTTGGTCATCACCCGATCAACTTTCATTGTATTAAAATCAGAAGAGCGTTCTGCAATACAGTGTCTGATATCCCCATCTGTTATGATTCCTGCCAAAGTGTTGTCGCTTTCAAGAATAAACACAGCACCAATTTTGAATTTATCCATTTGAGCTATAGCTTCTGACATTGTCGCAGCAGGTGGAACAGTAGGAATAGTACGTTCAGTGATGTTAGAGAACATAATCTCTCCAACCATGCAAGAGAGCCTCTGTCCAAGAGAACCTCCCGGGTGGGATTTTTTAAAATCACTCAATTTAAACTGCTTTTTGTTTATAAGCACAACAGCAAGAGCATCTCCCATTGCAAGCTGGGCAGTTGTGCTGCATGTCGGTGCAAGTCCTAACGGACAAGCCTCTTTTTCAACGCCTGTATCTATTACAATATCGCACTTTCTTGCCATTGTAGAGTCTGGATTGCCTGTAAATGCAATCATAGGGCAGCCAAGCGAGCGGATAGACGGCAGCAATATATTTAACTCCCCAGTCTCTCCGCTGTTAGAGATTGCAATAAAAACATCATCTTTTGAGACCATTCCAAGATCACCGTGCATTGCCTCTACCGGGTGCAGAAACATTGCATTTGTTCCTGTGCTGCAAAGAGTTGCAACAATTTTTCTTCCAATAAGACCCGATTTTCCAATACCTGAAATAATCACTCTGCCTGTAGAGCGGCATATAACTTCAACCATCTTTTCAAAATCATATCCAATTTTTTCTGTCAGATGTAGAATGCTCTCTGCCTCCTGCTTTAATACACTTATAGCTTGATCAATAATCATATTTAACTAAATTAACCTTTTATATCCTTTTTCTATTAAATTACCTGATATTTTCATGTAATATTCATTCTATTTTTCAATAAACATAGCATTTTGAGTGCTGTATTGATATAAAAAAAATAAAACTCTATAAAACAGTGTGAGCATAAACAACATGAAAAATAAAAATAACCAGCCTGTTAAAAATAACCAGTCTGTTTTAAAAAAATTTGATTTTAAACGAGCAGATATATTTAAACGAGCAGCTATAACAATAGCGATTCTAACAGCTATATCTATCTCATTTATATTGATCTGCACTGCATCTCTATTTTTTTACATTCAATCCGACCATTGCAGCCAACTGCTTCAAAGCCAGATAAACAAAAGGATTCCGGGCAAGATGGCATGGACAAGATTAGATATTGACCTGCTTGATGGTGATGTAACACTTGAAAACTATAATTTATCTTTAAATAATGATGAGCTTATTGCAATTGATAAAGTCCATATTGATCTTGATCTATCAAATATTTTAACGGCTAATATTTTTGAAACATCTGATAAATCAGCAAATATTAATAATTTAGATTTTGATATCTCAAATATTAAAAAGCAAGCTCTTGTTATTAAAGATATAACTATTGAGAAACCCCGCATTGCCCTTGCTATGACCTCTGAAAAGAGACTTGATATTTTATCAGCCTTTCCGCCTGCTGAAGAAAAAGATAAGCCTGAAGATAAAGAAAAACCGTTTAAAATGCCATTTAAAGTAACGTTAAACAAGCTAAATATTATAGATGGAGAGTTTTTATACAGATCAGAAAAATCACTGAATAAGCCTGAAAGCGGCAAGATGTTTGTTGATATAAAAAAGATAAATCTGTTAGCTGATGGAAATATTGCAGATAAAGCAGATGTACGTTTCGACTATTCAATGAAGTTAAACGGAAGCGATTTAACTCTTCAAGGAGATGTGAAAAATATCTCTTTGTCAGCAGATCACGACAGCTTTCCAATATTTAATTTAACTTCTGATGCCAATCTCGCTACTGAAGAGCTTCTAAAAATGGCTGGAGAGATGGCAGCAGTTGATAATCAAAAGATCAGCGGAAAAATATCAATTCATACAGCTCTATCAGGTGAGCTTAACGATCCATCTTTTTCATGCCGAATAAATTACCCGAATGGAACCGTAATGGGACGGCAGATTAACAGCATTGCCGCAGATATTATTATGAAAAAACGGGAGCTGACCATTAAAGGCTTAGAGATTGAACACCCTGATGCCTCATTAAAAGCAGGCGGTCATATCTCTCTTGCACAGGCTTTTCCGCAAGGTTTTTTAATGAAAAATGGAGGACAGCAGATAGATAAAAAAACTCCAAGCAGCAATGATAAGATTGAAAACAGCAAAGAGCAGCCAGAAAAAAAGATAGATGAAAAAAAGATAGATGGGATAGATATAAATAAGATAACAGGCAAATTTAATATTACTGCTGAAAATATTGATGCAGGCAGGCTTTTTGAATCTGAAAATATAAAAGGCATAAAGGGAGTCAGCTCCTTTAAATTGGATTTTGCAGGCAGCTTAAACAACCCTGAAATTAAATTGACCCTTAAAGCAGACAATGCAGGTTATAAAGATTATCCTGTGTTAGACAAAGGCGATTTTGATCTTGTGCTCTCAAACGGAGTTGTAAAGATAAATAAGTTTGATATCGCATCATGCAGCTCAACGCTAAAACTTGATGGAAACGTAAGGGTGATTGAACCGCAAAAAGATGGAAAGTTTAAGCTGATGGCTGATCCTCTTCTCAATCTTGAGGCTGCCTCTGATAAAATAGATATAGCTCAAATCTTGAAATCTTTTAAAGTTCTTAAAGATCAACAACTCATAGCAACACTTAAAGCTGACTCTAAACTTACCGGAACAGTTAAAAATCCTACGCTTACCTTAAATGCCTCTGGGGATAATCTTGATCTGATGGGTCAGAAAATCGGCTCTGCAAGTTTAAAGGCTCTGTATCAGAATAAGAAAACTGTTATTGACTCTCTTCTTGTTACTCTTGATTCTAAAAATATTATTCAAGCAAAGGGCTGGATTGATCAAAACCAGAACCAGAACCAGACAAACAGCCGGCAAAAAAAATCTAACTCAAAACAAAGCCCAAAGTTTAAATTGGATATTTTATCAAATGGAGTTGATCTAACTTTAATTGAATCTTTAAAAAAATCTGATGCTGTAAAAGCGGTTGCCTCTGGCTCTATAACGGCTGAAGGCTCTTTTGATTCAATTAAATCTTCAAAGGTTGATGCAGATATCTCATTAAAGCAGGTAACGCTTATGAATAAGCCGTTTCAAGATTTTAGTGCAAAGCTAAGTTTAAAAGATAACCAGCTCAATCTTAACGGTCAGCTTAACTTTGATGTTGCTGGAAACTTTGATTTTAAATCCAAAAATTTTGCTGTTCAGGCAGTTTTTAACAAAACCGAGCTGCTTCCATGGCTTACATTTGCAGAGGTTAAAGCTGTTGAGAGCGGAACGATAAGCGGAAATGTCGATATAAAAGGGAATGCAGACAACTTAAATAGAATTTCAGGCAGGTGCAGCTTAAAAGAGCTGTCTCTTAATCTTTTTAATGCTCCTGCTATTTTTGCAGACAGTTCAGAGCCGCAAAACACGGATAATTTAAAATCGACAAATAAAAATAAAAAAATGGTGGTAAAGGCAGAAAACATCACGGCATTAATTGATGGAAAATCGTTTAAAATTGAGCGATTTAAAACCACTCTTCCAGAAGATGGAGAGGTTGTTCTTGCAGGATCAGGACGAATTGGAGGCGATATAAAAGCTCAGGCGGATGCTGTGCTGCCAGTCAAGTTTATATCTCTTTTTGTCAAACAGATGCCTGATATTAGAGGAGTTGTACGACTAAATCTAATGGCTGATATAAAATCTGATAATATTAAAGGTTCTGATCTTGATGCAACTGTAGAGTTTATTGATATAGCCGTTACAGTGCCGGTTAAATCTGGTGACGGCGTTGCTTCAATAGTAAAAATTAATGAAATTAACGGTACAATCAAAGCTGATGTTAATCAAGTAAGGGTAAATCAGATCACAGGCAGGGTAAGTGACGGCAGGCTCAAAGGTGCAAAATCAGGTAGTTTTAAATTAACAGGAGATACAAAGTTAGTAAATTTCATGCCGGAAGATATCAATCTTGCCCTTAATGCACAAGAGCTTCCAATCAATATGATAGAAGATTTAACAGGAAGTTTGGACGCTGACCTTAAATTTAAAGGCAGTCTAAAAAGCTCTACCATACTTTGGGGAAGCGTCTGGATTAACCACGGAGATTGGCGGGGAGATATCCATGTTGAAAAGAAGCTTTTATCAAAAATAACAGACAAAAAGAGAGTCAGAAAAGAGGTCAAATTAGCAAAAGAGGCAAACCAATTTCTTGAAAATATGCAGCTCAATATTGCAGTTAAGGGCAGAAAGCCTTTTATTGTAGATAACAATTTAGCATACATGGAGATTCATCCTGACATCAGAATAAGAGGAACTGCTGCATCTCCGTTAGTATCTGGACGCTCTAAAATAGAACCCGGAACAATAAACTATCAGTCAACTGAGTTTGAACTCACACGCGGGATTATTGACTTTGTTAATCCGTATAAAATTGAGCCTGAACTTGATATTGAATCTCACCGTACAGTGCGTGACTGGGATATTCTTCTGTCTGTATCTGGAACACCAGACAACATAATTTTAAAACTCTCATCAGAGCCTCGGCTTGAAGATGGAGATATAATCTCTCTTCTTATAAGGGGTAAAACTGTTACCGAGCTTATAGATGCTGAAGGCGGAACAACATTTTCTGCTGCCGGTATGCTCTCACAGGTTGCAGCCTCAGCAGTTGGGGATAAGTTTAAATCAGCTACTGGTCTTGATATATTTGAAGTTGGATTTAACAATAAATCAGGCAGCAGCTCAAGCAGCAATGACAGCGAGCTTGGCAACCTTAATGTTACAGTAGGCAAAGAGCTTACTGACCGTATAACTGTGAAATACGGCACTGCAAACGAAGATGGAATAATGGTTAGTACAACATCTGCTCAGTATAAGGTAACAGATTCTATTTCAGTCAGCGGCTTTCAAGATTCTGAAGGTCAGTTCGGCGGTGAAGTTCGTTATCGTTTAGAGTTTAGGTAGGGAGGATGCTAAATTTGGTTAAATCAATATATGATAATTATATTAGATCACTATGTATTCTTTTTTTTATACTATACTTTGTTAATTCAGTTTTTTTATCCAATACTCTTTTTGTCCAAAAATCTTATGCTGAGGAGAATCAACAAAAAAAATCTAACCAAAACGGCTGCATTAATATCAAGTCGCTTGTGTTTAAAGGCAACATCAGCTTTTCAGATATCCGCCTTAAGATGAGAATGAAAAGCTGGCACTCATCACTTATGCCGGGAAGTCTAAACTGCTACAATGAAAAATGGCTGAAAAAAGATATTACAGCTCTAATTCAATTTTACAGAGAAAAAGGATTTCCAGATGCTGAAATTGATTACAATATTAAAACAGATGAAAAAAGTAAGAAAAAAGGAAAAGAGAAAATTACAGTTGAGATAAACATTAATGAGGGGCAAGAGTATAAAATTACCTTTAAAGGAAACAGCTTTTTTTCTGAAAGATCGCTTAAAAAAAATGTTAATCTTGTGAAAAGGGGAAATGCCAATGATATAGCCCTTTCTAAGGCAAAAGTTGATATAAAAAACAGCTATATTGAGGCTGGTTTTCAAGATGTTACAGTTGAGTTTACCAAGACCAGAGCGGAAGAATCGGAAAAAGTTTCTGACAGCACTAAGAAAAAGTCGAGCAGCAATACATTGATTATTGAATTTATGATAAATGAAGGAGTAAGAACCGTTGTCAATCATCTTCTGATTAAGGGCAATAAAAGAGTTTCAGAAGAAGAGATACTTGAATCAATGCTGACCCGCCAAAAGGGGACTTTAGAAAAAGGGGGATACAACTCAGCAGTGCTGGATAAAGATGTAAATGCCATTGAGCTTCTTTACCTAAGCAAAGGTTTTCTTAATGCAAAAGTGGCTAAACAGATTGCCGCAGCTCTAAACGGTTCAGACAAAGCTCTAAACGCTTCAGATTCAGTTGAACAATCTTCTAAACAATCGTCTAAAGAGAAAAAGAGATCGTCTAAAGATAAAGAGGATATAAAAACTCAATTTGTTGATATTGAAATTAATATTAATGAGGGTATTCAGACTGTTGTTAAAAGCTCGCAAATCAAAGGTCTTGATGGAATTGTAACCCCTTCTAAAAATGAAAAAACAGCTATCAACACACAACAGGCTATGGAACAGCTCTCTTTACGCCCGGGCGAGCCGTTTCGTGAATATATGGTCAAAAGCGATGAAAATGCTCTGAGCATGATGGTTTCAGAACTTGGTTATCCGCATGTGAAGGTTGAAAGTGATGTAAAGCTCAACAGCGATAAATCAACCGCAGATTTGGTATTTTATGTTGACAAGGGCAAGTTTACACGTTTTGGAAATATCCACTATTCAGGCAATACAAGGCTTAAAAAAGATGTTATTGAAAAACGGCTGGATATAGAATCTGGAGAGCCGTTTTCTTTAAAAAAAGTTCTTACCACAGAAAAGCGGATAAGAGAGAGTTCTGCTGTTAAATATGTTCAGGTAAAATCTCCGGGGCTTAACCTTATGGAGGAAGCTCCTGATATTGAGGTTGCCATTGAAGAGGCAAAACCCTATTTTGTCGAGGCTGCTATAGGCTACGATACAGAGCAGAGTCTTTATATAGACACAAAAGTAGGAGATAACAATTTTCTTGGACAAGAAATTGATGCGTGGGTGGCTGCAAATGTAAGCGGGATTGGCTACAGGGCAGAAAGCGGGCTGAAAAAACCGTTTTTCTTAGGTACAGAGATTGACGCAACTGCCGGAATATATGTTGAAGATAAAGAGGAGTTGAATAAAAATTTTGGTATCAAGGCATGGGGTTATGAAAGCGGATTTTCAAGGCATCTGTTTATAAAAAAT
Organism: uncultured Desulfobacterales bacterium; assembly: GCA_964539635.1. GTDB lineage: Bacteria > Desulfobacterota > Desulfobacteria > Desulfobacterales > Desulfobacteraceae > Desulfamplus. Next base: position 3,304 of record CAZIJN010000021.1, on the reverse strand, counting down.
CTTACAGCAGCATTAAATTTTACATATGAAAATAGAACTGTTTATGGCGATGCTGCTCTTGACGTACACGAAAAAGAGACTCGAAATATTCTTATAACATCTTTTGCAATCGGATATGATACAAGAGACTCGTTAGTTAGACCGACAAAAGGGTTTTTATCAAGCTGTTCTGCAGACGTTTATACAGGATTTGACAGTGAGCTTGATAAATTTTTAAAATATCAGATCGATTTAAGAAAGTACGTTTCTCCGTTCAACAAAGTGACATTTGCCCTGCGTACCCGTATGGGATATATACAGCCTTTTGGAGAGGAGAGCAGCGTGGCACAAGATCAGCTCTTTTTTCTTGGAGGGACATCAAACGTGAGGGGATTTAAGGAGAATATGCTTGAATATGATACGAATGGCGGTACTATGGGCGGAAAAACTGCCATAAACTCAAGCCTTGAAGCAAGAATTGACATACCGGCTAATTTAGAACTCAACTGTTTTGTGGATACAGGTAAGATAGATGATCTTAGCGATAATTTGGAATCAAGAGGATTTAGATCATCAATCGGTGCAGGGCTTAGATATATCACTCCAATCGGACCTATTGGGCTGCTGTATGGCTACAAATTAGACCCTGAAGATGAAGAGAGTCCGGGAAGAATCCATTTTAGTGTAGGTTATACTTTTTAAGTTTTTAACGAGTTTAACGAGTTGTTAGATCGTTCTGATTGAAAAATTTTTATAGTCATTATTTTTTATAACCATTAATTCAAGGAGGGTTTTTATTATGTCTATGGTCTGGAACATTGTGTTGCTTAGTGCGTCTGTGTTTATTGTGGCTAATGTGCTGCCGGGAATTTACATCAAAAACTACTGGACAGCTATTGTAGTTGCTGTTGTCTATTCTATTATCAGTTTTTTTACCGGCTGGTTCTTCATACTGCTGAGTCTGCCGTTTATGATCATCACGTTTGGTCTGTTTAAGTTTGTGATTAATGCTTTTCTGCTTTTTCTCACTGATAAAATGGTAGGGGATTTTGAGATAAAAAACGGATTTACAACACTTATTGCAGCTCTTTGCATCAGCCTTGTTGATTCGCTTCTAAGATCGATATTTTTCTAAATAGTATTGTAAAGAACTTAAACCCAATTTAGTTTTTCAACTTTCTACTCTAAATTTTATATAAGAGAGTTTATCTTAAGGAGAAACAATGGCATTTCAAAATTATCAAAGCGTTCATCATATGCTTTCCAAAACAGTAGCTAAATACGCTGATCAAATGGCTTACCGCTGGTTTGACGGGAGTGGGAAACCTGATTCAGTAACATGGGGGCAGTTTCAGGAACAGGTTAAGACTGTATCAAAAAGCCTTGTAGCACTTGGAGTTGAAAAGGGAGATAAGGTTAATATTATCAGTTATACCTGCTATAAATGGGTATTGACAGATATGGCAGCAATGAGCATAGGCGCTGCAACAGTCGGAATTTACCAATCAAATCTTCCAAAGGATTGCGGCTATATTGTCAACCATTCTGATGCTGTGGTTGTGTTTGCTGAAGATAATAACCAGTTGGCAAAACTTATCCAGATAAAAGATGAGATTCCAGCGGTTCGCAAGGTCATTCTTTTCAACGGAGAGGCTGAAGGCAATGACTGGGTTATCTCGTTTGGAGATTTTCTTAAACTTGGAGTTGATATACCTGATAGTGAAATTGACAAACGATCAAGCAGTTTAACTCCTCAAGATGTTGCCGGTATTGTCTATACATCAGGAACTACAGGAGTTCCTAAAGGTGCTGTTCTAACACATGACAACATCACATTTACAGCCGAGTCTGTATTTCAGTCAGCCTCTTTTAAAGAGGGCGAAGATATGTTTATGTTTCTTCCTCTTGCCCATGTTTTTGCAAGAACATGCAGTTATACAGCAATTATCACAGGCAACTGCACAACCTTTGCAAGAAGCATCAACACGCTTCTTGAAGATTTTAAACTTGCCTCCCCCCACTGGTTTGTAAGCGTGCCGAGAATCTTTGAAAAAATCCATACAAAGGTTATAAGCGGCGTAGAGGCAAAAGGGGGTGTTACAGAGAAAATTTTCAGATGGGCATGCACTGTTGGTGCTGAGGTGAGCAGATGCAAAGTTTACAAAATTCCAATTCCCCTATCTATAAATATCAAATACGCTGTTGCAAAAAAACTTGTATTCTCAAAAATTAATGAGGCACTTGGAGGTCGGGTAAAATGGTGCATAAGCGGGGCAGCTCCTCTAAATGCTGAAATAGCAAGATTTTTTCATGCTGCCGGGCTTCTGATTCTTGAAGGAATCGGAATGACTGAAGATACATCATTCAGCCATTGTAATCGGATTGACGATTACGATTTTGGTGTTGTTGGACAGCCCGGAGTCGGCGTTGAACATAAACTTTCCGATGACGGCGAGGTGCTGATAAAAGGCAGAAATGTGATGAAAGAGTATTACAAAATGCCTCAGGAGACTGCTGACACCTTTACAGAAGATGGCTGGCTTAAAACAGGTGATATCGGCGAAATTGACGCAAACAATGTTCTTAAAATTACAGGCAGAAAAAAGGAGCTTATCATCACATCAGGTGGTAAAAATGTTGCTCCTTCAAGTATTGAAGGGCTTATAGCAACATCTAAATATATCAACCAAGTTTGTGTTATAGGCGACAAGCGAAACTATCTTACAGCTATTGTCACTCTTGATGAGCAGAATATAAAGGATTATGCGTCTGATAATAAAATCGATTACTCAAGTTACGAATCATTAATTAAACATGAAAAGATAGCGAGTCTTATTAATGAGGAGATCAAAAAGAAAAACAGAGACCTTCCCTCTTTTGAGACAATAAAGAAAATAAGCATAGTTCCTGAGTTTACTATTGAAAATAAGATGATGACTCCGACATTTAAGCTCAAGAAAAATATTATCATGGATAATTATAAAGAAGATATAGAGAACATGTACGGTTAAGCCATTGTTTTGGACTATTTCCTTAATCTTGCCTATATAGCGTTCATATCTTATTTGTAGAAATTATTTTTAGCCGAGCGATAAATCGCATGGCTAAAAATTGAGTATAAGGATAGTCAAAATAGTATTTGAAAAAAACGGATAACATTGTTAATGATTTCCTCAAATTATTTAAAAAATTAAGAAAAATAATAGAAAGGGACAAGTTACTATTACACAAGCAGGCAAGTCAATTACCCCTTGACAAGTCAAGGGGCTGGAGTCGTGAGGCTCATCGCAAGAGTTGATTAGGGGGCTTAAAGGAAATTTTATGC
>CAZIJN010000020.1:0-74022 GCA_964539635.1 uncultured Desulfobacterales bacterium | reverse complement strand
TACTGGTTTCATCCACTGAACAAGTTCAGTGGTTTTCACCAGCAGTGAAATATAACCCATTAATAAGGAGAAAAGGAGTAACAATGATGTCAGTTTCTACGTTTTCTGTCTATGATATGATCAAAAGAAATGGTGTACTGTTTCCTAATAATACAGCAGTCGTTGAAGGTGGTAAATCTCTTACTTTCAGTGAATTTCTGATTCAGGTAAACTCTGTTGCCGCCACGCTTTCCAATTATGGAGTTACATCTGGTCAAAGTGTTGCTGTTCTATCGATGAATAGAGTTGAATATCTTCTTCTGTACGGTGCAGCATCTGCTATTGGTGCTGTTTTAGTACCGCTCAACTGGCGTTTATCCAATGATGAGATTTCATATATCTTGAAAGATTCAGAAGCAAAAATTCTCTTTTTTGATTCAAGCCAGAGTGAAAAGGCTCATGCTCTTACATTACCCGCAGAAAATGGTACGTCTAATTTTACAGGAGTGATGGTAAATTTTGATCAAACTCCAATCGGCAAACCATCTGACAGCTCTATCTCTAATTTTACCCCTTTTTTTCATCAACCTAATGATCTTTTTACACTTATCTACACAGCAGCAGTTGCTGGAAAGCCAAGAGGAGCTGCACTTTCTCATAACAACATAATTGCATCTAATCTTCAAACCTGTCTTACCATGAACATTGGACAAAAAGAGACCTATCTGAATATGCTGCCGCTTTTTCATATAACTGGTATGAATTTATCTCTTGCTGTTATGCAGATGGGCGGCAAAAATGTAATTATAGAAAAATTTAATGCAAAAGAGGCTCTTGCCTCGATTGAACGGGAAAGAGTAACTATTATGGCAAGTTTTCCTCCTATTCTTGCAAATCTTATGGAAGAGCAGGATAAGGCTCATTATGATATATCTTCTCTTAAAAATACGGTTGGAATAGACGCTCCTGACACTATTCGTAAATTTACGGAAAAAACTTCAAGTCGGTTCTGGATACTTTATGGACAGAGTGAGACATCAGGATTTGTAACTCTATCTGACGCATTAGACTGTTTAGGTTCTGCGGGTCGTCAGTGCGGTATCTCAAATATGGCAATTGTTGATGAAAACGATAATATTCTGCCTTGCTCTCAAAGCGGCGAGATTGCTGTAAGAGGACCTCTTGTATTTCAAGGTTTTTGGAAGAGAGGCAGTGATGATTATGACACCTCAACGATCAGAAACGGGTGGCATCACACAGGCGATGTTGGTCGTGTTGACGATAACGGTTATCTATGGTTTGAGGGGAGAAAGCCTGAAAAGGAGCTTATCAAACCGGGTGGAGAGAATGTCTATCCTGCTGAGGTTGAGAGTGTAATTTTAGAGCATTCTGACATTGAACAGACAAGTGTAATTGGTGTGCCTGATCCAAAATTTGGTGAAGGTGTAAAGGCTGTGTGTGTGAAAAAAGCAGGCTCAAATTTAACAGCAAAAGAGCTAATCGAATTTGTCGGCTCTCGTATTGCCCGATACAAAAAACCGGGATATGTAGAGTTTGTCGATACTCTGCCTAAAAATAGCGATGGTTCTATTGATCGGAAAAAAGTCAAAGAGCTTTATGGAAAGTAATTTAATCAAAGAGAAGTATGATATTGCTCCGTCTGACCCCGGTGTCTATCTGATGAAAGATAATCGGGGTCAGATTATTTATGTGGGTAAGGCAAAAAACCTTAAAAAGAGGCTTGCATCATATTTTGTAAGAGAATCAGGACACGATCCTAAGACATCTATCCTTATAAAAAATATTTCTGATTTTGATCTTATTTTAACTTCAACAGAAAATGAGGCTCTGATTCTTGAAGCCACATTAATAAAAAAGCATAAGCCGAAATATAATATCTTTTTAAAAGATGGAAAAAATTATCCCTGCTTTAAGATTGATTTGACGCAGAATTACCCTGTTTTACAGGTTGTGAGAAAGATTAAAAATGATGGTGCCCTATATTTTGGACCATATTCGTCAGGTCATAACATCAAAACAGTTTTAAGGCAGGTGAACAAGATATTTAAACTTAGAAAATGTCGTGACAATAATTTTAAAAATAGAACAAGACCATGTATTCAATTTCAGATAAAGGCGTGTTTAGGACCTTGCTGCAACGATGTTTCGGTAGAAATTTACAAAAAAATGGTCGGAGATGTAACTCTATTTCTTAAAGGCAGGGCACCTGATTTGATAAAAAAACTTAAGCAGGAGATGGCTCAAGAGGCAGAACATCAGGAGTTTGAAAAGGCAGCCCAGATAAGAGATACCATATTTGCCATTGAAAGAAGTCTTGAACAGCAGATCGCAGTTTCAACTGATATGATGGACAGAGATGTTGTGGCATCGGTAGAATCAGAGCAGGGCAGGGCAGTTGTTACTATTCTATTTGTTCGTTCAGGCTATGTGGTTGGCACAGAGCACCACCTGTTTGATGTTGGTTTAAATTTAACTTTGTTTGATGGCGGCAGCATTGAGAACAGTATTAACAGAAGCACTACATCAAAGATAATCGAGGCATTTTTAAAGCAGTATTATCAAGATGCCGGACGATTTATTCCGCCTCAAATAGTTGCAGCAGAAAATTTTGAAGATAGAGCACTTCTTGAAGATAGACTCTCCTCTTTAAAGGGAAAAAAGGTCAATATTTTAGTGCCGGAAAAGGGAGAAAAGAGGCGTATTGTTGAGATGGCAATTAACAATGCACAAAGGGAACTTCAAGCTGTTATATCTAAAAACAACGAAAACCGAGAGACGTTAACAACGCTTCAAAAAATACTTGGAATGAAAGATTATCCAGAACGGATTGAGTGTTTTGATAACTCCAATATTGCAGGCACTGATCCAGTCTCTTCAATGGTGGTATTTATAAACGGAGAGCCTGCAAAATCTCTTTATCGTAAATTTATCATTAAAGATGTGGTTGGTCATGATGATTATGCCTATATGACAGAGGTGCTTACAAGACGATTCAGCTTTATCAATTCTAATAACAAATCAAATACCCAATCGGATATTGAATCGGATATTGAATCGGATATTGATAAATCGGGTACTTTTGATAAAACTGGTATTTATAAAGATGATATTCATAAAGATGATAAATTAGATAAATCTGATAAAAGCCTTGCCAATCTTCCTAACCTTTTAGTTGTTGATGGAGGTAAAGGGCAGCTTGCAATGGCAGCAGCGGTTTTGGCAGAGTTAGAATTTTCTAATCCAAAATTAACAGATAAAATCAAGGTGGTTGGTCTTGCAAAAAAAGATGCTGATAAAGGAGAGATTTACGATAAAGTCTATATTCAGGGCAGAAGCAATCCTTTAAATATGGCTCAATCATCTCAGACAGTTAAAGCCCTATATCTTCTTCAAAGATTGAGAGATGAGGCTCATCGTTTTGCAATAACCTTTCAACGACAAAGAAGGGCAAAAAGGGGTGCAGCATCAATTTTAGATGGTATTGCCGGCATTGGAAAAAAGAGAAAAGCTATGCTGCTTAACCATTTCAAGGGTGTAAGCGGAATAAAAAAAGCAACTGTAGAAGAGATTGCAGCTCTTCCCGGAATGTCTTATAATACAGCACAAAAATTAAAGATAAGTTTAGAATCCTAACGGATTTGGAAGTTGTTCTTATAACCGAGCGATAAATCATCGGCTTTTAAAAAATAAAAATATTATAATATAGAAACTTAGATATGAAAAAAATGTTTATTACCGACCTTGATGGTACGCTATTTACTGATGATAAAAGAATTAATCGCCTTGACTTTCAATCTCTTGAGCAGTTGGGAGATATGGGGGTAACAAGAGTCTTTGCAACAGGACGCTCTCTCTACTCGTTTCAGCAGGCTGTTGAAAAAATAGGATTTTCCCCTTATTGTGAAGATTTGCCGGTTGACTATCTGATATTTTCAACAGGAGCCGGCATAATGAAACGTCAGACAAATAAAATAGAGTACTTAGAGAAAAACAGAACATCTCGGATAGAGGAAGAAAAAAGAACAGAACCAGCAGATAGACTGATTATAAAAAAACATTCGCTCGAATCAGATGATGTAAGCTGTATTGCTGATCTTTTTGAGGCTCTTAAATTGGATTACATGATCCACAGACCAATACCTGATACCCCTTACTGCCTGTACAGACAGCAAAACGATAGTCGGAATTTAGATTTTAATTATCGCCTTGAGCTTTATAAAAATTTCTGCACGCCAATCAATTACGCTGGTTCAGTAAAAGATTTTGGACAGGCAACCGAGCTTCTTACAATCGTTCCTACCAATAAAGGACATGAAATTGCTGATATAATAGATAAAGCTCTTCCTCAATTCAGCGTTATAAGGGCGACCTCTCCTTTAGATGGTCAATCTGTCTGGATTGAGGTTTTCAACAAAGCAGCGTCTAAGAGTCAGGCTATATCATGGCTTGCAAAACAGCTTGATATAAGACAGCAGAACGCAGCCGCAGTCGGCAATGATTATAATGATTTGGATATGTTGAGCTGGGCAGGTCATGCGTTTGTTGTAGAAAATACACCGCAGGCAATCAAGAAGCAGTTTACAGATAGACAAAGAGTTATAGAAGTTGCATCAAATAACAATTGTGCGATTACAGATGTTGTTGGTTATTTACACACAACATCTTTTTTCGATTAATTTTTAAGGTAATACCATGCACACAGCAGCACAGACAGAGAGTATAAACAGTACAGCAATTATAAAAGATGAGAGCAAAGTTAATATGAATATTATTTTTGCTCTCACCCTTGTTCATTTTACCGGTGATTTTTACAGCTCATTTGCAAGCCCTTTGATGCCTGTGTTTGTGGATAAACTTTCTCTATCGCTTGCACAGGTAGGAGTTATAACTGGTCTTGTACGTATGCTCTCGTTTGTTATCCAGCCGTGCGTGGGCTATCTTGCAGACAGATATCAGACTCGGGCATTTATATTCTGCGGACTTTTATTTACAATTATCTTTATTCCTCTATCTGGTATTGCCAGCAACTATTATGTTTTGATGCTGCTGCTTGCCATCGGCTCTGTTGGCTCTTCAATGTTCCATCCATCTGTAACAGGCATGGTTCCTCTGTACAGCGGCTCAAAAAAGGGCTTTGCTTTATCCATTTTTAACACTGGAGGCACATTTGCATTTGGAGTGGGTCCAATTTTTATATCATGGTATGTTGCCTCTTTTGGTTTGGAAAAGATGCCTTTTACAATGATAATCGGTTTTGTTTTCTTAGCTGTATGTGTTGTGTATATCCCTCTGCCTATAAGCGAAGGATTTAAAAACAGCGGTTTTATAGGATCGTTAAAGGAGAGCATTGGTGATGTTTGGAAGCCTATTGCCCTTATCTGGATGGTTATGGTATTGCGATCTATTGTAGCCCAATCTTATATGACATTTATGCCGATCTATCTTTCTAAAAACGGGCACGATTTAGTATCTGTGGGTGCTATTGTTGCTATTTATATTATTGCAGGTACAATCAGCGGGCTTATGTCAGGGTATATATCAGATAAAATTGGATATAAAATAATATTTTCTGTGAGCAATATTTTGATGATACCTGCTACTTTGCTCTATCTGATGGTTCCGGGAAAATGGGTTTATGGCGGAGCTTTTATTTCTGGATTTTTTGTGTTTGCCTCACTTCCCTTAGCTGTTGCAATGGCTCAAACACTTGCTCCAAAAGGGAGATCAATGGTATCAAGTCTTATGATGGGTCTTGCGTATGGTCTTGGCGGACTTGCCTCGCCTTTAATTGGCAAACTTGCAGATATTTACTCAATAGAGTCTGTACTATTGTATCTTGCGTTTCTACCAGTTATTAGTATTATTCTTATCTCAAAATTTCCAGATGTCAGATCAAACGGATAGTTAAGTGTAAATCTTATTTTGTCCGCATCACCCAAACACCGTCCCACTCCTGCCCCGGCTCAACCGGAGGATTTTGCTTGAACATCTCACACCGTTGAATAAAGAGCTTTGACGGTGCATCGTCATCTTTATACTCTAATGCCTGTTTAAAAATAGCTGCGGCATTCTCCCAACTGTTATCTTTATACGCACTTCTGTATGTCTTAAGTCCCTTTTCAAAGAGATTTACAAATATCTCATACTGCTCTTGCACAGGGCGTATTGATACTAATTCAAATACCCTGATTGCATTACTTTTGCCTTTTACCCTTATTAAATCTAACTCTCTATATAAAAATTTATCAGGATCAAGGTCATTTTTAGTCTCTTCGCTGATAACAATCTGAACCCCATATTCTTTTGTAACGCCTTCAAGTCTTGATGCAAGATTTACCTCGTCCCCCATAACAGTATAATCAAATCTGCGGATAGAACCCATATTTCCGACAATCATCTCTCCTGTATTTATGCCGATACCAATAGCAATTGGAGGTTTATCAGTGTGCATGGCAAGATTTTCTTTATTCATCTGATCTAAACTTTTTATCATCTCAAATGCAGTATAACAGCTATTTTCTGCATGGTTATCGCTCCATACAGGTGCTCCAAATATCACCATAATTGCATCACCAATATATTTATCAAGAGTGCCGTTATGCTTAAAAATTATATCGGTCATTCGTGTAAAATAGCTGTTTAAAAGGCTTACCAACTCTTCAGGAGCCAATTTTTCAGACATTGTTGTAAACCCTCTTATATCAGAAAATAGTACAGAGAGCCTTCTTCTCTCTCCTCCAAGTTTAAGATTCTCATGATTTGCGATTATACTTGCCACAACATCAGGAGAGACATAGCTGTCAAATGCTTTTTTTAGCACAGATTTCTCTTTGTAATTTTTAGTAAACTCTCTTAATCCAATAAAAATACCATTGCAGGCAACAGCCGCAATCGCAGGCATAACATCAAGTATAAATCCCTGATATACGAACATAAAAATCGATACAGACGCAATCGCGATTAATATTGTTATTGTTGATATCGTTAAATAGAACGGATTTTTACCAACAAAGATCAGAGCAGCAGCCGCAAGATAAAATAAGAGCCATTTCAGCTCTATCATAGGGAAATAACGTATTGGATAGCCTCTAAAAATGGTTCTTACAACATTAGATTGAATCTCAACTCCAAATATCATCTTTTTTGTAAAACGCATAAACGGATAAGGGTAGGCATCAGCCCCGTTTTCAACCTCAACCGCAGAATCTGCAATAAATCCAATAAAGACAACCTTGTCCTTAAAAAGGCTTGGATCAACCATATTATTTATAACTTGATAGTACGATACAGCCGGAATTGTCCCTGCTTTTCCTGCATAATCTATGAAAAACAGCTCCCCTTGATTTATACCGTTTATATATTCAGAAGAGATATCATAATCTTCAATATTTTGTTTAATCTTTGATACGATCGGAGAATTGCTTAAAGCCGTATTTACAGCAGCAAGAGCTAATGAAGGGCGGGTATCAACAAAGTTTGATGCCATACGGACGCTGCCGTCTCCATCAGGATATAGATTGACCATACCTACAGCAGCCGCATCAGATGCAAGCATTGGAATCGGCTCTTCTATAAAATAGGTCTCATAGCCTTGACGACCAGTTATGGTAAGATTTGCTGAAAGGACAACATTTCCAGCTTTTTTTATAGCTTCTGAAAAAACAGCATCTTCAGATTGATCAGAGGATTTCTCAGGAAACAGAATATCAAACACAATAGCAGCAGCACCAGCACTGCTTAAATTATCAACAAGTTCTGCATGAAGTTTTCTTGACCAGGGCCATCTTAACTTAATCTGCTTAAAAGACGGCTCATCAATCGCTACAATAATAATATCATCAACTGTCGTTTTTGACGGCTCTGTAAGTGATGGTCTTAAAGCATAGAGCAGATCACGCCAGCCAAAATCAGCAAGTTCCAAAAATGAGGAGTTTAACCAAAAAATAAAGACAACTACCGGAAGTGCGATCGGTACGATTGCATATTTTAATCTTTTGATCAGGTTTGATTTTTTCATGCTTTAGATGGTTTAACAACATTATATTTCAATAAAACAGAGTGGTTATCAATTTTATCCATCTGAACAAGCTCAAGATTCATGTCAAGCTCTTCGGATAAAAGAGATAATCCCTTTCCAAATATTTTTGGAACAAGCGTAAGATAAATCTCATCAATCAGATTTTCTTTTGCAAACAGCCCGTTTATGGTTGAGCCGCCAATGAGTGCAGCAGAGCTAAAGCCTTCATCTTCAAGTGATTTAACGATCTCTTGAGGAGTTTTATCTGTAAATTCAAGGACTTCAATATTATCTAATGAATTTTTATTAACTGATAAAGCTGGGTTGCTGGTTTGCAAATTACTATCATCTATTGAAATAGGTGCGAGACGGGAGGGATTTCTTGTCATAACAATATTTTTCCTCCCTTTAAGCACCTGCCCTATAGTGTCAAATGTAGCTGAACCCATAATAACAGCACCAGCTTGTTTTGTTATCTCAACAAATTTTCGTTTATCAGCCTTTCCTGTCCAATCAACAGGCTCAAGCGAGTGCCTTGCAATTTTGCCGTCAAGAGTCATTGCCATTACTAAAATAACTTTCATAATTTTATCCTATGTACTATGACTGATTTAATTATCATAAAACAATTTTCCAAATTTAGAATTGGTGCTTAGAGTTACTATCCAACTATCAAACTTTAGGCCACTCTTCGTCTGTCCTCTCTTCAACAAACGAGCAGAACTTATCACACTTAAGCTCTTTATGAGATATCGGGCATTTTATAGTTATTTTATTCTCTCCAATATCAATAACCTCCCAATCTCCGTTTCGTATGGTGCCTTCTATCCTGATTTTCTGACCAACTTTAAACGGGTATGCTTTAAAAACAGCGACATTGCTTTTCATAGTATTCTTATCCTTGTATTTTTATCTGTTTTGGGAAAATTCGGGAAAAAATTCTCAAAAAAACTAATCTTATTCTTCAACGCTATTCAAGTCAGTTTGATGTAAAAACATGAATCAATCGGTCTGTTGTTTTCTCTTGATCGATTTTATCATGCCCTCTCTTATCTTCCCACAGCTCGATAACTTCAGGGTCAGTAACGACAATTACACCGCATTCAGAACGGTAGCTGACTCTTTCCACAGCACTTCCAGCATACCATTTTCCAGACTCTTCCTTTGTATGAGAACCCATAACAATAAGATCAATATTATTATCTTTGGCGCATTTTAATATCTCTAAATGGGCAGAACCTCCGCCCCAGATTTGATACTCGTGTTCAATCTTATCAAGATATTTTCCGCAAAAATCTTTCAGCCGTTTAGTTGAATTTTTTAAATCTGACTCATAATTCTCTTTAGAGTATTTAGGATATGGAAGAACTGGTATCATGTGGAATATGACTATTTTTGAGCTGTACTCTTTAGAAATCTTTGCTGCAAACGATAAGGCAGATTCGCATGATACTGAATAGTCTATTCCAACAAGTATTCGTTTAAATCCAGCACTCTGATCTGGAATTTCTCTATTTATAACCATTACAGGGCAGTTTTCTTTTGATATGACGTTCTGCACCGTGCTGCCTATTTTTCCTGCAACTCGGACAACTCCTTTCTCTTCAGCCCTTTTAGAGTGGGGACCCAGCACAATCAGATCAGGCTGGGACTCTCGTGCATATTTAATAATCTCTTCCCACGGAAAACCAGCAGAAACCTTTATATTGCACGCTGTCTTACAAGAGTCAGATAACAGTATGTCAGAGTAGAGTTTTTCAATCTCATCTTTAACAAGCTGTTCATACTCAGGGCTGTTTTCAATATCTTCCCATGTTCTAAAATCCTTTACTATACTCCTGTTGTCCGAATGTGCAGATTCAAGTGTGTGGATAATCAGAAGCTCTGCATTGTTCTGTGCTGCAATTTTAGCAGCAGATAGAACAGGTGCATCTCTTAGAGTTAAAATATCTGTTGCTGCCAATATCTTTTTAAACATCTCGTCCCCCTTTGGTATAATAAAGACCCGCTTAAATTGTAGAATAATATGTTTGTGATAAAATCTCTTTTATACAATCTTTCAGACTTTTTGCAGTATCAACCTTTATATGATTAGATTCTTTAAGTTCATCAATAGGTTCTGCTCTATTTTTAAACTGATCAAAATGGATAATTCGTGCATCGGACACAGAGGCGGTATTTTCTCTTTTAATAAGCCTCTGTTTTATTATGCTCTCATCTGCACAGCACTCTATAAAAATAATTTGAGCTTTCATATCTTGTGCAAGAGTAACAGCTTCATCTCGTAAATGGCGTTTTGCGAATGTGGCATCAAGAATAACAGAACTTCCCCCTTCAACTATCTCTTGAGCTGAGAGAAACATTTTGCTGTATGTAAGATTAGTAAAGTTTTTTGAGTAGATTCCCTGCTCAAATTGGGTTACTTCTGATTTATCAGGGTCTATTTTAAAAAGCTCTTTTCTTATAATATCTGACCTTAAAAGCTCTATGCCCATAAAATCAGCAAGCTCTTTTGCAATTGTGCTTTTGCCAGATGCCTGCATACCGCATACGACAAATATTTTAGGTCGTGCAAATTTAAGAGCATAACTGTAAGCAAGATCAAGATACTTTCTTGCATTTATAATAATTTTATCCTTTGTCTGCACATCAAGATCATCTGAGTTTAAACGAAAACAGTTGACCTTGCATCTGACCATTGCCCGATAGCATTTATAAAAATCAAGCAGAATAAAAACTCCCGGATCATCTGAATATTTAACATAATAGTTTAAAAGCAGCGATGCCTTACGGGCAAAACCTTGATAATCCATATCCATAGCAAGAAAAGCCAAATCAGATGCAGTATCTTGAAGCCTGAACCGCTCGTTAAACTCTATGCAGTCGATTATCTGAATTTCATTGCAACCTGTAAAATATATATGATCGGTTCTTAAATCTCCGTGGCAGTCTCTTATTCTGCCGTCTTTGACTCTGTTATCAAAAAGAGGCTGTTTTCTGAAGATAAAAGAGATTACAGCAGATTTTATAATTTGGAATATTCGGCTATCAAGTATCTTGTTTGTAAAGGCTTGGCTTTGAGATGCAGCATCATCAACGATTTGATTTTCTAATGTTTCCTGATTATCAGGCAGTTCAGATGTAAACGCTTCTGTCTGGCTGAAATTTTCCTCACAATTTTTTTTGACGCTCTCCCAAACCTCAATGCAGTCCATCTGCTCGCATTTCGATGTTTTGCTGTAAAACGATGCAAGCAGGCGTGCAAGAGCATCTAAATCAGAATCTGCCAGCTTATTTTCATGTAATAATGTCTGCATAACATGTTTATCAGAGAGCCTCTTCATTTTGACAGCATACTCAACAGTTTCTCCAACGCCATTAAGAGAGTATTTACCATTCGCAAACGTGATTGGAACCACATCAATATAGACATTACAGCTTAATCTTCGGTTGAGGAGAATCTCCTGATTGCAGAAATGCTTTCTCTGCTCAAGAGTTGTAAAGTCAAGAAAGCCGAGATTAAACGGCTTTTTTATCTTATAAACATACTCTCCAACAAGAAAGACCTTTGAGATGTGGGTCTCTATCTCTTGCATCTCTTCTGCAGAATGAGGGTAAAAAGCAGGGTCAGCCATTGCCTTAAACAGATTTTTATAGTGAGAGTTATTCATACTTGCCTCTTATTTATAATCTCTTGAAGTTCACTAAAATCCATGTCTGGATGAATCCCAAAACGGGTCAGGCAGAAATCGTATTTTATAGGATCATCAGGGCAGATTTGTCTAAAACCATCTGTAATCTCAAGAGCTGTGCGCATATCTGCCTGTTTTCTTGCGGTAAATCCAAGAAGCCTTCCAGCGTGGTGCATGTGCGTATCTAACGGGACAACAAGCATTGATGATGGTATTTCGTCCCAGCCGCCCGGATCAACTGCATCTTTTCTTATGAGCCATCTTAAAAACAGGCAGTTTCTTTTGCAGGCACTTCCCTTTTCAGGATTTGGTGCAAGATTTCCGCAGTTTCTATTTTCAGCAATTCTCTTAACAAATCGGGTTAAAGCTGGAATAACTGTTGTATCTTGAGCGTCTATTGCATTTAAAAAAAAGTTTTTTAATGAACCATGCTCTTTAACCATTGATTTAATTCCAATAAGAAAAGATGAGATATGATCAGAGTTGGTGAATCTATATCTAAAAGAGCTGAAATCTTTGATAATATCTGCCTCGCATCTTTCAATCAGATACCTGTTTAAAGATGTATCAAGAAAATCTGATTCTTTTATTATTTTAAAAACAAGTGCTGCATGTTTTAAAATCTGATCTACCCTGCCATAAGCTAACGATGACGCAATAAGTGCTGCAATCTCACGATCTTTTGGGTCAGGATAGTTGTCAAGAAACTCAAGAGGATCAGGGTGGATATACTCTTTTTTGTTGTAAGCTCTATAAATATACTCTAAATTTTCTTTTAGTCGATGTTTATGGTAATCCATAAAAATTTATTTTAATCCCCATTATTATTTAAGGAGTTGGTAAAATCATGCTGCAAAACAAAAAAATCGGTTTTATTGGAAGTGGAAACATGGGAGAAGCCCTTATAAGCGGTCTTGTGATGTCAAATGCAACTAAGCCTGAAAATATCATCTGTTCCGATGTTCGTAAAGAGCCTTTAAATGAGATACACGAAAAATATGGCGTGCTCACAACAACCAACAACATTGAAGTTGCCGAACGGTCAGATATAGTAATATATTCAACAAAACCTCAAATTCTCGGAAAAGTTCTTAAACAGACAGCAAATTCTCTGGATCGTTCAAAATTGATTATCTCCATTGCAGCAGGCGTTCCATTAGCCGCAATTGCCTCAGGTCTTGGCAAAGAGTTAAGGCTTATTCGAGTGATGCCCAATATCTGTGCGTTTGTAAAGGCAAGTGCAACTGCAATCGCTGCTGGTCAGTATGTTGAAGAGGGCGATGTTGAGCTTGCAAAGGCGATTTTTGACTCTGTAGGCATAAGTGTATTTATAGAGGAGAATATTTTGATGGACGCATTTACAGGACTGAGCGGCAGCGGTCCGGCATATATTTTTATGATTGTAGATGCAATGGCTGATGCTGGTGTAAAGATGGGGCTTTCAAGAAAAGATTCTCTTTTGCTCTCAAGCCAGACTATGTTAGGTGCTGCAAAGATGCTTTTAGAATCAAAAGAGCACCCGGGTCAGCTTAAAGACAGGGTTACCTCTCCCGGAGGTACTTCAATTGCCGGTATCCATACACTTGAAGCAGGAGGACTTAGAGCAACCATTATCAATGCAGTGGAATCTGCAACAAAACGCTCTATGGAGCTTGGAAAGATTATGATGCAGAATTTTGAAAATAATAATGGTAAGTAATCTAAAAAAGGCTATACTTTAAGAGCCTGAATATTTAAACAGGCTCTAATATAATAGTTAGGAGATAGAGCTTAGGAGATAAAGCTTAGGAGATAAAAATGTCAGATACTACCCCGAACATCTTTGTACCTGAGTCAATTTTCAGAAACTGGCAGGAGATAGTTGATATCATGGCTGAAATGCTTGATGTCCCTGCTGGTCTAATTATGCGGTTAAATGATCCCTATATTGAAGTATTTGCTTCAAGCAGCAGCAAAGGAAATCCTTATCATCTTGGGGATAAAGAGCACTTCTTGGGATCAGGACTCTATTGCGAAACCGTAATTAAAACAAATGACAAACTCCTTGTTCCAGATGCTCTTTCAGATGAACAATGGAAAAACAACCCTGATGTAAAACTTAACATGATCTCCTATTTAGGTTTCCCAATTACATTCCCAGATCAAAAACCGTTTGGGACAATATGTGTTCTTGACAATAAGGTAAATAGTTATTCACCAACAAAAGAGGCACTTATAATTAAATTTCGCGGTATAATAGAGTCTCATCTTGAGTTGATTTATATGAACCAGATGCTTGGAGACAATAATAGACGATTATCTGATTATATGCTTGAGATTCAGGCATTTAGAGGAATAGTTCCTATCTGTTCTTACTGCAAAAGCATTAAAGACAATCAAGATAACTGGAATCCTATTGAATACTATCTTACAAAACAGACAGAGGCTGAGTTTAGTCATGGACTCTGCCCAAAATGTATAAAAATACTCTATCCGGAATTTGCTGAAAAATTGTTATAATTTAAGAGCCTGTTTAATATTTATTTGCAGAGTCTGTTTAAATATTCAGGCTCTAACGAGTAGGACAAACGTAATATGACTGAAACAGAGAATATTGGAAATCAAAAGACAATACTCATTGTTGATGATCAGGAGTCCATTCTTAACTGTTTGAAGATGATGTTGGCATTTAAAGGTTATAATATCCTTACAGCATCTAATGGAGCAGAGGCTATTGAATTGATAGCCGGCAGAAAAGATGAAGATGATATCTTTTTAGTCATCTCTGATAACAGAATGCCTAAGATGACAGGAATTGAGATGTTTGAGTCTATAATGGAGCTTCTTCCAGACTCAATACGGGTTCTCATGTCAGGATATGGAGATAAAGAGATAATTGCGGCAGCGGCAAATCAGGGAGTTATCCACAGATTTATCAATAAGCCGTGGAATATGGACGAGCTAAATATAGTTGTCCGTTACGCAGATGAATCTCCTGAAAAATTGAGAGACAGCATTTATTCCTGCTCATCATTAAACTCTTTTTCCTCTAACATTATGCAAAAAGAGATAAACAAATTTAATGAATCCCGAAATGACATATATCTTGGTAAGATAGCCCTTCAGCACGGATTCGTTACCCGCAGGCAGTTGGAGTCTGCAATCAGCACAACCCAAAGTGCAAGACAGACAGGAAGAGTAGTATCATTGGAAAACATTTTGTTTGAAAAAGGGCTTATATCATCAGAAGATATGGGAAAACTGATTGCCGTTGCCAGAAGGAGAGCTGCAAAAGATTTTGCAAAGCTGATTCTTAAAGACTTTGGAGTGTCTATAAAAGATATTAACAGGTGTCTTGCCATTCAAGCTAAGGAGTTCAGCCAAACATCTGTCTGCCGTATGCTCGGCGATATCCTTGTAGAGGAGAAAATATTGACAGAAGAGCTTAAAGAGTCTGCTGTTATTAATGCTATCTACTCTGAAAGAGAAGAGATATTAAAATCAGACCAAAATGACTCTTCTGATAGTATGGAAAAAGATAGTATTTTAAATGAAAAAGACCATAAAACCATACTAAACATAAAGAAAAAGAGCTTTTTTAAACAGAGGGCTGTTGATAAATTATTCTGTAAGATAGCAATAGACAAACACTTTGTAACAGAACCCGAAGTTTTACAGATTCTTGAAGAGCAGTTTATCGGTTTTAGCAAAAACTTTGAAATAAAAAAGATCAGGGATATTATGATAGAGCACTCAATAATATCAGAGGCTCAGGCTGCCCTGATTGACTCTTTAATTACCGTAAAACCTGTTTCTAATGAAGATGGGCAAAAAGAGGGTAAGAAAAGAGTATTTAAAATAGGGGAAAACAACGCTTTTCAATTAACTATAACAGCAGATGAGATGGAGGCTGAAATAAGGCTTGCTGGCAAGATGCCTGAAGGCATGACAGCAGAGAGTTTAAAATATCTGCTCAAAGCACACCAGATAATTTATGGTTTAGCAGATGATATTGATATCGAAATTTTTCTCAAAAGAGCATCAGAGTTAAAGAGACCATCTTTTACAATCGCAAAAGGCAGACCTGTAAAATTAGGTCGTGATGCCTCAATAAAGTATTTTTTTGAAGATGAGAATTCACGTTTCGGCAGGGAGCTTGCGTCTGGTAAATTTGACTACAGAGACAGAGGAGTGATAAATAACGTTGCTCAAGGCACAGTTTTAGCTCAAAAGATTGCTCTTATAGAACCTGTAAAGGGATCTACTGTTACTGGTATTGAGATTCCAGCTCCGATTCCTATTGATGTAAATCTAAGCTGCGGAAAAGGTGCTCTGCTCTCCAAAGACGGCTTGACAGTAACAGCAGCGGTGAACGGAAGACCTAATTTAGCTCTTGGAGGCAGAATTAGTGTTCTGAATGAAAAAACAGTGGAAGGTAATGTAGATTTCAAAACAGGCAACATAATATTTGGCGGTGATGTTAATGTAACTGGAACGCTTCTGCCAGGATTTAGTGTTATTGCGGACAATCTGACAGTTAATGATATTGAGGACGGAGAGGTTAATGTTGAAAATAATATAATTGTTAAGAATAATATCACTAATGCAAATATTCATTCAGGCGGAAATCTGTTTGTCGCTCAATCTATAAAGAAAAGCAGTGTTGCTGTCAGAGGGGACGTAGTTATTGAAAAAGAGATTATTGACTGCACAATTATTACAAGTGGTAAAGTTGTAATCCCGCGAGGAAGAATTATTGCAAGCACAATTTACGCTGCAAAAGGAATTGAAGCAAAGGATATTGGAAGTGAGAAATCATCGCCTTGTAATCTGTTCCCGGGTGCTGATGACCATGCAAAAGATGCTGTTAATAAATTCAACGAACAGATTGAGGCACAAAAAAAGAGGCTTGAGGAGCTTAAATCTGCACAAAATGAGTGTGAAAAAAAGATTTTTGAGCAGCTTAATGCTCTTACTGAGCTGTCAAAAATTCAGGAGGGCATGTTAGTAGAAAAAGAGAATGCTTTAGCTGGCAAAGCGAGTGCCGCAAGCGACATTGTTAAAAATCATATAAATGAGAGGATAGTTGATATTGAAAATAGAATCTCTAAAACAGGTGAAACAATAAACAAACTGTTTTATGAACATGAAAAGAGTCAGGTTAAGTCAAAAAATATTAAGATAAAGGTAAGAGAGGCTGATATCCAGATACATACGGCAATAAAAGAGAGAAATGAATTCCAAAAGTGGTATGATCAAGAGAAAAAGAGTCTATTAAAAAAAGATACACCGTCTGTATTAGCGCATGGAATATTGTTTTCAGGAACGCAGATTAAAACAACTCAATGTGCTATGAAAGCTAAAGAGGATATTAAAATTTCAAAAATACATCAGGTTTTAAACACAGAAAATCCTAACGCACCATTCTATGAAATAAGAGTAGATTCTATAAGTTCAAGTAGAAGAAGGCATTAGAGACGCACAGCTCTATCTCTATTTATTGCTGTGCGTCTCTAAAGTTTAACCATATTTCAAATAGAACCTAACAACCCTACGTCTCTTGTCAGAGGAGTAGGGCAAAATTCAATATTTACAAATTTACTCTTCAAGCTCACATGCACACCAGAACTTTTCCATTCTTTTGCTAAGTGCTTTTGCGTATCCTTCCCAATCTGTAATAATGTTGGTTGCAAGACCCTCCTCAATTGCTGCCTTTGCAACTGCTACAGATTCCCACTCAATTACCCTTGGATCAAATGGTTTTGGCACAATGTAATCTCTTCCAAATGTGAAATCTTTCCCATCATAGGCATCTTTAACAACTTGAGGTACAGGCTCTTTTGCAAGTGCTGCCAATGCTTTTGCTGCGGCAAGTTTCATGCCTTCTGAAATCTTCTTTGCTCCAACATCAAGAGCACCTCTGAATATAAATGGAAATCCAAGAACATTGTTTATCTGGTTAGGATAATCTGATCTGCCGGTTGCCATGATAATATCTTTGCGTGTTGCAACTGCAAGCTCATAGTCTATTTCAGGATCAGGGTTAGCCATTGCAAACACAATCGGGTCTTTTGCCATTGAGAGAAGCATATCTGGAGTTACAACATCTTTTTGCGATACACCCATAAATACATCAGCACCTTTCATTGCATCTGCAAGAGTTCTTTTGTCTGTATCAAGGGCAAACAGCTCTTTATATTTGTTCATACCTTTTGTGCGTCCTTTATAGATAACTCCTCCAGAGTCGCACATTGTAAGATTCGCGCATCGTACACCCATTGAGACAAAAAGTTTTGCACAAGAGATACCGGCAGCACCAGCACCATTGAAAACAACCTTTATATCTTCAATCTTTTTACCAGTAATTTCAAGAGCATTAATAAGACCTGCAGCGCTGATTATTGCTGTTCCATGCTGATCATCATGAAACACCGGAATATTACAGATATCAATAAGGGTCTCTTCAATCTCAAAGCACTCAGGAGCCTTAATATCTTCAAGGTTGATACCGCCGAAAGTCGGCTCCATTGTCTTTACAATATCAATTATCTTTTTGGGGTCTTCAGTATCAAGCTCAATATCAAACACATCAACATCAGCAAATCTTTTAAATAAAACCCCTTTACCCTCCATTACAGGTTTGCTGGCAAGTGCCCCTAAATTACCAAGACCTAAAATTGCAGTTCCATTAGAGACAACAGCAACCAAGTTTTGACGGCTTGTGTAAAGTCTTGCTGCATCTGGATTGGCTGCAATCTCCTTTACTGGCAGAGCAACGCCAGGAGTGTATGCCATTGAGAGGTCTTTTGCTGTCTGACATGGTTTGGTCGGCATCACCTGAATTTTTCCACAGATAGGTGTGCAGTGATAGTTGAATACGTCCTGTTTAAAACTTTCCATCTTTAAAATTTTCCTTAAATTGTTTTTAAAATTTTCCTTCATTTTGCCATTTAAATACTCGACTATTAGTCGATATAAAGAATTTATCCGAACGCTTATAAATGATAAAGTATATTAATTCAATCCTTACTGTTCAAAACCTATTTTTTTTTCAGATAATAAACGGAAATCATTTATGAATTTTGGGACGCTCCCAATCTTGTATTTGCGTTGCATGATGCACCTCTTCCCAGCCTGTAACCATTCCAGATATATGGCTGAACAGGGTGTGTCCCGTAGTTGTCATATAAACATGAATAATCAGAAAAGATAAGATCATAAATGAGATTAAGGTGTGGAGGGCTGCAACAGGCATCAATGGAATATCAGATAAAAATTCTACGCTTCCGCTGCCCCAAAAATTCCATGTGTAGTATAAAAGTCCTGTTATCATCTGGATAGGAAGCAGCAGAGTAGAGAGTGCAAGATAACTTAGACGCTGCAGCGGGTTGTGTTTGGCTCCCGGAGATTTCTGCACAGGGTGGGGTTTTCCCTGAAAAATTCCAATAGAGTAATAGATAATAACAGCAAAAAGTTTTTTGGTTGTTGGAACATATTGCCTCCACTCTCCAGTGGTAAAGAGCCAAAAGACAAAAAAGACAAAAAGTATTACCCATGCAAGTCCTGTATAACTGTGCAGATAAAAGGCGGTTTTATAACCAAACAGAGTAAATGTTCCGTGTATTTCCATTCCTGTAATAATAAGAAAAATTATCATAAATGCCTGAAGCCAGTGCCAGAAACGTTCAAACCTTGTGTAGAGATATATCTTCACTGTTTGTTCTTGTTGTTTACCGCTCATAGCCTTATCCATCTCCTCTGAGTTATTGTCTATTATCGTTTTTTTGAATTTTTGTTTCGAGCAGCTAATCTTGCAAGTCCATGAACAGATACGCCGCCTAAAGATGCAATAACAGCAAACCAGCCGAATGAGTCCACAACTGATGCCTTATCTCTGCCCGGCATATAAAATCCTGCAAGATTTGCAAGCCGTCCGCCATTTTGGGTATGACACTCTTCACATTTAAGAACTTTTTCTTTAGGTGCTACCATGTGTGTAATTGGAAATACATAAGTTGTCTCGACAAAATCATACTCTCCAGAAAAGGCAAGTTCTAACATCTCATTTCCGATTCTGATTGATTCTTCCCAATTAAGAGTAGTCCAGTATCCTTTCTCTCCTGAAAGAAGAGGTGCAAGAAGAGTTTTATGCACCTTATCATAAGGCTGTCTGCCCTTATGAACCTTAAATGGAAAAATACGCGAATCAGGATCACTCATACTACCGACTGGAGAGCTTACCTTAATGACAGTTGAAGGATCAATAACATCTACGGCAGTCAAGCTGGTCTGAGTTCCGTTTGACCAGAAATATTGAGGCTTTACATTTTTCTCCCAAATCATATCGCCTTTAATAGACAAATAGGTCTCTTTGCCAAGTCCGCCTTTAACAGTATAGGGCTTGCCGTCTTTCAGTTTGCCTGCTGTTGACCAGTCCCAGCTCATTTTTGTTGGGTTGACTCGTGCAAATTCAGGTATGTGGCAGGATTGGCAGGCAACTTTATCGGTGTGGTCATTCATCTTTGAGGCTTTTTTATGAGGAGTTCCGCTGTGGCAGGAGATACATGTTATTTTTGGTGCAAGGTCATCTTGAAGAAGGCTTTTATTGCTATCTACAGCAGGGTTTGTGTAGATTCTGCCTGCAATGTTGTGGTTTGTTGTGGTGTGGCAGCGGGTACAGGTAAAATCTTTCCCACCCATGTGGACATCAAGATCTTTATCGCAGTTTATAAGTGATGTATCCAAATCTCCATGCTTAACGCCGTCACCGCCGCCCCCTTTAAAGTGGCACTCTCCGCAGTGGTTCCTCTGGGGAAGTCCTATTTTTACCACAGCATCTCTTATTTGAGATTGAATCTTTTTTATGCTCTCTGCTTTTATGCTGTCTGAATTTTCAGTTTCAGCGTGATAACCATCTATTTTTGCAGCAAGATTTTTTATCTCTTCAAAAGCCTTTTTATAGTCAAATTTAGCCATTCCATGACATTTAAGGCAGTTGACCTCTCCATTTTTACCACTCCAGCCAGTGTGGCAGTTAAGGCACATTTTATCCTGCATGTTGTTGCTTGACAGGCAGAAGTTGTTCACAGAATAACCAGCTTTTCCATATCTGATATCTTTAGGATCGCTTGATGCAAGCCATGTCCAGTGGATAGTTTTATGAAATTGGGTTGATGCTTCTGAATGGCAGGAGATACATGCTTTTGTTATCTCATCTCCTGAGATGAAATCTCGTTTTAAGGCATCATGCTTTGAATGGTCGGTTGTGCTCCACCTCTGCTCTCTTTTAACTGCCTGTTTTGCCATTATCCTGCCCAAAGATTCTTCATTATCTGTATTTGTACTGGCAAATGTTAATGTTGGAATGAGGCTGTCAATCACGGAAAAGCTTATGATATAACTGGTGAGCGTAATAAAAAAGATTACAAAAACAGATAGAGACTTTGGCATTTAGGAGACCTCCGTTCTGTTTACACTAAACCCAACCTTTACAACCGCCTCTTTTGCCAAGGCTATTTTTGATTGGTCAGCAGTTTTAAAAGATGCTTTTTTACCTTTAAGATCAACTTTAACATCAGATATGCCGTTGATTCCTTCTAATGCCTTTTGCACTGTTCCCGAACAGTGTGAGCAGCTCATTCCCTCTACATTTAAAGTAATTTCTTCTAAGCCCATGATCAGCCTCCTTTTTTATGTTATTTTGCTTTAGACGACAAATTATAAAATTTGCGGCACGCATTGATAAAAGCCTCTGCTGCACCGCATTCCATGCTCTCAAAATGGACATGCAGATAACTTCCAAGCGTGTTGTTTATCTGATATCCGTTAAGGGTTATCTCCTGTCCGTTTCTTGCAGTTGTCTGATAAACCTTTTTTAATTCAAACGTGTTGCCATTAACTTCATTGATATCAGCTATGTTATGATTTAAGTTCTTATTATCAATATAAAGATTTTCATCTTCAAGCGATGAGTAGTGGAACTCATGCCCTCGAAGAACGTCTCCTTTTTTGCCGATAAGAGTATCTTGTTTAAGTGTAATCTGGCGGTATCCAAGAGACCTCATCTTTTTTGACATTACAGCAGCAAATGGAAAACAGCCTGTCATAGGGTATCTTTTAGGAGATTTACTCAATTCAGTTGTTAGAGCGTTATCAGATTCCGTGCCGTTTTCGTTCATACCAGTAATAGTAATAGTTGAGCAAAGATACATAAATCCCCCGCACTCGCCGTAAATCGGCATACCCCGCAAACTATTCTGCCTTATATCTTGGATCAAACTTTTGTTATCGCAAAGCTCTTGTGCAAAAAGTTCAGGATATCCGCCGCCTAAATATATCCCAGAAATGCCAGAGGGCAGGGCAGGTGATTGGATAGGCGAAAACTCAACTATTTCAGCTCCATATCTTTCAAGAGCCTCTATATTTTCCTGATAGTAAAAACAAAATGCCTTATCTCTTGCAACTGCAATCTTTATTCGATTGTGTTGTGCAATTCTACCTTGTGGTTTTTTCTTTTGCGTTGTTTGGCAATATAGCAGATTTTCAACCATGCTTTTTATTGATGTGTTTTTATCAATTATATCAATAATTTTACCAATCAAATCAGAGGATAATTTATGTTCATCTGATGTAACAAGCCCTAAATGGCGTTCAGGCATTGCAATCTCTGGAGTTCTTGGAATATGTCCTAAACAGGGCATCTTGCAGTTTGCCTCGACCGCCTCTTTTAAATAGTCATAATGGCGTAAACTTCCTGTTTTGCTGAAAATTACGCCTAAAAACTTAACTTCAGGGTCAAAGTTTTCAAATCCCTGCACAATTGCTGCTGCACTTCTTGCCATGCTTTTAGCATCTACAACAAGAACCACAGGCAGATTAAGCCACTTTGACATCTGTGCAGTTGAGCCAGCCTCTGACGTTCCGCTGTATCCGTCAAACAAGCCCATCGCACCTTCAACAACAGCTATATCTGCTGCGGTTGAAATATTATCATTATCGTGACTGTCATTATCACGACTATCAAGACACCCTTTAGCAAAATTATCACGACTATCACGACACCCTTTAGCAAAATTATCACGACTATCACCACACCCTCTATCAAAAATCTTTTGGTTGGTTTCTCTTGAGAGCATCCATGAGTCAAGATTCCTGCTTATCTTTCCGGTTATTGCGGTGTGGTGTCCGGGGTCTATAAAATCTGGTCCAACCTTAAATGGTGCAACTTTATATCCAAGTTTGGAAAGATACGCTAAAATTCCAAGTGTGATTGTAGTTTTTCCAGAGCCGCTGCCTGTTCCAGCAATTACAAAACCTTTCATAATTAATTATCTAAACCTCTGCATTGATCAGCTATTACGTACGCTTAGTGTTTTGATGAGTTATTACCTAAGTCTATGTTTTGATGAGCTATTATCTGCGTCTCTGCCTTGATTCCCTTTTTTCCTCTCTCTCTCTTAGTTCGCTTTTAGCAATAATAAGCTGGGCATGGTTTTGCTTATCTTTATCAGAGAGAGTTTCAAGGCTCTTCATCAGATGAAATTTTGCACTCTTAATATTTTGCATCTCATAATAATAGATACCCAAATAGTAATGAGATAGTGCTGCATCTTCTCTGTTTGAACTTTTGCCTTTTATCTCTGCAAGGTGATAATATGCTTTTGGAAAGAGTTTAGGTGCAGTATTGATGACTTTTTCAAATCCTATTTCTGCAATATCAGCCATGCCAACGTTAAGCCTTGCCTGAGATAGATAAAATAGTGCCTCTGTTTCAACTTCTGGAAATGTTTCAAGTCCCTGCATAATATCAATTGCTTTTTGAGGCTCTTTTTTGAGTATGTTCATTCTGCCTAACTGCAAAAGGATATATGGATCAAAAGCTCTTGATTCAAGTGCCTTGCGAAGGTATTTGATCGAATCATCAAGTCTGCTTTTCCGCTCCATCAAAAGTGCCATTCCATAGTTTGCAGAAATGTTATCAGGCTCTTTATTCAACATTTCGTTGAACATGGTTAAGGCATCATCTTGGTTGCCGTACATTCCAGCAAGACGGCATTTAAGCATCTCAAACCTGAATGGATCAATTTTTAAAGGCTGAATGCTTTTTTTCGGATTGTCTATTGATGTTTTTCCTCTGCCCTCAATCCACGACTGAATATAGACAATTCTTTCAGTAGAACCCGGGTGGGTTTTCATATAATCAGGTATAGTTTCGCTGCCAAACCAATCTCTGCTTCTTATCTTTTCAAGACCTGTAAGAAGCCCTTTAGGATCAAAGCCTGCGTTGGTCAGATACACAAGACCTTTTTGATCTGCTTCTGTCTCATTTTCACGGCTGTAGGCAAGCATTGCTGTCTGGCTTGCTGCAACTGAGCTTACCAACACTGCTTGTCCAAACTCTGCACCCCCGCCGCTGCCGCCTGCTGCTCCAAGTAAGACTCCTGCAAGAACTCCCGCAAGCGTTCCAATTGTCATTACTTTAGATTGATCAACCATAGAGGAAATGTGGCGGCATGAAGAGTGTGCAATCTCATGCCCTATAATTCCTGCAAGTTCATCAACATTATCAAGAGATGTTATCAATCCTCTATGGACAAATATATTTGAGCCAGGTCCTGCAAATGCGTTAAATTGATCCTCGTCCATGACATAAAAAGAGAATCTAAACGGCTGCGGAGGCACAGCTTTCAGAATCTGCTCTCCTATTTCAGATACCAAGGCAGATGCCATCGGGTCTTTTATGATTTTATTCTGCCGCTCAATTGCCTCCATAAATTCAACAGCAATCTCTCTCTCCTTTGAGATTGAGAGAGCAAAAACATTGGAGCATAAAAAAACTGTAATAGCAATGCTGACAATTGCCGTAATGACCGTTTTTATAAAAAAGTTTGATATTATTTCGGCTCTTATTGTTGTTTGCATAATTAATAATCTCCTATCTATTTACTCCCATCTATTTACTAATTTTTGACTGCAACTTTTATTTATTATATATTAGCCGCTGTTTTTTTTAAATCACTTAATTATTAAAGCATTTATACAAATAGCTTTAAACATTTTTTGGAGGATTAATGAATTTAGGAAAGGTTAGCCAGCGTATTCAATACATTATGGATAAGAGAGATGTTTCATTAGAAAAACTTTCTGAGCTTACAGGTTTTGAACAAAATTTTCTTGATACAATGTTGAAAAAAGATATCTATCCGCCGCTTGGTCCGCTTATGAAAATTGCAAGGGCATTAGGGGTAAGGCTTGGAACATTTTTAGATGATCAGGCAAGCAGCGATCCTTTTATTGTGAGAAAACTTGATCGTGAATCTGAATTCAGCATTCTTGGAGGCACAGGAAAATCGACAGCACTTAAATTTTACTCACTTGGCAAGGGAAAGATAGATCGCCATATGGAGCCGTTTTTTGTAGAGATTATGCCTGAATCTGCTGTTGATAAAAAACTCTCATCACATGAAGGTGAAGAGTTTATTATGGTTATGAAAGGAAGCATTGAGATTATCTATGGAGCAGAAAAGTATCTGCTGAATGAGGGGGATAGTGTCTATTACAACTCTGTTGTTCCCCATTATGTAAGCTGTGCAAGCGATGATAAAGCTGAGATTTATGCTGTGATTTATATTCCTGAATAGAGAGATACGAATAGAGATATAAACGTTTCTGTATCTTTTTTTAAAGGTAAATATAAATAAAAGTATAAAATCATATATTTACTACACCCATACAAATAGCAATTTAATTGATATTCAAAGAGAGAAAATAACTAAGATGGAAAATAAAAGAGGTCTTCGAGAGATAACTCTTGGAACTATCCTTGATGAGACCGTTGCAAAATATCCTGATACTGAAGCACTTGTCTATGTTGACAGAGATTTCCGCCTAACATACCGCCAGTTCTCTGATCTTGTAGATGAGGTTGCAATGGGGCTTATGGCTCTTGGAGTCAAAAAAGGTGAAAAGGTAGCTGTCTGGGCAACCAATATCCCATATTGGGTAACTCTCCAGTTTGCCACAGCAAAAATCGGTGCAATTCTTCTTACAGTCAACACAAACTATAAAAAGGCAGAGCTGGCGTATCTTCTCCGCCAATCAGACGCAGAGAACTTTTTCTTGATTGACGGGTTTCAAGATACTGATTACATAAGCACAATTTACGAGCTTGTGCCAGAGCTGAAAACCCAGCAGCGAGGCAGCCTTAACAGTGCGGCTTTTCCCTATCTTAAACGGGTCTTTTTTTTAGGACAGGAGAAGCATCGAGGCATGTATTCAATCCCTGAAATATGTGCACTTAAATCAATCGTATCAAAAGAGGATTACCAAAAACGTCAAGAGTCACTAAACGCTCATGATGTTGTAAATATGCAATATACATCAGGTACAACTGGGTTTCCAAAAGGTGTGATGCTCACACATTACAACATTGGAAACAATGGCTTTTGGATTGGTGAAAATCAGAATTTCACTGAAAAAGATAAAGTCTGCCTTCCGGTTCCTCTTTTTCACTGTTTTGGATGCGTACTCGGCGTTCTTGCTGCTGTAACGCATGGAACAACAATGGTTATACTCGAAGGGTTTGATCCTCTTTTAGTGATGGCATCAGTAGAAAAAGAGAAGTGTACAGCCCTTTACGGTGTGCCGACAATGTTTATTGCTGTTTTAGAGCACCCTCTTTTTAATAAATTTGACTTTTCAACTCTGAGAACCGGCATTATGGCAGGTTCAAACTGTCCAGTCAAAGTTATGGAAAAGGTTATTGATCGTATGAATATGTCTGAAATAACAATCTGTTACGGGCTTACAGAAACATCTCCAGTTATGGCTTATACCAGAATAAACGATGATATACGTAAACGGGTTGAGACAGTAGGGCAGCCTGTTCCATACGTGGAGGTTAAGATTGTTAATCCTGAAACAGGAGAGACTCTTCCTGCTAATACCCAAGGTGAGATTTGCTGCCGTGGTTACAGCGTAATGAAAGGCTATTATAACAATCCTGAAGCAACTGCACAGGCAATTGATCAAGAGGGCTGGCTTCATTCAGGTGATCTTGGAGTTATGGATCAAGATGGATATCTTTCAATTACAGGCAGATATAAAGATATGATTATCAGAGGTGGAGAAAATATCTATCCACGAGAGATCGAGGAGTTTCTCTATAGAATGGACGGCATACAAGATGTTCAGGTTGCTGCTGTTCCAAGTGAAAAATATGGAGAAGAGGTTGGTGCATTCATCATACCTAAACAGGGTGCTCAGATTGAGGAGAGCGATATAAAAGATTTCTGCCGAGGCAAGATAAGCAGATACAAGATTCCAAAATATGTCACATTTGTGGATAAATACCCGATGACAGCAAGTGGCAAGATTCAAAAGTTTAAACTAACCGAGATGTCAACTGAGATATGGACAGATAGAATATAAAAAAGTTGCAGCCTTTTTAGATTTAATCCAAACTGTAGAGACGCAGCCGCTGTGCGTCTCTACTCTACTTTTAATAAAACACCTATAATAAAAAAACACAAAAAGGCTGCACTCTATTCTATCTCCTTAGACAACACTTTGTTATTAGACAACACTTTGTTAAATGTTGATATGCACACCTCATAGCTGAATCCTCTATTTCTAAGATAGTTCATAACCTTTTTTTTAAATTTCTCACCATCATAACCCTGCCACAGTTTTATCTTAGGTTCAATTGCAGATAGGGCAGATTGATATTCATCAATATCTATTAAGCATGACTCTATTATATCAGCCTCAACTCCCTTTTTTTTCAACTCAAATGCAAGGGCAAATTTTGATTTTGGCTTAAACCGCTCTCTTTGATCCACAAACATGGAAGCAAACTCATGATCATTTAAAAGATTATCCTGTTTGAGTTTTGCAATAGCAGCATCAATTATCTGTTCGTCAAAACCTTTTTTATCAAGATATTTCCTCATCTCATCTACACTTCTTGCCCGTAGTGCTAAATATCTTATAGCTGCTTGATATGCTCTTAACCACTCTTTTTCATTCATTTATTCAGACTCCGCCACACTATGTTTAATATAGCAAGCTCTGCTTGATCCTGCTGCCTAATAATTGAGTGGAATGTCAAAAGTTTTTCTGCATCTTCCCTTATTTCTGTGTGGGATACAATAATATCTCCATACAACGACTCTTTATTAAAAATAACATCAATAGTGTCAGGAGAAAATTTTGATAAAATCCTTTCTGGCACAGTCTCAACTCCCCACTCTACAAATATGGCATTATTAACATGACCATTTAGATCAAGATCGTGCATTCTAACCTTAAACGGCAGTTGATAGTGGATAGTCTCTGGTTTTATAATTTCTGGAAAATAGTAGTCTATACCCTTATCTGCTTCTTTAGAACTTAGATTAACAGAAACATCTTTTAACGATTTGCTGGGTTCTATCATCTCTTTATCCATGAATTTGCTAAGACGGACAGGTTTTCCATTTTTTTTATTAACCATAACCCAGCAGACTTTAGCATTTACAATCTGATTTTCTTGGCTGTTTATATGAAAGTCGTCTCTTAACTGACTTTCATCTTTTATTATAGTTAAATTACGTATCTCATAAAGATTTTTACACGAGAATCTGTCAGTTGTTATGATTATGTTGTCATTCCAATCAGGGTCTTTTTTTATCTCTATATGATAACGAAATATAACCCATGCAAGATTTTCTTGTGCTAAATGAAAACCTGAAACACCCATAAGATCAGCATGTTCTGAAGCAGCATCTTGCAGAAAATTCATAATGCTGACAATTTTGAGCGTCCCCTGCTTGCCTATGGTTGAATACCCAATAGTTGTTCTCTTTTCGTAAATATGGGATTTTGTCTCTATTTTTTTATCAGTTTCTTTTTTATTAATTTCTCTGTTGTGCATCACTAATTTATCTCTATGTTTTTTTTAGGAGGTTAAGCTGTCGAGTGTCAATATCTCAATTGCATGATAAGAAGGTGTTTCATACGGGTGCACTTTAACAAGCTCTTGAAGAACCTCTTTAATCAGCTCTTTTTTACAGACCATCTCAACTTTTAGTTCTGCAAGCCGTTCAATGTCTCCCTTTTTACCGATAAACGGCGAACTTCCCTCTAAAGGTCTAAATTGCCCGATCCCTTTTGTATGCCATGCACATGAGTCATAATTACCAATTTTGCCCGCTCCTTTAGAAAACATGGCTGATGTAACCGCCTGCAGGTGGGTTTCTGGTATATAAAATGATATAAGATACATATTTCCGATCCATTTTTTATTTCAATTTAATTTGTTCCCAACTCTAATCAACTGATTCTCAATTCTAAGGCAGGATAAAAGATAAAAACTAAATTTTTCTTTACTGCTGCTCCTCCTGCGGAGTTCTAAGGTTATCAAACAATTTAAATGGCGTTGTTAAGATATCTACTATTGTGTTTAAAAACCCTTTGCCCATCTCAGAAGGATTAATTACCGTAACTTCAGGTGAGTTTAGAGTGCCTGTTGCCTTTACAGGAATGGATATCAATCTTCCGCCTAACATTGTATTGATAATGGGTATTTTTCCTATAATTCTATCTGCTGTTTTTAGTGGAGCAACTAAACATATTAAATCTATCTCACGGGTAAAAATATCAATCCAGCCGGTAAAAATAAGAGTCATATCTATCCCATTAATTACAGCCTGCTTTAGCAGAAGCCTGTTTTTTTCAACATCTGCAATAAGATTTATTGATGTAAAGGCAAAACCGTTCTGTTCAATATCAGGCAGCTCACCCTCTATCAATTTTAAAACATTAAGTACAGAAAGAATTCTTGAGAGAAGAGTTAATCTGAAAATTCGTCCGCCGTCAGAGGTCATCTCAACTCTGCCTTCAAGATTGTTCTTTATAATTGACTTTATATTACTGATATTTACATTCGAGCTTTGAGTATTTTCTATTACATTCTTATGAACATCTATATTGCTGTTTGAAGAAGAGCCTTTTGCATAAAGAGAGGCTCTTAAAGAGTAATTTCCCTTCATCAATCGCTTATCTTTATAAAAACATCCTATAACAGGTTCAATATCTTTATTATCATCATAAAGCGAAAGAGAGAAATCTGTATAATCTTCTTTTATGTTAAGCTCTATAGCACCATTTACATTGCACATCTGCATATTATCGATTCTAATATTTTTATCTTTTCCATTAATAACGATTTGTGCAGAAAACGGGACAATAATAATTTTTTTATCTGTAAATTTATCGCTGTTAATGGTTAAAAATATTGGAGATGAATCTTTTTTAAATGACTTCTCTTTTAATGCCGATGCTAATGGCACGCTTATAAGTTTTTGTTTTGCAAGGATAAAATTTAGATCAAGTTTGTCTATGGCAACTGTATAGCTGTCAGGTTTTAAAGATTCAATAGTAATATCTTTTCCATCTGTAATATCAATAAGTGACTTATAGGATTTGGATAGCGGATTTAAAATCTCTTCAATATCTTTTGTATTGATGCTGCCTGTAAACTTAATATCTGAGTTAGCAGATAAATCATCTTTCAATGAGATATCTTTAAATCTATTTTTATCTATTTTTATCTCTTTTTGGTTAAATAAGATAGTTGCACCCTCAACACCGTTTTTTAATATTTTTACCTGATATTGATAAGTTCGACTATTAGTAGCTTTAGCCGTCTCTCTACTTAAAGAGAGAGCCATATTGTTATTAAAAATTAATGTTCCTTTAAATTTTTCTTTCTTATCAAAATAGATATCCTTAATGGCAAAAGGAGTTTTTATATCACTTAACAATTTGACCTGATCCAAAATCTCTTTTTGTATCAAGCCGTTTTTCATAAGTTGAGCTGTAAAATTAGATATAATGTCTGTATTTTTAACAAGGGCATTTTCAATATATATTCTGCTAAAAGATGGAGAGATAAGAAAATCAGCTTTAATATCAGACATATCATCATTCATTGAATTACAGATGCCTTCAAAAAGGTAATCCCACTGTTTAGGATTGTTAAGAGCACCTTTAAATGCGATCTCTTTTAGAGCTATATTTCCCTTAGAAGATCGGATAATCGGCAAGATTGATGATAAAACTGTCTTAAACGAGCTGATAAACCATGGAAGAGCCTGCTCAACTGCTATATCTGCAACTCCTGAATCTATCTTAAGAAGATGTTGTTTATCAAGGGTAAGCGATGCAGCAAAATTTGAAAAAATGGAATCACCAATAGTTCCGTTTATATTTTTAATAGAGATGATTTTGTTATTGTAATCAAATTTGCCGTTAGTAATTGAAAATTTTTCCGGAAGCCTTGTATATAGACCCTTTAGATTAATACTATCTGTGTTTACAACTACTGAAAGTTTACGATTCCGTCCCCCTTCAAGTTTTAGCGTGCCTTTGGTGCTGCCTTCAATATCATGAAGCAGGGCAAGCTCATTACAGATATCTCTATTTGATAAAAGCTCCTGTAATACGCTGTTTAGATGGGCAAGGTCTGCTGTAATATCAAATTCTCCAGAAAAATTGTGCACAGGATTAACTAAATTTACATCAAGAGTTCCGTTATCAACCGTTGATTTATCAATAAGACCTTTTGCAATTTTAGTGTGAAGCACTCCATCTTTTACACTAACAAGAGCGTCAGTTTCTGTTGCAGTAAGTTTTGTGGCTGGAATGTTTATTGTGCCGTTTTTAATATCGCCGGTTATTACCATTTTTAGCGGATTAAAAAGTTTTTTGATTGAGTTTTCACTAAAAAAGGTATCATTTTCAAGATAGGATTTAGGTTTGCCGCTGTTTTTATCAGAATAAGATTTGGTGCTGCTGCTTTTAAAAACAACTCGAATATTTTTAGCCAAACCTTGGTAAAGAATCTGAAAAATTTTCTCTGCAACTTTATTGTTAGGCAAAAATTCGAGTGCAACTGGTCGAACAGTATCAATATCTACATCTCTGCCGTCAAACATAAGCTCTGTGGTCTCATGCACTTGATTATTATCAATATCTTTATTTTTTTCGTACTTGAAACCAATCGAAAGATCAGAGGCAAAAGGGTGAAGTGAAATATGGGATAAATCTATTGTAAATTGATTTTGTAAGATAGCTGCATTGCAAATGATCTTATCTATTTTTATGTTTGTGGCACTTGCCTTTGTACCGATTGTTTTTGTGTCACTTGTCTTTGTAGCACTTGCGGCATCACTTACACTATTCTTAATATTTTTATAACTTTTTGCCTCTCTTTTTAACCTAAAATCATTGATAATTATATCGGATAAGATGCTTTTGTCATCAGGAGATATCAAAACACTTATATCTGCCTTTTTGAATATATCAGATTGAATATTATTGATATTGATCTCAAAATCTTCTTGATCCCTTGCCAAATAATTAAAGAGCTTCTGGTCTTGGGTAAATGGAAGCGAGCGTATAGAGTCAAATTTAGGTATAATTAGACCGTCAGCAGTTATATTTTTTATAAGAACCTGTCGTTTTGTAAATGAATTTAGAGAGAGGATAATTGATAATTTTTTAATTGTGCTATTTTCAAGGGGCGGGGTGGTAAATTTAATATCAGACAACTCAACGGCTGGGAGCGGGAATAGAGCAAGTTTAAACTTATATCTAACACCTTTAAGTAGAACAGCTTCAAGTGAGTCCTGTTTAAGATTAAGAGTTTGATTGAGTTGCTTTACAATAAAACCAGAAAGTATCTTCTGGACAGAGTTACTGTCCAGAATTACAGGTGTTGAAATAAATAGAAATATTAGAAAACCAATAACAAATGCAAAAAGTACTACCCCTTTTTGCAATCTACCACTTATATCCTCGAGATTGGACAAGGTTTATAAAATCTCCCATAATCTCTCCTGCCTCTTTAAGCAGAATATCCTCTTTATCATCTTTTTTCTTTGGTGCTTCTGCTGCAACCTCATCATCATCAACCCCTTTTTTTCTCGGGTCCAACTGGTGAAGCTGCTCAAAAGATGAAAAAGGTTCCAGACCTTTTGCCTTACGCAGACGGTTCTCAATCTCTAACTCTATATTATCAAGGTGCTCTTTATACTCTTTTCTTTTATTCTTGTTTAAAGAGAGAGATTTAAGATTATATATCTCTTTGGACAGCTCATATCTCTCTTTAAGGTATTTAAAATCAGGATTATTCTCAACTCTTTTAAGGTGTCGATCCCTTAACTGTGAAAGTGCCTCTTTGATCGGCATATCAGGGTAAGGAGTATATGGTGCTTTTGTTGATTTATCCCATGCAAGAGCACCGTCTAAAGAGCTTTCACCTGTTTCTTCGCTATTATATACAGGTGGGAACTCAATATCAGGAATGATTCCAAGACTTTGGGTGCTCTCACCAGATACTCTGTAAAATTTTGCATTAGTAAGTTTAAGCTGACCAGTTTCAATTGGCTGAAGGGCTTGCACAGTTCCTTTACCAAATGTCTGAGTACCCACAATAATGCCTCTGTTATAATCTTTTATTGCTCCTGCAAATATCTCTGATGCAGATGCGCTCATTCTGTTGACCAGTACAATAAGAGGTCCATTGTATGCAATAAAAGGATCTGTATCTTCTAATCGAGACATATAGCCGTTTCTGGAGCGTATCTGAACCGTAGGTCCTGAGTTTATAAAAAGTCCCGTAAGCTGATTAGCCTCCTGAAGAGCACCGCCTCCATTATCTCTAAGGTCAATAATCAAACCTTGGATATTCTCTTTTTTAAGCTCTTCGATTAAGAAAAAGACATCTTTCGTGCTGC
Organism: uncultured Desulfobacterales bacterium; assembly: GCA_964539635.1. Taxonomy (GTDB): domain Bacteria; phylum Desulfobacterota; class Desulfobacteria; order Desulfobacterales; family Desulfobacteraceae; genus Desulfamplus. The sequence continues at coordinate 40,555 of CAZIJN010000020.1, read as the reverse complement.
TTCTGTAGTCGCTTGTACCCTCTTGCAGCCCTTTAAAATCAAGATAAAATGTTGGAATTGTAATCACTCCTACATTAACTGCCTGTCCATTACGTTTAAGTGGAATGACCTTTTTTTGTGCTGCCTGATCCTCAAGTTTGACCTTGTCTCGTTTTATTCGGATTATCTTGAAATTTTGAGACCCTTTTTGTCCAGCCGGAATTATTTTTATTGAGACAAACGAATCTTTTGGACCACGTATAAGATTGACCACTTCATCAATACGCCACCCTACTGTGTCTTGAATAGTACCTTCCAAACCTTGCCCCACTCCGATAATTTTATCTCCGGGCATCAAAAGTCCTGATTTATCAGCAGGACCCGCAGGTATAAGGCTTACCACTTTTGTATATTCATACTCGGTTTGCAGCACAGCCCCGATTCCTTCAAGAGAGAGACTCATCTGGATATCAAAATCTTCTGACATACGAGGCGGAAAAAACTGGGTATGCGGATCAAAACTCATTGCAACAGCGTTTATGTAAGTTTTGAAGGCATCTTCAGAGTTTATCTGCAAAAGCCTGCTGAGTCTGCTTTTATACCGTTTAGAGAGAAGATTTGTTATATCTTCATCACTCTCGCCTTCGAGTTGGAAAGATATTATGGTATTTTTCAACTCATGATCCCATAAGGTTTTAAGATCATCTTTATTATCCGCCCAAGAGGAGTTTTTTCTGTCTAAAGATATCTCGTCATCACCGTCAAACTTAAAGTTGGTCTGCCAATTATCTATCTGTTTATTAATATAGTTTAACTTTTCATACGATCGCTCCATATAGATATTAAAAATAGCATATCCGGGAGTAAGATCACCTTTTTTAAGCGTATTATCAAGCCAGTATCTAATTTTCTCAAACTGGTTGATCTCACTTTGGGTAAAAAGATTTTTTCCGGGATCAAGAATGTTGATATATTGATCCAATATTTTTGAAGATAGATTGTCATTAAATTTAAGTCCTAAATAGTGAGACCTTGTAAGCGACGTGACTATGCTTACGCACGTATCTGCATCATCTTTTGTAAAGGTCATCTTTTTAAGAGTGTTATTAATGCCAAGTGCTTTTTCCTGAATAGAATATGTTGCTTGAGCTAATGCAGAATAAGGGAAGGTAATAGAGATGATAATAGCAGATAAAACAGCTATTAAAGACGATTTGGATAAAATAATCTTTTTAGAACATTTTTTAAATTTGGTCATCATACTCCAACTCTGACATGGTGTAGTTTCTAAAAACAATTTAATAGATTAAAATAGTTGATGGTTATAGATGATTATAGGAAATCTTCGGGCGATTCAAGAGTTATGCGTCCAAGTTTTCCTGATCTTAACTCTCTTATAAGCAGTTCTGACGCCTTTTGAAGATCAACCACTCCACCCTTTTTAAGGCAGCCTCTTGCTGCTCCAATCTTTTCTAAAATCATATTTATATCATCAATATTTGAAATTTTATATCGATCTTTAAAAGAATCTGGATATTTTTCTATCAAATATTTTATTACAAAGATAGCGATATCGCTATAATCAATAGCAGCATCAGATATAGCACCGCTTGCAGCAAGTCTGTATGCCCCGTTTTTATCTTCAATTACAGCCCATAAAATGCCAGGAGTATCATAAATATCGACTTTATTTTTAAGGCTGGTTCGCTGCTGGTGTCGAGTTATTGCAGGAACATTACCAGTTTTTGCAACTTTTTTACCAACAAGGGTGTTAATAATAGTTGACTTGCCAGTATTGGGAATTCCTACAACCATAACCCTTAGCCTACGGCTTCGTGATTTAACTACTTTTGAAGCGTTGAATGCTGCAAGTGCAAACTCTAATGCCCGCCATGCGTCTGAAACGTTTGTGCCTGTAATTGAAATTGCTGCACAGCTATTTACATATTTAAAGTGTTCAAGCCAGTGCTCTGTTATAACAGGATCAGCAAGGTCTTGTTTATTAAGAACTTTTATCCGTAAAACAGATTTGCACATCTGATCAAGTACTGGGTTAGAACTGGATGCAGGTAATCGAGCATCAATTATCTCCATAACCACGTCAACATTTGAGAGTGTCTCTTTTAAAAAACTCTCAGTATCCTGCATATGTCCCGGGAACCACTGAATTGTCATTATCTCTCTTTTTATCGATTTATTTCTATCTATTTATGTATGGATTTAGTTCGACATTTGTATAATATTTATATAATTTTAATAATATTAAGATTTAAAATATAGCATGAATTAATTTAGTAATTTAGAGCTAATGTAGCATGAGATTGATAAAGTATAAATAAAAAAAAAGCATCTCTGATTGATAAAAATCAGAGATGCTTTAAATTATGCTCTATTTTTAGTGATTGTTACGGCTTAAATAAATTTACAAAACCATAAAACCATCATAGAAGTATTATTTTTTACTATTGAACAGTAACATTTACCGCTGCTGGACCTTTCTGACCCTGCTCAATATCAAATTTGACTTTATCACCTTCGTTCAGGGATTTAAAACCGGTTGCATTGATGCCTGTGTGATGAACAAATACATCTGGTCCATTTGCCTGCTCAATAAAACCAAAACCTTTTGAATCATTAAACCATTTTACGATACCATCTGCCATGCTGACAATCTCCTTAAATTAAAAAATATAAATAAATGTAGTTCCAAACTCAAGGTTCTTGCCACTTTCACAAATGGATCTTCCCTTTAGAACGAAACCTTACAGTTGTAAGTCATTTTAAAAAAAGAAATGAAGTTCCGATTTACTCAGTAAATAACTTATCTTTGACTTACGGCAGAGAGACTATTACTTAACAAATAATAAATCAAGTATTTTTTTGATCCGAGCTTTAAATGTTACAGTCATTATTAAATAACACTTTATCTTTTTCCTCTTTCAACTCTTCTGCCTCACATTTATGAATCATAATTTCCATATTTCCATATTGAATTAATTGCAAAATGGATATGAAAATCATTTCATTCTAAATAACTATAAGCTATACCTTGTTTAAAACTGCATTTTAATAACAGTGCAGAAGGCGGCACTGATCAAATATCAAATCGACATCAACTACATCAGCTATTCATAGATAGATAACTATGCGTTTAAGAATAATCATATTGGTTCTTGCAATTCTTGCGTTCTTGTCTGCCTCTGCCGGAGGGGGACTCTACTACCACTCCCTAAAACAGGCAGCATTGCAGCAGGCTGACAGCCATGCAAACAGAAGGCTTGAGCTGTTTAATCGTCAACTGACAGCTTCTCTTTCTGAACATGTTAAGCCTGTAAAGCTGCTTTCGGGACTTAAAGAGTTACAAAACACGCTGCAAATGGCTGGTATGAATGCTATAAAAGTTTCCGGTGGTGCAAGCATTGAAGAATCGGAAGTAACTCCTCATTCTATCAACAGTTTAAACTTAATTTTAGATAACTTTGCAAATTCTCTTAATATTGAGGTCTGTTATGTTATGAACAGCCAAGGAGATACTTTGGCGTCAAGCAATCGAGATAAGCCAGATAGCTTTGTAGGAGAAAATTTTGCTTTTAGACCATATTTTATGGAGGCAGTTGAAGGCAGACCTTTTACTTATTTAGCATTAGGAACAACTTCAAACAAAAGAGGTGTCTATTACAGCCACCCTGTTTATAACCTGCAAAAAGAGAAAATTATCGGAGTTGCGGTTATAAAAGCATCAGTTGAACTAATTGAGTCAAAACTGTTTGCAAATTCAGAGGGGATTTTGCTGGTGGCTGACCCTAATGGTGTAATTTTTATTTCCAATCAACAAGAGCTTAGATTGAAGCTGCTTTGGAAACTTGACCAAACTGACATTAAAAAAATTAATCAAACAAGGCAGTTTGGGGATATTAACTGGAACTGGTCTGGATTTTCATTGTTGAATTACGGTCATGTGGTTGATCGTAGTGGAAAAAAGTATCTCTATTCTCAAATGGCACTTGATGGATACGATGGTTGGAAAATAGTTCATCTAAGAGACCTTAAAGAGATTTCAAAAGAGCTTGCACAGCCTTTTATCAGAATAATAGGTCATATTATTCTGATAATCTCAATTTTTATTGGGATTTCTGTATTTATTCTCTATAAAAAAGCGGTTGAGGAGATATCAAAGAGAAAAAAAGCTGAAAATGAGCTGCGTTTAAGCGAGGCTCGCTACAGACATATTTATCATAACACGCCAGTTATGCTGCACTCGATTGATACAAACGGCAAGATTATAAATGTTAGCGATTTCTGGCTTGAAAAGATGGAATATACAAGAGAGGAGGTTGTTGGAAAAACTTTGACCGATTTTTATAACGACTCTTCCAAAAAATATGCAGAAGATGTTGTTTTTCCCTATTTTTTTAAAACAGGCTTTTGTAAAGATGTTCCATATACGTATGTCAAAAAAAGTGGTGAAGAGGTTGAGATTTTACTCTCATGCTACGGGGTACGTAATGAACAAGGAGAGGTGGTTCGCTCTCTTGCTGTAAGCGTAGATGTTACAGAAAAAAATCAGGCACAGCACGATTTAGAGCTTGCAAGAGAGAGTCTGTCGCGATACTCGCTTGATCTTGAACAACAGGTTGAAGAGCGGACTCAAGAGCTTAAGCAGGTTCAAAACCAGTTGAGAAAACTTTCAGCCAACATAATGGCAGCTCATGAGAATGAACGTAGAGCAGTTGCAAGAGAGCTTCATGATCATCTTGGGCAGATACTGACCGCCCTTAAAATGGACGGAGTATGGCTTGAAAAATATCTTGAACCTATTGATACTAAAGCAGCAGAAAGGGCAAGCCGTATCTGCACTCTTATTGATGACACTATTGCAGATGTAAGAGCTATGGCTTTTCGATTAAGACCCGGCTTGCTTGATGATTTGGGACTTGTAGATGCTTTGGATTCGCTTATTCGAGATTTTGAGAAACGATCAGATATATGGTTTATGTTTCGACACACGCAAATTCCTGAAATTGATGATGCTGTTGCTACTGCCCTTTACAGAATCGCTCAAGAGGCTCTTACAAATGCACTAAAACATTCAAAGGCTACTGAAATATCTGTCGATATATCTTCAGATGCTGCTGATATTTCAGAGACCTCAGATAGTAATCTAATCTTAACAGTTGAAGATAACGGCTGTGGTTTCTCATCTATAGGAAATAAAGAGTACCACGGTTTAGGCTTAACTGGTATGAAAGAGCGGGCAACTTTGGCTGGAGGCACTCTTGAGATATTTTCTGCACCTAATAAAGGGACAAAAATTGTGTGTAAACTTAACATTAAAAGTTAGAGTTAGATTACTATAGCGGTTTATATCTCATTTGGAGAAATTTATTTCAGGGCTGAAATTAAAGCGGCTACTGACTTACATAAATCATTTAGGAGAGCTATATGATTAAAGTTTTACTGGCAGATGACCATAAAATTGTTCGGGAAGGTCTCCGCCGCATAATTGAAGAGAGTGGTGAAATGGAGGTGGTAGCTGAGGCTTCTGATGGCAATGAAGCAATACAAAAGACACTGAAGTTTAAACCAGATGTTGCAGTTGTAGATATTTCTATGCCGCCCGGAATGGACGGGCTTGAGGTGGTATCAAGGCTTAAATTCCATATTCCTTCAATGCCGGTGCTTATTTTGACAATGCACGATGAGGAGCAGTATGTTGTCAGGGCTGTAGAGGCTGGGGCAATGGGTTATGTCACTAAACAGGCTGCCCCTGAACAGCTTGTAGATGCAGTAAAAAGGCTCTATTCAGGCGGACGATATCTCACTGAAAAGGCAAGCGAAGCATTGGCAATGAGGGTTTTGAGGGGAGAGAGCAGTAAATCAGGTGCAGAGTCTCTATCAATGAGAGAGCTTCAAGTACTTCGTAAACTTGCACAAGGTCAGACAAACCACGAAATTGCAGATAGTTACCATATAAGTGTAAAAACTGTGGATACCTACAGATCAAGGATATTGAAGAAACTTAACTTACGCAATAATGCAGAACTTTCTCGATTTGCAATTCAAAGCAAACTTATTGAACTATAAACAGATTATAGAGCTGCAAATGAAATCAAAATTTCTTTGTTGGAATTGTAAATGCTGTAAATATAATAACTCCTATTAACATAAGAGCTGTTCCGCACGGAAAAATAACGTCAAGAGTAAAATAGTCCATTGCAAAACCAGCACCCATTGATCCAGCCATCATTCCAAGGCTATGAGCAACAGTGATAATTGCCATAACAGATGCCATTGCAGATTTTTCATTGCCTTTAACCAGCGTAAGAGCCATAAGAGACGGCATTGATATTCCTCCTCCCACACCAAAAACAGAGACAGAACAGATAAGATGCAGATATGATGCTGATTTAAACATCATAAACATCGAAACAGCACATACAACTCCTCCTGCAGCAACCATAGCACGCCTATTATATCTGTCTGCCGCATAACCCATTGGAAGCTGAAGTATGCCGCTGACAAATATTCCAAGAGTTACAAGAATACCTATAGATGCTCCAGAAATATCTGGTAATCTGTTTTGAACAAATATCGGCATAAAGCACCAGATTATACCGATACAGGCTGTATATACAAATCTGTAAGTAAAAAATCCCATTAACTCCATATCTTTTATAAGAAAAGACCATGGAATTGGCGGACGATCTTTGTGCTTAATGTATTCGTGTTCAATAGGGGGAAGATAGCGGACAGAAAGTAAAAGACCTGCAAAAGAGAGAACTCCCATACATACAAATGCAGCGTCAAGTGACCAGAAATCATTAATTACTCCGCCCATCACAGGTCCAAGGCTTAAACTTGCAAACATAGAGAGATTAAACAGGCTCATTGACTGCCCCTCCATTCCTTCAGGAGTTATCTCTCCGACATAAGCTTGAACCACAGGCATAACCATTGCTGATGCAATTCCTTGTAATGCTCGTATAATGATCAGGGCAGATACAGTAGATGTCATAAGAAATGCTAAAGATACCAACGTGTAGCCCAAAAGACCTGCAATTATGAACGGCTTTCGTCCTTTTTTATCTGAGAGCCTTCCAAAATATGGGAGCAGCAAAGTTCTTGAAAAGGAGAATGATCCAAATATCAACCCAACATATATTCCGGCAGCACCCATATTTTTTGCATATATAGGCAGAAGAGGCACCACAATTCCTACACCTGTTATCGTTGCAAATATGGTAAAAAAAAGGGTTATGAATATCTTTTTGTGGGCAGATGGAATAGTTATCAACCCCTTAAGTCTGCCCATATAATTTAATTCTGGTTCCATGCAGGTGCTTATATCCATTTTAAATAATCTTTGCAATATCTTATAGTTATCTGTGCCTAATGTTCCACTATTTTAAACTAACATAATATTAGCTTATATTTGACCCCTGCCTATAGATAGTTTACTATAAAAAGAAGTAGAAAAAAGAGTAATTTATTCAAATATAACAGCTTATAAAGATTTATAGCAGCTTATGAAGATTGGTATTAGAAAATTTAGTATTATGTAAATTTAACAAAAATAACCATAAAATAAGGAAAATAATCTAATGAATGAAAAAGAGCTTGCCCGTAAAACATCTGAAACTGCAAAACTCTACTTTAACGGGGTAAAAGATGAGGATAAACCATACAATCTATGGCGTACTTTTGATAAGGAGCTGGCAAAACAGATGTCTCTTTATATTACTGGACAATTCTATTCACGGGAAAAAATTCCCCACCCGACACGTCAGCTCATCACCATTGCCGCCTTGACTGCACTATCCAAACCAGAAGAGTTAAAACTTCATATTCATGCTGCACTAAATGTGGGATGCAGCAGCCAAGATATTGCAGAAGTTATCTTTCAGACCAGCATCTATGCTGGTGTTCCTGCTGCGAATACAGCTTTAAAAGTGTTAAAAGAAGTTTTAGAAGAAAAGGGCGGGCTGTAAAATTGTTAGAATTTACTCTGCATTCCAACAGACAAGCGAGCAATTTGGGTTAGAGATGCCAAATATAAAGATGTATTCAATTCTACTTTGTTAGGTTACGTTTTAAATGTCTTTTAATATCCTTTCAAACAGGTAAGAGTTAAAATGAACATCATAGAGGTTAGTAAAGTTACAAAAAATTATCCACTCGGCTCAACAATTGTGTATGCTTTGAGGGGAATTGATTTTAATATTGCAAGCGGAGATTTTTTAAGTATTGTTGGACCTTCGGGAAGCGGCAAAACAACTCTTCTGAATGTGATAGGCTGCATTGATAAGGCAAGTTCTGGAAGCATCAAAATAGGCGGAATTGAAGTAACAACTCTTAATGATAAACAGATTACAGATATCCGTCTGCATAAAATAGGGTTTATTTTCCAGACGTTTAATCTCATTCCAGTGCTTGATGTGCTTGAAAATGTGGAGTTTCCGCTGCTGCTCATGAAGAGCCACTCTAAATCAGAGATAAAAAAGCGTGCTGAAAAACTTATTGATGCGGTTGGACTTGCTGAATTTATAAAACACCGTCCTTCAGAGCTTTCAGGCGGTCAGCGTCAGAGGGTTGCGATTGCAAGGGCACTTGTAACAAATCCGGATATTGTGCTTGCAGATGAACCGACCGCAAATTTGGACTCCACAACAGGAGAGCAGATATTAGAGCTTATGAGAGAGATGAACAGGCAGCAGAAGACTACATTTATCTTCTCAACCCATGATCCTAATGTGATCAAATACGCAGGTTATGTATTAAAGATAAAAGATGGTGCTATGGTAAACCCGGATCATTAAGAGAATATCTATTAATTGAAATCAGACATGTTTGGGAGGAAAAAAATGCAGCCGGCAATAACCAATCAATATCCCAACAAATATGAATCAAGGGTTAAACTTAAAGATGGTTCAGAAGTATTTATCAGACCAATCATGGCAACAGATCGTCATCTAATTGTCGATTTATTCAACAAGATGTCCCCTCAATCTATATATAGTCGTTTTTTAAGTCGTTTGACTGTTCTTTCTGAAAATATGATTAATCAGCTTATTAATGTTGACTATCATACAAATCTTGCTCTTGTTGCTGTTGTCAAAGAAAATGGAAAAGATGCAATTATAGGGGTCGGACGTTACGGATATGAGCCTGATGATTGTAGTATTGAACTTGCTGTTGCGGTTCGCGATGACTGGCAGCAAGCCGGTCTTGGTAAATTAATGCTCATAAAGGTTGTAAGCATTGCTAAAGAGCATGGTATTTCAAAATTTACAGGTATGATTGACCCACAGAACGATGTTATACAAAAGCTGTTGATAAAACTTGGCTATAAAGTGAAATATTCTTTAGAAAGCGGGTTTTATAAAGTTGCAATTTTTGTATAAGATATTGATTGAGATGTTCAATTTAAATTCATATCAAGTCCACAGCTTTTGATTTTTTAAACAGATATCTGATTTAGGATTAAACCAATGCAGCTTATATTAAAAATAGCGTGGAGAAATCTATTCCGCCATAAGGGAAAAAGCATCATCATAGGTGTAATTCTTTTTCTTGGAGCACTTCTCATGACTGTAGGGAGCAGTGTTATCTCAGGTATGAATATAGGACTTGAAAAAAATATTGTGAACGGATTTGTGGGAGATGTTGTCATAATTTCAGAAAAAGAGAAGAGCGACAGTGTTTTTTTTAAAATTTACGGAGAATCCATAGATACAATATTAAACTATACTGATATCAGAGATGTGCTCAAAAATGAGAGTTACATTAAGGATTTCATGCCTATTGGAAAAAATGTTCTTATGGTTCTTAATGAAGAAGATGGAGACCCGGGTTATACAATGGTGCTTGGTGTTGATTTCAGCTCCTATTGCAGATTTTTTCCCGACAACTTTAAACCTGTGGAGTCTGGTGTAGCTCAAGGAGGTTTGATAGAAAACAGCATATTTTTAGAAAAATCGGGATTGATCCAAAATCGGGAGTCTGGAATACTTATCCCGTTTAGTAAAAGAGAAGATTTGTATGATCAGATGAACGTCTGGTACATACCTGAAAAAAGCGAACTTGTTAAAGAGAATCTTTCAGAAGATGCTAAAGAGAACCTGAGCGATTTAAATATTAAAGAGAGTGCTGTTTTTATGGGCATGAGTTCTATAAATTCAACCTCAGATATTCGGCTTAAAATCAAGGCAGTAATCAGGTACAGTGCTCTAAATAAAATCTGGGGACATTTTGCAATCATGGATATTGAATCTTACAGAAAGTGTTTGGGATACTTTGGAGCATCTGACACAGCCTCTGAGATATCTGACGACAAAAAGATGCTTTTAGAGCTTGAGAATCAAAATATAGATAATCTGTTCGATTCGACTGACGTGTTGGTATCAGGCAGCAGCAGCCGCTTTAATATTGATGATATAGATTTTACGAAAAAAGAGGAGATAACAGCCGATGTAATCGATCTTGAGGTTGGAGTTTATAATTTAGTTCTTGTAAAGATCAAAGATGGAATTAAGATTGAAGATAGTCTTATACGATTGAATAGTGCTCTTAGTTCGGCTAATCTTGAAGTTAGGGCAGTAAGCTGGAAAAAGGCATCAGGATTTATCGGCAGCATGGCTGCAATAATTAAAGGAGCACTGTTTTTATTTGTGGCATTCCTATTTTTTGTAGCAATTATTATCATTGTAAACACCTTGACTATGGCTGCGATTGAGAGAACCACAGAGATCGGAATGATGCGTGCAATTGGTGCTGGCAAGCCGATTATCGCTGGAATGTTCATATGCGAAACCTCTATTTTGTCAGGTCTTTTTGGAGGGATTGGCATTATCACAGGCATTATTATCGTAAAAATTGTTCCTCTTCTTAAAATCACATCAGCTAACGATCTTGTACAACTGCTCTTTGGCGGTGACACATTCAACCCCTATTTATCTGCGTTTGACATATCTGTAGTTATAATAGAGCTGTTTGTAGTTACCCTTATCACTATAATCTATCCTGTTATTTTAGCACAATCTATTACGCCGCTTGATGCTATTTCACGAGATTAAAAGGGAAAAATCATGAAATTTCTGTTTGTTGTTAGTCTGCGCAACCTTTTCAGGCAGAAACGGAGAAATATCCTGCTTGGAAGTGCCATTGCTTTTGGTGTGATGATACTGATTATTGCCAACTCATTTTCTCACGGAATATCTGACACTCTTTTTAATCGTATTGTGGTCTATGTGGCAGGACATGTAAACATCTCTGTGAATGAGGGAAGAGGAAGGGATCTGCCCATCTTTCGGGACAAAGATCGTTTAATAAAGATAGTTACAGAACAGGCAGGGGATAAACTTATTGAATACAGCGAAGGCATTGCAATATTTTTAAGAGCTGTAGGCAATGGAAAAGTTCAAAATATGGTGCTGGTTGGAATGGAGACCATTAAAAAAGAAGATTCTAACCAAAAGCGTAAAGAGAGTGACGACTCCTTTCAGATGATTTCAGGAGAATTTAACGATCTTTCTGACAGTTCAATAGAAAATCCAGTTGTTCTTTCAAAAGAGAAGGCTGACGCTCTCTCTGTCAAATTAAATGATATTATAAGGATAAAATATCGTAATGTTTATGGGCAGACTCAGTCGGCACGCCTGACTGTAGTGGGAGTCATGTCAAACGATAATATCTTTATGCAGGGTGTTATGCTGGTTGAACTATCAAATTTAAAGCAGATGATGGGATACCGTCCTTATGAGTGCGGAGCTATAAAACTGACATTAAAAAATCCTAAAGAAGATTCTGTAATGTTAGCAGATAAAATACAATCTTCACTAAAGCCAAATCCTGCGTTTATATTTGCAACAGTAAAAAAATTAGATACGATAAGAAACTTAGACTCTGAAACAGTTTCAAACATAAAGTCAACAGCCACACTGCTTCCGTTTATGGGTAACAGTGAATCTTTGAAAAATCTTATGATATCATCTTTTAAACTCACGAGCGGCAGACCAGAAGATGTTTTTTCAAAAGATGGATTGATGATCAGCAACTATTTGGCACAAAAGCTGAAATTAAACACAGGGGATAAGATAGAGTTCAGCTTTAAACCAAAGTTTGAGAGCAAAGAGGCTGTTTTTAGTGCTGTTGTAAAAGGGATATTTATATCTGATGAAAATAGTGGGAAAGAGACAATATACATGCACGAAGCTCTATTTTATCCTAAGTTTTACGAAAACCTTCCTGATCTTACGCTTAATCTCAATCAGGCTTTTATACCTAAAGATGGAGCAGCATTTAAACCGGCACTTGGTACAGAGTGGGTATTATTGGATCGAACACGCAACACTGATGATATGAAAAAAAAGCTGCGTTCAGTGGCTAAAAAAAAGATAAAAGCTGCCACAATAGATGTCAACTCAATGTATGAGAGTGCAAGTGATGTGTTAAAACTTGAAGGTGCTTTAAATCTGATTACAGTTACTGCGGTGCTTATACTCTTTTTTATAATTTTGATTGGAGTTATCAACACCCTTAGAATGACAATACGTGAGCGTACCAGAGAGATAGGCACTATTAGAGCTATTGGTATGCAAAAAAGAGATGTTCTTATTCTTTTTATAATGGAGACAGCGATTCTGACATTTTTTGCATCAATCACTGGAACTATTTTAGCTTTTATAGCTATGGCTGCTTTAAGTGAGATTACATTTCACTTAAATGATAATCCTATAGCAATTTTACTTGTAAAAGATCATCTTCATTTTTTACCCACATTTCCAGGCGTTGCTGGTAATACAGCATTTATAATCTTTGTAGCAGTGATAACCGCCTTTTTTCCTGCTAAAAGAGCTGCAAATCTTCCAGCAGCAGATGCACTCAGGCATTTTGAATAGAAATTGCTTTTAATCTCAGGCAATAGATAGTTGCAGCCTTTATTCTCTACATAGATACAGCTTTTATACAGGAGAAAATTAATAATGTTTAAAAAATCAGTTATCATACTTACTCTTATCGCTCTATTTAAAATATTTGGAATAGAACCCGCCGTTGCCCAATCACAGGTAACGATAATGGATTTAATGAAAAAGATCGAAGAGCTTCAAGAGATGACCGCAGATATAAGGGCAAAAGTTGATCTTATACAGACCAAGACAGGGCAGGGGACTAAAAGGATTGAGATGCTGTATTACCGGCGTGATGCAGATGACTCTTTTTTGATTGTGATGATTGATCCTGAAATAGATAAAGGCAATGGATATCTTAGAGTTGGAGATAATTTTTGGATGTACCGCCGCAACACCAGAACGTTTCAGCATGTCAACCGAGATGAAAGCATTGGAGGCTCTGATGCTCATGCTGATGATTTTGAAAAACGTAAATTGACTGAACTCTACTCTCCTTCCAAAGATGCCGCAGGCAAGGAGATTTTAACTTTAGAAAAACTTGGTGCTGTGCCGGTATTTCGTTTTGAAGTTACAGCAAAGGTAAACGATGTTGATTATCCGAAAAAAATTTACTGGGTTATGCAAGATAAAGGTCTGCCCCTTAAAGAGCAGTCATTTTCAGCATCAGGAACTCTTATGCAGACAGCCTATTTTATAAATTACACAACTATTGAAAAACGATATGTACCGGTAAAACAGCTTTATATAGATGAATTTGAGAAGGGAAATAAGACTATTGTAGAGATTTCAGGAATGTCCACAGAGAAACTTGACGATTCATTTTTCACAAAAGCCTATTTAGAAAATCTCAGTAAATAGTTTAATAGGCTTATATGTCTGCCTTTTTATATGAAAGTCTCTTAAGTGACTTTCATCTTTCGTTGTGTAAATCATTGAATGGGAGTTATATGAAAAAGATAATCCTCATAATTGCTGCTTTGGTAATTTTGCCTGTTTCAGCTTTACATAGAGATGCTTCGGCTAATGATAATGCTGCTAACCAAGATGATATTACGATAAATGAAGATGAGCTGTTTTCAAATCCCACAACTGTTATTGAATCAAACGATACTGACGATTCTAATGGTGAAAAAGAGAAAAGAAGGAGGCAGTTTAGTACAAAAAATGAGAAGTCAAATCATTTTGGCATATCTGGTGAAATTAAACATGTAACTCATTGGACTATAAGAGATAAGAATCACCTTCCAACACAACAGTTAAGTGATATAAATCCATATGTTGACGGAGTTCTATTTTTTGATGCCCGTCTGCCTAATAATATCAAGGCTTTTGCTAATGTTGAAGCAATATATAATACTGATGGCTCAAATAGTGCAGTCGATTTTGACGCAAGAGAACTTTTTATTGATTTGAACATCAACAAGGCTGTCTATTTTCGTACAGGCAAACAGGTGCTTCAGTGGGGACGCTGCTATCTGTTCAATCCTACTGATCTTATAAATGTAGAAAAAAAGACATTTACCGAAAAGATAACCGCAAGAGAGGGGACAGAAGGGATTAAGGCTCATATACCTTTTGGCACTTATATGAATATGTATGGTTTTATCAATACATATGAGATGGATAACTTTGATAGTACAGAAGAATTTAAAAAGATATCAGGTGCTTATAAACTTGAGTTTCTTGTAGATAAAACAGAGATGGCGTTTTCTATCTGGGGTAAAAAAGATGGTAATCCTGTATATGGATATGACTTTTCAACCAGAATTTTGGGTATTGATATAAAAGGGGAGTTAAGTGCATCTCACGGAGATAATAACAAAAAGCTCGTTGAACAAAATGGCATACTCTATTCTGTAATAGAAGAGGACAAATGGATTAAAAAGTGTGCGGTTGATTTTGGAAAGGCTTTTGATTTCAACGATCAGCCGGACAAGATACAGGTAAATTTAGAGCTGTTCTATAATGGTTCAGGTTATGATGAGAATGTTTTTGAAGATAACAATGTATATATGTTTGATTCTCCGGTAAGCATTGCAATGGATAGCAATACAGGTAATATTATTGGCAGCAGTTATTCGGGCAATTTTTCCGATAAACAAAATAGTGCCTCACTCTTCTCGGATAATATATCTCTTTTGGGTGGTACAAAGACTATTTATATGATTGCTAATGGTCTTTATGAACCCAACTATTACTCTGAATATTATGCTGCTATTTTTACTACTGTAAACAAATTTTTTACCAGCGATTTTTCACTTAAAGCAAATCTTATATCAAACATAGAACAAGACTCTTTTATTTTTACAACTGGAGTTGACTACAAAAATATAAAGGATTTTAAAGCAGGAATAAGTATAAATAAATATTTCGGAGCAGATGATTCTGAATACACATTTATGAAAAATAGTGTTGATATGCTGATTACTTTTGGTATAACTTTCTGATATTTTTAACAGTTTACAATAACTATAATTGACTAAAAGGATTCGCTAAACTGATGGAATGGTTCAAAGGAATTGATCCCGTTATACAGGCAATGATTGGAACATGTTTTACATGGGGTATGACTGCGTTGGGAGCTGGAATGGTATTCTTTTTTACAACAATTAAAAAAGATGTATTTAATGGAATGCTGGGCTTTGCTTCTGGAGTGATGATTGCCGCAAGTTTTTGGTCTCTGCTTGCACCATCTATTGAGATGGCTGAACAGATGGATATGACTCGATGGCTGCCCCCGCTTGTTGGTTTTCTTTCAGGCGGGCTTTTCTTGTGGGGAGTCGATAAAACATTGCCCCATCTTCACTCTGGTATGAAAACTGATGATGCTGAGGGTATTAAAACAGGCTGGCAGAGAAGTATTTTATTAGTGCTTGCAATTACGCTGCACAATATGCCCGAAGGGTTGGCTGTGGGCGTTGCGTTTGGAGCTGCTGCATCAGATTTGCCGTCTGCAAGTTTAGCTGGTGCTATTGCATTAGCTGTGGGTATTGGAATACAGAATCTGCCCGAAGGTACGGCTGTATCTGTTCCTTTACGAAGAGAGGGGTTGTCAAAAGCAAAGGCATTCTGGTATGGGCAGATGTCTGGCGTTGTAGAGCCGATTGCCGGTGTAATAGGTGCATACGCTGTTATTGCTATGCGTCCTATTCTGCCTTATGCTCTTGCGTTTGCTGCTGGTGCAATGATCTATGTTGTAGTTGAAGAGCTGATACCAGAGGGTAAGAGTGATAAACACAGCGATGCTGCAACTATTGGTGCTATGCTCGGTTTTGCAGTAATGATGACACTTGATGTAGCTCTTGGATAATTAATCTGTGGATATCTGCTCATAATCGCGACTCAATTGATTCAATTGCCTCTTGTGCTGCTTCAAGAACATCTGCATGGATTTTCTGAGGATCAGTAATATCCATAAGTCTGATAATTTCATCTTTAACAGAGCTATCACCAACAACTCCAAGAGCATATAGGATATCTCCCTGAGTTGGAACATCTGCATTTTTAAAACGGCTCAAAAGCTCAGGGGCAATTGTGAGAGCAATTTCAGGAGATTTTTCTTCAATCTCCTCTAAAACAACCATTGCACCAAGCCTGACAGACCATGTTTCATGCGTTATAAGACCAATAAAGCCCTCAAACATTTTACCATGTTCAACTATCTGCTCTGCAATCCATCCAGCTTTTCCCTCTTCAAGTATCATCTTTAAAGACTCTGTGCTGAGTCCTGAAATGTCCCTATTTATGATCATATCAACGACATCTCGCGCACTAACAGCACCTGTCCATCTAAAGCCGTTATCTAAAATAAGACACGGCACTGACATGATGTTATCTTTTGCAGCCTCGTCAGCGGCAATTGTGCCATCAATTATCTTTAGGCGGATATTTTTATTCGTTAATGCAAGAGGCGTGATTGTGCGCACAACATGAGGGCAGTGGGGGCATTGGCGTGCAACGTAGAGTTTAAGTTCAACCGGCAGTGTAATTAAATCAAGGCTTGCGGTAATATCGTCAGAAAGGCTGGGCAACTCGCCATCTTTGCCAAAAAAATGGCTCTTGTCAGCTTCTGAGCCTGTAAAGGTTATGTTGCTGTTTTCATTAATAATCATAATTGTATTTTTACCCCTGAATATTTTGTATTGTTTGTTAAAATTTTAAACAGCCTTAGATGAACGACATCCCATCAAGCTGAAAGAAATTGAAATATAAAACGAGAAAAAAAAGGTCAATCTCTTTTGGTGGATATCTCAAAGTATATCTTTTTCTGTTCAATTGCAGATGGGATATCTGATGCAATAGCATCAACAACTTTTAAATCACTGCTCTTTTGCTCTGTACAGCCTATTCTTACGCTTATATTCCTTCCATTTTGTTTAGCATAGTAAAGTCCTTTGTCTGCAAGTGAGATCATCTGTTCAAAGTTCATTTTTATCGGAAAGCCGTCAAAAAAAGGGTAGAAGATAAAACCAATAGAGGTGGTTATATTGATAGTTCTATCTTGGGTAATATTAAAAGGGATACTCTCAATATAATTTCGTACTGTTTCAGCAAATATAGGCAGATAGTTCTTGTCAGTATCTTTTAAAACAATAAGGAACTCCTCTCCGCCAACACGGGCAACAACATCATCTTCTCTTACCTTTTCAATAAGCCGCGAGCTGAACTGCTTGAGCACCATATCGCCTGAATCGTGTCCAAAATTGTCATTCACTGTTTTGAACTTATCAATATCCATCATAAAGATGCCATATCCATAATGTTTTGATGAACGCTTGTTTTTTCCTAAGATATTTATCCATCGTTTTTCCATTAGTTTTGTGTGGTATGGCGTAAACTCTTCAAACAGATATCGTCTATTTTTCAATCCTGTGAGCGGGTCAACTCGAGTCAATGATTTTAGCTCATGATTTTTTTCTATTAATTGGGCGTTGAGAAGTTCTACATGTTTTTTTTCTATGTTTATTTTTCTAACAAGCATGTTGTTATCATAGCGTATTCCTAAGGTCTCAGTTAAATCTTGGTTCATTTTTTTTGCATTCAAAAATGATATTAGGTAAAAAAGGATACCAAGAAGAGACATTGTGGTTGTTATGGTTGTATCCATATTATAAAGCACAACTGTTGGTATTAAGAAAACAGTTCCAGAATATGCAATAAAGATTGGAATATATTTATGATATGCCCCAAGACTTCCAGAAACCATTGCACCTGCTACAAGATATAGAAATATTGTATATTCAGCTCTTTCAGGAGTAGCAAGAAATATGACTGAAGAGCCAAATAGTGTACCTGCAATAATAAATGATATAAACAGCAATATTTTCCAAAATTTAGTATCATTGGCTTTGAATCCTTTATGGTAAATCCAAAGCCCTATATAACGAATAATTACAAAGATGATATTAGCAGACAGCCATATTAAAATTGTATTTGTAGGAACAGTTTCCCATAGAATAATAGAGATAACAATACAGGTGATAAGCGTACCCGGCATATTAGATGCAAGGCTCTTTGTAAGAAGAGTCAATTTTTTATTTTCAATATAGCTTTCACGCTGTTCAGAGCTTATCATAGCTGCCTTCTTCAAGATTATGCCGTTTTGCAAAATGGCTAAATTTTATCTATTTATCGATTATGGATAATTATGTATGGATAGTATGATTATTATTGTTGTTATTATGAGCATTTTTTATCTATTTAGTCAATAATGTGAAAAAACAGAAATTGAGAAAATTTGGCGTTTGAATTTGTTGAGAATTTTACCTTGACATAAAAGATGGTTAAAAATACAATATTCAATTTTGTAGATGCTCAATTTGTAACTAATTAATAAGATAAGGAAAAGTAATATAATGACAGATATAATAGTTTCAGAGAAGCCAAAACCCAAAACTTCTGATGAATATATTGAGAAACTTCAATCTCAACTTAAAGGGAATACTGAATGCGGTACTACCCATTACAACCTTGCTGTCGCTTTGATGGGAAAACAGGAGTATGACGCTGCAGAAAAAGCTCTGCATGATGCTGTAGATTGCAGTCCGTCACTTGCAGAGGCTTATGTGCTGCTTGGCGGCATCTGTCTTCAAAGAGGCGATCTTGAAGGATGTTTAAGATATAATAAATATGCAGTCAAAGCAAGAGCAGGATTTGCCGAAGGATACGCCAACATTGGTTTTGTGCTTCTTCAAATTATTGATGGTAAAGATGAAGAGGCAGATAAGGAAAAACTTGATCTTGCGATAAAAAATCTTCAGAAAGCTGTTATTCATAATGCTCATTTTGTTCAAGCCTATACAACTCTTGCTAATGCCTATTTAATGAAAGGGCTTGTTGATGAGTCTATTCAGGCAAATCTTGAAGCTGTTAGAATTCAGCCTGAATTTCCCGTTGCCCATAACAATCTTGCTGTAGGGTATTTGCAGAAAAAAGAGTATGAGCTTGCAATATTTCACTGCGATAAGGCTGAATCTTTAGGCTTTCAGGTGGCAGAAGCAATGAAACAGGAGTTGGCACCACATAGAAATTAAAACTGATTTTAAACAATGACCATGCCTGAAACAAATAAAGTATCAATTATTATGCTGGCATATAATAATGTCAGATACTTAAAAACAGCAGTTGAGAGCATCAAAGCCCAGACACATCAAAATTGGGAGCTGCTTATTAGTGATGACTGCTCATCAGACGGTACATGGGAGTTGTCAGTTGCACTATCCAACTACGACCAACGAATAAAAGTTTATAAAAACGACAAGAATATAGGTGTTGTAAAGAACCGTAGAAAAACATACTGTTACACTACCGGTCGGTTTGTATGTCATGTAGATGCTGATGATATGCTTGAGAGATGGGCGATAGAGGAGATGTTAATAGCGTTTGATAAAGCTCCAGATACCATGCTCATCTACTCCGATATGTCTCAAATAGGTGAAAGGGGTGAGCATCAGCTTTATTCTGCCAGCAGAGATTTTGATAAAAATAGATTGTATCAACATGGATGGCGGCATTTAGGGATGTATCGCAAGTCTGTTATGGATTCAATTCACGGCTATAACGATAAGTTGGTTAGTGCTTGCGAGGACGGTGATTTATTCATGCAGATCGCTGAAAAGTATCCTTGTCAAAGGTTGGCAAAGCCTCTTTATTTTTATCGTTCACATGGCAATAATAGCAGTCGCACAAATAAAAAATGTGTTGATTGCACCGAAAGAGAGGTTTGTAATTTTATGCGTGTTTGGGCAAAATCAGCTAACTATGATCCAATAACATTTACTCCTCTGAAAAAGGAGCAGCCGCAATAGATCAAGCAAGATACTTGTCAACGCCCCTTATCTAAAGGGTAGGAGTTTACTTGGAGAATTTTATTAAAAAGGATAGAGTTAATAAAAAATAGATGATTAATCTAAACGCAGCCCCGCTATTTGAATACCATATTTCTGGCGTATCAGAACCGCTTGCAGAAGAATCCCCTCTGTTGAAGATTCCGCTTTTAGGAAGAGATGCAGAGGGGATTTTGCTTAAAGAGTACTTTGAACTTGCACAGATATTTATTAAATCAGACAATTACCGTTTGATTAAAGACGGCTTGCAATTTGTTTTAAGCCAACATGAGTCTGATGAATCTCATGGTTCTGTTGGAATAAGTATTTCAGAAATTATTAATAATATTGATATTATTTCAATTTATTTAGAAAAACATGGTGCTTTTTACCACCCTGCAAGCGTTAAAGTGTGGTTTTGCAAGCATTTATCTATCTCTCCAATCTCTTTTGTCCTAAATACAGCAGTGTCGCCTCATGGACTTGCTCTTATTCATAATGAGTATCGTCTGCTTAAATATATAAATAATATTGATCAGAACTTCTCTGTTCCTAAAGTATTTGGTGTTCAAACCATGACATGCAGAGGAGTGCAGATATCTTTTCTTCTTGGAACTTGGTTTGATGGATATAAGGAGTTCCATTTGACAAATATCCAAAACTCTGATCTTCCTGATTCTTATGATATGGATAATACTGCATCTTCTGTCCTGAATCTTTGGAACAGTGACGGAACCGTTATCCCTGTCTCTGCTCCTTACTACTTTGAGATTTACGAAAAAGCATCTGAAATTCTAACTTGGTTTTACAATATCCGTACATTTCAACATATCTGGCCTTGGCACCATGCAGCAGGAGATTTTGTAGTAAAACCTATTTATAAATTTGGTTTTGGAAAAGACAATTTTGAAGATAAAAGTAAATCGTATGCTGCTGGAGCAATAGAGCATTTTGATGTAAAACTTATAACTGTAAGAGGGTATGGTTCTATAATTGAATTAGAGCCGTATAATATTGATGATAATAGCATAGAAGATATTTATAAATCTCTTCTTCTATTTTTTCTTAATCTTACACTGCGTATGCGCATAGATAGATTTGATGGAGTTGGCGAACGAGCTTTGGTTGATGCTGATGTTATTCCATTTATAATAAAAGGTTTTTTTAAAGCAGTTGATAAAAAATTGGAAGCGGTTGATAATGTTGAAAAATCAGCCTTTATTGATGGATTTAAGTTGTACTTTAAGCAATTTAGCCATGAGAATTTATATCAGATTTTTCTTGTTATGATAGATATGATAGACTCCCCAGAAAAAGAGGAATCATCTTATTCTGAAGAAAATCCTGAAACTATTTTTATAAAAAAACATCTTAAATCACATTCGGAAATATTATCATATTATATTTGTAATTATTAGTAACTCTATTTTGATCAACCGTCAAAAAGGAAAAAAAATCCTTTTTTATTGACAATACTTGATATAAATTTTATAGGAACAGTGATTATTTAAAAGGTTTTTCTTAAACTTAGTCATTGACAAAAAATAAATGATGATCCGACCCAAGGTCATCTTTTAAGTAAGAGAGATAAGTGTTAAGCATCACTATTAAATGATTTTTGATTATGGACATATTAAAAACACCATAGTTAAACTTCACTGAAAAAATGTAATTTAACTTTTAACGGAGGTAAGTAAATGGCAAAACATGAAACTCCTTTATTGGATCAGTTGGAATCTGGCCCATGGCCGAGTTTTGTTTCTGATCTGAAGCAACAGGCTGCAGTCAGAGCAAAGAACGAAGCAGGTGTTGATTTCCAAATTCCACAGGATGCTGTAGAGGATCTTCTTGGCGTTCTTGAGCTTTCTTATAAACATGGAAGAACACACTGGAAACATGGTGGTATTGTTGGTGTTTTTGGTTACGGCGGTGGTGTAATCGGAAGATACTGCGATCAGCCAAAACTTTTCCCTGGTGTTGAGCATTTCCATACAATGCGTATTGCACAGCCTTGCGGTAAGTACTACAAAACAGACTATCTCAGAGGTTTGACAAAACTTTGGGACCTTAGAGGCAGCGGTGTCACCAATATGCACGGTGCAACAGGCGATATCATCTTCTTAGGAACAACAACTCCTCAGCTTGAGGAGATTTTCTATGAGTTGACTCATACTTTTAATCAGGACCTTGGCGGATCAGGCTCTAACCTTCGTACACCTGCTGACTGTCTTGGTTCTTCAAGATGTGAGTATGCTTGCTATGATTCTAATGCACTGTGCCACTTCCTTACAAACAACTATCAGGACGAGTTACATCGTCCAGCATTCCCCTACAAGTTTAAATTTAAATTTGATGCCTGCCCAAATGGCTGCGTAGCTTCTATTGCACGTTCTGATATGTCATTTATCGGTACATGGAGAGATGCTATTAAGATTGATCAGGATGCAGTCAACAAATATGTTGCAAACGATCCTGCTTATCCACCAAATGCTGGTGCTCACAAAGGCAAAGATTGGGGTCCATTTGATATTGAAAAAGAGGTTCTTGCACTCTGCCCAACAAAATGTATGAAATTTGAGAATAAAACCCTTAAGATTGACAATGCTAACTGTACCCGTTGTATGCATTGTATCAATACAATGCCAAGAGCATTGAAAATAGGCGATGACAGAGGCTGCTCTATTCTTGTAGGTGCAAAGGCTCCAATCGTTGATGGTGCCCAGATGGGTTCTCTGCTTGTTCCTTTTGTTGAAGTCAATCCAGATAATGATTATGAAGCTATTACAACAATTATTGAAAGTATTTGGGATTGGTGGATGGAAGAGGGTAAAAACCGTGAGAGACTTGGTGAGCTGATTATGCGTCAAGGGTTCCAGAAACTTCTTGAAGTTACAGGAATTGAAGCACAGCCTCAGCATGTTGCATACCCAAGAACCAACCCATACATCTTCTGGAAAGAGGATGAAGTTACCGGCGGTTGGACTCGTGACGTGGCAGAATACAGAAAACACCATTTGAGATAAGTTAAGGAGAAGCATAATGGCATTTATATCATCTGGTTACAATCCAGAAAAACCGTTGGAAAACCGTATCACCGATATCGGTCCAAGACACTTTGAAGAGTTTTATCCTGAAGTAATCAAGAAAAATAAAGGCAAATGGTCTCACCATGAAATTCTTGAGCCTGGCGTACTTGTACATGTTGCAGAGTCCGGCGATGAAGTTTATACAGTAAGAGTTGGTGGCTGCCGTCTTATGAGTACTACTCATATTAACGAGATTTGTGATATTGCTGACAAGCACTGCAATGGACATCTTCGCTTTACAACCAGAAACAACATTGAGTTCATGGTTGATTCAAAAGATAAATTAGAGCCATTAAAGAACGATCTTAAGAGCCGTAAATTCGCAGGTGGAAGCTATAAGTTCCCAATCGGCGGAACAGGTGCTGGTATTACCAACATCGTTCATACACAGGGCTGGATTCACTGCCACACCCCTGCAACAGATGCTTCTGGTACTGTAAAAGCTACTATGGACGTTCTTTTTGAAGATTTTCAGAAAATGAGAATGCCTGCACAGCTTCGCGTATCTATGGCATGCTGCTTAAATATGTGCGGTGCTGTTCACTGCTCTGATATTGCTATTCTTGGTTATCACAGAAAACCACCAATGATTGACCATGAGTATCTTGATAGACTCTGCGAAATTCCTCTTGCTATTTCTGCGTGTCCTACAGCAGCTATTAAGCCAGCTAAAGTGACACTTGATAATGGTACAGAGGTAAAATCTGTAGATATTAAGCAGGAGCGTTGTATGTTCTGCGGTAACTGCTACACCATGTGCCCATCTCTTCCTCTTGCAGATACTGAGGGTGATGGTATTGTTCTTATGGCTGGTGGAAAAGTTTCTAACAGAATCAGCGATCCTAAGTTTTCAAAAGTTGTTGTTGCATTTATTCCAAATGAGATGCCAAGATGGCCGTCCATGACCGATGCTATTACAAAGATCGTTAATGCTTATTCTAACGGTGCTAACAAATATGAGCGTTTAGGTGACTGGGCAGAGAGAATCGGCTGGGAAAAATTCTTTGAGAAATGTGAGCTTGATTTTACCCATCATCTTATTGATGACTTCCGCCAGCAGGCATATATGTCATGGCGTCAGTCAACACAGTTTAAGTTCTAATCAGTTTTATTTAAATTAATCATCTGATTTAATTTTTTGTGATTTTAAACGCATTAAACTAATTAGTCGGAAGATCAATTACAATTGACTGAATATATCTAAGCCGAAGTTGCCTGAAAAAATTAATTGCTAAGGCACTTCGGCTATTATGCTTAAAAGATAAAATTCTTAAGTAGAGAGTTTTTAATAAATAAAGGAGGAATTTACAATGAGTGAACTTCTTTCCAATAAAGAAGCAGCAACTAAAGCTGTTGTTGATTTTATGACCAAAAAATCAAAAACAAAATCAAAATTTTATTTTAATGACTTTCAGGATATTTTTCCAGATGACAAATTGAGAGAGATTAAAAAAGTCGTTAACGCTCTTGTTACAGACGGTGTGCTTGAGTATTGGTCAAGCGGAAGCACCACCATGTATGGACTCAAAGGTGCTGGAAAGCAGCACAGTTCAGAGGGTGAAGCTTAATATATTGTTAGTTGAAGCTCTTAAATAAATACATGCAGTTTAACGATAACAGACAAATCCCCGGACTTGTAATTGCAGGACTAAAAGGTGGAACCGGTAAAACGGTTATATCTCTTGGAATTGCGGCTGCATGGAAAAATCTTGATATTAAAATTGCACCTTTTAAAAAAGGGCCAGATTATATTGATGCCGGCTGGCTTGCACAGGCAGCCGGCCGGCCCTGCTATAATCTTGATACCTTCCTCTGCTCCTCTTCCCAAGTTAAAAAATCTTTTATTAAAAACTCATCATTTGCTGACATAGCTATTATAGAGGGCAATCGCGGGCTTTATGATGGCATTGATACTGAAGGACACACGAGCACTGCCGAGATAGCAAAACTATTGAATCTGCCTGTTGTGTTGGTGCTTGATTGTACTAAAAGCACACGTACTATGGCAGCTTTATTAATGGGCTGTATTCATTTTGATCCCCATGTTAATATTATGGGTGTTATTTTAAATCAGGTAGCTGGTAAACGACATGAGAACAAGGTACGAGACAATATTAAAAAATTTTGCAACATACCTGTTTTCGGCTCGGTTCCCAAACTTAATTCTGATGATTTTCCTGAAAGACACATGGGGCTTATTCCATCTGCAGAACATGCCCTTGCAATTCAATCTATCAAATCAGCGGCAGAAGTTGCAAAATCATCTATTGATTTAGATGCTCTGTATCAGGCTTGCATCACCTTTTCAAAAGCTCATCCATTTTTGAAATCTGAATCTACGGTTGAAGTTATTTCAACAGACAGCGGTTGTACAACCGAGCAATATGATGCCACATCTGGCAGAAATTCATTATATTCAAATAATTCAAATAATTATGATGAAAAACCTGTAATCGGAATTATACGAGATTCTGCGTTTCAGTTCTATTATCCAGATAATTTAGAGATTCTTCAGGAGAAGGGGGCGACTCTTAAACTTATTAGTCCATTGACTCAAAGCAATATCCCAAAAGTAGATGCCATCTACATGGGAGGAGGATTTCCCGAGACTCATGCTGCCCAGCTTGCTGAAAATACCACTTTTAGAAATGAACTCAGAGACCTTGCTCTAAAAGGATTACCTATCTACGCTGAATGCGGTGGTCTTATTTTTCTTGGAAAAAGCCTTACTCTTAATAACACTATGTATCCAATGGCTGATGTTCTTCCTTTAAGTTTTGGACTCTCTAAACGACCTGTTGGACATGGATATACAGAGGTGAAAGTGGTCAATAAAAATCCATTTTTTGAATTGGGAGAAACTATAAAAGGACATGAATTTAGATACTCACATATCATAGATATTGACTACAAAGAAGATCAGATGGCTTTTTCAATGGTTAGAGGAAAGGGAATTATTGCTAAAAAAGACGGTTTTTTTAAAAACAATGTTTTAGGTACTTACACCCACATACTTGCCTCTTGTACTCCTTCATGGGCAGATGCCATCATCAGAAAGGCTATAGAATATAAACGCCTTAATCCCTCCATTCAAAACTGATTTTCTTTACTTTATCATCTTTTTAATTTATACATATATTGTAATATTTATAATATCGTAATATAAATATATAATTATCATTAAAAGTTTTAAAATATATTAGTATTAAGTGGAGGAAAAATGAAAAAAAAAAAATGTATTATAAAATTGGCTGTTATAGCTGCTGTTCTTGTACTGTTTAATATATCTGAGCTTAAAGCTGAAGTCGGAGTAACTGATACAGAAATACTTATCGGCTCTTCTCTTGCATTGGAGGGGCATGCATCATATCTTGGCACAGAGACCATGAATGGATTTATGTCATACATTCATGCAATTAACGAACAAGGAGGGGTTCATGGCAGAAAGATACGCGTTATAGCATATAATGACAGCTATGCTCCTGAAGAGTGCGTAAAAAATACAAATAAACTCATTCAAGAGGATAAGGTATTTGCTCTTGCATCTTATGTAGGAACCCCGACAAGTATTCAGGCTGTTCCTATAATTGAGAAGTCTGGCGTGCCGTTAGTAGGATTATTTACAGGTGCTGAGGTGTTTAGAAAGCCCGTAAAAAACCATGTTTTTAATATTAGAGCCTCATATTACGAAGAGGCTGCTGGAATTATATCCCATTTCTGGGAAGATATGGGGCTTAGAAAAATTGCTGTCCTATATCAAAATGATGATTTTGGTACATCAGGATTAAAAGGTGTAGAACTCGCTCTTGCTAAATATAAATCTGAACCTGTTTCTCGTGCAAGTTACGAAAGAGGTACAGAAGATGTCTCTCCAGCATTGAAAACCATTCGTCAGGCTAATCCTGAGGCTGTTGTTATAATCGGAGTGTATGCACCAACTGCCCGTTTTATTATGGGAGCAAAGTGGTCGGGATTTGATCCCTATTTCCACTGTATCTCATTTGTTGGTGCTGATAAACTGGCTAATCTGTTAGGAACCGGCAATGACAGTGATGGCGTTATTGTAACTCAGGTCGTTCCGCCTCCTGAGTCTCACCTTACAGGCATTGAGGAGTATCGCAACTGTCTTGCAAAATATATTCAGAAAGAGAACCTTAATGTAGTTCCTAACTTTGTAAGTCTTGAAGGGTTTATCAATGCAAAAGCTCTTGTGCTGATATTAAATCAGTTAGGAAAAGATGTTACACGCGAAGGATTTGTCAAAACAGCGGAATCTTTAAAAGATGTTGATTTAGGAATAGGGGCTAACTTAAGCTATAGTGTAGAAGATCATCAGGGACTTGATAAGGTCTATTTCACAATACTCAAAAATGGCAAGTACGAGACAATTACAGATTGGAGTAAAGTTAAGACAAGTTTATAATAGTAAATTTTGTCTTTTCTTCGACTGCTATGGGACCATCTAAGGAAAAAACGGAAGAGCTTAACAAAAGAGTTGCTGCAGCAGGCATTTTAAAAAACGATATTAAAGAAAAATTTATAAAATCATCAGGCAGAGGAGGGCAGAAGGTAAATAAAACCTCCTCTGCTGTTTTTTTAAAGCATATTCCAACAGGTATTACTGTAAAATGCGGCTCTGAAAGGTTTCGACATCTAAACCGCTTCCTTGCAATGCGAAGACTTGTTGAGCAGATTGAGCTTATAAATTCAGCTCAAAATAGTTTAGCAACAAAAAAAATTGCTAAATTGAAAAAGCAGAAACAAAAGCGAAAAAAACGTTCTGAATCAAAATATTCTGCTGTTTTATTAAAAAGCACCTAATTGACAATGTTTAATCTTTATTCCAATCTTGTCACATGCAGAACCAACATCTCTCTTTGAAATATTAAGTTTTGAGGCAACTGCCCAGCATTGGATACAGCTTGTTCTGTTGTTTACAGATATCTTTTGAATTTCTGACAGGAGAGCTTCTGTAATTTGAACATCTTTGTTTAAATTCTTGCCGCTTGGTTCATAGCCGAAAAGCCCGAGAGAGCACTCTTTAAGTCTCAGCTCCATAAGATCAGCCTGTACTCCAACCTCTTTGGGTTTAATTCCTAAATTTTCGGCAATATCATGTAGTGCTTTACAGGTTATGGTTCTGTTTACAGCCTCTTTTTCAAGGAGTGCGGCAATTTTTGGATTTATCGTTTTATCGCTGTGTTTCATTGCGTAGTGTCCTGCATCTTCATGTCCCATCTTTTTCTCCCGATTAAAATTAAAAATTTAAGACTTTAAAAAGTTCTAAATATGATAGTTACAATAACTATAATTGTATTAATAAAAAACAGAAACTTAAGGATAAAACAATGAATATTACTGAAAAAATTGTCAATGAAAATTTTCATATGATATACATTGCCTCATGTGGTGAGGGAATTAATGCCTATCATTTAGTACAAAGTGCTTTAGTACAGTTTCCTAACCATGACATAACTGTAGTAAAAGTTCCTCATATCCGTTCAGAATCTCAGGTAGATGATATTATTGAGAAGGCAAGGGATACAGAGAGTCTGATTGTCCATACAATTGTTAGTCAGAACTTAAGGCAGTATATTACACGAAAAGGAATTGAACAAGATATTGTAACTATTGACCTTATGGGACCGGTTCTCTCTAAAGTTCAAACATTTCTTGACAGCGAACCTATAGAGAAACCAGGTCTTTACAGAGAGATTCAAAATGTTGATCTTGATCAGGTATCTGCTATTGAATTTGCCCTTGCCCACGATGATGGCGTAAATCCTGAAAATCTTACTCAGGCTGAAATTATTTTAGTTGGTCTATCAAGGGCTGGCAAAACCCCTCTTGCTATGTATCTTGCCATTATGGGTTGGAAAACTGCAAATGTGCCGCTTGTTATTGGTGTACCTATGCCTGAGGTGCTTAAACAGATCGACAGAAGAAGAGTGATTGCCTTAAACATCAATGTTGAGCAGTTGATGGCTCATAGAAGATTAAGACAAGAGAGTCTTGGAACTTCAGATATCTATTCGTATGCCTCACGAGATGAGATAGAAAAAGAGGTTATGGAGGCAAGAAAATATTATATTACACATGGATTTTCAATGATAGATGTTAGCAACAAGCCGATTGAGACAAGTGCTGAAGAGATAATTGAGATGATTACAAGAAGATTTAAATCACAAGCTCATAGAAAATAATAAAAGAGTAGAAGTCCCATAGTATCAGCTCTTCTTACTTAACAAATGTGCTGGGAGTATTTTTGACAGGTTTAAAATGGTGATTAAGGCTCATAAGGCTCTCTGCCTGACCAATTATAAATAAACCACCAACTTTCAAGGCTTGATATAGACGATTTATAACCTTTTCAGTTGTTGGATCATCAAAATAGATCATAACATTACGGCAGAGAATAATATCAAATTTTTCATCAGGAATTGGATCTGTAATAAGGTTGAACTTTTTAAAATTAATGTATCTCATGACCTCTTTTTTTACTCTAATATACCCTGCGTTTTTCCCAATACCCTTTTGAAAATATTTATGAAGAGTTGATATTGGAATATTTTTAACTCTCTCTTGTGAATATACACCTCTCATGGCTGTGTTTAAAACAGAGTGGGAGATATCGGTAGCAAGTATTGAAAATTGAAGACTATGCTCAAGCATCTGAACAGCTACAGAGTATGGTTCGTCACCAGTAGAACACGCAGCACACCATATTCTAAATGCTCTTGAATGCTTTTGATTCTCAAGATGCAGAGTGTGTATCATATTCTGAATGCTTTTATTTTCTCTGAAAAAAAATGAGTGGTTGGTAGTTACAGTGTCGATAAATTCTGTAATTTCAGATTGATTATTCATCAGGTATTTAAGGTATTCATCGTATGATGAGATTCTTGTGCTTCTCATTCGCTTGGCAATTTTTGACTTTAGAAGCTCCATCTTGCCAATATGGATATTAATACCTGATTCAGAATAGATCAGATGTGATAATTTTTGGAAGTCTCTATTTGAAATATCTATTGTTCCCATGCTGTTAGTTTTTATAAGAATGGCGTAAAACCCCTATCCCTTTAGGGTAGGGGATGTAAGCCATCGGTATCCTTGATTTTGAATATACTTTTCAATTGCGTCTTTACCTACATTGCCTATACTGCAAGCAAAATATCCATCACTCCAAAAAGTTTTAAAAATTAGATGCACCATGATTAAGAATTTACTATGGTTTTTTGAGATATAATCCATGATTTTCTTGCACTTATTCGTTCCAACCTGTCAAATTTAGGAATAGGCTTTAAATCAATCTTGCTGCCTTCAATATTCATTAATATTGCATACCCTGTAGAAATTCTACCTTTAATAAAATACTCGTTGCCTGAATAGCTTACCTTATCAAACTTCCTGAAACCTTGTATTTTCCCTGTAGGTATTCTCTGCTCAGACCTGACACCCTATATCTGGTTTTTCTATTACGTCTGTTTCTTCTGGATTTACTTCTGCTGGTCATTTTACCAGCAATATCGTTCCTTATTTCAATCTCGGACATATACAAAACATTTTCCTTTGAATCAACAACTGCAGAACCGACTTTACTGCTTCCTGTGTCAATACCAAGAGTCAATGGCTGCTTATATCCAGACGAACCATAAGTAAGTTTAATTGTAAATGGCAATGTTCTAACAACTTTAGCCTTGTTCTCTTTTAATAAAATCCGTGCTTTTTCTGGTAAACAAGGCATCAGTGGGTCGCCTTGCTTGTTTAAAACATACACTAACATAAAGTGTATCTCCTTTCAGAGTAATGCGTATCTCTAATCTGTTACCAATTAGAGAATCCGTCCTCACCTCGACAAAGATAAACAGGCTTTTTGCACTTATGCCACCGAACCTTACCCTCAGTTCTACTTAACCATAAGCGACAGAGCAGCGATCTGGTGCGTCAACCGCAGGTGTCTTGACATGTCTATCGTAGTATCCGTTTCTGAATACTTAGTCTGGTGAACTTAGGCTTCAGAAGAAGCCTCTATCCCTTTAGGGTAGTGGTAGTTAGTTCACTACACTAACAGCATAAAATCAAATATAAAATCAAAAGCAAAGCTGTTCTGACTTAAAGCATATCAACGCCGAGTTTTGCAAGCTCTGATCTTACAGATGTCTGAAACTTGATTGATGCAACGAGCGGCTGACCAGATAGGCGGCTTATCGCATAGGCAAGTCCGCTTGATATCTTATCTAAACGGCGTTTACGGTCAATCTGATCAAGGTCTCCTGTGAAAATAAGCTGTGTGCCCATTCCTGCACGGGTGATAATGGTCTTCATCTGGTGCGGGGTAAGGTTTTGTGCCTCATCAATAATCAGAAGGCTCTTCCAGAATGTTGTGCCTCGTATGTAATCCAATGGCTCGATATCAATTTTTTTGTCCAGCAGAAGTTTATCAATCAACTGCACATTTTCGCTTTTTAGCTCTTTTAGAACCGTGAGATTCTGCCAGATAGGACGAAGCCATGGATCCATCTTATCTTTAATGTTTCCGGGCAGAAATCCCATGTTATCAATATCCTCTAAGTGTACCATTGGACGGGTTATAAGTATTTGACGATAATCCTTTCTCTTTTCCAAAGCAGCAGCAATAGCAAAAAGTGTCTTGCCAGTTCCTGCACCGCCTTCAAGAAATATAAGAGAGAGATCAGGACGAGTTAGCTGAAATAGAGCTACAGTCTGAGGCCAGTTTTGTGGTTGATCAGTCTGAGGCTGGCTTATCTTATCTGGTTTTGCCTCAATCTCCTGCTTTTTTTTGCGTCCCTTTTTCTCTAAAGTTCTCTCTTTCTGCTGATTATAATCTTGATTGTCGTTATCAGTAGGTCCGCCATAGGGACGAATGCCGAAAGCCTGTATATTATTAGGTACTATATGGAACTTATCATCTATTCTAACAGCGGCAAAATGCTCACTCATATTTGATGTCTCATCTGGACGCTTAAAATTTCCTTTCCAGTCACTTACGCAGACAACACCTTGATTAAGGGCTATATTTCCATGTTTTTTAGAATCATATGCGAATGTAAAGCTCTTTTTGTCAATATCATTACTTTTGATCTCAACTCGTTGAAGGTCTTTATCATTATCGTTTTCTGCCTGATCTTTGTAGTAATCTTCAGCTTTAAAGCCAAGTTCCCTAACCTTTATCCTCATCATTGAATCTTTGGATATCAGCTCTACATCTCCAAACTCTTTTTTCACTGCATTTGCTGCTGCAATGATTTTATGGTCATTAATACGATGCTCTAAAAAATCAATTTCTGTCCAATCCGTATCTTTAACAATTTTTATATAAGGAGATTTCTGCAATCTAAGAGTCTCAATATTTCGTATTGCTTCGCGAGCATCAAACCCAACATCAGTTCTCCGTTTAAGACCATCTAACTCCTCAAGTACAATCCATGGAATACATGCAAGAATTTTATTGTTAATAAGGTGTTCCAAACATGATGGGTCATGAACCAAAGTGCTTGTATCAACAACTTTTACCTTTTTAATTGGCATTTTGTTTAATCCTTTAGTTTTATGTTTAATTTTTAATTTGATATGGGCATTAAATTTGGTTTTATCTATTTTTTACTTAAAATATCTTTAATGGAAGAGAGCATCTCAGAGCGTGAAACCGGTTTTTGAAGAGTGTTATAATTCTTTGCAGATAATATGTTTGCAGGTAACATTCCTCTGCTGTATCCAGTCAGAAATATAATCGGAAGTTCAGGGCGGACTTTGCGGATATGCTCCATAACCTTATCTCCTCCCATTCCGGGCATAACAACATCTAAAAGTGCCATATCTATATTCTGACTATGTTTGTTAAACATCTCAATTGCAGTTGCACCATCTTCAGCAGAAACTACCTGATAATCTGAACCTTCAAGAATTTTTACAAGCATTTTACGTACAGGCTCTTCATCTTCTGCAATAAGAATAGTGGCTCTATTACCACCAAGATTTTTTATAAGCTCAGTATTAGTTTTAATATTATCAGCAAACTCTGACGATGACGGGATATAAATTTTAAATACAGTTCCATTGTTAGGTTCGCTGTAAAGATGGATCATTCCGTCATGAGATCGAACAATGCCGTACACGGCAGCAAGCCCCATTCCAGTGCCTTTGCCCACCTCTTTTGTAGTAAAAAACGGTTCAAATACACGCTCATGCAGCTCATATGGAATGCCGCAGCCGGTATCTGAAATGGTCAAAAGAACATAATCACCTGTTTTTGATACTTTATGGCAGGCATTGTAAAAAAGAGCGGTCTCGCTTTTAATTGAATTGTCTTCAATAAACGTGTTATCAATAAAGATGTTTTTGGTCTCAATTATGATCTTTCCGCCTCCATTTTGCATTGCATCTCTTGCATTTATACAAAGATTCATAATTATCTGCTCCATCTGACCCGGATCTGCACAGATACTTTTAAGATTAAAGCCCGGTATAAATTCCAATTTTATATTTTCACCAATAACTCTTCTTATCATCTTCATCAGATTGGTGATAATCTCATTCATATCAATAATAACAGGCTGTTTTGCACTTTTTCTGCTAAACAGCAGCAGTTGGCGGACCAATGTGGTTGATCTCTCTGCTGCTTCCATAATCATCTCAAGATTTTTGCGCAGCGGATTATCAGGGCTTATCTCTTCAAGCAAAAGTTCTGTACAGCCCGTAATTATAAAGAGCATATTGTTAAAATCGTGTGCAACACCGCCTGCAAGCTGTCCTACAGCCTCCATCTTTTGGGCTTGACGCAGTTGATCCTCTAACTGCTTACGCTCTTTTTCAGCCTCTATTTTCTGACGGCGGAGTTCTGCTTCACGAAGCTCTCGTTCAATAGCAGGAATCAGGCGGGGCAGATTATTTTTCATTACATAATCATGTGCCCCGCCTTTCATTATTGCAACCGCAGTATCTTCTCCAATAGCTCCTGACACCACAATAAATGGAATATCTTTTCCAGTTGAATGGAGGAGATTTAAAGCAGAGAGTGCATCAAACTGAGGCATATTATAATCAGACAATACAATATCCCACTCACGGTTGGTTATAGCCTCTATCATCTCCTGATTAGTCTGAACCTGCTCAAAAGTTAGATCAAAACCTGAGCGTTTTATCAGACGGATAATAAGTTCTGCATCACTCTCTGAATCTTCTACAAGCAAAATCCGCAGCGGTATTCTATCTGAAGATGGCTGGCTCGTGCTGTGAGTTGAAAATTTATCGTTTTTATCCATACTACTGTCTCCTCATAGGTGGAGGTTCGTTCAATGATAACCAATAGATTCCCAATGTGTGTATGGATTCAACAAATTGCTCAAAATCTACAGGTTTACGGATATAGCTGTTAGCTCCGTTGTCGTAGGCAGCAGCAACATCAACTTCCTCTTTAGAAGATATGAGCATCACAACAGGCATATGTTTGGTTCTCGCATCTGAACGAATACGACGCAGCACCTCTATACCATCTATTCTTGGCAGCTTTAAATCAAGCAGGGTTACAACTGGTAATTGATCAGGAGAGTTTAATGTATTAAAGAGATAATCCAATGCCTCCTGCCCATCTTCCATAACAACAATTTTGTTCAAGATATGGTTCTTTTTAAAAGCACGTTTTGTCAGCTCAATATCACTTTGATTATCCTCTATAAGCAAAACTTCTTTAGAATTCATAAATTTCTTTTATCTGCTCCTATAAGGTAAAATAAAAGGTTGCGCCTTGATCGATTCGCCCCTCTGCCCAGACACTTCCCCCGAGCCTGTGAATAATTCTCTTAACTGTAGCAAGTCCAATGCCGGTTCCCGGAAATTCTGTTGATTTATGAAGACGCTGAAAAGGGCTGAAAAGTTTTTTTGCGTATTGCATCTCAAAACCAGCTCCATTGTCCTTTATATAAAATATCTGTTTGTCACTATTTAACGCTTTTGTCAAGGATTGTTCAGAGTCAGAAAGTTGATTTTTAATCTTTCCAAACTCCACTCTTGGAAGGGCTGTTTTGTCGGTAAATTTAAATGCGTTGCCGATTAAATTTGTCAAAACAATATCTATCATACCTGCATCAGCATAAACGGTCAAGTCTGGTTCAATGACGCATTCAACATTAGGTTTAACATCTAACTCCTTAAGTCGTAAAACCACCTGTTCGGCAATAGCAGAGATATTTACAACACTCAAGTTCATTTGAACTCTTGTCAGTCGGGAAAGGTTGAGTATATCGTCAATTAACTGGCTCATACGCTGCGTTTCTGACCTTATGCGATGTATATATTTTTGCCCATCTTCGCCGATAATATCTTCAAAATCTTCAGCTAAAGCAAGAGTCCAGCCATCAATGCTTCTAAGAGGTGCACGCAGATCATGAGAGACAGAATAAGAAAATGATTCTAACTCTTCATTTATTTGTCTTAACTGATCATTAGCTTTTTTAAGTCTTGTGTGCCCGATAATCTCATTTTTTAGTATAAGAGCTGCAAAATTGAAAAAAGATGGGAGTTCTTCATGCAATTGAAGTACCACTAAACGCAAGCTCTCGATCTTAAATACTCCTATAAGCTCCTTTCCAACCATAAGAGGAAATACAAAACAGTTGGCATCAGTCATATTTATACTATTTAACATCATTGAATCAATATAAGCATTATCAGACTCAAGAGCCATACCAGTTTCAAAGGCTTTGCTGACAAGTTCATCATCTATCTTATCTATTTTCATTTTTCTGCCGTAAACATCTGCATAAAATATCTTATCATCAATAATATAATATAAGATAAGATTTGTACCACCCATAATATTGAGAATGCGCTTGAGCATCATCTCAATGGTATTGTCAAGTCCTGGTGCAGAACTCATCTGGTTTATCAAATTAACGTAAAATTGAAGAGATGCCTTCTCTTTTGCAAGTTTTTTATTACGATTTTTAAGCCGTTCAAACTCATCTGCCGGTATTGATATCATCTCTTTCATAGATACTTTATCGCCTCTTTTGTGATAGAATTTCTATTTTTTTTGTTAGAGCATCTTGAATAACTGATTCAAGATGGTCAAGTGATACATCTATCCAGCGGACAGGCAGCCCTACCATATCAGAAACTTTTTCAGACTCTGCTGTAAAATCATCAGAACATGCAGTTCTGATGCAAAGCAAATATTTTCTGTCCCCCTGAAATATCTCCCTTAAAATTTCCCTGTTTTTGAATGTCTTCATAATTTGATTCCATCTGACAGCCCACTCTTCAAGAAGAAAAAATGCACCGTTTGAAAGCTCTTCAAAAAATAGCTCGTACCCAAGGAGAATATCTACGCAGTTCTGCCCGATTGTTCTAAACGTACCGGCATCTTCTAAAATCTTATCCATCAGCGGGTGGCAGCAGCCGTAAAATACAATAATGTTTCTGCCTTGCTCTTTTTTCAAAGCAGCAGTGAGAGTTTTAGAGAGTTTGTCAAAGTTGACATGAAGAGAAGAGTCAAGAAAATGGGTCTTTAGCTGCCAGCCGTTTTTTTTAATCAGATACGTTATCTCTTTTTCAAGTATCCCACAACCCAAAAGAAGTATTGTGTTATCTGTTGTCATAAAATTATCTCCAAGAGGGGTTTCTGCCGTATTCACAGACAGATTCAACCATTATACGTATATTTTTTTCAGGAATATTGTACGGCATTCCTAATGTTCCGAACACAAATTTTCCTCCCTCCATTCCAGCATCTATTATCCGTTTTACCTCTGCTCTTATCTGAGACTCTTTAAAGTCAATAAGAGGAATATCGTTCATTACTCCGCATGTTACCCCGCGTCCGGCAATTATCTTTTTTGCCTGTGCAATATCATCAAACGGACTTAGATAGAATGCTTTAAAACCTAAACGATCTATTACAGCGTCAATAAGATTGTTAAATCTATAACCACCGCAATAATATACAACTGACTTAGTGCCGAAATCTTTTAAATCACGCTCCATCCAAGGGAGGGAGACCTCTTTAAAGAACTTCATAGAGATTATATCGGTTGAGCCAAAAGGGTTGGAATATACAAAAACATCTGCTCCAGCGTCTCTATATGCGTTTAACTGTTTTGCTGCAAAATCTGAACATTTGATTAAAAGCTCATCTCTTGCATCAGCATCTCCCATAAAAAGAAGCTCAAGCCATTTTTCCATTCCCATAAGCATTATAGGAAGCCCCATTGATGAAGTTATATAAACACAGATTGGATATTTGCCGCCAACCTCTTTTTTTAGGATATTCAGGCATTTCAACTCCTCCTGAAAAATCAGGTTATCAAGAATATTATCAGGTATTTGAAGTTTTTTAATATCGTCATACCCTTTGACGATAAAATCTGCGACATTTGGAGGACCATCTTTTGAAAATATAATACTCTTGCAGCCTAAGACTTCAGCCTCTTTTCCGACATAAAAAAAAGCCCAAACATTGTCATACCCATATTTTTCACGCATTTTAATCTGACCTTCTGCAACATATTCTCCTTTTGAATAGTAATCTTGAATTGACAACCCAAGCTCTTTAGCACCTTGGTCAAACATATTGCAAAACAGCCCGATTCGATCAAGCAGATCGCCTCTTAATGCTGCATTTAATCTATCTGTGCCAGTAATAGCAGATTTATTAGTGTGTTCTTTATCTGCGTTAATTTTGCTCGTGTTTAAAGGCGTCATGGTTTCACCTCTCTTATAAGATCAGTTATGACCTTTCCAGCACTAATTCCGTCATCTGCCCAACCATCTGCCTGCACAACTTTGTATAGCTGAGAATCAAACCTGAAAGGTGCTCCTCCTACAATAATCTTTATTTTGGACTCAAGATTTCTCTGTTTTAGAATCTGTCTGACTTTAAGGCAGCCGTTTTCACCTCTTGCAGTGTGAACCATCATTGCAGATATGCCTATAACTTGGGCATTATGTGCAACTGCCTCATCAACAAAACGTTCTGCCGGAACATTAACGCCGATATCTATTACATTGACCATAAGAGCTTTGAGACACCCCATAACTATTCTTTTGCCAAGAGAGTGTAAATCGCTCTCTGCTGTACCAATAATAACTGTACCTACAATAGACGGCTTTTTCTCAAATTTTGCGAGCATCTCTTCAGTAATCTCTGCGGCTATTTGTGAAGCTATAAAGTGCTGGGCAAGATTGGCATCAAAATCTTCGCTGATAGATTTGATCATAAGATCAATTGCAGGAATAACTATTTTAAAAACAATATCTTCAGGAGATATGCCTTTTTCAACTGCATTATGAATTACCTGCATAGCTGTTTCACGATCTGTATCAAATATGGCTTCGTTGTAAGAAGTTATAATATCTTTAAACATAGGCTTGCCTCCTCAACACAAAAATAATGTGCGTTAATCTGCCCTTATTGGTAAAAGTTGTAAGTTATGGATAAATAGATTTTCAAAATCAGAAGATTCAGAAAGATTTATTATTTTTGTTCTTGTTTTAATCTGCTTTACTGATGCGGCTCTGTCAGGATTGAACAGCATAATTTCACACCCTGCAAGTGCAGTGTTGCCGCACAGCTCTACTTTGTCTGCCTCTATTTGTTGGGGCAGCAGCCCTAAATATTGGGCATTTTCTACGTTTAACCTATTTCCAAAAACTCCGCAGATGCAAACTCTTTTCAAATCTTTAACCGAAACACCTGCTCTCTTAATAACAGAGATAACGCCTGCTGCAACAGCAGCCTTTGCCCTTTGAAACATATCTATATCACGCTTGGTTATTGAAATATCGCCGATTTGATGCCCTGCTGCTGAACTGTTTGGCTGTACGGTAAAAGAAGCGTTATTGCCACACGCTTTATCTGTAAATCTGCCGTTAGGTTTAATTATGCTGTTTTTCAGAAGCTCTGCTATAATATCTACAATATCAGAGCCGTAAATACCAACCTTCTCAAAAGCCGGACCTCCTGAAGCAGAGGTTATCCAAAGCGTGATGCCGTCCCATAGTGCTATTTCAGAGTTTGTGCCAAAATCGATAAGAAGAGACGGAATATCTGATTCAACGAGTCTTGCTGCCAACGATCCGGCAATAATATCTGAACCTACAAAACCG
Organism: uncultured Desulfobacterales bacterium; assembly: GCA_964539635.1. GTDB lineage: Bacteria > Desulfobacterota > Desulfobacteria > Desulfobacterales > Desulfobacteraceae > Desulfamplus. The sequence continues at coordinate 1,135 of CAZIJN010000020.1, read as the reverse complement.
CCGATCGGCTCAATAAGCTCTATACAGGTATGATCTGTAAATCCCCATGATCTGGACAATTGCAAAGGGTCATCAGGAGAGATGTCAATATCTTTTATCCAATTTTGCGGCATTAGAAGCTCTTTATAGTTTTTCCCGCTCAAGAGTGCAAGCATAGAGCTGTTTCCAACAATCACGATATGGCGTATATCTGAATAGTTTAACTCTAATTTGACAGCCATATTACGAATTTCATCTCTAATTGTATTTTGCGATAACTCCAATATTGTAGATAAAATATCCTCAGACTCTGCTGCCGCAGCAATACGCGTAAGAACATCAGAGCCAAAAGATATTTGAGGATTAACGCCGAAACGACCAGAAAGCCTCACCCTTTTCTGCATATCCCACAGCGTAACCCTTATGTGTGTAGTGCCGAGATCAACCGCAGCTCCAAATATTTTATCACGGCATTTAGGCAATACTGAAGAGGTTGGCGAAATATTATAAGAAGAGCATGGGCTGATATCTGTTTGAGAGGAAACGTTCATATACTCTTCTGGTTTAATATCCCGCCATGAAGCTGTTACAGCAGAGTTTAACATAGATATATTTAGATCATCATAAGCAATTGTATGGCAGGCAAGTCTGATACCTTGCGAAATTTCATCTTCTGCGAGCAGCCTCTTTTCCCCTTTTGTGGGAGTATTTACGATTTCTGCTCGAACTTTTGCCGCTTGATCTTTAATCTCTATCTTGCATAAACCGCATCGTCCATTTCCTCCACAGCCAGAATTGATATATATTTTTCCGCGGTTAAGTGTCTCTAAGATTGATTTGTCCGAAATAAAATTTACAGAAAAGTTACTATTGCTATTTTCAGAGAAATTAGAATTTTTTGTCTTAACAAAGAGCTTCGGCATTGTTACCTCTTATCGCTCGGTTATAAAAATTATCATCAGAGAATTTCAAAATTTAAAATCGCTGATCATAGAGTAAAATAGAACACAGCCCCTTTATTAACCTCGGCTTCTATCCAAACCCTTCCGCCGTGTCTGTATATAATACGCTGGACAGTTGCAAGACCAATTCCAGTTCCGGGAAATTCGCTTGTCTTGTGCAGACGTTGAAATGGTGTAAAAAGTTTAAAAGAGTA
>CAZIJN010000019.1:0-75964 GCA_964539635.1 uncultured Desulfobacterales bacterium | reverse complement strand
ATATTGACTCAGATATTCTCTCCAACAGAGAATTTTATATCCGCTTTTATAAGCTATATGTTTATAACTTTTTTGGTTTCAACAGTGTCGTACCTCTTTATTGAAAAGCCGTTTATTGCAATTCATAAACAGTGAAAATTAAATCATCTAAAATGGTGATATGGTATAAAACTATAAATACAAAAAAGGGGGATAGTTATGAAAATAGATAAATTAATATTTATCTTTTTGGGCTTTATTATGGTTATAGCCATAATGATGCTATTTAGCTGCTCAAAGATTTCTGAGCCTGTAACACAACTGAAACATTATCCAATTGAGAGTCTTGACGGTTTAATCACCAAGACAGATGTTGCTATTGACAAGCAGATTTCAAGCGATGGCAACGGCTCTTTACGCATTACCGCCGGGCAGCCGACAACTGTACGACTTTATGAAACAGGAGATATAGATATTGAGAATGCACGTCTAACCTATCAGGCTAAAATTCGTACAGAAGGTGTTGAGGGTAAGGTCTATTTAGAGATGTGGTGTCAATTCACCGGAAAGGGAGAGTATTTTTCTCGTGATTTATCAACCCCAATCAGCGGAACTACGGATTGGTCAACTGAAGAGACCCCGTTTTTCTTACAAAAAGGGGAAAATCCAGATAATGTAAAATTGAATTTAGTAATTGACGGCAAAGGTGTTGTTTGGATTGATGATATCCATATTTTTAGAGGAAAATAAAAATGCTGACACTCTCTTTAGATAAACAGCCTATAACCAACGATGATTTAGTAGCAGTAGCCCGCCATAATGCTATTGCAGCGTTCTCGCCAGAAGGTGAAGCACGAGTTGAAAAGACAAGTGCCCTGATTCGCAAATGGGTCAAAGAAAAACGGGTGATATATGGAATCACAACTGGTTTTGGTGCAATGTGCAATGTGATAATTTCTGAAAAAGATACAAGCCAGCTTCAGGAAAATATCTTGATGAGCCATGCTGCCGGAGTTGGAAAACCCCTGCCTCAAGAGGTTGTGAGGGCAGTTATGGCTTTGCGGGTGCATGATCTCTCTTTAGGGTATTCAGGCTGCCGAATGGAGACTATCAGATATCTGCTTACATTTCTTAATAAAGGAGTTACGCCTGTAATACCTGAAAAAGGCTCGGTCGGCTCAAGCGGAGATTTAGCTCCAACTGCCCATTTGGGTTTGGTGCTTATCGGAAGAGGAGAGGCTGAATATAATAGAAAACGACTCTCTGGCAGCGAAGTTTTAAGGCAGATCGGACTCGAGCCTCTAAAACTTGAAGGCGGCGAAGGTCTTGCACTCATTAACGGAACACAGGTTATGACCGCAATCGGAGTGCTGGTGGTAAATGATGCAGTGCGTCTGTCTAAAACTGCTGATATTGCCTGTGCAATGACCCTTGAAGTTTTGATGGGCAGCAACTCTGAATTTGATCCAAGAATCCACCAAATACGCCCCCACCCGGGACAGATTGCCACAGCAGATAATATTTTGAGAATGATTCAAGGAAGCGAGATTATCGACTCTCATCAAGGGTGTGCAAAAATCCAAGATGCCTATACTTTACGGTGTGCACCGCAGATTCATGGTGCAAGCAAAGATGCAGTTGCACATGCAATGAGGGTTATTGATATTGAAATAAACTCAACAACAACTAATCCGCTGATTTTTTCTGATACAGAAGAGGTTCGTTTAGGCGGCAATTTTCACGGACAGCCTATTGCAATGGCTGCTGATTACCTCTCAATGGGAATTGCAGAGCTTGGCAGCGTATCAGAGAGAAGAATCGAGCGTCTCGTCAATCCTCAGTTGAGCGATCTTCCACCTTTTTTAGTGAACAACGGCGGGCTTAATTCTGGATATATGATAGGGCAGTATGCGGCAGCAGCACTTGTGTCTGAAAACAAAGTTCTTGCCCACCCTGCCTGTGTTGATTCAATTCCAACATCAGCCAACAAAGAGGATCATGTAAGCATGGGGACAATTGCAATCCGCCAAACCCGTGAGATTTTGGATAACGTTGAGCATGTTGTTGCAATTGAACTTTTATGTGCAGCTCAGGCTTATGATCTTATTAATCAGATTAGACCCATGAAAGGCGGAAATGGGACAAGGGCAGCATATAATGTGATACGAAATCATGTTCCATATCTTGATAAAGATAGAGACCTCTATCTTGACATTGAGACTATGGTAAAGGTATTACGAAGCGGAGAGATTGTTGGGGCGGTAGAAGAAGTTGTCGGCTCTCTTAAAGGGTAGCGGATAAATAGTTAAAATTTTAGTTTAGATAAATAACAGATGTAAACAAACAACAACAAATTGGAGAAAAATTAAATATGCTTCAATCTTCACAAACAGAAAAATGTTCTGTAAGTATGCGGATTTTATCAGAAGATCAGATATGGGAAATAAGACAGGCTGCATATGATATTATTGAGAGAGTAGGATTTAGATGCACTCATAAAGAGGCTTTAAAGATGCTTGCTGCAGCAGGGGCAATTGTTGATGCTGATACAGTAAGGATTCCACAGTATGTTGTGGAAGCGTGTATTGCCACGGCTCCAAAAGGGTGGACAATCTACAACCGTAAAGGCGAGCGTGCAATGGAGCTTGAGGGACATAAAAGCCATTATGGAAGCTCAACTGCCGGCACAAACACAAAAGACCCTTTTACAGGAGAATTCCGTAATACCCAGCTCAGTGATATTGCAATGAGTGCAAAAATTTCTGATGCTCTTGAAAATATAGACTTCATAGTTTCAATGGGTTCATCTTTAGATGCACCTTTAAACAGCTCTAATCTATATGAATTTCAAGAAGTTATATCCAACAGTATAAAGCCTGTTGTCTTTATGGGGAACTCTTCGATTGAGTGCGAATATATATATCAGATGGCAGCAGTTGTAGCAGGAGGAAAAGATAGGTTAAGACGCAAACCTTTTTTAATTGCCTATCCTCAATCAGTAGCACCTTTAACATTTCCTGATAATATAGTTGATATGATATTTGTATCTGCTGATCTTTACATGCCGCAGTTGTCAGGTTCAAACTTGCAGGTAGGATCAAGTGCACCAGTAACAATGGCTGGAATGCTTGTTCAGATGACAGCCGAATCAATGATCCACATTACAATTGCACAGCTTCGTAAGACAGGTTGTCCGGTTGCAATGAGCGCAACTCCTAAAATCATGAATATGAACTCCGGCGATATGTCAACTGCTCTGCCTGAAATCAGTTTGGGTTTGTCTGCACAAGCTGAGGTTGCCCAATCTTTCGGGCTTCCTACATGGGGTATTGCAGGCGGGACAGATTCAAAGTCTCTTGATGCTCAATCTGGAGTTGAATCAGCGTTTTCAATATTGAGTCAAGGTCTTGCCGGATTAAATCTTATCCACGATGTCGGACACATGGCATCAGGAACGGCATCTTCTGTTGAGCAGTTGATTTTAGGAAATGAGATTATCGGAATGGCAAAGCGGTTTATTCAAGGCATTACTATAAATCGTGAAACTCTTGCCCGTGAGATTATTGAGACAGTTGGAGCTGGTGGAAATTTTCTTCAGCAAAAGCATACAGTAGAACATTTCCGCAGTGAGCTGTGGCAGCCAAAACTGATGAACTACAGCTCTATAGAAGATTGGAACCGCTCAGGAGGGCAGACATTAGAGGGGCGTATAAAAGAGGAGGTTAGAAAGATAGTTGAAACCCACATTCCTGAACTTTTAGATGATAAGAGTGCGTCAGAGATTGAAAGATTGAAGATTGAAGGGGCACAGGGGATTCAAGCACGAGCAGAGAAAGGCTGATCTGTTTGTAAGGTTGATAATACAATATAGATATGTAATCCAGATAGATATATAATCTAATCAAGCTCAAAAGGGTTAGGCAGATATAAAAACAGGACGAGTCAAGATAAGGAAGGAGTGTATATGCTTACCAACACAGACATATCAAAAGCCATGAGGATCAGGCTTGATGACGAATTGCCAAAGATGCCTCCTTTTAAAGAGGGAGTCCGCCGGGCACCTGCAAGAGGTTTTAGGCTGACGAGAAATCAGACGCGGACAGCTTTGGCAAATGCACTTCGCTATATACCTGAACAGCATCACGCAGCTTTGATTCCTGAATTTTTAGATGAGCTTACAACAAGAGGCAGGATTTACGGTTATAGATTTAGACCATATAATGCTGATGAAGATCATTCAGGCAGTATCAAGGCAAAGCCGATTGATGCGTATAAAGGCAGATGCCTTGCAGACAGAGCGTTTCAGCTTATGATCGACAACAACCTTGATTTTGATGTTGCTCTTTACCCTTATGAGCTTGTAACTTATGGCGAAACAGGCAGCGTGTGTCAAAACTGGATGCAGTATCGTCTTATTAAAAAATATTTAGAGGTTATGACTGAAAATCAGACTCTTGTTATGCAGTCTGGACACCCGCTTGGTCTGTTCCAATCCTCTCCTGACAATCCCCGCGTTATTATCACAAACGGCTTGATGGTCGGGCTTTATGATAACCTTGATGACTGGGAGATTGCAGCCCAGATGGGGGTTTCATCTTATGGTCAGATGACAGCAGGCGGCTGGATGTATATCGGACCTCAAGGAATTGTACACGGAACATACAACACCCTTTTAAATGCTGGAAGAAAAAAATGCAACGTTCAGCCAGAGGGCAATCTTGCAGGTCTTTTGTTTGTCTCATCAGGGCTTGGAGGAATGAGCGGAGCACAGCCGAAAGCTGCTAAAATTGCAGGTGCTGTATCTATAATTGCTGAGGTCGATCTCTCACGCATCAAAACGCGGTATGAGCAGGGGTGGGTTGATGTTGTCTCATCTGATCTTGATGAGGTTGTGTCTCTTGCATCTAAGGCTGTAAAAGAGAAATCTGCCGCTTCAATTGCATTTCACGGCAATATCGTTGATCTTTTAGAGCATATTGTAAAACATAATAATCTTGCATATCAGTCAGGAGAGAAAAACCGCGGTAAAGTCAGAGATACAGGCTGTTTGAAAAGAGATACAGGCTGTTTGAAAGTTGATCTTTTATCAGATCAAACTTCGTGCCATGTTGCATATAACGGCGGATACTGTCCGCAAGGTATAACGTTTGAGGAGAGGACACGCCTTCTTGCTGAAGATAGAGTCGCATTTAAACGGCTTGTCGATAAAAGCCTTGTCCGTCATTTTGAGCTTATAAAAGAGATATCTAAACAGGGGACATTCTTTTTTGATTATGGTAACTCTTTTTTAAAGGCTGTGTTTGATGCAGGAGTTGTTGAAATTGCAAAAAACGGAGTTGATGCAAAAGATGGGTTTATATTTCCATCATATTTTGAAGATATAATGGGTCCGATTTTTGATTATGGATATGGACCTTTCCGCTGGGTCTGCTTAAGCTGCCGTCCAGAAGATTTACAAAAGACTGATCAGGCTGCAATGTCCTGCATCGATCCAAACAGAAGAGCAGAAGATAGAGACAACTATATCTGGATAAGAGATGCCTTTAAAAACAGATTAGTTGTGGGAAGTCAGGCAAGAATTTTGTATCAAGACGCAGCAGGAAGAACAAAGATTGCACTTAAATTTAACGATATGGTCAGAAAAGGGGAGGTTGGTCCTATAATGCTTGGAAGAGACCATCATGACCCGGGTGGAACGGACTCGCCATTTAGAGAGACAGCCAACATAAAAGATGGAAGCAATGTATGTGCTGATATGGCTGCCCACTGTTTTGCCGGCAATGCTGCTCGCGGAATGTCTCTTGTAGCTCTGCACAACGGTGGCGGCACTGGAATCGGCAATGCTGTCAACGGCGGATTTGGATTAGTTCTTGATGGAAGCGAGCGGGTTGACAGCATTATACGCTCTGCTATGACATGGGACGTTATGGGCGGAGTTGCGCGGCGTAACTGGGCACGCAACCCCAATGCAATGGAGGTTGCAATCTCTTATAATCATGACAATAAAAATGGTGATCAAATCACTATTCCATTTATCCCTGAGCAAAGCATTATTGACAAGGCAGTTGATGCTATTTTTTTGTTAAATTATAAATAGTTGTAGAAAATTGCTACATATAATATATACATATTATGTATTATTGATATATGAGAATCAGCATAGTTAAAAATATTTTTTCCGCATACTTAAATTATAAGAAACAAAAGAGAGGAAGTCATGAGAATCAAGAATATCAGTTTAAGATGGCAGGTATTGCTAATATGCACCATACTTGTTTCAATTCCGCTGCTCGTTTTTGCCGTTGTCTCCTACAAGAGGGTAAAAACTGAGACCATATTTCAACTTGAGGAAAATCTTAAAGCAGAGGCTTCATTCTGCAGAGTTATGGCAGAGGCTGCTAACAACATCTCTTTAGAACAGATAAAAAGCTCATTAGCAGCAGCAAGAGTTGGTATTTTAGTAGGTATTAACAGCAATAGACAGATTACCATAGATAATAGTGAAATTAATAAAATTTTAGTTACAAACCAGATAGATCACAGCAGAAAAGAGATAGAGATTCCTTTGTTCAAAATTAATGATGAGCCGATTTATGGTAATTCAAGGTATGTTGATAAGATGCGTTCTGCAACAAATCTTTCTGTTACCATATTTCAATTGATACCAGATGGACTGCTCCGTATCTCGACAAATGTTCTTAACAATGACGGCAAGCGTGCCCTTAACACCTATATTCCAACCTCATCTGATGTTTATAAGAGTATAATTAACGGAGACATCTACTATGGAAAGGCATTTGTGGTAGATGGTTGGTTTGTTTCAGGATATGAACCTATAAAGGATAGTGGTGGAAAAATTGTCGGAGCTTTGTTTGTAGGTTTTCCAGAGAAAAATATAACAGATATGCTGTTTAATGAGCTTGTCGATATCGTGGTCGGCAAGACTGGATATGTATATATACTAAACTCCAAAGGTGATTATCTGCTCTCTTCAAAGAGATCAAGAGATGGAGAAAATATATGGAACGCAAAAGATAGTGATGGAAAATTTTTTATTCAAGATATTATAAACTCTGCTAAAAATTTATCTGAAAAAGAATCAGGAATAATGAGGTATCCTTGGAAAAATCAGGGGGAGAGTGATGCAAGGATAAAAATAGCAGGATATACATATTTTCCTCAGTGGGATTGGGTTATCGGCTACTCTGCTTATGAGGAGGAGTTTTTAGATGGATTGAACAGCATCAGGACATTAGCCATTATTGTAGTTGTTGTCTCTCTTGCTATCGGTCTTGTTATAGCGGTTCTTTTTTCAGGCAGTATTGGAAAAAGTATTGGAGGGGTTATCCATTCAGTTGAAACCATCGGCAGCGGTGATCTGACCCACAATATAGATATAGAGAGCTTTGGCAGTAATGAACTTGGAAGGATAAATAAAGCTCTTGGATTGATGTCTTCCAATCTTCAAGGGGTTATCCGTCAAATTGCAGAAAATGCTAACACTTTGGGTGTTGCGTCCAATGAACTTGCCAAATCATCGACTCATCTGTTCACCTCAACTGAAGAGGTATCAAATCAATCAAACACAATTGCAACAGCAGCAGAAGAGTTAAGTTCTAATATGGCAAGCGTTGTAACTATCTCTGAACAGGCATCAGCCAACATATCAATGGTTGCATCTGCTACTGAACAGATGACAGCCACAATCACTGAAATTGCCCAAAGCAGTGCCAACACCCGTAATTTAAGCAATAATGCTGTTAAAAAGGTTCTCGCATCTTCTGAACGTATAAATCAACTTGGAAAATCAGCTCAAGAGATTGGTGTTGTTATTGAGACTATTGCGGAAATTTCAGATCAGACAAATCTTCTTGCACTAAATGCAACTATTGAAGCTGCAAGGGCAGGGGCGGCTGGTAAAGGTTTTGCTGTTGTTGCAAGCGAGATAAAAGAGCTTGCAAATCAGACATCAGTTGCAAGCCAAGCTATTAAAGATAAGATCGAGGCAATCCAAAATTCAACTACAGATACAGTTTCCGAGATCAAAGAGATATCTAAGGTTATCAATGACGTAAATGATATGATATCGACAATAGCCACAGCAGTTGAACAGCAGTCTGCAACCACGAAAGAGATAGCCAATAATGTGGCTGACGCTTCTCATGGAATTCAAAATACATCTGATAATGTAAGTCAAAGTGCCCATGTTGTTGATGAGATCGCAAGCGGTATTTCAGCTACAAATCAGGCTGTAAATCAGATATCTAACAGCAGCTCACAGGTAAATAAAAGAGCTGATGAGTTGAGCACGCTTGCAGCTAAACTCAAAGAGACTGTAAGCAAATTTAAAGTTTAATAAAAACAGCTCCTAAAAATTGTAATTTAACAAAACAGGCAGGGGGTCTTTTATGCTCATAAAACTATTCAAAAATGCACGAATTTATACACCTATTGATAAAGGAGAGCCTGCTGTTGGAGAAGAGCAAGGCTTACTTGCCTATTTTCCTAATGGGGCAATGGTTGTTGAAGATGGAATTATCAAAGCTATTGGAAATATTGAAGATATTTCTGACAATATAATTGAAGATTCTAAAGTTGATTGTAACGGAAAGCTCAAAACTTCGGGCAAAGTAGTGGATTGCCAAGGGCAGTGTCTGATTCCCGGGTTTGTTGATCCCCACACCCACATCTGCTTTGCAAGGCTAAGAGAGTCAGAGTTTGAGATGAGGCTTAATGGTGCCGAATATCTTGAAATATTAAAGCAGGGCGGCGGAATTTTATCTTCAGCGGAAGCAGTGGCAGCCGCATCAGAAGATGAACTCTATCTAAACACAATTAAACATGCTCTGACTGCCATGAAATTTGGAACTACAACCCTTGAAATCAAAAGCGGTTATGGTCTTAACACCGAAAATGAGCTTAAAATGCTCAGTACAATTGATCTTATAGGTAAGACAACCCCTCTTGATATTGTTCCAACTTTTCTTGGTGCCCACGCTATCCCTCCAAATTACAAAGATAATCCAGATAGCTTTATTTCACTTGTAATTGATGAAATGCTGCCGGCAGTCAAAACTCAGGGGATTGCAAAACATTGCGATATTTTTTGTGAAAATGGTGTTTTTTCTATTGAACAGGGACGAAAGGTTCTTGAAGCTGCAAAATCTCTTGGGTTTGAAGTTAAACTTCACGCTGATGAGGTTAATGACTTAGGGGGTGCATTGCTTGCAGCAGAGCTATCTGCCCTATCTGCTGACCATCTTTTAGCTGCAAGTGATGATAATATAGAAAAGATGGCACGCTCCGGCGTTGTGGCAACTCTTCTGCCTGCAACTGCCTACAGCCTTCGCAAACCTTACGCAAGAGCAAGAGCTATGATTGAGAAAAATGTTCCAGTAGCACTTGCCACAGATTGCAACCCGGGATCAAGCTACTGCGAATCAATGCCGTTTGTAATTGGTCTTGCTGTTCTAAATATGGGAATGACTCCTGCTGAGGCTCTCACTGCTGCAACTTTAAACGCTGCTTATGCAATTGGAATGTCAGACAAGGTTGGCAGCTTGGATATAGGCAAACAGGCAGATTTTATTTTAATTGACGGTATCTCTCCGGTAATGCTCGCATATCATGCAGGTGTATCTCCTGTTAATGCTGTTTTTAAATTAGGCGAACAGGTTGTTTAAAGCTATGTATAAAATAGAATATCTTAACAAAATTCATTTTAAGGATAAATTTGATAAAGGATAAATCTGACAGATGAAAAAAATAGTCGAATGCGTTCCAAATTTCTCAGAGGGTCGTGATAAAGATATTATTGATGCTATTGCTGATGCAATTAGAAAAACTAAAGGCTGCACCCTTTTAGATGTTGACGCTGGTCAATCGACAAATCGGACAGTCTATACTTTTGTCGGAGAGCCTGAAAGCGTAATAGAGGGAGCTTTGGCATCAGCACGGGCTGCAAGGTTAAAAATTGATATGAGGCATCATAAAGGCGGACACCCAAGATTTGGGGCTATGGATGTCTGCCCGTTTATTCCAGTTGCCGGAGTTACGATGCAGGAGTGCGTTGAAATCTCAAAACTATTTGCAGCAAGGGCAGCAGAAGAGCTGCAAGTTCCGATCTTTTTATATGAAGAGTCAGCAGATCAAGATTACCGCCGAAAGCTGCCGGATATAAGAAAAGGCGAGTATGAAGGGCTTGAAGAGAGGCTTAAAGACCCTATATGGAAACCAGATTTTGGACCAGCTCAGTTTGTTCCAGAGTGGGGGGCAACTGCTGCTGGTGCAAGAATGTTTTTGATTGCCTATAATGTAAATATTCTCGGCACGTCAAATCAGGCTCATAGGATTGCGTTAAATCTTCGTGAAGCAGGGCGATCTGAAAGTGAAAATAGAGGTGGAGAACCCCAGCTTGTTGATAATCAAGGAGAGCAAAGGGAATGTGGTGGAAATAGAGATGTTAAGAATCAATCAGGACGCTTAAAAGATGTCAAAGGCATGGGCTGGTTTGTAGATGAATACAACATGGCTCAGGTTACTGTCAATCTGACCAATTATCACGTAACTCCGATTCATGTTCTGTTTGAAGAGGTCAAACGAGAGGCTGCTCTTCTAAACGTCGGCGTTGCCGGCTCTGAAATTGTCGGAATTGTCCCTTTAGATTCTCTTTTGATGGCTGCTGATTACTACATTAAATTAGAAAATCTTTTTGTGTATGAGGAAGATCAAAAAATCCGTCTTGCAATTGAGCGTTTAGGTCTTAACTCTATTACTCAGTTTAAGCCAAAAGAGAGAATTATTGAGTATATTGTTGCAGAGCCTTTAGAGGAGCCGATTGCAGGTTTAAGTGTTAGAGCGTTTATTGAGGAGATTGCAGCAAGATCAGTAGCCCCGGGCGGAGGCTCTGTGTCTGCTGGAATGGCTGCTATGGGAGTCGGGCTTGGCTCAATGGCTGCAAAAATCACCAATGGAGTGAGAAAATTTGAATCATCACAGCCTTACATGCAAAAGCATATTCCTCTGCTGCACGATTTGACCCGTAAGCTTATTCCTATGATTGATGCTGATACCTCTGCATTTAACGAATACATGGAAGGATTCAGAATGCCAAGAGGGGAGGGCGAGGACGATCCTCTAACTCAAGCCCGCATGGCAAAAATGCAGGCTGGTCTTAAAACAGCAATAAGTGTGCCTTTAAATACAATGCGTCTTGCTGATTCAGCTTGGGAGGCGTTGTGTGAGATTGCACCGCACATAAATCCAGCGTCAAAATCTGATTTAGAGGTCGGAGCAAAGGCTTTGGAGAGCGGCATTTGGGGTGCTTTTCGTAATGTCTGCATAAACCTGCAAGATATTCAAGATGATAATTTTAAGATAGAGACGCTTAAAGAGGCTGAAAAGATTGCAGATAGATCAAAAGTTAAATGTTTAGAAGTGATTTCGATATTGACAAAATTGTGAGCAATAGAGAAAGGATAATTGCATGGGATACTTTCTTGAAGAACTGTTTTCATCTGTTTCGTTATTCGCAAATTTATCTAAAAAGAATAAAAAATATTTATACAACTTAACCGGTTATGATCTGCCGTGGTTTGAAATGGATCAATTGATTATCGAGGAGGGAACTGACAGCACCTCTTTTTTTATTTTGATCAAGGGTTCTGCAAAAGTGGTGCGTAAATCATCGCCTGATCAGATAATAGCTATATTACAACCCGGTGATATTTTTGGAGAGATGAGCTATCTTACAGGCAATAAACGTTCGGCTAACGTGGTCGCATCTGAACAGCAGGTGTTAGTCATGTGTATAAATAATAAGTTAATGCAGAATATGCCCTCTCAGATTCGTGATGTTATCAATGAGAAACTTATTAGTTTAATGACCCAAAGAGTCGAGATGGTTAAAGACGATAATCTTATTATCACATAAAATAGAGAGCAGTATCTTTGGTACTTACACAAATCATTTAGGAGAGCCATATATTGTTACCCAATAAAATTAGTATGGTAAAAGTATCTGTATTATTTTCTATATGTTTTACCTATCTCTTTTCAGCTTTTCTTTTGGCTTTTATCCTGACTTCCTGCACAGACAACAAACCTCCAGTGCGTATCGGAGCAGCGATTCCTCTTTCAGGAACAGGCAAGTATGCAGGAGAAGAGGTGAGAGACGGTCTTCTTATGGCGGCTGAAGAGATAAACGAGCAAGGCGGAATCAATGGTCATAAGATTGAAATAATTGTCAAGAATGCTTTATCACCAGACGGTAAGCTATCTGACAGCCATGCTCAAAAATTATTTGAAGAGTTAGAAAGAGACGACCCATTGATCATATTAAGCTGTTTAAGTTTTGTATCAATGAAATTGGCTACTATTGCAGAATCAAAAAAGAGGCTGCTTGCAGGGCTTGTCGCGACTGTCCCTGAACTTACTCAAAATAGAGAGTGGGTTTACCGCTACTGGACAACAGCAGAGCATGAATCGCCGCCGATGGCAGATATTTTTCTTGCAATAAGAGAGCAGGCAGATAAAGATTTAAATGGTGATATCAACACGGGCAGAGGAGAAGCTAAAAAAGGTCTTGGTATTATTTATTTAGATGATGCCTATGGAAGCTCGGTTTTTACTGATCTTGAGAAGCGTTCTAAAGAGAGTAACATTCAGATTGCTGCATCTCCATTTACATCAGATAAAAAGGATTTTGCAGATAATGTAGATTATATTAAAGATACTAAAGCTGTAGTTGTAATTGGATTTGATTTTCATATTACGAATATTTTAAAAGCTCTCCGCTCTATTCAATATAAAGGAGAGATAATATCTACTACAACAGCAACACTAACATCAATTACCTCCATAGAGGAAGCTGACGGAGTTCATGTTACTGCACCTGCAATTTACAATAAAAATTATCGGTTTGCTGATAAAGTGAAAAGACTTTATGAAGAAAAATATGGTAAACCTTTTACTCAATATTCAGCAAACGGTTATGATTTTATAAAAATTCTTATAGGGCTTTTAGAAGATAAACCGCTTACTCAGGAGAGTGTTAAGGCAGCGTTTGATAAAGGGTTTGTCTATTCAGGTGTTTTTGGCAATATTGAGTTGAAAAAAGGCTCTCACGATATTCTTTTTCCTCTTTTTCCAGCACAGATTAAAAATGGAGAGATAATTTACAGGTAGCTTTTTATGATTAAACTACGGATTCGATCTAAAGTTACTGTTATGGTAATTTTTTGGATGTTATGGTTATCCCTGCTCGGGCTTTACAGCATAAAGGTGAGCAGCACCTCTCTTGAACAATCTTATGGTCAGAATATGGTCGATATTGCCAATGCCATGCACGGCACAATGGCTACTATTATTGCAAATAAAATTGAGACTCTAAAAAATATCGAATCCAGACCAGTTATTATCATACCTCTTAATATTTCAAACCGACAATTTTCATCAATGGCTGACCCTTACAGTTTTATTGCTGAAAAAAACATTTTGTGGAGGAATTTTGTCTCAAATTTAGAAACTGAGTCTAAAAATATATCTAATTCTTCCCCAAAACAGACTCATATTAATATGCCTGATATAATAGAAGAGACATTGAATAATGAAACTATAAATATCTTAAATGAGATGTTTTTTGATTTTTATAAGCGATATCAAGGCAGGACAGTATTTTCACAATTATCTTTAACCAATGCCTTTGGGGTAAATGTTGCATCTACAAATCTTACCGATAATTATTATGAAGGCGGCAAAGAGTGGTGGCAGAGGGCGGCTAAAGATGGAATTTATCTATCTGAGATTCATCAAGAAGGTCAATTTGACTCTGATGAGTATGGACTTACAATTGCAGTAAGAATTAATGATAAAAATAACAATCTGCTTGGTATTGTTAAAGCTGTTATTTCGTCCAGATGGATAATGAGAGAGGTTCAGGCAGTAACAGACAGGCATGAATACAGTGATGTAAAGTTAGTTACTCAAGATGGACACCTTATCTATTCAAATAAGCCCTTTCAGTTTTTTGAAGATGTTTCAGAATCCCCATTTTTCAAAAAATCGTTAGAACAACAAAATTTATATTTATCAACTGAAGATAGAGTCTCTTTAACATATAGAAGCTCTTTAACAGATATCGGCTCTTTAACCAAAGAGAGTGGATATGCAGCTAAAAACAACGGATATTTTATTATAAAAGAGGGGGGAGTTGAGAAGTTATATGCACATTCTCATGCTCTTGCACACGCCCATTCTCATGGGTCGCATCTTTTACCAATAGAGAATATTAACTGGTGTATATTTATTGGTAACCATGTCAACCATGTGCTTTCTCCAATCTTTACTCTTCAAAAAAGAATGGTTCTTGTTTATGTTTTTATTATTATATTTTCTCTTGTAGTTGCTCTGTTTATTACTAAAAGATACACAAAGCCTATCATATCTTTAAGGGACGCTGCTGTTGCAGTTGCTGATGGTGATTTCAATCATCATGTTTCAGTAAAGCTAAAAGACGAAATTGGAGAGCTTGCCGAAGCATTTAACATCATGACCATACGTCTTAAAAATAGTTATGAATCTTTAGAAGAGGAGATTGAGATAAGAAAACAGGCTGAAATTGATGCTGAAAATGCGTTAGAAGATGCTCAAGATGCTCGCAATAGGTCTGAATCTGCTTACAAAATAGCTGAACTTGCAAGGCAGGAGGCTGAATCTGCAAACCGTGCAAAAAGCGATTTTATTGCCAATATGAGCCATGAGCTTAGAACTCCGCTTAATGCTATTATTGGATTCAGCCAGTTGATGGAGCGTGATAAAGATGCGACTGACTCTCAAAAAGAGAGTGTAAATATAATTATGAGAAGTGGTATGCACCTTTTGACCTTGATTAATGATATTTTAGAGATATCAAAAATTGAGGCTGGCAAAGTTGATCTTGTGTATGAAAATTTTGATTTTTTTCAGATGATACAAGATATAACTGCTATGGTAAAATCTCGTGCCAAATCAAACGGTTTGGAAGTTTTGACAGATATTGACCCTGCTATTCCCCGATATATAAGAGCAGACGCACAAAAACTTCGTCAGGTGCTTATCAATCTTCTTATAAATGCTGTTAAATTTACAAAACACGGAAGCGTGATGCTCAGAGTTAGATGTGATGGATGTACTCTTGGGGAAGATTTACCTAAGCAAGGTATTATCTTTTTTGAAGTTGAAGATACAGGCATCGGCATATCTGAAGATGATATGAAAAATCTATTTAAAAAATTTATGAGATTCCACTCTTCTTTAAGTGCAGCAAGTGAAGGCACTGGACTTGGATTGTCAATCAGCCAGGAGTATGTTCATCTTATGGGCGGAGAGATTACCGTAGAGAGCCAAATCGATAAAGGCTCTGTTTTCCGTTTTGCAATTGAAGCCCAGATAGCATCTGACTCTGATTCAAAAAAGATAGAAACATCTGATAATCTTAAAGTTGCAGGGCTTGATCCAGAAGAGATTAGACGTAAGATATTGATTGTTGAAGATAATATTGAAAATCAGATGCTTTTAAGCAGGCTTCTGCTTTCAGTAGGGTTTGATGTTCGTATTGCAGCAAACGGGCTTGAAGGGGTTAAGCTGTTTGAATCTTGGAATCCCCACCTTATCTGGATGGATATGCGTATGCCTGTGATGGACGGATATGAAGCAAGCAGAAGAATACGGCAGATAGAGCAGAATAGAATAGCTCAACAAGAAAGACTCGCAGCAATTAAGCCGATTCAACAGAGTAACTCAATAGATGAAGATAAAATAAATGATAGAAAGATAAACGATATAAAAATAGAGAGAGTTCCTATAATTGCCCTTACTGCAAGTGCATTTGAAGAGCAGAAAAATCTTGTTTTAGAGGCAGGCTGTGATGATTTTATCAGAAAGCCTTTTCTTGAAAACGAAATTTTTAATACCATTTCAAAACACATTGGTGTAAAATATGTTTATTTATCGTCAAATCAAGACAACTCTTTAGATTTAAAAGATAATTTGAATAAAGCAAGTTTGAGTAATGAGCCAAAACATAATACTGATGACTCTATTTTAGAAGATGTGCTGCCCAAAGAGTTTATTTCAGATATGAAACAGGCTTTAATTGAGCTTGATATGGATAAAATTGATCTGCTCATAGATGGTATAATGATTAAATATCCTAACGCTGCAAACAAAATGTCAAGTCTTGTTTCAGATTTTAAGTATAAGGAGATAATGGAGGTACTGGATAAAAATAATGACTAATCAAAATATAAATGAATATGCAGGAAATATACTTGTTGTTGATGACAATCCCCAGAATCTTCGTCTGTTGATTGCAATTTTAAGTATGCGGGGCTATAAGGTGCGTCCTGCTCCAAGCGGCAGCATTGCACTCGAATCTGCATTTTCCACACCGCCAGACCTTATACTTCTTGACATTATGATGCCTGAAATGAATGGATATGAAGTGTGCCAGAAGCTCAAAGAGAGTGAACTGACAAGCTCTGTTCCTGTTATCTTTATAAGTGCCATAGATGCTGTTGCAGACAAGGTAAAGGCTTTTGAGATGGGTGCAGTTGATTACATTACAAAACCGTTTCAGGCTGAAGAGATTTTAGCACGCGTAAATACTCATCTATCGCTTAGAAGAACCCAAAAGATGCTTGAAGAGGAGATTGAGCTGAGAAAAGAGTCAGAAGAGAGATTGAAAGTTATCTCTTTAAAATATCAGAAGATGGCAACCCAAGACTATTTAACAGGAGTGAGCAACCGCAGATATTTTATGGAGCGTGCTCAAGAGGAGTTAATCCGTGCTAACCGCTATAAGCATCCTCTGACATTTATGATGATGGACATTGACCATTTTAAACGTATTAACGATACATACGGTCATCATGCAGGAGATCAGGTTCTGAAAAATGTAGCATCTATCTGTACTGATAATTTAAGAGTTCATGATCTTTTTGGAAGAATAGGAGGAGAGGAGTTTTCAGCAATGCTTCCAGAGACTAATTTAAATGATGCTATGGTTGTAGCAGAGAGGATACGCAAATCCATTGAAGAGGCTGAGTGGGCGATTGACGGAAAAAAAGTATCTTGTACAATAAGCATTGGAATGAGCCAGTTAAATGATGATTCAGAAACACTTGATAATTTGATGAAAAAAGCAGATGAGGCTCTCTATCTTGCCAAATCTTCAGGAAGAAACTGTATTAGGTAAAAATATAAAAAGTAACTAAAGGTTGCCCCTAAAGAGGAGAGACAACGATGAAAGTTTTTGTATGGACAGCTAAGAATCCAAAAAATAGAACAGTTAAAGGGGAGATGGAGGCAGAGACACCTGATCAAGTCCGCTCAAGCCTTCAGAGAAGAAAACTCAAACCCATAAAAGTAAAAGAGAAACCAAAAGATATTTTTGAAAGCGTTGCTTTTTTACAGCCTAAAGTAACAGATACTGATGTAATTATCTTCTGCCGGCAGTTTTCAACTATGATTGATGCAGGTCTTCCTCTGCTGCAATGTCTTGATATTCTTCATAACCAACAAGAGAACACAACATTCAAAAAGATATTAAAACAGATAAAAGAGGGGGTTGAAACAGGTGAAACTTTTGCAGATGCTCTGAAAAAATTCCCAAAGGTTTTTGATGATCTTTTTGTCAACATGGTTGCTGCTGGTGAAGCAGGCGGTATTCTTGATATCATTTTAAGGCGGTTGTCTGCATATATGGAGAAGATGGCAAAGCTGAAAAAACAGGTTAAAGGTGCCATGACATATCCAGCCATTACCATGATAATTGCCGTTATTGTTGTGGGTATTATTTTGGTTTTTGTTATTCCTGTATTTACAGAGATGTTTGACAGCATGGGCGGCAAGCTGCCTGCTCCTACGCTGCTTGTAGTTGCTATGAGTGACTTTGTGATAAAAAATATTGTATTTATAATTGTAGGTGTTTTTGGAGCCTTTTTTATCATAAAAAGAATATATCGTACTGAAAAAGGCAGAATTGTAATGGATGATTTAGCGTTAAAGCTGCCTATTTTTGGAATATTGATTAAAAAGGTTGCTGTAGCAAAATTCACAAGAACTATGGGAACTATGATGTCAAGCGGTGTATCTATCTTAGAGGCACTTGATATAGTAGGTAAAACTGCGGGAAACAAAACAATCGAGTTTGCCATCAGCGATGTAAAGGTCGGTATTGCAGAGGGTCGTTCTATGGCTGACCCTCTGCTTGAAAGCGGTGTATTTCCATCTATGGTCTGCTCTATGATCTCTGTTGGTGAATCTACTGGTGCCTTAGATGCAATGCTTGGTAAAATCGCTGATTTTTATGATGATGAGGTTGATCAGGCAGTAAAAAACCTTACAGACATGATCGAGCCGTTTATGCTTGTATTTCTTGGAACAGTTATTGGAGGACTTGTAATTGCAATGTATCTGCCAATCTTTAAAATGGCAGGCAACCTTTAAAAGATAAAAACAATCACAGTTCAA
Source organism: uncultured Desulfobacterales bacterium (assembly GCA_964539635.1). Lineage (GTDB taxonomy): Bacteria > Desulfobacterota > Desulfobacteria > Desulfobacterales > Desulfobacteraceae > Desulfamplus. The sequence goes on along the minus strand of CAZIJN010000019.1, from coordinate 57,475 downwards.
TAATACCTATTAAACATTTTTTAAAAATCAGATGATATTGATTAATTAATGATAAACATAGATGAAATGCAGCGTGGATTAAAGTGGCTTATCTCTTTTAGAGTCATCTTTTCAATTATTTTGATATTTTCCACGCTCGTATTTTCTACCAATGAATCCCTTCCTTTTGATGCTCGTCCATTTGTGGCTGTCTATTTTCTCTCGCTGTTTATGCTTATCCTCTCAGTTTTTTATGGGTTGCTGTTTAAAAAATTTTCTTCTAATCCTCTTTTTGCCTATTTCCAACTTACAGTTGACTCTTTAACAGTAAGCTGCATTATTTTTATAACTGGCGGATTCCACAGTATTTTTACGTTTATCTATCTTGTAGTTATTATTGCGGCAAGTATGCTTCTTTATCAAAAGGGAAGTCTTATCGTTGCAACATTGTGCAGCCTTCAGTATGGGATTTTGATCGATTTAGAGTACTACGGTTTTATCTCTCCTCTTGTAACTAACGGGCGGCTTGCTGCTCAGGTTGAGTGGAACTACATTATATATAGAATCGTTATAGTTATGGCAGCCTGTTTTGCAGTTGCCGTGTTAAGCGGTTTTATCTCTTTACAGGCAAAAGTTGCTAAACGAGAGCTGAAACTTATGCAGGATCACCTAAAACGGGTTGAGCGGATGGCAACTATGGGAGAGCTTGCCGCAGGCATGGCACATGAAATAAAAAATCCGTTGGCATCTCTATCTGGCTCTATTCAGATGCTTCAAAGTGATGCAGAACCGGGAACTCCAAATTACAGGCTCATGCAGATTGTATTGCGGGAGACAGAACGGCTGACAAGAATTGTTTCTGATTTTCTTCTTTTTGCAAAACCATCTGTTTTTAATTCAAAAAATATTGTGCTTGCCCCTGAAATTATAGAGACAATAAAATTTTTTCAGCAAGATGCAATCTGCCGTAATCTGGATTCCCGCTCGTTGCTATCTGAATCTGAAAATAGAGGGTTGTGCAGTAAAAATATTGAATTTGAGATGAATCTTGACGAATCAATAACCTTGAATATCGATCCTGACCATTTTAGGCAGATTTTGTGGAATTTTATAAAAAATGCAGCAGAGGCAATTCATACTAAAATATCTGAAGATGGTGAAAATGAAAGTGGTATTGATGCTCGTGATTCGATAAATAGTTCTGACAATTTATCAGAAGATTCTTCTAAATCAATCAAAGCTGAAACCAATGGAGGTGTACCAAACGGCGGGTGGATCGGTATTAATCTTTTTAAAGCTCGAGATAATCGAATAATACTTAAAATCAGCGATAACGGCTGCGGTATTAAAGAAGATGAGCTTGAGTCAGTATTTAACCCTTTTTTTACCACAAAATCTTACGGCACAGGGCTTGGACTCTCAATTATCCACAGGCTTGTCGATTCATATAATGGTTTGATAGATGTTGAAAGCAAATATGGAATTGGAACAACTTTTACCATTATTTTCAATGACACTAACCGTTGATTATCGATGAATATCAGCAAAAAAATGAAAATGTCATGATACATAATATTAAAATTAGAATTGCTGGGCGTTAGAAACAAAATATTGACACCTAATAATGAAATGGAGTAACTATACACTCTTTTTTTATAACAATAACCCTTGTTTAATGATGTATAAATTAATTTTGGTTAATTACAGGTTGATAATTGAGTAATACTTTATTGATTATTAAAAAATTAGTTGAATCTGGAAATATACTGATTTCAGAGCATGGATATGATGAACTTGCGAATGATGGATTAAGTGCTAAAGAAGTAGTATTAGGTATAAAAGATGCGATTGTTATTGAAGATTATCCTGATTATTTTAAAGGCTCAACCGTTTTAGTGCTTCAATCAGATAACAATAGTCAGCCTGTTCATGTTGTTTGGGGAATACCAAAAGGCTGTGATAGTCCAGCAGTACTAATAACAGCATATAGACCAGACCCAAATCGCTGGAATGAAAATTTTATGGAGAGAAAATGAAAAAAAGAAAAAATATTAAATATATCCATGAAGGGGAGTATATAGCAGAGGTAGAAGTAGAGTTAATTCATACTAAAGATAATTGGTCTCCATATTTATCACTTAAAGATGCCTATAAACTTGACGATGTGCGTCAGGCACTTAGGAATGGTGATTTAAAAACTGCTTCAAATTATGCACAAATATTCATTAAACAGCCTATTGCTGTTTAAGAAGTATATACGAACGAACAAATTAATCATCAGAAGTTCACTTTAAATTCTAATCATTCATAGATCAGAATTTACTAATATAAATTAATTTAAACAGATTTTAAGAAAGATATATAAAAAATGGAAGAATCAAGCACACTTCTCAAAGCAAGAAAAGACAAGATGAACGAACTCAAAGAGAGCGGCGTTAATCTATATCCCAATGATTTTAAAGTATCCAGCACCATTGGAGAGCTTCATCAATTAACTCAACTATCATCAGAAGAGTTAGATAAAAAAGCTGTTACGCTCGGGGAGAATGGAATATTATTTTCAGCAGCAGGCAGAATGATGGCTGTAAATAATTTCGGCAAATCATCTTTTATCAGATTTAAAGATAGAACAGGTCAGATACAGGCATACATTCAGAAAAATTTTGTTGGAGCTGAAGGATATTCTGTATTCAAAAAACTTGATATTGGTGATTTTATCGGGATTGAAGGACCGCTTTTTCAGACAAAAACAGGTGAGTGGACAATTCTTGCAAAGAGTTTCAGGCTTTTGTCTAAATCTGTAAGACCTCTGCCTGAAAAGTATCATGGAATTAAAGACCCTGAAAAGCGTTACCGTCAAAGATATCTTGACCTTATTATGAACGAGCAGGCAAGAGATATTTTTATTAAAAGAAGCAAGATTGTAAGCACTATGCGTAGATTCTTTGAATCAAGGGACTTTATGGAGGTTGAAACTCCAATGATGCAGCCTCTTCCAGGAGGAGCAGAAGCCACGCCGTTTAAAACTTGGCACAACGCTTTGGGAATGGAGCTTTTTTTAAGGATTGCACCAGAGCTTTATCTTAAACGCCTTGTTGTTGGAGGATTTGAAAAAGTTTTTGAGATTAACAGAAATTTTAGAAACGAAGGCGTATCAACCCGCCACAATCCAGAGTTTACAATGGTTGAGTTTTATCAGGCTTACGCAACTTACGAAGATTTAATGGATATGACTGAAGAGATGTTCAGAACTATTGCGATGGAGGTCAACGGCACTCTTCAGGTTGAGTATCAAGGTAATATAATTGATTTTGCCTGTGCTGAAAATAACGGAAAATGGCAGAGAATCTCAATGATTGACTCTTTGACCACAATCGGCGGCATGGAGAGCTCAATTATTGGAGATTCTGCAAAGCTGCTTGAATTTGCCGACCAGCAAGGAATCAAGATTACCAAAAAAGAGCGTTATGGAAAGATTCTCACAAAACTCTTTGATACGCTTGTTGAGCCAAAGCTGATTCAGCCGACATTTATAACTGGATATCCAGTAGAGGTTTCGCCTTTATCAAGAAAGAGCGATACAGACCCAGAACTGACTGACAGATTTGAGCTTTTTATTGCTGGCAGAGAGATTGCAAATGGATTTTCTGAAATAAATGATCCTGCTGACCAATACGAGCGATTCTTGCAGCAGGTATCCCAAAGAACAGAAGGAGACACAGAAGCTCATATTATGGACGCTGATTATGTAGAGGCTCTTGAGTATGGTATGCCTCCGACTGCAGGTGAGGGTATCGGCATAGACCGTCTTGTAATGCTTCTTACAGATTCTCCCTCTATCAGAGAGGTTATTCTGTTTCCCCACATGAAAAATGTTTAATATTTTATATGTAAGTCTTTTAACTGACTTTCAGTTCTCGTTATGTAAGTTATCGCATGGCGTTATAGTAATTCACCATAGGAAATAAAAATCAATGTCTCTTGAATTTTTCATAGCAGGCAAATATCTAAAAGCCAAACGAAAAGAGGGGTTTATCTCTCTTATTACGCTTTTGTCAGTTGCAGGTGTAACGGTTGGCGTTATGGCTTTGGTGATTGTAATTGCTGTTATGAGCGGTGCTGAAATAGAGTTCAGAAAACGGATTCTTGGAGTTGAGCCTCATATTCTTATTATGGAGTATGCGGGCAAATTTAATGACTATAAATCTGTTATAGAAAAAATTGCAGGCAGTTCTTCAGCAGATAATATCAATAATAAGGCAGATAAAAACAAGACAGATGCCAGCGACAGCAACGAGAGCGAAATTACGTTAAAAGGGATAGATGCTGTATCTCCGTTAGTGTTTGGTCAGACTATGATACGCTCTGCATCAGGACTCTCTGGTGCTGTGGTAAGAGGAGTTGAGCCTGCTTCAGGTGTCTCAATCATCAAAGGTTTTACAGCACAAGAGCTTGAAGAGAAACTTGGAGAAGATAGAGATGACAGCCCTTTTCCGGGAATCATAATGGGTCGTCAGCTTGCAAAGCATGTTGGAGTAAATGTTGGAGACAAGGTTGTTTTGATGGCTCCCGGCGGCACGCTCTCTCCAGTTGGACACATGCCTTCAATGACTCGTTTTGTGGTTACAGGCTTGTTTGACTCCGGCATGTATGAGTATGACAGCTCTCTTGCATATATCAATCTTAAAGACTCACAGAGGCTTATGGGAATGAGAGACCGCATCTCTGCCCTTGGAGTGTGGGTTGATGATCTTTTTCAGTCTGCCAATATTAAAGATGCGATTGTTCAAGCTCTTGGCTCTAATTTTTATGGAAGAGACTGGATGGAGATAAACCAGAGTCTTTTTGCTGCACTAAAACTTGAAAAGACAGCCATGTTTGTCATTTTAACTCTTATTATACTTGTTGCAGCCTTTAATATCGCAAGTGCCTTGATTATGATGGTTATGGAAAAAACAAGAGATATTGCTGTATTTAAAGCTATGGGTGCAACTGATATGCTCATTAGAAAGATATTTATCATTCAAGGCATGATTGTGGGGCTGACCGGCACAATTCTTGGAACTTCTGCCGGTGTTTTGGTCTGTATATTGCTGAAAAAATATAAATTTATTGAACTGCCTGCTGCATATCCATTTTCTACTCTTCCTGTCCAGCTTGAATCTCTTGATGTAGTTGTAATTGCTTTAGCATCAATCGTGATATGTTTTCTTTCAACTATTTATCCCTCCTACAAAGCATCAAAAATGGATCCAATCGAGGCTCTTCGTTATGGATAATTACAGTCAAATGGACGATCAAAATCAAATTAATTGTGATGGGCATATCTCCCCGTTAATCTCCCTTAGAGGTATTTCAAGAGTATTTAAAAGCAGTGCTAAAGAGAGTTCAGCAGATATAGAGATTCTTAAAGATGTCGATTTTGACATTTATAAGGGAGAGACAATTGCTGTTGTTGGCGCTTCTGGAACAGGCAAATCAACGCTTCTTCATATTGTAGGAACTCTTGATCGTCCTAATCAGGGCAGACTTATATTTGAGAACAGAAATCTTTTTTCTCTTGGTCAAGAGGAGCTTGCCCATTTTAGAAATTTAAAAATAGGATTTGTCTTTCAATTCCACCATCTGCTTCAAGGATTTACTGCAATAGAAAATGTTATGATTCCAGGGCTGATTGCCAATTTATCTAAAAAAAAGATAGTTATGGAATCTGAGGCAATTTTGGAGAGGGTAGGGCTGAAGCATCGTATTCACCACCGCGTAGAAGACCTTTCTGGAGGAGAGCAGCAGAGAGTCGCACTTGCAAGAGCATTGGTAATGAAGCCTGATATTCTGCTTGCTGACGAACCTACGGGTAATCTTGATAAAATAAATAGTTTTCAGGTTCATCACCTGCTTGTAGAGCTTAATAAAGAGCTTGGAATGACATTGATGGTTGTAACTCATAATAATGAACTTGCAGCATTGATGAGCAGACAGGTTACTATTCAAGATTGTAAGATAGTTGATGTTTGAGTTTTTAATCCTTTAGAATAAATCTACAAGAATATGAAAATCAAGATGTAATAATTACTGAAAAAAATTAAATATAAAATGACTTACCAAGTAAGATTATTGCGGCAGATAACATTATTGATACAACAATCAACAACGAGTATATCGTTGTAATGAAAAAACAACATGGATAAATAAGATGACCAACACAAATAGAATGCGGTTAAATATTGTCTTTATTCTTCTATTACTTCCTTTAGCAATATTATCCACAGCAATTGCAGAAGATAAGGTAAAAGTAGGGATATTTCCATTTGAGATCAATGCAACATCTAATATGGATTATCTAAAGCAGAATCTTCCTGCAATGGTTTCAGAGAACTTAAAGGGTCAGGGAGCTGATACTGCTATTATAAATCTTCCAGATGGTGACAATAGAGAACTATCACAATATTCAAACGCAGAGATTCAAAAAAAAGGGTTAGAGCAGGGAGTTGACTATCTTGTATGGGGTTCTGTTTTTGTTGTAGGCGGTCAGATAAGTATTGATAGCAAGGTATTTAATGTTGCTACCTCTGCTGTGCCTATCTCGTTTTCTGCAAGAGCCGGAGCAATAGAAAATCTTTTTGCAGCGGTCAACACTATCAGCAAACAGATGGGCAGTGAGATATTTAATAGATTGCTTGTTTCAGATGTGCTCATAAAGGGAAATAAAAGAATTGAATCTGATGCAGTTTTAAAGGTAGTTTCTATTAAGAAAGGTGATATTTTTAATGTTGAGGTTCTTTCTAAAGAGCTTAAAAAAGTCTTTGCAATGGGCTATTTTGAAGATGTCCGTGTTGAAGGCAAACAGGCTGATAATGGTATTAATGTGATATTTACAGTTGTAGAAAAGCCCAGTGTGAGAAAAATAAAATATAAGGGCAACAATGTATATGAGGACGCTGAGATTCAGGAGGTAGTACGGACTGTAACCGGCTCTATTCTTAATGCCTTTAAGATAAACGAAGATATTGAGCGTATAAAGGCACTTTACACAGATAAAAATTACCACAACTGTGAGATAACCTATACTGCTGAGATGCTTCCAAATAATCAGGCTGACATAGCGTTTAACATTAAAGAGGGTAAAAAACTTAAAATCGAGAAACTTGAGTTTGACGGCAATAAGTTTTTTAAGAGAAAAGAGTTGGAAAAGGTTATGAAGACCAGTGAAAAAGGTTTCTTCTCTTGGATAACATCTTCTGGCGAACTCAAAAGAAATGAGCTTGAACAAGATATTTACAGATTAGAATCTTTTTATAAAGATAACGGATTTATTGATGCCAAAATATCTGATCCAGAAGTTGAGTTTGGAAAGGAGAGTATTTCAGTTAAGTTTAAGATTCAGGAGGGAGAGCAGTTTAAATTTGGCTCAATTTCATTTGAAGGAGACCTTATAGTACCTGAACAAGAGCTTCATGAAAAACTAACTATAAAAAATGGTGATATGTACAGCCGTGAAAAACTTAGAACAAATGTTTTTGCAATAACAGACATCTATTCAGATAAAGGTTTTGCAAATGCTGATATTTCACCAAGGGTTCTTAAAAATGATAAGACAAAGATTGTAGATATAAAGTTCAGCATTGAGAAAGGGTCGCCTGTATATCTTGAGAGAATTATGATAAGCGGCAACACAAAGACAAGGGATAAGGTTATAAGAAGGCAGCTTGAAGTTTATGAGCAAGACCTCTACTCAATGACCAAACTTCAAAAGAGCGTAAAAAACTTAAGGCGTACCGACTATTTTGAGAATGTAGATATCAAGACATCTAAAGGCAGTAGTAATGAAAAGTTAAATATTGATGTGGAGATTACTGAAAAAGCAACTGGAGCTTTCAGCTTTGGCGGTGGTTACAGCAGTGAAGATCAGCTTTTTGGTATGGTATCAGTTTCAGAGAGAAATCTTTTTGGTCGTGGTCAGATTGTCTCTACACAGGCAGAGGTATCTGCAACTTCAACACGATTTACAGTAAGTTTTACCGAGCCTTGGCTGTTTGATATTCCACTCTCTGCTGGTGTTGATCTCTACAACTGGGATAAAGAGTATGATCATTACGATAAAGACAGCAAAGGCGGTGCTGTCCGTTTTGGTTACAGAATATTTGACTACACCTCTGTTGGTTTAAGGTATGGATATGAAGATTTTACAATTGATAATGTTGAGGAGCTATATACAGATGTAGATGAAGGTCATTATGTTACCAGCAGTATAACTACATCTTTAGGATATGATTCAAGAAATTCCCAGTTCAATCCTACTGAGGGGTGTGAGCATAATATATCGGTTGAATATGCTGGAGATTGGCTTGGAGGTGAAATAGATTTTACCAAGTACATTGCGGAAACAGGCTGGTATTATCCTCTTTTCTGGAAATTCACAGGATTTTTACATGCCAAAGGTGGGTTTTTAGATGATAGAACAAAAGATATTGAGATTGACTATGAGCGGTTTTATCTTGGCGGCATGAACTCTGTAAGAGGTTATGATTGGCAAGATATTAATGCAACTCCAGAAGGAGAGCTTGAACAGCGTGGTGGTGAAAAATTTATACAGTTTAATGCAGAGGTTATTTTTCCTATTGTAGAAGATGTAAATCTTGCAGGCGTTATATTTTATGATGCTGGAGATGCTTATTTAAAAGATGAGAATATAGAGTTAGGCGAGCTTTATACAAGCTGTGGCGGAGGATTTCGTTGGTACTCCCCAATGGGACCTATAAGGATAGAGTATGGTAAAGTCCTGGAAGGCAAGGGATACAGCGGTGGAAGGTGGGAGTTTTCTATGGGAGGTGCGTTCTAAAAACCCTCTGTGTCTATGAATTGGGTTATAATAATAGAAAAATAAATAGTAATACCAATCGGTCGAATTTAAACAGTAATTTTAATAGATACTCATGCCTTAAATAGGCAGAATGAAAACCACAAATAAGTCATTAATGATAGGAGATTCTAAATATTATGAAAAAGTCAGTACTTTTTTTTACCGTTGCAGTTGTAAGTTTTATCAGTTTTATTGCAGTTGAAAGTTTTATTGTAAATGCTCATGCGGCTAATATTAAAATAGGTGTTGTTGATTTTCAGAAGATTCTTACAACATCAATTTATGGAAAACGGGCAACTGATGAGCTGAATAGAAAAGGTAAGGTGATAGAGGACGATATGAAGTCTAAAGAGACTGAACTTTTGAACCTTCAGAAGCAGTTTGAGAAAGATGCAGTTGTGATGGCTAAGGATAAAAAAGAGGCAAAACAGAAAGAGCTGAGAACAAAATTTAATGATTTTAGATCATTAAGAGCAAAATATCTTGATGAATTTAAAGATATGCAGGCAGAGCATTTTAATAAGATACGTGCTGAAGTTTTAAGCGTTGCTAATGATATTGGTAGAAAAGATGGGTTTACAATAATTCTTGAAAAAAATGAGGGCGGAATAATGTATTCAGACGGTGCCCTTGATATAACTGATAAAGTTATAAGCGAGTTTAATAAAAGACCTATAAGCAAATAGTTGAATATAGTTATGAAGCTCACTCTTAAAGAAATTGCTCAAAAAATTGATGGTGAGATATTAGGAGATGAAACTCTTGAAATTTACGGGGTTTCATCTTTTTATGATGCACAGCCGTATGACATAACTTTTGCATCTGATCCAAAGTTTCTCAAATCATTAGATAAAACCCGAGCAAGTGCAGTTATTGTACCAGAATATTTTACGTATAATGCTGAAATTAATAATTTACCAGCATCTAATCAGTTTGACGGTGAAGTTAAAAACTCCTTTCCATTGGCTCTAATAAAGACCCAGAATCCTAAACGGAAATTTTTTCGGATTTTATCTCTATTTCATCCGCCAAAAGAGTCGGCTAAAACCATTGCTCAGGCGAGTGTTACTGGCAGTAATCTCATGTTAGGCGATGAGGTTACTGTTGGAAGCTATGTTTCTATCGGAGATAATGTAACAATAGGAGATAGAGTGCAGATAATGCACGGTGTTTATATTGGAGATGGGGTAACTATTGGAGACGACACGATTATCAAACCTAATGTAACCATAATGGAGCGTACAAAAATAGGTTCTCGTGTAATTATCCATTCTGGAACTGTTATTGGAAGCGATGGTTTTGGTTTTACTCAAGACACAGCAGAGGGTAATAACGAGAAGATTCCCCATGCAGGTTTTGTTCAGATTGATGACGATGTTGAGATAGGTGCTTGCAACACCATTGACCGAGGAACATTTGGACGAACATGGATTCAAACGGGTGTAAAAACAGATAACCTTGTCCATATTGCCCATAACGTTAGAATCGGAGAGCAATCTCTTATTGTTGCACAGGTTGGTATTGCTGGCAGCACTGTTATTGGAAAGAGAGTTATACTTGCTGGAAAAGCAGGCATATCAGGTCATATTAACATTGGAGATGGTGCTATTGTCGGACCTTGTGCAGGCATTCTAAGTGATGTTAAAGCTGGTAATATTGTATCTGGTATTCCGGGAATGCCCCATAAACTATGGCTTAAAGTATCTGCTATTTTGCCAAAACTTCCTGAAATTCGTAAGAGAATCACAGCATTAGAAAACAGCCTTGCTTTAAAAAAAGAGTCAGATGAGTAACTAAACTTTTACAGGCAGAAATAGAGATTAAAAAAGCAGAGACGCACAGCCGTGCGTCTCTGCTTTTATGTACAACTTATAATAAAAATCGAAAAAAATTAAATATATCTTTAAGGAAATAGAAACTTATGATTCATCCTACGGCAATTATTGATCCTTGTGCTGAAATAGAATCTAATGTCTCCATAGGACCCTATGCTATCATTAAAAGTGATGTTCATATCGGTGCAGGCACTGAGATAGGTCCCTACACCACAATTGACCAGTATGTTACAGTAGGTCAAAATTGCAGAATTTTTCAATACGCATCAATTGGAGCCGCCCCGCAAGACCTTAAATTTCATGGTGAAAAGACATCTCTTAAAATTGGTAATGGAACTATAATCCGTGAGTTTGTAACTATCAATAGAGGAACTGAATTTGGAGGCGGTATTACAGAGGTTGGCGAAGAGAATTATCTTATGGCATACACGCACATTGCCCATGACTGTAAAACAGGAAAAGGGGTAATTCTTGCAAACAATGCAACTCTCGGCGGTCATATTGAGCTTGGAGATCATGTAACAATCGGCGGACTTGTGGCAATCCACCAGTTTGTCAAGGTTGGTGATTATGCCTATATCGGCGGCAAATCGGCAATTGTAAAAGATATACCTCCTTATGTAATTGCTGCTGGAGATAGAGCAACGCTTCATGGTCTAAATAATGTAGGTCTTGGCAGGCATAACTTTTCCAAATCTACAATTGCAAATCTCAAAAAAGCGTATCGTATTGTTTTTAGAATAGGACTTACAGTAAAACAGGCATCTGAAAGGGTTAGGGCAGAGGTTGAGCAGATACCAGAAGTTGTCAATTTTATTCACTTTATTGAAAATTCAACACGAGGCGTTACCCGATAGGTGGATATCTTTTTGTTTCTATATAAAGAAACAAAATCTTGACAAGCGAGCAATCTGATTGTAATCAGTAGGCAAGTAATTAACATTTTCAACTCAAAAAAATTCTGGAATAGAAAATATGATTTTAAAACAATATCCATCTAAGGAAGATTTCAAGGAACTTGCCCTGAAATACAATGTTATACCTGTGTGTGCGGAAATTCTTGCTGATACTGAAACGCCGGTCTCTATTTTGCAGAAATTTCATTTATCTAATGGAGCTGCCAGCGGTTGTTTTACTAATAATAAATCAAGCATATCTTCTAAAAACTCAATGTTTCTTTTGGAGAGCGTGGAGGGTGGAGAGCACTGGGCAAGATACAGCTTTATGGGTCTTTCTGCAAAAAGCGATATAAAAGTATTAAAAGATAGAATTACTATTGAAGAGGGAAGTGAGAGCAGAAGTATCTTGCATAACGGAGACCCGATAGCAGCATTAAAAGAGCTGACTTCGCTCTATAAACCTGCTGATATTAAGGATTTGCCACGATTTTGGAGCGGTTTGACTGGTTACATGACCTATGAGATGGTCTCTTTTTTTGAAGAGATACCGTCAATGCTTCAAGATGATAAACCTTATGCCCATTTTATCATTCCTGATGCAATGATCATTTTTGACAATATTACTCATACACTCACCTGTATGAGCATCTGCTATATTAATGATAACAATATCAATCAAACAAACAGCATCAGCAAAAACAGTGCTGATAGTTCTAATAACTCTAAAGATGGTTATATTGAGAGTTGTTACAACGAATCATGCACTCATCTTGAACAGATAATTGATAGAATAAGCACTCCGATTATAAATAAAATCAGCAAGCCGATTGCAGACGAATTTCAATCAGATGCTTTTTCGCTTAAACCTCAGACAGCTCACGATACTTACACAAAGGGAGTTGAAAAGATAAAAGAGCATATTGTTGCTGGTGATATTATTCAGGCTGTCTATTCACAGCCTTTTTGTTCAGATAAGCCTGTTGATCCTGTTATGCTTTACAGAGCACAAAGATACATAAATCCATCACCATATATGTTTTTTATGAATTTAGGAGAGGTTGCGATTGCAGGTTCTTCTCCTGAAACAATGGTGCGTTTGGAAAATAGAACAGCGACTCTCCGCCCGATTGCTGGAACGCGTCCAAGAGGAAAAAGCGAGCAGGAGGACAGAAAACTTGCTGATGAGCTTTTAAATGATGAGAAAGAACGGGCAGAACATCTTATGCTTGTTGATCTTGGCAGAAACGATCTCGGCAGAGTGGCTGAAATGGGTACTGTTCAGGTTACAGATTTGATGTTTGTTGAGCGTTACTCTCATGTAATGCACCTTGTCTCCAACATCAACTGCGAACTTAAAAGAGAGTTTGATGCGTGGGATCTGCTGCGGGCAACCTTTCCTGCCGGCACGCTCTCTGGTGCTCCAAAGATAAGGGCTATGGAGATAATTTCAGATATGGAATCCCGACCTCGAGGCATTTACGGCGGAGCTGCTGGTTACATCTCATTTTCAGGCAATATGGATTTAGCAATAACCATAAGAACAGCAACAATAGAGAATGGACAGATGACAGTTCAGGCTGGTGCTGGGATTGTTGCAGATTCTGACCCTGAAAGAGAGTATCAGGAGTGTGTGAACAAAGCCCGAAGCGTAGAGAGAGCACTCAAACTTGCACTAAGCAATAGTAAAAATAGCGATTATAGAAAAACAGCGGAAATTTCTTGCAATAATTCGTCCAGCAGTGATGGAGGTGAACTATGCTGATAACTGTAATTGACAACTATGACTCGTTCACCTTTAATCTTGTCCACTACATAATGCAGTCAGGTGCAGATGTAGAGGTTTTTAGAAACAACAAGATTACAATTGATGAGATTAGAGCCTTAAATCCTGATGCAATCGTGATCTCACCAGGTCCGGGAAGACCGGAAGATGCAGGCATATCAGTTGATGTTATAAAAAATTTTTCTGGAAAACTGCCTATACTCGGTGTCTGTCTTGGTCATCAGGCAATAGGCTACACCTTTGGGGCAAGCATCATTCACGCAAAAAGAATCATGCACGGTAAAACATCAATGGTTACTGGTGATCAAAAATTTATATTCAAAGGAATAACTAAGCCTTTTGCAGCAATGCGTTACCATTCTCTTGCAATTGACGAGAACACATTGCCGGCATCTCTTAGAGTAACAGCAAAATCAGATGATGGTGAGATTATGGGAATCCGCCATATAGAGCACCCTACTTATGGAGTTCAGTTTCATCCTGAATCTATTATGACCGTTGTTGGTAAAAGAGTTATCAGAAACTTTGTAAATCTATCAGCCAATTGACCCTTTGTAATAAATACTCTTCAAAAAAACACTCCTAATCAAAAAAAACTATTTATAAAACATTGAGGCAATATGAAATTTGAGAAATACCATATTTCACAAGAGATAAAAGATAATTTAGATGCACTCGGTTTTAAAAGACCTACTGATATCCAGTTTAAATCCATTCCGCCTATTATGAACGGAGAAGATGTGCTTGCCATTGCACAGACAGGAACAGGAAAAACAGCAGCTTTTGCTATTCCTATAATAGATAGGATTCACAGGAGAAAAACAAGTCAGAGATCATATGGGATTCAATGTATTGTTATGGTTCCAACCCGTGAGCTTGCAATGCAGATAGGGGAGGTTTTTAATGAGATATCTCGTCACACACGCACAAAATCCTTTGCCCTTTTTGGAGGAGTTGAACAAGATGAGCAGATAAAAACATTGCAAAACGGCATTGATATTCTTATTGTAACTCCGGGAAGAATGTTTGATCTCATAAGTCAGGGATATATCAACCTTCAGAAAATCGACACCCTTATTTTAGACGAAGCTGATCATATGCTTGATTTAGGGTTTATTGATGACATAAAATCTGTAAAAAAGATGCTTAAACATAAGCATCAGACACTATTTTTTTCAGCAACAATTAATGAAGAGATTAAAAAGTTAGCCTATTCACAGGTGAAATCATCAGCCATACGCATTGAAATATCTCCTGAAGACCCTGTTTCAAAGAATGTCTCTCATGCTGTTATGTTTGTTGAGATGGACGACAAACGGTTTTTTCTTGAAAGATTTATTAAAGAGCACCCAGAAAGCCGCATAATTGTTTTTGTAAGAACAAGAGTGAGGGCAGAGCGTCTTGAAAAAGCAATGGCACGGGCTGATATAACCACATTTAATCTTCATGGAGGAAAAGATCAGTCTGACAGAACAAAAATTATGAATGATTTTAAGATCGGGGAGTTTAAGATTCTCGTTGCAACTGATGTGAGTGCGCGTGGTATTGATGTCTCTGGTGTTAATTATGTTATTAATTATGATCTGCCTGAAAAGGCTGAAAATTATGTCCACCGTGTCGGAAGAACAGGCAGGGGCACACAAAAGGGGATTGCACTCTCATTTTGCAGCAGTGAGGAGAAGATAAGGCTCAAAGAGATTCAGAACTTTATCAACAAACCTATTGAGGTTATTGCTATAAGCAAACAAGAGTACCAATTTACACTTAATTCATCTGAAGCCTCAGATGTTGGTATCTCTAAAAAAGTTCCACAATCTCAACCTAAGGCTGATACACTCTCTAATTCAGATGATTCAGGTACTTCATCTTTTGAAGAATCTCCCTGGAGCAGCTACTATAATGACAGAGGCAGACAGAGCATAAAAAAACTGATTGATGAGTATGAGGCATCGATTAAAAAAAAGAGAAAAAACAAAAAAGATACTGCTAAAAAGCGATAATACCTAAACATTACTAAAATACAATTTATATAGGAGCACAATTTATGACACAGAGTGGTACGCTTGAAATACTTAAACAGGCAATTATGATTGAAAAACGTGGTTATGCTTTTTATCACAAAGTAGCTGAACAGTCTCAAGATAGTGCTGTTAAATCATTTTTTGAATCAATGGCTCAAGAGGAGTTAGGGCATATTAAAGTTTTGAATGCCCAGTTCAAAGTTTATAACGAAAAAGGTCTATTTGAATCTGGTTTTTTTGATGAAAATGAAGAGATTCAGTTAACAATGTCAATTCTCCATAGCGATATAATGAAACGGATATCAGCCGCCTCTTTTGAAGCTGCTGCAATATCCGCATCTATTGCACTTGAACAAAATTCTATTGATGTCTATTCACGGCAGGCAGAAGAGGCATCAGACCCTGAAGAGAAAAAACTCTATACATGGCTTGCAACATGGGAGAGGCATCATTTAAAAATGTTGATGGAGATTGACAGAGCACTGTTGGATCAGGCGTGGGCTGATAATAATTTCTGGCCATTCTAACCGTTTTCACTATGTTTTAAATTTAATTTACATCTTTTGATATTGTTATGCTTTAATCGTTTTTAGATAGTAATTATATCTTTAAGAGAGAACTCTTCTTAAGATAAATTATCCAAAAACTGGAGATTTTTTATTTAAATGATACCTGTTTATCCTGAATCTGTTCAAATTCATTTAGGCTTACGCGAGATACTCCATCCTATGCTGCAGCGACTTCCAGATGGGATATCTGAATTTACTTTTGCAAATCTATATCTTTTTCAAAAGGCTCACCAATACAAAATTTCACGACTTCCAGCGATTAACCAGCAGGAGTTGTCTTCAGAAAATGGTGTTGATAGAGAACTGCTTGTAATTACAGGCTCTGATCGTTCAACTAATTCTGATGCATCTGAGAAATTTTTTATGCTTCCGTTTGGCATACCTGATCAATCTATGCTCGATACTCTCTTTAAAGAGCATTGTACTTTAAAGTGTGCTTCAGAGAGTCAGGCAGAGTTTTTTTCACGCATGGGTTATGAGATATTTGAGGATCGCAATAACTTTGATTATCTTTATAAAAGAGAGAATCTTGCGGAACTTCCCGGAAGGCACTACCATAAAAAGAGAAATCTTATCCGAGCATTTGTTAATAACCATAACTATGAAGGAAGACCTCTGCTTGAGGAGTATCTGCCAGATGCGTTAAAAATTCTTGACCTCTGGAGGGATAACAGAGTTGAGAATGGTAATGATGAGGGAGATTATATTGCTGCAAAAGAGGCACTTGAAAAGGGCGAAGAGCTGCAACTGTGCGGCGGAATCTACTATGTTGAAGATGAGCCGGTGGCTTACTCCCTCGGAGAGGAGCTTGCATGCGGTAAAAGTTTTGTGATCCATTTTGAAAAGGCGGTAAACGGGTATAAAGGGTTATGGCAGTTTGTTAATCAGGCATTTGCCTCAATTATAACTGAACATTATGAGACAATTAACAGGGAGCAGGATTTAGGAGATGAGGGGTTAAGACATGCAAAACTCAGCTACCACCCAACCGGTTTCGTCAAAAAATATAAGATCTCAAAAAAGTGAAAAGCATTGCCATGATTGTATGGGAGTTATAAGAGTTAGCTCTTAATTATTACGGTTAAAATATGTTGACAACGAGATATTTAATCTCTTCTAACGATGAGCCTATAGGAGTATTTGATTCTGGTGTCGGAGGGTTGTCTGTGCTTCGAGAGATTCGCAGTCAGCTTCCAACGGAAAATCTTATCTATGTTGCAGATTCAGGCTATGCACCTTATGGCAACCGGTCAACCAGCTTTATTGAAGAGCGTGCAACTGCAATCGCCCATTTTCTTTTAGAGCTAAGAGTTAAAGCAATGGTTGTTGCCTGCAATACTGTTACTGTAGTTGCGGTTAAAAATCTTCGTTCATGGTCCCCTGTTCCAATAATTGCCATAGAGCCTGCAATAAAACCTGCGGCAAATATTACAAAATCTGGAATTATCGGTGTGCTTGCAACAACTCAGACAATCGCAAGCTCAAGCGTCTCTCGTCTGTGCCAAATGTATGGAAGCAATATTGAGGTTCTTTTACAGCCGTGTCCCGGACTTGTAGAGCAGGTGGAGCGTGCAGAACTTACAACCGTATCAACACGCTTAATGGTTACAAACTACGTCTCTCCTCTGCTTGAAAAAGGTGCAGATACTATTGTGTTAGGTTGTACGCACTATCCTTTTCTTGGTCAGATAATCCAGGAGGTTGCAGGAGCAGATATTACTATAATCGATCCTGCGGCTTCAGTTGCTCGGGAACTTGCCCGTCAACTCAATAATCATAAGATATCTTCCATATCAGCAGCTTCTGGCACAGAACGCTTTTTTACAACAGGTTCGGTTGTGCATGTACAGTGGGTAACATCAACTCTTTGGGGCAGGCAGGTAACGGTTGATATTGTCCCTTAAATATCGTTTTGCTGTTCAGTAATGTTTTGCTGTTCAGTAATGAGTTGTTTTTTTAAATCTTGCATCAACACCGTTCGTCTTAAGAATTTTATTTGTCGTGCCTGTTTACGATAAAAGTACCGGCTATAATAAGAGTAATTGATGCAATAATATTCAATGTCAACGGCTCATCAAGCAGCATAACACTTAAAAAGACGCCAGAGACGGGCATAATAAATACAAATGAGTGTATCGCTGTTGCTCCAAATCTGTACAAAAGCCTATTCCATGCAATAAACCCATACGCAGCAGTTATAAAACTTTGATAGATGATCGAGTACACGATTGATGAATCGATAAATCTGACCATCTGACTATCCCATAAAAAACCTGCGGCAAAAAAAAGAGGCGTTCCAAACAGCATTGGATAGAGTGTGATTTGAAGAACGCTTATGTCAGAAATGATTTTTTTTGTGTAAACTGCACTGCACCCCCATAAAACTACAGCAATTATTACTACAATATCACCTTTAAGCATATCGTCTGTTACTTCATGATAATCAAAAAATAGGAACAGCACTCCGATAAATCCCAAAACTATACCGCTCACTTTTTTTATTGTCATCTGATCCCCGGGTATAAAAAAATGTGCAAGCACCAGTACAATAAATGGAAGCAGGTTTGAAATCAATACTCCATGAGAACCAGTTGTCATGTGTAATCCATAATAGAATGATGACAACTGAAAGGTGAATATTACGGAGAGAATCAAAAGTTTATACCCCTGGCTTCTGTTAAAACCAAGAGACTCTCCTGTCATTTTTGCCCACAGAACAAGCACAGTTGATGATAGGGCAAATCTGATTCCTGCATTGGTAAAGATGCCGAGTCCCTCAAGAGATATCTTTATTGCAACAGTGTTAGCTCCAAAGAGTATGCACAGAAATGCTGTATATAATGATGCTTTAAGCGTAAGCTCTTCACTTTTTAAATTCCGGTTGGTATCTGCCATCTATATTCTAATTTCATGTAAAATTGTGTAAAATTGATTAAGTTTAGTTTTGTTTTTTTGTCTGGAGTTAATCACGGTTTTTGTGTATTTTCAAGCAGTGAATATTAAAACTGTAAAATGCTCTTTTTTTATAAAAGATCGCACGAAACTTTTTTTAAAATTAGACGGCTGCGAATGTAGGCAGAAAATAAAAGGTAAAATTTAAATACTATGTTAATAGTGAAACTTAACCCTTTGACAGTAAAGAAATGGAAACGATTTATCTCTATAAAAAGGGGATTTTTTTCATTTGTGGCATTGATGATAATGGTGTTAATCTCAATATTTGCTGAAATTTTTATCAACAGCAGGGCACTTGTTGTCTATTATGATGGAGAGTTGTACTTTCCTACATACAGTGCCATGATTCCGGGAAAAACTTTTGGTCTAAACTATGAATATGAGACCAACTACAGGCAGCTTAAAGCAAAATTTAAGCTTGATCGAACTGCTGGTTTTTATCATGAAAATGCAGTTAAAAGCAGAAATTTTGTCATAATGCCCATTGTCCCATTCAACCCATATGAGAATGATCTTAAAGAGAACAGCTATCCCCCTTTTCCCCCCTCTTTTTCAGAAAGACATTTTATGGGCACTGATAATGTTGGCAGAGATATTTTGGCACGTTTAGTCTATGGATTTAGAACTGCTATGATATTTTCGTTTGTGCTGCTCATTTTAGATTATGCAATCGGAATCTCTCTTGGCTGTGCCATGGGCTATTTTGGCGGTAAATTTGATCTCTTTTTTCAAAGAGTTCTTGAGATATGGAGCAACATACCTTTTCTATATGTGGTGATTATTGTCTCATCTATTATTGTTCCGGGTTTTATGGTGCTGCTTTTAATAATGGCATTCTTTGGCTGGATAAACATGACATGGGTTATGCGTACAATGACCTATAAGGAGAAGGAGAGAGAGTATGTGCTTGCTGCAAGATCAATTGGAGCATCTCATTTTAGAATCATTTTGAAACATATCATTCCAAATACAATATCAGTTATTGTCACCTATGCACCGTTTGCAATATCAGGCGGTATTGTTGCCTTAACATCTCTTGATTATTTGGGATTTGGTCTGCCTGCCCCAACTCCGAGCTGGGGAGAACTTTTGCAGCAGGGTTGGAGTAATATGAGTGCTTGGTGGATTTCTGCTTCTGTTGTCTCAGCTCTTGTTATCACCCTTATGATAGTTACATTTACAGGAGAGGGGATAAGAGAAGCATTTGATCCTAAAATGTACTCTTTTTATGAATGAAAAGAGGATTAAATAAAATAATGGAGAAAAAAATAGTTATGAGTAGATGTGAAAATATTGCCTATCTTAGGAGTTTAAGAGTCTATGACAGTGCTTTACTGCTTTTAATACTTTTAATATTGAGTCTGCTTGCAGGGTGCGGTTCTCCAAAAGTAGAGATGCCGGAAGAGACCTATGAAGATAGAAGCCTTAGAAATTCAAGTTTTGTCAAACGGGAATTATATGATCAGTATGAGGAGTGGAAAGGGACAAGATACAGAATGGGAGGATTAAATAAAAATGGTATTGACTGCTCTGGTTTTGTTTATGTCACTTTTAAGCGTAGATTTGGGATCGCACTTCCCAGAACTACAAAAGAGATGGTTCGATTGGGAATAACTATTGATGCCGGAGATTGGAGGGCTGGAGATTTGATCTTTTTTAAAACTGGTATATTTGATAGGCATGTTGGAGTCTATATAGATGATGGTCAGTTTCTCCACGCTTCAACAAGCCAGGGTGTTGTAATCTCTGAGTTGGATAATCCCTATTGGCACAGTGCCTACTGGAAAACAAAAAGAATATGATTTGCTTTGATTTTTCATATCTGATAGAAAGCACGGCTCAATAATAGAAAGTTCTGTTTAAATATCAAGCGGAATTTATAATAAATATGGTTTAACAAAAACATGAGTATTGATTAAACTTTAATAATAAGCTGTAGATTTTTGATATATTTATAGATTTTTTACCCTATACTGCCTTAACAGGAGGATTTACCACAATGAATAATATATTGCCTGAATTTGGACTATCTTTTGATGATGTGCTGCTTATTCCCGAATATTCAGCTATTTTACCGGACGAGGTGAAAACCCATACAAGACTTACACGAGAACTTGACATCAATATTCCAATTGTAAGTGCTGCAATGGATACTGTAACTGAAGCATTAACATCTATCAGCATGGCTCGGGCAGGCGGGCTTGGTTTTATCCATAGAAACTTAAGTATTGAAGAGCAGGCAATTGAGGTTGACAGGGTCAAAAAATCGGAGAGCGGTATGATTGTTGACCCTATAACTATCTCTCCTGATGCACCAATTTCAAGTGTCCTTGACATAATGGCAAAATATAGGATTTCTGGTATCCCGGTAACTGAAGGGGATAAGCTGGTTGGTATTGTAACAAACAGGGATTTACGATTTGAGACAGAGCTTCAAAAACCTGTGTATGAGGTTATGACCAAAGAAAATCTTGTGACAGTACCAGAAGGGTGCTCTTTAGAAGAGTCTAAAAAAATGCTTCACCAGCATAGAATTGAGAAGCTCCTTGTGGTTGACAAAGAGGGAAAGCTAAAAGGTCTCATTACAATAAAAGACATTGAGAAAATTAAAAAATATCCAAATGCCTGCAAAGATTCAATGGGGCGTTTGAGAACAGGTGCTGCAATTGGAGTTGGTTCTGATATGATGCTCCGTGTTGAAGCTCTTTTAAATGCAGGAGCAGATGCACTTGTTATTGATACATCACATGGGCACTCCCTTAATGTTATAAATGCTGTAAAGAAGATTAAACACTTTTTTCCTGATGCTCAGGTAATTGCTGGAAATGTTGCAACTGCTGCTGGTGCAAAGGCTCTTATTGATGCTGGTTCTGATGCTGTAAAGATCGGAATAGGACCCGGCTCTATCTGTACAACAAGAATTGTGGCTGGTGTGGGCGTTCCTCAGCTTTCCGCAATTTTAAACTGTAAAGAGGTATCAGAGGAGACAGGAGTTCCTATCATTGCAGATGGAGGCATAAAGTTTTCAGGCGATATTACAAAAGCTATAGGCGGCGGTGCACATTGCGTTATGCTTGGAAGCCTTCTTGCCGGAACGCAGGAAAGCCCTGGTGAGATTGTTATCTTTCAGGGTAGAAAATATAAAGCATATCGCGGTATGGGTTCTGTAGAGGCAATGAAAAAGGGAAGCAGTGACCGCTATTACCAAAAAGATCATGTCGATGACGAAACACTTGTTCCTGAAGGCATTGTGGGAAGAATCCCCTACAGAGGCACAATCAGAGAAAATCTTGTTCAGATGTTAGGCGGACTCAAAGCTGGAATGGGATATCTTGGTGCTCTAACAATTGATGAGTTAAGACAAAAGGCAAAGTTTGTGAAAATCACAGCAGCAGGACTGCGAGAGAGCCATGTACATGATGTTATTATTACTAAGGAGGCTCCAAATTACAGTGTTGAGAGCATAAAGTAAGATGGCTGAACTAACAACACCCCCCAAATTTTACCATCTCCACGTCCACACCGAATACTCTCTTCTTGATGGTGCAATCAGGCTTGATGCACTGTTAAAGCGGTGTAAAGATTTCGGCATGGATGCGGTTGCAATGACAGATCATGGAACAATGTTCGGGGCAGCTCCATTTAATGAAAAGGCTCTCAAATCTGGAATAAAGCCTTTAATCGGGTGTGAGATGTATATTGCACCCCGAACATTGCATGACAAAACACCAGAAGATAGCAAAGGGCTTAACCATTTAGTTCTTATAGCTAAAGACAGGGAAGGCTACTCCAATTTATGCCGTTTGGCATCAATTGCACAGCTTGAGGGTTTTTACTATAAGCCAAGAGTTGATCGAGAGCTTTTAGCTCGTTACAGCAAAGGATTGATTGCCCTTTCTGCCTGCCTGAAAGGAGAGATACCTCAGAAAATACTTCGCGGCACCGCAGCAGATGTTGATGCAGCAGCACAATATTATCTTAAAACCTTTGGTGAGGATAATTTTTTTCTTGAGGTTCAGCACAATGGAATTGATATTCAAGAGCGGGTAAATCAGGGTATATTGGATTTGAGCAAACGCCTGTCAATTCCAATGGTTGCGACAAACGACTGCCACTATCTCTCAAAAGGCGATGTTCGTGCGCATGAGGCACTTTTATGTATCCAGACAGGCGATACTATAAACAATAAAGATAGATTTAAGTTTGATTCTGATCAGTTGTACTTTAAATCTCCTGAAGAGATGGTAAGAGATTTAGGGCATTATGAAGGGGCAATTGACAATACAAATCTGATTGTTTCAATGTGCAATGTTGAGTTTGATAATAAAACCTACCACTTTCCCCGATATACGCTTCCTAATGAAGAGTCATCTGCACTGAGTGATGATCAAGTTGAAATTAACGGTGGAACTGGCTGCAAAGCTCCTGCAGACCTTATAACTTCTCATCAATCAATAAAAGATGATGAGAGTGTTGATCAGATATTTGAGCGTCAAGTAAGAGAGGGATTTGAAAAGCGTCTTGCTGTTATTAAACAGAAAAATCCTGATTTCAGCGAGGTTGACGAGAAACTTTATAGAGATCGTCTTGATTATGAAATCGGCGTAATTCTGGATATGGGTTTTCCTGGCTATTTTCTGATTGTTGCTGATTTTATCCGCTACTCAAGAGAGCATGATATACCAGTAGGACCTGGTCGCGGCTCTGCTGCTGGAAGTATGGTTGCATACTCAATGGAGATTACAGCATTAGACCCGATTGAGCATGGTCTTATATTTGAGCGTTTCTTAAATCCTGCCCGTATCAGCATGCCTGATATTGATGTTGATTTCTGCATAGAGGGAAGAGAGCATGTTTATAAATATGTGATTGATCGCTACGGCGGAGGCGATTATGTATCTCAAATAATCACATTTGGAAAGCTCAAGGCAAAAGCTGTTATCAGAGATGTTGGACGCGCTCTTGGTGTGCCTCTGCCAGAGGTTGATGAGATAGCAAAATTGGTGCCAGAAGGTCCTAAAGTAACCTTAAAGCAGGCTCTTGAAGATGTGCCTGCTATTTTAGAAAAAGCAGGCGAAAACCCTGTAAAGCAGGAGATGATCGATATATCGCTTCTGCTTGAGGGATTGCCTCGGCACGCATCAACCCACGCTGCAGGAGTTGTTATTTCAGATAAGCCGCTTGTTGAGTATCTGCCATTATACCGCGGTAAAGAGGGCGAAGTTGTAACCCAGTTTGACATGAACTATGTGGAGAAATTGGGTCTTGTGAAGTTCGATTTTTTGGGACTCCGCAACCTGACAGTTATTAAAAACACAATTGAGCTTATTAAAAAAACAGCGGCAAATGATCCGTCAAAATCTGTAAAAATTCCTGATCTGCTCAACCTTGATCTATCTGATAAAGCAACTTACGAGCTTCTTTCAAGAGCAGATACTACTGGTGTGTTCCAGCTTGAAAGTTCCGGCATGAAAGAGCTGATCGCACGGCTTCAGCCTGCATCTTTCAGCGATATTGTTGCACTTGTTGCATTATATCGTCCTGGTCCTCTTGACAGCGGTATGGCTGACTCTTATGTCGAGCGAAAACATGGACGTGAGCCGGTTGAATATATCTTTCCAGAGCTTGAGCCTATCTTAAAAGAGACTTACGGCGTAATTCTCTATCAAGAGCAGGTTATGAAGATCGCAGGTGTGCTTGCCAACTACTCAATGGCAGATGCAGACGGCTTAAGAAAGGCTATGGGAAAAAAGATAGCCTCAATGATGGACGAACACAGAGGGCTTTTCTTAAAAGGTGCAAAAGAGAATAATCTGTCTGAGAAAAAAGCATCTGAACTGTTTGATCTGATGGAAAAATTCGGAGGCTATGGGTTTAACAAGTCTCA
This sequence comes from uncultured Desulfobacterales bacterium, assembly GCA_964539635.1. GTDB lineage: Bacteria > Desulfobacterota > Desulfobacteria > Desulfobacterales > Desulfobacteraceae > Desulfamplus. The sequence goes on along the minus strand of CAZIJN010000019.1, from coordinate 32,687 downwards.
TAGTGCTGCTTACGCTCTTATCTGTTTTCAGACTGCATATTTAAAAGCACACTATCCCCGCGAATATATGGCTGCACTTATGAGCAGTGAAATGAACAACTCGGAAAGCGTTGTTAAATTCATTGATGAGTGCAGAAGCCATGCAATAAAAGTTCTGCCTCCTGATGTTAATGAGAGCGATGCAGGCTTTACAGTAACAGAAGATGCAATAAGGTTCGGCATTGCAGCAGTCAAAAATGTAGGTTCTGCTGCTATTGAGTCTATTGCTGCGGTGCGGGAAGAGTCTGGAAAATTTAAGTCAATATACGATTTTTGCGAACGGGTAAATCTCAGCAAGGTAAATAAAAGGGTTTTAGAGGCTCTTATAAAATGCGGTGCTTTTGACTCAACTGGTGCAAAGAGAAGCCAGTTGATGGATATTGTTGAAAGTGCCTTAGAGCATGGCAGCAGAATACAAAAAGAGAAATTAGACGCACAGATGGACCTTTTTTTAGCAGATGATGGTAAGTCTTCTGCTGCACCTATCACCATACCCAAACTGCCAGATATTGAAGAGTGGGAGCCGAATGAGCTTCTTGCTATGGAAAAAGAGACACTCGGCTTTTACATCACAGGACACCCTCTTGATAAATATAGAAATATCATTTTACGATACACTAATGTCAACTCCTCCAATCTTAGTGAGATGAACGACAAGACAACTGTAAGAATGGGAGGGACAATAAGAGCTATAAAGGTATTGCAGACAAAAAAGGGTGATACTATGGCATTTACAGCTCTTGAAGATACCTATGGAGTTGTAGAGGTGGTTGTATTTCCTGAACTTTATACGCAGACCAGCCAGATTATTGCAAATGAGGAGCCTGTAATTATTCAGGCAGAGGTGCAGAAAAAGGAAAACAGCGTAAAACTTCTTGCAGAGTCAATTGTGCCGATGGAGATGGCTGAAAAAGAGTGGGCAGCAAGCGTTATCATTAAGGTAAACGGCTGTAAATCAGATAAAGATGAAAAAAGCCGTCCTGCTGATGAAAAGAGCGGAGGCACTGCTGTGCTTAAATCGGCATCTGCGGCTGATGAAGAGAGTCTGCATAAACTTAAACAGATTCTTGATAAATATCCGGGAAACTGTACTGGATTTTTGGAAATTCAGGTTTCAGAGAGTGCTTCAGTTGTTGTCCAAATCTGCCATGAGAATAGAGTCTCTCCTGATCCTGCTTTATTTAATGAAGTAACCGCTCTTTTAGGCTATGGTTCTATTGAGACAAGATGTGCGGCTATACGGCAGAAAGAGAGAAAAAAGAGCTGGCAGACTAAAAAAAGTGGATAGTTATATATCAAAGGTTTAACTGATACCGTGCTGATTAACATCGTGCGTATCAATTTGAATAAAATATTTAGATTATAATAGAGATTAAAAAGCAAAAAAGCACATATTTTTCATTTATCGACTTGGATAAAGAGAAACATGTGCTTTTTTTGTTATAAAAGATTAAATCCTTAGGTTTATGCTTGCATAATTTAAAGCGTTATTTCAGTGGTGGCTGTCATGATGACCTGAGCCTTTACCGCTTACTGTATCCACAATTGTCTTTACAATACAGAATGTCATACCAAGAGTCAGGATTATTATGGTGTACCACATACCCCCGAAAAATAGATAATGACCAGCGTCCCATACCCATTCAAAAGAAAATGGAAACATAAATATTCTCCCTTAAGTTTTTTATTTAGTATCGTAGAGTTCCTGTTCTTGTGGGAACACTGGCAGATAACGGTATGCCAAAGATATAAGAATAATGCCATAAGCAACGGGAAGAATTGTAGTTGCTATCTCCTGCCAGCTCGGAATATAAAGTGCCCATGTGTCAAAGCTCATTACAGGCACTGCCATTACTTGAAGAACCATGACCCAGCGGTTAAGACAAACACCAAAAACACCGAGTATTATGGCAGTCAGCAGCAGCCTTTTGTTCTCTCTATATCTTTTTACAATAAGAATCACAGCAGGAACAATACCGCCAAGAACGATCTCTGCAAAAAGTATCCATATTCCATAAAAGGAGTTGTTTGAATAAAAATCCATCAGCGAAAATCCCATATCAGGTGCAGTAACGCCCATCCAATATATTGTGTCAATAATTTTCGCAATGATATAGGTTGTTATCATCCAGCCAGAGATTTTAGCAAGCAGATGAACTACATTATCTTTAACCAATTTTTTACGGGTAACGCCTTCAAAAATTTTGGTAACTAATAGTGTAAAGCAGGGACCATAAGCTGCCGCAGACCATGTAAATAGAAAGAAAGTCCAGGGCCATACAAGCAGACCTTCTCTATATGCAAATGGACGACCATAAAGAACGCCGGCAACACCGCCAAGAGAACCCTGGTGGAAACATGATAAAAATGCACCGGTTGCAGCAAAAACAGCCATAACGCTGTGCATATTGTGACTTAAGTTGTGGAAAAAAGGAATTTTATCAATCTTGCGATTCTCAAGAATGAGTGGAATAAACTCAATTGTCAAAACACTAAAATACAGCGACAGGCAGAATGCAACTTCAGTGAGCATTGAGTGGACATTTGCATGCCAGAATATAAACCAGCCTCTCAGAGGCTGCCCAATATCAATAGCAAGAATTAGAAGAGCAGAGCTGTAGCAGATAAAGCCGATTACAACAGCAAGGTTTATAATGTTTTTAAGTTCGTCAATCCCAAATACATATTTAAGAAGACCTGTAAAAAAAGCACCGCCTCCAATTGCAATAACTGCAAGGTCAGCCCATATCCATAGAGCAAATCCATAGTAGTCATTCATATTAGTCTGATTCAGCCCCTTGAGCCAGCACAGACCCATGGCATAAACGCCCCACAGAAGTACAGCACCTACCACCGCAAGACCTGTTGCAAAAACAGGAAACGGACAGCGTTTTGCACCTTCGGGTATTAATGCAGAATCCATATTATATTACTCCTAAGCTTTTGGTTATTTTATAAAAAAATTACTTGCGTTGACTTTAAGTCACAATAGAAACTTTAAAAATTTTTCTATTTATGACCATCGTCATGACCAGACTGAATTTCGTTGCCCCACTCTCCATCGCGGTAGTTATCACCAGCTTTTCTAACCCATTCACGCTCCGAGATATAATAAACTTTTGGGTTAGTCTGAAGTCTCTCTAAAAGGCGGAAGGCTTTGGGGTTTCTCGGCTTTCCACACTGATGGGGATCAGGCTTTACAAGTTTATATACTTCATGCTCAGGGTTGTTCAGATCACCAAATGTTATTGCACCAGCAGGACATGCCTGAGTACAGGCGGTCTGATACTCTTCCTCTTCAATATGGTCTCTTCGCTCTTCATGATAGGCTTTGTCTCTTGCAGCCTGATATCTGTGGTAACAGAAGCTGCATTTTTCAACAACACCTCTCATTCTTGGAGATACATTTGGACTTAGATACTCTTCCATACCATCTGGCCATTTAGGATCCCACCAGTTAAAGTATCTGGCATGATATGGACAAGCTCCCATGCAGTAACGGCATCCAAAGCAGCGGGTGTAAATCTGGCTTACAATACCTGTATCATATCCGTAATCAGTAGCAGTTGCAGGACATACAGATACACATGGAGAGTGTCCATGATCTCCTTTGCCTCCGCAGTGCATACATGGACGCGGCATGTAGCAGATATCAGTATCAGGAAAGGATTTGCCGTTAGTGAGCTTAAAGACTCTCATCCAAGTAATGCTATCTTTTTTATTTGTCTCATTTTCTTTAAACGGAACGTTGTTTTCAGACATACATGCAACCATGCAGGAGCCGCACCCCGTGCATTTGTCTAAATCAATCACCATTCCGAATTTATATGCTTTTCCGTGGTTATGTTGTGTCATCGGAACCTCTTTAACAAATTATGTTTTACCATGAAATTACTATTTTTCATGATCCGGGTAACGAGAATATTCTTATGCTTTTGAAATTCTTGCTCTTATTCCCCATGCAGCATCTAATCCTGAAGCAGGATCAATAGATTGACCTATCAGCTCATTCGCATTTACGCCCTTGCCGCCGATATAACGGTTTTCAAATGGAGCTAATTTTTTGCTTGTACCACCTGTTACGGTAATTATACTTGAAGCACCGGTTATTCCGGGCATAGTACCATTTTTTGTGGTAAGTTCACCTTTTATGCCTGTTGAATGTCCAAGACCTTCTGGTATGCCGATCACACCCGGCATTATACCGTCAAAAAGGTTGATTCTAACTTTTGCTTCACCAACAGGAGTGGTTATTACAGCGTAATCACCATTATCAACACCAACTTTATCTGCTGTTTCAGGATTTATTTCAACAAGGGTATCGCTTTCAAACAGCACAGTATCTTCTACAGTTTTAATTGCAAATGGTGATGATGCCAATGTTGCAGATGCAAGTCTTATTGAGTCAATAGGAACGAGAGTCAAAGGATATGATTTCTCGTCTCCTTCCAAAGGCAGTGCCCCTTTGAAAGCTGTAAAAACAGAAAAATCAACTGATATAGGAGCAGGAGTAAGCTCTGATGCGATATATCCCTCTTCTGTGAGAGTTGCAAAGTTATCTCCCATAACACTCTCAAGACATTTATCGTAAGTTTCCCACGGAAAACTTGATGCTACTGCACCTTCCATTGCTTTTGCAAGGGTGATTATTGAATCTCCAGGATGTTTTGTATCATAAACTGGTGCAGCAACTGACTTTGAAAGTGATATAATATTTTGTGCAATACATGCACCGCTGTACACATCTTGCGACATCTCAAGCGGAGTGTTGCTCGGAAGAATCACGTCAGCAAACTGAGCAGTATCATCCATATAAGATGAGAAGCTGACCACAAAAGGAATCTTGTTTACTGCATCTTTAACAGCTTTTGCATTGTGAAGGGTAAAACATGGATTTGAATTATAGACCATCAGAATCTCTACTGGAGATTTCTCTGATGCGTTGATAACTTCAAATAGCTTTGATACTGAAGATGAAGCTTTTTGACCAGCGTCTGATGCTCCGCCTGACACTGCTGAGACTACAGCACTAAATATACCAGCTCCAGAAGCCGATGCTTCTGATATTGCTCCAACAGGAGGTTTTGCATAGCTTTTTGTTGCAGAATCGTCCATAATAACAGAGGGCCAAGTCAGCATCTCTTGGTGTGCAATTGTCCAGAATCCACCCGCTTTATTGATGTTGCCTGTAAGGCAGTTAAGGGCATGGACAGCAGCAAACTCCATCAAACTGCCGGCACCTTCTCCCTTTCCTCTTCCGGCAATTGCCAATGGAGATTTAGCTTTAGCAAATTCAGCAGCCACTGCTTTTATTTTTGCCGCATCAACTCCGGTAGTGCGGGATACAAGTTCTGGGTCATATTTTTCATTAACAAACTTTGCAAACGCTTCAAAATCTTTTCCAACACTATTAGCAAACTCTGCATTATAAAGATTTGCAGATATTATTGCACTGCATATACCAAGTGCAAGATCAGCCTCTGTACCTGGTTTTGCAGGCAGCCACGTATCAGCACTTGCTGCTGTGTTCGAGAGCCTGTACTCTACCTGCACAAGTTTTGCATGACGCTCTTTTCTTGAGCTGTTTGCAAGAAAATTGTTCACAGGAGAACCCCAGCCCTCAATAAAGCCGGCACCAAAGCTGATTACATAGTCGGATTTGCCAAGATCAAATCCTGCTGAAGCATTAACTCCATGCACCCTTGAAACAAGCATCTCCCAGCTCTTATCCATAGTGTCAACAGTATAGAAATTCTGCGACCCTACAGATGTTATAAATCTTTTGTAAAGTCCGGCAATTGAGCCTTTATCTGTGCCGGAAACACAGGCAACCGAGTCAGCCATACCTTTATCTTTAAGCTCTTTAACCTTTCCGGCAACAAGTTTAATCGCCTCTTCCCATGATGCCTGTTTCCAAGCGTCTCCACTCTTTATCATAGGAAAACGAACCCTTGAAGGGTCATAAAGGTACTGCAAACCAGATATACCATGAAGGCAGATACCACCATCATTTACAGGGTAGCCTTTTTTGCCTTCTATTTTTATTGCTCTACCGCCAACTTTTTTTACACTTATGCCGCAGTTTCCGGGACATAGAGTACACACCGTATCATCAAATGTTATCTCTCCATCAACAGGAACAGGTGTCCATGGCCAGTTTTGGCTCCAGATGGAAGAGTCATCGGTCAGTTTCCAGGGCACAGGAGAGAGAGTAACACCTGCTGCTGCTCCAAGTCCAAGTCCCAGGAAGCTTCTTCTGTCTATTTTCATAGGTTATATACCTCAATAAAATTTAAACAATTCAAATACAAGGTCAGGTCTATTTATGACACTGAAAACATGCACCCTTGCTTCCTGTCTCCTCTTGATGGCACTCTGCACAGTCATCCATCTTCATACGATCCCAAGAGTTCTTTTTAACTCCCCAGATATTTTCCCCCCAGATATCACGGCTGTAGCCTGTAACTCTGTTCTCCTGATATGGTTTCATGGTTGTAGATTCACCAATCGGACCATGACAGGTTACGCAATCCATCTTGGCACCAGTTACATGCGCAGCGTGAGAGAAAAATACGCAGTCAGGCTGTTTTGAATAGATGTGCCAGGGTACCTCTTTACCTTTTTCAACATACTCGGTCATAAAGATAGCTTCATCTTCTGTCTCTCCGAGCTGGCTTTCGTGACACTCAACACAAGAGCTGTTTTTCGGAACACCTGCAAATGTGCCATCTTCCCTGAACGAGTGGCAGGATTCACAACCACCTGTCTCTGCTACATGCAGGGCATGGTTAAAGTTAAAAGGCTGCTCCTTTTTGGAGTAGAGCAGACTTGGAAACAGCAACCATCCAGACAGAAAACAGACAGCAAATGCTGCTATAAAAAAAAGGACACCCATTCCAACACCGGAATCCCCTTCTGCCTTCTGTCCATTGGAAGCACCACCATCTTCTGCAGCACCCATTGAACCGCTTTCAGTTTTCTTTTCTAATTCACTCATGAAAACCCCGTCAATTAAAATTGTTGATAAGACTACCGACTTACTATACCTTATCAGCCATGCAGAACTGCCGGCTGACTATTTAATCCTATAAATGACATCAATCTATATTAATATCCACTATCCTTGTCAAGATAAAATCCGCCCATAAAAAGACCGCTTAAGCGTAGCTGTGAAGACCAGGAAGAAGATTAACACCAAAGTAGGTAAATAGAACCGCCATAAAACCTACAATTGATACCCATGCAATCCGTTTCCCATGCCAGCCCCTCATCATGCGGAGATGGAGCAAAATAGCATAAACAAACCATGTGATAAGAGACCATGTCTCTTTAGGGTCCCATGACCAGTATGTGCCCCACGCTGAATTTGCCCATACAGAGCCTGTAATAATTCCAATAGTTAAGAAAAGAAAACCAAACATAACCATCTGGTGGATAAGTTCGTCCATTACATCTAATGAGGGCAGCTTTGCAAATAGGGTATTTACCTGATTTTGTCGTCCATTGCTTCCTGACGAAGTTTGAGAAGCAGAACTATATTCAACAGGTTTTATTAGATACATAATACTAAATCCAAATGCTACTGCAAATCCGGCATACCCTAAAAAGCAGGTGATAACATGAGCAATCAGCCAGTTGCTTTTAAGTGCAGGAATAAGAGGAGTTATCTTGTCTGAAATAGATGGAGAGAGAGAGGCATAAGCAATTGCCAAAAAAATAAGAGGCGTTGCAAATACACCAATTATACGTTCTCTATATTTTATCTCGACAAAAATGTAAAGTGCCGCAACTGTCCATGAGAAAAAGACAAGTGATTCGTACATATTGGAAAATGGGGCATGACCATAACCTATTTTATATGATTCAATCCATCTAAGAATTATTCCGATTGTATTGCCGGTAAAGCCAGCAACAAGAACAAAAAAACCTATTTTTGCCATCACCTCTTTTTTAAAAGTCCATGATCCTATATAAAGAACCGAAGCAAAGGCATAAACAAATGTTGTAATAGACAATATTATAGAGTGGTTCATAATATTAATATTTCCTTGTTTTATATTTTTTAAGCTGTTTATGTCATTTTATTTTTTAATAAGATTTAAACTCATATTTTCTGCATTTGTGCTGCTATCTTTGAAACTTTAAGTTTCATACCTTGACTATTTTTATTAGCCGTACCTGATACCACAACAGAGCATCTCCCTTCTTTATTTTCTATTATCTGAACACAGATACTTTTATGCGACATGAAAAATGTGATCCAGCATCCAATAATCATCAGAATAAATCCAATATATACATACCACACTCCAGGGTCTTTTGTTACCTGAAGTCCTGTGTAATATTTTTTCTCGTAATCTTGGACTTCAAAGATAAATGCTCCGCCTCTCATACGGTCAAAAGTTGGAAATTTTATAGGAATATAAATCTCAGTCCCGCCGTTATTATTGTGGGGGTCATTATTTTTAATATCTTTATTATTGCTGTTATTGTCTGGATTATCAGGCGTTTCTGCGTCTGAAGCAGCTTTATCTGAAAACTTACCTACAAAACCTTCACCAAGATTGTGTCCCCTGAAATTGTAACCCTGAACAAATTGAGTAAGCGTAAACTGTCCGCCTGATTCAGGAATATTGATAGTCTGACCAAACTCCATCTTCTGAGAATAGCTCATGCCGCTATCTTTACTCGTGATTTTCAGCATCACGCTTTTTGCTGAATCTATTCCATAACTTGATTGGTAGAAACTCAAGCCTTTATAGCGAAGCGGAGAGTTGACAACTATATCTGTTGTTAATGCCTCTTTATCATCTTCAATAACCGTCAGATTTGATTTAAACTCTTCTGGCTGCCCTGTATCGTAAAAGGTTACTTTAAAAGAGTTACACCTAAGATCAAAGCCCAAATCTACGGGTTCATTGTTATCTCTAAGAAAAGCAGAATGAACAGTTTCGCCTTCTGGTATTGAGACAAATGCTTTAAAACCCCATACGCTGCCTATAACTGCACCCGCAAGCATCAATAGAATGCTTAAATGTACCACATACACTCCAAGTCTTGTCCATCTGCCAGATTCACCAAAAACAGCAACGCTTTTGGTATTATTATCTGCAACATCAATCTTCTCTTTTACAGCCATACCAAAGTTTTTTTCTATAAAATTAAGATATTTTTCTTCAAGAGCCTCAAGAGCGGTATTTGACTCAAATGTCTCTTTGTGTTTGATTTTTCTGAATCGTTCAATATTAAACAGCACTTTATCAGGAAAGATGATTTTCCATGTGGTTCTAAGTTTATCAATTGAACAGACAACGATGTTAATTGATAGTACAATCAGCAGCAGAATAAACCACCACGCATTGTACATATCAAAGATATCAAGAGCATTGAAAAGTTTGAAAAAAACTTCGCCATACTTTTGAATATAAAATTGTTCCATTCCATTTTGAGGAACTACAGTACCAATTATTGATGTTACAGCAAGCAGCAGCAGCACTATAACGGTAAGTTTTACAGATTTGAAAAAATTCCATGCAGGATTTGCAGATTTGTTATTATTGCTAATATTTGTCATTATTAATTTTATCTTTCGTTATGCCTCTCAGGCAGTGTTTTTATTGGCTAACCCATTTTTTAACTGATTGAAAAACAAGCTCTCTTTTAAGAGGTTTGGTCAGAAAATCGTCCATACCAGATTCAAGACATCTATCTTCAAACTCCTTAAGTGCATTTGCAGTCAACGCCACAATCGGAATTCTTTTGTAAATCTTTTCAGAGTTGTGGATTTTGCCGATACCCTCTTTTTCCAATTCACGTATCCGTCTTGTTGCCTCAAGTCCGTCCATATCCGGCATATTAATGTCCATGAATATCATATCAATGGTATCTATCTTTTCAAGATATGTAGAGATTGCTTCAATACCATTGCCGGCAAGCTCTACATTGTAGCCGCCTTTGTTGAGCATTATTTTTGCCATTTTCTGGTTTACAGGATTATCTTCAACAAGAAGAATAGTTACAGAGTGTTTAAAACTTTCAGCTAATAGATGGGTTGTAAGAATTTTATTCTCTTCAGGAAGATTATTATAGCTGCTTTTTGGCTCGACTTCACTTTTTTCAAGTCCAAGTATAGCAGAGATCATTGTAAAGAGCTTTTTTCTCTGAATCGGTTTTGATAAAAAGCCGTTATAGCCCGCTCTGCTGCACCGTTCAGCACCACCTGGTTCAGGAGATATACAGACTAAAAGCGGAATCTTTGAGCAGTTGCCCGGCAATTTTCTTAAAGACCGTGCAAACTCAAGATGGACAGTGCTTTTTATACCAGCATCAACAATGCCTATATCAAAATCATCTATCTCATAATCTCCATGAGCTGTAATGATATCGAGCGGCACAGAGTCGATGCCGCATTTTTCTGTGGTGCGGTTGAGAAAAAATGTAAGAACTTCATTTACATTATCAAATGGCACAACAACCATTCCTGATTTAACCAGTTCATTTATAATGATATCTCTTAAAGGGGTGCTTTGAGATATACATAAAAAGGCTTTTTTCCCTTTAAGTTCAACAGGTCTAAACCGTTTTGTAACTGATGGAGTCTGCTTTTGAAGACGAGATGTAAAGTAAAATGTACTTCCCTTTCCGGGCGAGCTGTCTGCCCAGACTGATCCGTCCATCTTTTCAGCAATTTTTCTGCATATTGCAAGACCTAAACCTGTTCCGCCAAATCTTCTTGTAGTTGTTGTGTCAGACTGTTGAAAAGGTTCAAAGATAGAGTTGAGTTTTTCTACAGGAATGCCGATTCCTGTATCTTTTACAGATGATTGAAGAAGTATATCTGTATTAGTCTCATCTTTTACATCAATAGAAAGCTCAATAACACCTGAAGATGTAAATTTTGCAGCATTTCCAAGCAGATTAAGCAGAACCTGTCTAAATCTGTAAGGGTCTCCAATTGCTAAAGCTGGAACAGAATCTGAGACTTTGCATATTATCTCCACTTTAGCCGCATTGACTTTGCTTCTAACAACCTCAAGAGCCTCAAAACAGAGCACTTCTGGATCAAACTCAATCTTTTCAATACTAAGCTGTCCTGCCTCAACCTTTGAGAAATCAAGAATATCATTTACCAGAGAGAGAAGAACTTCGCAGCTTATCTTTGCGTTATGTACATACTCTTTCTGTTCTTGAGTCAGAGCAGTGTTGTAGAAAATATCAATATAACCGAGAATTCCATTTAAAGGAGTGCGTATCTCATGGCTCATATTGGCAAGAAAATCTGTTTTTGCCTTTGATGCCGCCTTTGCCTCTTCTGCTAAGGCATTTGCTTTTTCCATAGCCAAATTGAGTTCAAGATTTGTCTTTTTAAGATTTAGAAGGGTTCTTTTTTCACGCTCAATACGTTCAATCCTTGCAGCAGCAGAGTTAATACCAAACGGCTTGGTCATGTAATCAGCAGCTCCTGCATCGATAATATCGACATAGGAGTATTCACCTGCAAATCCGGTCATGATTATGAAATCAATGTCAGGGAACTCTTTTTTCACCTTTTTCATAAGCTCAATTCCGTCCATTACAGGCATAGAGATATCTGATATTACAAGATCAAACTTCTCTTTACAGATCATCTCATAAGCAGTTAGAGCATCTTCAGCCTCACTGCATTTAAATCCAATAACCTGAAAAGACTTCAATAAAATTGAACGAAGCCCCATATCATCATCAACGATAAGAATATTCTTTATTAAGGAGTTCTCATCAATGTGTCGTTTATTCATAGCCTTATGCCCTGCTGTCTCAACAACCCCGTCTATCTCTTTTGAATCTAATCGTTTACCCTTTCCACATAAGAACGGGTTCTTGTGTCTATCTTTACAAGCTGTCCCTCTTCTACAAATGGCGGGACTTGAATTTCAAAGCCTGTTTCAAGTGTTGCTGGCTTTGTGCTGCCTGTTGCAGTATCACCTTTTGCCCATGGATCAGATTTTACTATCCTAAGATTGACAAAATTGGGTAGAGTCAATCCAATTGCCTTTCCGTTAAATAAAAGCACTGTGCATTTTGTGTTCTCTTTGAGAAGCTCAATTACATCTCCTACCTGTTCTTTGCTTAGAAACTCCTGCTCATAGTTGGAAGTATTCATAAAACAGTAGCTATTCTGTTCTGCATAAAGATATTCCATCTCCTGTTCCTCTAAAGATGCCTCTTCAAACTTCTCTCCTGAGCGGTAAGTCTTTTCAAACTGAATACCTGAAATCATATTTTTCAATCTGCATTTATAAAGGGCTTGTCCTTTACCAGGTTTTTTAAACTGAAAATCGACAACCATATACGGCTCTCCATCAACTTGAAATTTAAGCCCTTTTTTCAGATCACTTGCATCATACATATATTACATCTCCTGTTTTGTTTTAATTTTTTCAACGATAACAAAGTTACGCTTTAGTTAATTATCTTTTAAATTACATAGAAAATAGTCTGAAAATTGATTTGTAGTTCTCCTCAATAATCAGCTCTTAAAATTTTGGCATCTTTAAACCATATTAAACAACGATTGGCAATAGCGGATAAAAACAACTTGATTTTTTATCTCAAGTATAAGAGATATAAACGCTTAATATTGAAAATTTATAATTATGTTCAGATATTTTAGAAGTGTATGTTCATACTATATTCAGGAGAGTTTTTTAATGATACTTATAATTGATTTTGGCTCACAGTTCAACCAGCTCATTGCACGCAGGGTAAGGGAAAATGAAGTTTACTGTCAGGTTGAACCAGCAGGGCTTCCACTTGAAAAAATAGTTTCGCTTAACCCTGATGGTATCATTCTTTCAGGAGGACCTGCAAGCATTTATGAAGATAACAGCCCCTCTATTGACGCTGGAATATTTAAACTTGGAGTTCCTGTTCTTGGTATCTGTTATGGTATGCACTTTATGATTCAGGCATTAGGCGGAAAAATTGCACGCCCCAAAAAACGGGAGTATGGATTTGCCACGCTTGAGATAAAAGAGCAGAATAATGGATTATCACTATTTAAAGGTATGAACTCACCATTTCAATGCTGGATGAGCCATGGAGATTCAACTGAAATCCTACCTGACAATTTTGTTGTAACTGCATCTACTGAAAACACTGAAATTGCTGCTATTGCTGATGTTAAGGATCGGTTTTTCGGTCTTCAGTTCCACCCGGAGGTTGAGCACACTATAAATGGCACAGCAATGATAAGCAATTTTCTATTTGACATATGCAGATGCAAAAAGAGTTGGAACATGGAATCTTTTGCAAATGGAGCTATCAAGCAGATAAAAGAGGCAGTCGGTGATAAAAAGGTCATTATGGGGCTTTCAGGCGGTGTTGACTCCTCTGTTGCAGCTCTTTTGATTCACAAAGCAATTGGTAAAAATCTTCACTGCATATTTGTTGATAATGGTCTGCTTAGAAAAAACGAGCGTGAGACACTTGAAAAGAGTTTTACAGCTAACTTTGATATGAATATCAGATATGTTGATGCACAACGAAAATTTTTAGATGCTCTTAAAGATGTAACCGATCCTGAAAAAAAGAGAAAAGAGATAGGCAGAATATTTATAGAGGTGTTTGAGGCTGAGGCTGCTAAAATTGAAGGTGCTGAATTTTTAGGGCAGGGGACACTCTACCCAGATATTATTGAATCAAAATCTGCATTTGGAGGACCTACTTCTATTATTAAATCTCATCACAATGTCGGCGGACTGCCTGAAAAGATGAACCTAAAGCTCATTGAACCTCTTCAACTGCTCTTTAAAGACGAGGTTAGAAAACTTGGAATCGAGCTTGGATTAAATGAAGATATGGTCTGGAGACAGCCGTTTCCCGGTCCTGGTCTTGCAATAAGAATTATGGGTGCAGTTTCAGAAAAGCGTCTTGATATTTTACGCGAGGCAGATGCACTCCTGCTTGAAGAGGTGCGCCAAGCAGGACTCTACAGGAAACTTTGGCAGTCATTTGCCGTTCTTCTGCCTGTAAAAAGCGTAGGTGTAATGGGAGATAAACGCACCTATGACAGCTGTATTGCAATAAGAGCTGTAACCAGTAAAGATGCAATGACCGCAGACTGGGCACGCCTTCCTCATGAGCTGCTTGCAAAAATATCCAACCGCATTATCAATGAGGTTGATGGTGTTAATCGCGTAGTTTTTGATATAACATCAAAACCTCCCGGAACTATTGAGTGGGAGTAGTTTCAAAATCAGCACTAATAATCCATAGATAGAATAATTTTATACAGGAACAGCCATTAAAATGGGAATCGGCATTGATAAAGATTTGGGCAGCAATAGAAGTCTTAGAGATGAGATTGCCATGCCGACTGACGATGCCGATGATATTTCCGCAGCTTTCTACAAAGAGGAGCTTAATAGTCAAAAACTCGAACGGCTTGGCAGCAGGATAACTCTTATCTCAATTCTTTTGCCAGCTCTTATTGCTGCTATTTTAGTTTATGGATATCTTGATATTAAAAAACGTGTTATGGATATCCATAATTCTGGTCAAACTCAGGTAGATGTTCTAGCAACTGAGTTTCAAGTAAAAGTTAATGCTCTTGAGGTTGAGCTTGAAAAGATAAAATTTGCTTTTGAAAAGGATATTCCTGAACTCAAACAGCAGGCAATAGCTTTACAAGATGGATTGACCCTTCTTGCTGGAAATAAGGCTGACAAAGCGGAGACAGTTAAAAATATTGATTTAATACAGGTAGCTGTTGACAAAATTGCAGACCAATATCAAGGTGCTCTTCATATTCTTGATAGAACAAATCAGGAGACTTTGACAATTGTAAACGAAAAGGCTGAAGAGGTTGAGACATCTGTAAAGAGTGATGTTGAATCTGTTAAAGCTATTAAGGGTGATATTGAGTCTAAAATTGCATCTTTGAAATCTATTGAATCTGAAATTGAGAAGAAAATTGATTCTAAGGTAGCTTCTGTGGTAAATAATAGCAGTCAAGCAGAAGTTGATAAGAGAGTAAAAGCTGTAATCAATGAGAAATTTGCGGCACATAGTCAAGCTGTGAACAAAAAAATAGCAGATATTGATCTCTCTGTAGAGTCAAAACTTGCATCTCTTCAAGAGGTAACCCAAGTTTTGGCTGAAAGTAAAACTGCTATTTCCAAACTTGAAACAAGTATCAGCTCACTTAAAGAGAGTGTCTCTTCTATGGACAATAAGTTTAAAGAGTATCAATCGATCTCTGCAAATAGTGTTGCTAAAGAGCAGTCAGATAATAAAAATTCTGATGTTGATAAAAAATATATCAATTCTCAGATTGACGTTTTGAAAAGAAATTTAAATAGCAGAGTTGATGAGCTTAATCTAAACTTATCTAAAAAGATATTGCAGTATTCAACACAGTTGGAAAGTTTAAAGAGAGAGTTTAATAAATCCCAACTTATCTTAAACAAACCTGAACGCGGAAAAATTTCAGAGACAGATTTAGTTCGATAGTTCAATAGCAACCCAATAATTAAGAAAGAGCAGCCCAAATAAACTATTCAAAGATTAACCGTAAAAAGGAATCTCCATGTCAAAACAGTATCCAGAGTGTCCTCTATACAATCATGTGACCTGTAAAGATTTACATAATCCTAAAGTTTGTGCACTTGTACGTGAAGATAAAACGTGCTTTAAAAAAAGACAAAAGATCAAACCTCATGAAAATGGTCATGATAGTGAACAGGAACAGGAAAAAGACTCTAACGATGAAAACTTACGAAGAGATTAATTGTAATAACATTCATACCTATTCCGCCTCCCAAAGAAGTTCAAAAGTTTTGACCACGCTGGAAGCAAAACCGCCTTTTAAAGGAATGAGCCTCTTAGATTTTTTCAACAGCCTCCCCTCTCTTCTAAAAGCCAACGACCTTAAAAAGATTGCCCATGCCATTGTGACAGCAAGAGAAAATAGAAAACCTGTGATTGTAATGCTTGGAGGGCATGTGATAAAAACCGGCTGCTCTCCTATTCTTACTGATCTTGCAAAAAATGGTTTTATAACGCACTTTGCCTCAAACGGTTCTGCGGCTATCCACGATACTGAACTTGCACGCATTGGTCATACATCAGAAGATGTTGCCTCTCAGCTTGCAGACGGCTCATTTGGCATGGCATCAGATACAGCTTCTCTTGTAAATGGTGCTGCAAAAAGGGCAAGCAGACTCAAACAGGGCTTTGGTCAGACTGTGGGCGAGATGTTAGTTGAGGAGAGGGCACCATTTAACAGCCGTGCTCTTTTAGCGAATGCCTTTCTGCTTAACATTCCCTACACTCTTCACATTGCCTTAGGTACTGATATTGTTCATCAGCACCCTGACGCTGACGGCGCATCAATTGGCGATGCCTCTTTGCGTGATTTCCGCATATTTGCAGCTTCAGTTGCAAAGTTAGGTGATGGAGGAGTTGTGTTAAATTTGGGAAGTGCTGTAATTATGCCGGAAGTTTTTCTCAAGGCTCTATCTGTTGCCCGTAATCTTGGTTATGATGTAACCCATTTCACAACAGCCAATTTTGATATGATTCAGCACTACAGACCTTGCCTCAATGTTGTCAACCGTCCTGTTCTGCAAGGTGGAGATGGTTTTTCGATTACAGGACACCATGAAATTATGATTCCGCTGCTTGCTGCTGCTGTATATGAAATGGCAAATTGATAAAAAAGAATATGAAAGCAGAATCAAAATTGGTAAGCTCCAAATGCACATCATTACAGGAGGCTGCTGTTCAAGGGATATTAATGTCAATATCTCCCCTGCCGATTATCTTTACCCCTCTTAGCAATAAAACAGATTTTTTTGTTATTTCAGACCTAAATACAACCACTCTTATTGCGATTTTAGCTTCAATATCTGCTTTTTTCAGCTCATTTTTGATTTCAAGAACCAAATTCATAGGAGATGTTCTTGTAGTTTTTGCCTTGATGGCAACATCTTTTGTTGTTTTTCCATATCTTTCAGAAGACCCCTTTGCAGCCTTGATCGGGGCTGTTATTTTCATAGGAACAGCCTTTTTCCTATTTGATTTAAAAACCATAACCAAACAGAAAAAATACAGTTCTATAACATCAAAATCCTACTCAATCCAACGGGCACATTATGCAGTAATGGCTATGCCATTAATGTTGTTATGTAGGTTATTTGTTGATGCTGATGCTTTGCTCTCTTCTAATTTTGATCGTGCAGATATTGTAATTGATGCGGCTTTAGCTTTATCTGCAATAATTGTCCAACTGATATTTTTCCACGCTGCATTACAACAGAAGCGAAAATCTATTTCTATTATCTGGACTCTGTTAAGTTTGATAAATATAGCTCTATTAATAGCTGCTTTTATTAAAAATTATAACTTGATTTTTGCTGTAAGTTTTTCAAGCCTGATTGTCTTTTTTGTTATAGCACCATCAAAAGTTATAACTGAAAATTATGGTCAGTGGTGGGAGATGTTCTTAAACCACCCTGCAAGGATACTGCTCACAACCTTTATGGGGCTGTGTATTTTAGGCACGCTTTTGCTCACTCTTCCTATATCTGCTGAAAAAGGAGTAATAGGAGTTGTAGATGCTGCATTCACCTCTGTAAGTGCTGTGTGTGTTACTGGTCTGATTGTTCTTGACACACCAAATGATTTCACTATTTTCGGACAGATTTCTATTTTGATTCTTATTCAGATGGGCGGTTTGGGAATAATGAGTATCACAACTGTTGGAATGCACGCTATGGGAAGACGGTTAAGCCTGCGTCAAGAGAGGCTTATGACCGCCATCACTGAGACAGATCATAGAGACTTGATCCAATCCCTTGGAACTATTTTAAAGTTTACATTTATAGCGGAAACTATTGGAGCTATTATACTTGCTCTGCTCTTTTACAATATAGGAGATTCTACAGTAGGTTCTGCTGTTTGGAGAGGTCTATTTACAGCAGTATCAGCATTTTGTAATGCAGGATTTGCACTTCAAAGCGACAATCTGATTGCATATCAGCAAAAGCCTCTAATTCTTCATACTGTTGCTGTTCTCATTATACTTGGAGGAGTCGCACCTGCTACAGCTCTGCTCATTCCTAAATTGGTAAGGGGGAAAGATATACCAATCTCTTCTTATATCGCTTTAACAACCACATTTACCCTTTTAATATCAGGAACGCTCTTTATTCTTGTTTTTGACTGGAATGGGGTTCTCTACTCTTTTTCTGTTGTTGATAAGATTCATAATGCGTGGTTTCAATCTGTAACGCTTCGTACTGCCGGCTTTAACTCTATTGATATTGCATCTGTTTCTGATCCAACATTTATTGTTATGATCTGCCTTATGTTTATTGGTGGAAGCCCGGGCGGAACTGCCGGAGGAGTTAAAACCACAACGATCGGAATACTGATTTTAACATTTTGGGCAAATATCACCAATCGCAAGAGTGTGGTCGTAAAGAACTTAAGGATTCAGTCAAGAACCATCTACAGGGCAATAACAATAGTTAGTTCAGGAGTATTGACATGGTTTGTAATTGTGTTGATGCTTGAAATTACACAGCAGATATCTATGCGTGATATTATATTTGAAGTCACATCAGCAATTGGTACAGTCGGACTTTCTACTGGTGCTACTATAAAACTTGATGAAATCGGGAAAATTATTATTATGATTGCCATGTTTGCCGGTCGTGTTGGACCCGTAACCATATTTATGCTGTTAAGCGAAGAGCGAAATGATAACTCATCACGCTATCAGAATGCAAAGATTTCACTGACTTAAATAGAATGATATATAGGAAACTTAAGGCATGGCACAACAGATATTTATTATAGGTCTTGGACAGTTTGGAATGACATTAGCAAGAACTCTTTCAGAAAAAGGGGCTGAGGTGCTTGCAGTTGATACAAGAAAGTCTCTTGTAGAGGAGGCATCTCTTTTTGTTACGCAGGCATTGGTTATGGACGCTACAGATGAGTCTGAGCTTGCCCGTCTTGAGCCTGCTAAGCGTGATGCTGTTGTGTGTGCAATTGGAGATGATTCAAAAGAGGCTTCTATTATCTGCACAGCACTTTTAAGGCAGATGGGCGCTCCTCTTATTGTTGCAAGGGCAAATGACAAATTGCATCAGAGAATTTTACAGCTTGTAGGGGCACATCA
This sequence comes from uncultured Desulfobacterales bacterium, assembly GCA_964539635.1. GTDB lineage: Bacteria > Desulfobacterota > Desulfobacteria > Desulfobacterales > Desulfobacteraceae > Desulfamplus. The sequence continues at coordinate 13,480 of CAZIJN010000019.1, read as the reverse complement.
GATCATCAATCCAGAACAGGAGTTTGGAAAACGTTTTGCCAATAGGCTTCTTTACCGCCATGTAATTTCAGACAGAACGCTTGGCGATGATCTTCTTTTAACAGAGATATGCGTCCAGCCATCAATGGTGGGCAAGAGTTTGATTGATCTTGCACTTCCAAAGCGTTTTGGCGTTATGGTGGTAGCCATTAGACGCGGTGAGTCAAAACGGATGTTACAGCCTTCTCCATCTGACCCTCTTCAAGAGAATGATAATCTTATTATAGTCTCAAATGAAGCAGCAATTCCCAAACTTATAAAAGGGGTTTAATTTATGCGTGTTAAGAATGGCTCTGTTATTTTATGCAATAAATATTACTACAATAAGAGGATAAATTAATGCGTATTTCACAGGCTGTAATAATTGGAGCATGGCTTCTTATCTCTCTTAATATTCTTATGGCACTTGGCTCTATCTGGATTTTTATGAGAATGACACCTGCAATCAAAGATATTATTGAGCAGAATGAACACTCTTTACAGGCGTGTGAAGAGATGCTTGCCTCGTTGGCTATGCTTGATGGTGATACAAAAGCTAATTATAAACTAATCGTTAAATTTCAAGAGGCTTTGGATCGTGCCAATAATAACATTACAGAAGTTGAAGAGCCTGCTGCAATAAAGATTATCCGCTCTCAATTTAAGGCTGCTTTTGAAAAAGATATAAAGGCAAAAGAGAATACAGTTTATGCTATTATGCTGCTTGGAAAAATCAACAGAGAGGCAATGATAAAAGCAGATAGGCGTGCCCGTCAGTTAGGATCAGCAGGGGCATGGGGTGTTGTATTTATGGCAGCCAGCCTATTTTTTGCAGGAATGCTGTTTAAACGAAATCTGATGATTAATTTGCTCAATCCAGTTGAGGAGATTAATGCCGTTATTGCTGCATATAGAAATGGTGATACAATGAGACGCTGCTCTGGTGCAGATTTACCGGCTGATTTTTTATCTATATTCCACGGCATAAATGAAATTTTAGATCAATGCCAATCTCAATGTGTATCCCACAATAGGTTTTTGTATTAACTTTAGGAACGCTGTAAACTTAAATTAAAATAAACATAACTGAGGGTTATAAATTTATGAGTTTCAAAAAAATGACGCTGCCCCAAATAATCACAGGGGCATCATTTTTTTTTCTGCTCTTTCACAATTTTGCTTTTTTCAGAAATGTAATACGCACATATCCAATAACAACAGATCATTTAGCACCGCTCTTTTCAGTGCCTTTTGTGCTGCTTATTGTGATTATAATTCTGCTCAACCTTATCTGCTCAGAATATACGGTCAAGCCTGTTATTATAACGCTTCTGATAATCTCATCTCAGGTGGCATATTACATGGATACCTACAATGTTTTTGTAAGCACCCACATGGTTCAGAATGTTCTTGAGACAAATGCAGATGAATCTTTAGAGCTTTTAAGTCCGAAATTGTTTTGCTATTTTATATTTTTAGGTGCGCTGCCGTCATATTTTATTGCAAAAATCGAGATAATAAAAAAACCTTTGACCAAAGAAATATGGTTAAAGGCAAAAACAGTTGGACTGGCTCTTATCTGCCTTGCTCTACTGGTACTTCCTTTCAGCAGATTCTACACATCTTTTTTTAGAGAACATAAGCCTCTTAGGTATTACACAAATCCTACTTATTATGTCTATTCAGCCGCAAAATATCTCCATGACTCATTCAAAGATGATATAATAGTTGTATCGCCGATTGGAAGAGATGCCGTTGCCAGCACTTCTGACGCTGAACCCAAATTGGTTATTTTAGTGGTTGGAGAGGCAGCAAGAGCTGACCATTTTTCCTTAAACGGTTATGAGCGTGAGACAAATCCTATGCTTCAGCAAGAAGATGTGGTAAGTTTTTTAAATGTCTCATCATGTGCAACAACAACAGCCATATCTCTGCCATGTATGTTTTCAAATCTCGGACGGTCAGGCTATTCAGATAAAAAGGCAAAATCAAGTGAAAATCTCTTAGATATACTCTCTTATGCTGGTGTCTCTGTTTTGTGGCGGGATAACAACTCAGATTCTAAAGATGTAGCTCTAAGGGTTGAATACCAGGAGTTTAAAGAGCCTGAAATAAATCCTGAATGTGATGAGGTTGAGTGCAGAGATATCGGAATGCTGAATGGACTTCAAGATTATATTAATGCGAAGAAAGATAAAGATATTTTGATTGTCCTTCATCAGATGGGCAATCATGGACCTGCCTATTACAAGAGATATCCAAAATCTTTTGAGAAATTCACCCCTGTTTGTGAAACTAATGAGCTGAGCGACTGTACACAAGAGGAGATTATTAATGCCTATGATAACGCACTTATTTATACTGACTATTTTCTCTCTCAAGTTATAAATCTACTTAAACAGAATTCTAAAAATTTTGAAACTGCCATGATATATTTTGGCGACCATGGAGAGTCGCTTGGAGAGAACGGCATATATCTTCATGGTGTTCCATACTCTATTGCTCCTAAAGCTCAAACATGGATTCCAGCAATATTTTGGTTTGGAGATAGTTTTAAGGTTGATAAAGGGGTTAAAATTGATAAAGAGAAATTAAAAGAGAAAATTGCTAACAGCTATTCTCATGATAATCTTTTTCATACTATTCTTGGTCTGATGGAGATTGAAACAGAACTTTATGTTTGTGATATGGATATTATAAACTCTAACATTGATATTCTAAAAAAATGAAAATTAACATAAACGATTTTACACGCTCAAAAATTTTAGTCATTGGAGATATTATGCTTGACTGCTACCTTTGGGGAAAGGTTGAGCGGATATCTCCAGAAGCACCTGTTCCGATTGTCCAGTCATTAAAAAGAACATATATGCTCGGCGGTGCAGGTAACGTGGCTTTAAATCTCGCATCTCTCGGCTGCCATACAGATATCATGGCAATATGCGGCAATGACGGGGCAGGGGAGCAACTTCAACAGATGCTTAAAGAGAGTAATATCTCAAGCCATCTTATTTTTGATGATGCACATCTGACTATCAGCAAAACCAGAATCATGGCTCTTGAGCAGCAGCTTCTCCGTATTGATGAAGAGAGAGTTCAAATTCTATCTTATGATCTTAAAGATGCTGTTTTGTCAAAAATCGAGAGTATTATAAATAGATATCAGGCTGTTATTCTGTCAGATTATGGAAAAGGATTTTTAAAGACTCCTGAAATTACAGAGTCAATAATTTCTCTTTGCAGAGATTATAATATCTATGTTTTAGTTGATCCAAAAGGCAGAGATTGGCAGAGATATCAAAATGCAACCTGCGTAACGCCTAATAGTGCGGAGTTAAATCTTGTTGCAGATAAGAGCGTAGAGACCGAGCAGGAGCTTATAGAGACATCTGAATATATTAGAAAAAAGTATATGCTTGATTGGCTACTTGTAACAAGAGGTTCAAAGGGAATGTGTTTAACAGGCACAGATAATCGTAAAAAAGATAATTTTAATAGCTGGGATAAGAGATATAAAGAAAATTTTGAAGAGCGAGATCACCACAATCAGACACTGTTGCTCATTCCAACTCAGGCACGCCAAGTTTATGATGTCTCTGGTGCAGGAGATACAGTGATTGCTGTGCTTGCAGCAGGCATATCTATTGGATTGTCATTTGAGGAGGCAGCCGTAGTTGCTAATAAAGCAGCAGGCGTTGTTGTCGGCAAATTGGGAACCCAGCCTATCACAAAAGATGAGCTTAATGCTGTACTTACCCCTTTTTAAATTTTATGATGCTATCATATGAAATATCTATTTAATCTATGCAATATCATCTGTTTGACAGCCGCGATATTTTTTATGGTTGATCTATTGTATAAATATGCAGATAGAGCATTATCCGAGCTTCCATATAATGTTTCAACGGCTGATAGAACCAACACGGGCAATGCTGTTGGATTTACGACAGATATGACTGCATCTTCCTCCTCTCAAGAGAATCAATATTCAGGTGCGTCTGTTAAAGCCCGATCAATTGATCATTACAATATAATCTATAAAAGAGATATTTTCAGAACAACTGAAGCTGCTGAAAATAGACAAAATATCGAAGATGATGACTCTATCTCTGAAAAAGAGCTTGCTCTGCTTGAAAAGACTGAACTTAAACTGACACTTTGGGGAACAGTAACAGGCGGAGACGATTCAGAAAATTATGCTGTAATTGAGAGCAATAAAGATAAGCGGCAGGAGCTTTATCGAAAAGGTGATAAGATTGAAGATGCTGTTATTAAAAAGATTTTAAGATTCAGCGTCATTCTCTCAAGAGATGGAAAAGATGAACGGTTGGAAATTACAGATCAAACGCTCTCTAATAGAGGTCGTATCGGAGTAGCCGACTCTTCTAAAAGTCCGGGTAATTTGACAGCTTCAGCATCAACAGAAGAAGATGATAAAATAGTGATGTCAATTAAAAAAAGCATGATTGATGAATCTATGCAGGATATAAACGCCCTTATGAATCAGGTTAGAATAAGACCTCATTTTACAGGTGGGAATGCAGATGGAATTTTGCTATATGGCATTAAACAGACTTCCATGTTCAAAAATATGGGCATTCAAAATGGCGATATTATAATAGGTGTAGATGGAAAAGCGATTAACTCTGTTGATGATGCCATCTCTTTGTATGACAGACTTAAAAACTCATCTGAAATGAAGATGCAAATCAGAAGACGGGGGCAGATAAAGGAAATGATATATAATGTTGAACAGTAACTCCATGAATAGCCGTTTGTTTATAATAATTTTAATATCTTTTTTTATATTTTTACCAATATTAAACTTATCTGTTTGTGCCCAAGATAGAGAAAATAACAATATCAATTCAAATGACGATAATAGCGTTAAGTTAGACGGCAGAACAAAATCAGACAGCGACCATGTATCAATAGATTTCAATAATGTTGATATCACCCTTTTTATAAAATTTATAAGTGAATTGACCCATAAAAATTTTATTGTGGATAACCGCGTTAAGGGCAGCGTTACAATCGTCTCTCCTTCAAAAATATCGGTAAAAGAGGCTTACAAGGTATTTGAATCTGTGCTCAATGTTCATGGATTTGCAGCGATTGAATCAGGAGATGTTATAAAAATTATCCCCTCTCCTGATGCACGTTCCCAAAATCTTGATACCCAGATATCTGACAGCTCAGATTTTATCGGCGTGAATGAAAAAAGCGATAAGATGGTTACCCGGATTGTGCCTCTTAAATATGCTGATGCTGAGGAGATGAAGCGGATATTTACCCCTCTTGTGTCTAAAGGAAGCGTTATTTTATCATATCCTGATACCAATATGCTGATTATCACAGATAGTGCTTCCAATATTGAGCGTCTTCTTAAAATTATCAATGCAGTTGATTTTGTGGGTATTGGCAAAAAAATGTCTGTTATTCCTGTTGAATATGCTGATGCAGTTAAACTTGTGAATAATCTTTCTGATATATTTTCAGCAAGAAGCAGAGGAGAAAAGGGCAAGGAAGACCCTGATATGGTAGTCAAATTGGTAGCTGATGAGCGGACAAACTCCATTGTTCTTCTTGCAAGCGAAGCAGAGACAGACAGGGTCAAGCAGCTTATATCTCTTTTGGATCAAAAGATTCCTAAAGGCGAGGAAAAGGTTCGGGTATATTATCTTGAACATGGTTCTGCTGAAAATATCGCAAAGGTACTTATGGAGATTCCGGCATCTGTGGATAATAACAGCAAGCAGGAGTCTGGAAAAAAAGGCGTGCCCATATTGTCAAAATCTGTAAGAATAACAGCAGATAAGGCGACCAACAGCCTTGTGATTATGGGAGAAAAGGAGGATTATCCTGTTCTTGAGGAGGTTATTGCTAAACTCGATATTCCAAGGGCAATGGTATATATAGAGTGTCTGATAATGGAGGTAAATGTTACGAGCGGTTTTGAGCTTGGCACAGAGTGGCGGGCAGGCGAGGGTTTTGATTCAGACAGCAGCGGAAATGATAGAGGAGTCTATTTTGGCGGATTTGGCGGAGGAGGCTCGACTCCGTACTCTAATTTTAACACAATCGGAACTACTGGAAACTTGCCGGCAGGTTTTTCTGTAGGGGTGATGGGAAAATCCCTTAAAATTGGAAACGTGGTCTTTCCATCAATTGGTGCAGTAGTTCAAGCCTACAAAAGCAATAAAGATGCCCATATTTTATCAACACCTCAGATTCTAACTACAGACAATGAAGAGGCTGCATTGACAATTGGTAAAAATGTCCCTTATCAGACACGATCTGCTGCTGATAATGCAGCAGAGACCTACAGCTCTTATGAGTACAAAGATGTTGGCATCACCTTAAAGATTACACCCCAGATAAGCAAAGAGCGGTTGGTCAGACTCAATGTTTTTCAGGAGATTACCAAGTTAGATTCAGTAGCTCAAAGCAATAACAATGACCGTCCCACAACGCTCAAACGGCAGATTCAGACAACGTTGATTGTAGAAGATGGGAACACGGTTGTGATTGGAGGACTTATTGACGAGAGCCTTTCTGAGTCTGAGAGAAGCCTGCCCTGTCTCGGAGATATTCCGGGTATTGGATATATGTTTAAAACTGTATCTAAAGGGGCAGATAGAACCAACCTGTATGTGTTTCTTACACCAAAAGTTGTTAAAAATCCTTTAGAAGCTGAAAAAATCTATCAGGATAAGAAAAATCAAATTAACACTATAAAACAGGGTGATATCAAGCTCTACAAAGGGGAATAAAAAAAAGCAGCCTAAATATGGCTGCTCTTTTTAAAAATATAGGTCGTCCATAACTGCGAAAATAGGAGATGCCAAGTAAACCTACCTTCCACCAAGCAGGTCCCCAAGACCACCAAGAACCGAACCCTCTCCTTGACGCTGAGTGCCTATAGATGTTCCGGGCGGGGCACATGCAAGCATTCTTCCCGCAAGACGGGAGAATGGAAGGCTTTGCAGCCAGACAATTCCAGGTCCTGTAAGTTTAGCAAAAAACAGCCCCTCGCCTCCAAACAGCATGGTTTTAACGCCGCCTGCCTGCATAATATCAAAATCAACATTTGAGGTCATAGCTGCAAGGCATCCTGTATCAACATGCAGTGTCTCGCCATGGCTTAAATTAATGCGGTGGACAGCTCCGCCAACGTGCATAAATACAAAACCACTGCCCTCAATTTTTTGCATTATAAAACCTTCACCTCCAAAAAGCCCTGTAAGTATCCGCTTTTGAAAGTGGATTCCTACCTGTACCCCTTTGCTGCCTGCAAGAAAGCTGTCTTTTTGGCAGATGATTTTATTGTTATAATCGCTTAATTTTAAAGGTATTATTGTTCCCGGAAAAGGAGCTGCAAACGCTACCCGTCCTTTTCCCTGCTTTGACTGTGTAAACATTGTTATAAACAAACTTTCACCAGTCAGCAGCCTCTGTCCAGCACCTAAAAGACGGCTCATAAAACCCTGCTCTTGACCAGTGCCGTCTCCAAAAATGGTCTTCATCTCAACAGATTCGTCTTTATACATAAGTGCCCCTGCTTCTGCAACAGCACTTTCACCCTGATCAAGCTCAAGCTCAACATACTGCATCTCATTGCCATATATCTTGAAATCTATTCCGTCAGTAAACCCAGAAGAGCCAAATCCTGCCGAGCTTGCCCCTGTATTAGATTCAGTTGCACTCTGGTGAATATTCGCACTTTTTTGAACTTGTTGCGATTGATAAAATGAGTCTTCATCATACATAGCAGGTTGAGCTTGAACAGTTGTAATAGGCTGAACCTGCTGCAATGGCTCTTGATATTGAACCGTTTTATTTTGTTCCACCCGCAGAGGCTGCTCAACTGGAAGTCTGTCAGGCTTTTTAGACATAATATGATCTGGTGGTTTTGGAAAAGGGGTTACCCCATCTTTTTTAAAACGCCAGATTTCAATCACCTCATAAGCAGGTTTCCAGTCAGGAAATCCCTGCTGCCAGCAGTAAGAACCTTGGTTTTCACGAACAAATGCTTTTGCCTCTTCTGTTGAGAGCGGTCCTTTTTGAAATTCGTCTGTGGATATATACCAATTTGACATAATCACCTCACTTTAAAGATCAAACTCTTTTGGATCAAGCTCAAGCGAGCGGCATATCTCTCTGATTATATTTTTTTCATCATTATCAAAATCACCGTCCGCACCTGCAATAATAACAGCTACCTGAACAGCCGCACGAGCCTGCGGCGGAGTCTTCTTTAGCTTTGAAACCACCTGAAGAAGATCAACTTTGCCAAAATCAAAATCTCTGACCAGTTTATCGCAATAGGTGTTGAATGTCTGCTGGAGCTGGCTTACATCAAACACAGCAAGAGTATCATTAGAACTTATAAAAGCTGCGGTCTTTTTTCTCTCAGTAGAGTCAATAGTACCATCTGCTGCTGCTACAAGTGCACAAACTGCCATAGTAGCATCTGCAAAATTTTGATTTTTATACTGTTTCACCTGAGTTACCAACTGACTTTGAAGCTCCATTGCACTCTCTTTTAATTTACTAAGAAATCCCATGGTTCTCTCTCCTTTAAATTTAGTAGGTTAAATTACTTCTCTATTTTTTAGAATCATTTTTTATCAAATTTAATATATTTTACTTGTTTTTTTTAGATGATATTTATCTTAAAAGATATTGTACTTTCAATCTCAAGTCCAGTTTTTTCTTTGTATTGAGAATCTTGTAAATATATTTGTATCAAAAGTTAATAGTTCAAAAAAAGAGTCTGGTAATTGAATTTTTGATGTGATACATATCTGTATCTAAAATTTATATGTAAAAAAACAAAAAAATAGAACCTGACTTTAGACCTGATGTTCAGGAAATATATAAAAAAAAGATGTGCAGAAGTTTTAAGATCGCAAAACAACACAAAGGCGGAAAAAACCAAATGGATGAATTGATACTTGATAATAACAATCTTGAGCTTGTGCTTGATAATTTGAGAGATGGAATTATTGCACACGATATTAAAAGAAAGATAATATTTTTCAACAAAGCTGCTGAGAAGATAACTGGATACTTAAAATCAGAGGTTATTGGAAAAGATTGTCATGATGTTTTTGGCGCACCTTTTTGTGGAGAACGCTGCTCATTTTGCGATCAAGTTGAAATAGAACGGTTAAATATAAAGAAGCCTAAAAAAACTATATCAAATAGAGAGCAGCCTCATAAATTACAGTTAGATAGATGTATTGAGTATCCGATTACGATAAATACAAAAGACGGCGAGCTGCGGCGTGTTGAGATGAGTGTAACTGGAATTGTTGATAATGGCATACTAAAGGGAGTTATCGCCTCATTTCGAGATATGACAGAACATGAAGCTCTTGCTGCAAAGGCTCACGAGATGACATCATTTTCAGGCATAGTCGGCAGAGATAAAGAGATGCTTCATCTTTTCCAGCAGATACGCGATGTTGCCTCTTATGACTATCCGGTCCATATTCATGGCGAAACAGGAACAGGCAAAGAGAGGGTTGCTTATGCACTGCACAATGAGAGCAGACGTGCAGGAGCACTTTTTGTTCCTGTCAACTGCGGTGCAATTCCTGAAGGAGTTGTTGAAAGCGAGCTGTTTGGTCACGTAAAAGGTGCTTTTTCAGGAGCTGTTAAAGATAGAAAAGGAAGATTTGAACTTGCTCACAAAGGGACTCTTTTTCTTGATGAGGTTGCAGAACTTCCTAAACAGATTCAGGTTAAACTGTTAAGATTTCTTCAAGAGGGAATTCTTGAAAGGGTAGGGGGGGAAAAGAGCATACAAGTTGATGCAAGAATCATTAGTGCAACTAACAAAGACCTTGCCAAAGAGGTAGAAAAGGGCAGCTTTAGAAAAGATTTATACTACAGACTTAACGTTATCCCGATTGAACTGCCTCCTTTACGCAGACGGCGTAACGATATTCCGCTTTTAATCGAGCACTTTCTTCAGATGGCAAGGGACGAAAATGGAAATGGCAGCGGGTCTATAATTCCTAACTTCTCTAAAGATGCTGTTCGCCTGATGATGGATTATTCTTGGCCCGGAAATGTAAGAGAGCTTCAAAATGCGGTTCAATTTGCTATTGTAAGGTGCAAGCAAAATCAGATCATGCCCTCAGATTTGCCTATGGAACTTAGAGGTATAGCAAGAGAAAATCATAATCGACAAGACGAGCAGACAGAACTTTTGCCAGATAATGAGCAGCAAGACGAGCCAATAGAAATTTATCAAGATAAGCAGCCAAATCGTGAAGATAATTATGCAGGTAAGCTTGATATCGATTCAGTCAAAAGAGCACTCAAGCTCACAGGAGGAAATAAGGCAAAAGCTGCCCGTTACCTGAAGGTAGGACGGGCAACTCTTTACCGTTTTATAGAGCGGTTTCCAGAGGCAGCAGATATAGGCTATCAACCATTTTAATAGTATGTATCATGACTAATTTGATTTATTTCAGCCCTGAAATAAATTTTTAGGCTAAAATAACTGAAGCCGACTATTATTATAGTCCACTTTAGTGGACTTCTTTACACTTTAGCCGTGTGATTTATCGCTCGGTTATAAAAATTATCATTATGTTAGTAAGTTTAATCTTTAACATTAAGTCAATTTATGGTTTTCAAGAATGCTTAAATACTTTTTACCCTCAATATCTCGTGGTATCTATAGATTAAACCCACAGCTTTGCAATTATATAAAAGATGATAATGAAATAGGTTTTGTTAAGGCTAAACAAAACTTGTTACCAACTAAATATCTTGATGGAATAAAAAAGTTAATCAAAATTTCTAAAAATGAGTTTAACAATGAAGCTGAAGCATCTATTATTAAAAACAGTCTGCCAAAACTCAAACCTCAAAGCAATATTACAAGAGTAGCTAATCAATTTCTTCAAAATTCACCATACCTATCAATACAAAATGATAACAATTATCTTGAACGTGAGTTTATTCGTTTAATTCTCGCACGAGTTTTTAATCTAACCACTTTATTAGAAAATATTGTTCCTCAATACACAGTATCAAGGTATAGACTGGATTTTGCTGTTTTTGGAGAATACAAATATGCAATAGAAATTGATGGATTTGGAAAATTTAAACAGAGGGCTGATTTAGATGATTTTTTAAGAAGACAAAACTATATTGTTGAAGATGGCTGGCGTATTTATAGATTTTCTTATGCTGATATTATTGAAAATACAGAAGCAACCCTTAAAACCATCATAAATATTTTTTCAAAAGATGCTGAATTATCAAATTCTATTTGTATGGCAGCAGATGGTACAGAAATAAATTTATTTAATACTCAAATTTTGTCAGGTGACATCCTTTTAAGTGATATTATTGATAAGGTTTATGCTATCCAAGACCTATTTATTCATAATATAGAATACAGTGAGACAACTCCTATAACTATTAGTGAAAATTTAGGTTTCTCATTCCCATTAACAGCTTTATCTCTCTCCTATCTCTATGAATGGTATGATGCTATTTTTAAAATTTTTGATATTGGCTGCTGTTTACCAGACATAATTATAAAGCATCGTAAAAATGACTCTTTTAATGATTTGCTGCACCCTAAAATAGAGTTAAATAATCGTAATCGTAAAGCTGATTTTGTGATTGATGAATTAGCAATAGAACAAGCAATCGGCAGAAAAATTTATCCTTTTACAGAAGATCACCAATTTGTTTTCAGAAGAGAGAAAATTAATAACGCTGTTCAAGATGTTCGTACTAAACTTGGGTATTTTGCAGAAAGTATTTTTGGCTATGAAAATATTAGATATGAACAAGATGAGATTTTAAAAAAAATTCTTTCAGGCAGTGATGTTATTGGTCTGCTTCCTACAGGCAGCGGCAAATCTTTCTGTTTTTGGCTGCCTGCTATTATCAAGCCAGGGCTTACTATTGTAATCAGCCCTTTAAAAGCGTTGATGAGAGATCAGGATATTTCATTAAAAGGTTTTGGTATTTTCTCGACAGCTTTTATAAACAGTGATGTTGAAGAAAAACAACGTCAAGCTATTTACAATGACATCAAATTAGGGCTTGTCAGACTCCTTTATATCTCTCCAGAGAGAATGCAGATTAAAGATTTCCTTCAAGAGTTAGATGAGATTATGGAGTTTGTCCCTATTAATTTTCTTGTAATTGATGAATCCCATTGCGTTTCAGAGTGGGGGCATGATTTTAGACCCTCTTATTTACGTATTCCTCAGTTTGCAGATAAACTACGTTTAAAGAACCCAAACATGACTTTAATAGCCTTGACTGCCACTGCTGGAGAAATTGTTAAAAGAGATATGATGCGTATTTTAGGTTTTGATAATGAGGAAAATATTATTTCTGCTAAAAACTTTAACCGTCCCAATTTAAGTATGCAATTTATCACCGTAGATAACTATTTTGAAAAATCTGAGAAATATGATGAATTATTCTACCAATATTTACCAACCGTTTTACATAAGGATATTATTGATGAAATTTTTGAATATGAAGAGGATAAATATCAGGAAAAAGGTGTTGGTTTAGTTTTTTGTATTTATGCAGATTCGCACGGCAAATATAGCATTTACGATAGTGTTGCTCATTATTTAAGGCAAACTCAATATATTATAGAGGGTAACAATAAAATCGATATAACTGACTTTTCAACTGGATCAATTCGTGGATTTTCTTCTAAAAGCCCCACATTATGCCCAAATTGTTTTAGCTCTCAATATATCACAATTCCTAAAAATAAAGGTAAAGATGATTCTGATGATAATGGCTACCTGCCAGACGATTCTGATGATTTAGGAATGAGCATGCAATAACTCCCTAAACTTATAATCATTGAAGATTAAATATTGAAGAGCGGTTTCAAATGATTTCGGGTGTTATTAAATTTTCATTCCTTAATACCTCAAAGCAAATTTAATGATTCACAAAAGATTTGTATAGAGTGTGATTATTCTTTTTCACCAGACGAAGCAGTAAAACCAGAAAATTGGGATAAAACTTTACGCCATAATCAAGAAGATTTTAAAAGTGGTGATATTGATATTATGGTAACAACCAAAGGTTTTGGAATGGGAATTGATAAAGGCAGCGTTCGTTTTGTGGTTCATACAGCAATGCCAAGCGGTATGGAAGGTTGGTATCAAGAAGCTGGACGTGCGGGGCGTGATGGGAAACCAGCCCATTGTGTGGCTATTGTAGATGTTCCAAATTCTGCTTGTCTTGACGCAATGGCAGCTAACGATAATATTCCAGACTGCTCACAAACCCGCTGCCCACATGGAAAAAATGGGTTATGCGATTATGGAAAGCAGCATATTTTTATCAAGTCCAGCTATCCAAGTGTTGAAGCTGATACTATGTCTATATTAAAGTGTTTAGGAATGAAAATTTAATAACCACCTAAAGTTGATGTGTGTAAAGGGATGGC